>JAWOHR010000212.1:0-80760 GCA_046485075.1 Bacteroidales bacterium
TCGACACAGAGCCTTAGAGATCTCGGTGCGTGACCTGTTGCGGTTTTCATCGATGACCTTTTGGATAACGTCCAGGTCGGCTGCAGTAATCGTGCGTTTTCTGATGGTCAAGGGCAACATGACCATTATATACCAAAGATAATTCCGGGACGCCACTATAAAGTGAAGAAAAACGAAAAAAAATTAAACAAGCAAATCCTGCGGTCAAAATTTGGGAATTCTGTGGGTTGAAATGAAAAATGGTGGGTTAAAAATTGCCCAGAATTCAGGACAATGGAGTGATTAAATTACCTCAATATTAACCCATTGCCAGTCACGTTTGAGAACATGGCGCCAAAAAAACTGAAGACCATTACGATCTATTTTGACGGTGCTCCATGAGTGGGTATCAACCAGGGCACTGTCGGTCAGTTATGTTTCATCGCAGGTGGCAGGATTGCCGTCTCTGACCGTTAGAGAGCTTGTTTCTCTCGGAAGAATGCCACATACAGGATGGCTCGGCAGGCTGGGGAAGAGAGATATGGAGATGGTGGAGCATACGATCCTGGAGTTGGGTCTGGGGCCATATATGGAAAGGAAACTGGATCAGTTGAGCGACGGAGAGAAGCAGCGGGTGATGATAGCCCGGGCACTGGTGCAGGACACACCCAATATGGTATTGGATGAACCAGCCGCTTACCTGGATATCCCCAATAAGTATGAACTGATCCGATTGCTCTCTTTATTCCGGGACCGGGGTAAAACCATTGTCTACTCTACGCATGACCTGGAAACGGCACTCCTGTGTGCCGATAAATTCTGGGTGATCACGGATGGATTCATTCGTGAAGGATCTCCGGAGGACCTGGGTTTAGAGGGACTCTTTCAACAGCTTTTCGATGGCACGGGTATCACTTTTGATATGGAATCGGGGAGATTTATCCATTCCATCGATTCCCGGGGAAGTGTGGCACTTTCCGGCGCTTCTAGGGAGGCGGTTGCATGGACCAGGCACCTGCTTCGGAGAATCGGATTCACGGTATCTGCCGGGGATCAACCCATTGGAATCATGGTTCAATCAGGGGATAAACATTACTGGGAAATCGTACGGGAGGGTAAAGTTACTAAGGCTGACTCTCTCTATGACATGGCCCGGTTTTTGATCCAAAAACGATAATTCATTATTTTGAACATCACTTAAAACTACAAAATCATGAAAGTAAAAAAGATTTTTGCCTATTCACTTTCCACTCTTGTTTTACTTTTTTCATTAGTGGCCATCCTGGGCATCTGGGAACTGGTGGATATTGAATTCCTGATGGCCCGGTTGTTCAAGTCACTGATGGTGATCCTTGCCGCTGCAGCGGTGGTTGTGCTGATCTTCTCAATACTGGATCGTCCCCAGCAGCGCTAAGATTTTTTTTGCTCCGGCTTTGTTGGAATACTCCTTCAGGGCTGACTCCCGCTCAATGACCTGTTGTTCAATGAAGGGACGTTTCATAAGTTCCTCCAGCTGATCGGTCATATCCTTCGGCTCTTCAGCAAGCTGGCAAAGGGATTCCAGACCTGTTCCCCCTATCATTTCGCTATTTACAAGGCAGTGCCTTCCTCCGAAGAGTGCATGCAGGAGTTTTAACTTAATTCCGGTTGACTGGGCAGTGTATAGAAGGTTTACCTGGGCATCAGCGATCAGCCCGTCCATTTCCTTGTCGGAGGGATTGGCAATGACGCTGATATTTGACCATGCCGATAGTTTCCGGATAAACGATTTGGAAGGGTTCTTTCCTGCTACCAATACCCTGTGGGAGATCTTTGAAAGTACATTACCGGCAATCCGGAGGAAGACATCAGAATTTTCTGCAACGGCCAAATTCCCGTGGAACAGGATGTAATCTCCCAGTCCGGGCTTAATGGTGATCTCATCAAATCTGTGAAACGCATGAATCAGAGAGGAGTGACCATACTTCTCCAGAAAATAATCCGTTTCCGGTCTGGAAATTCCAAGAATATGATCCGCATATCCCAGGACCTTCTCATAGTGGCGAAGTTTAATGGCCTCTGTATAAAGAAATATCTTATCATACAGCCTGTTTTCACTTCTGGAAAGGGCCTGGTAGTAATAATGCTCAATGTTATGTGCCCTTACCAGACACTTCTTACCTGCCTGAGCATAATGTACCAACCGGGAGGTGGAGTGCAGACCTTCGAAAAGTATCGGATAATTGTCTCTCAGGATTCTCTTTGGCATGATATTTGAATTCCTGGTAGTAACTATGTATGGATCTCTGTGGAGTGCATAGAAAAACCCGGAGTCTCTTTTATAATAGTGAACTTCAGCACAGAGATCCTCCAGTTCTTTGGAAGGCTGTCGGCCATATGTATAGCAATGAAGTATGATCTTAACTCCCTCCTGTTTCAGAGACTTCAACTTATAGTAGATGTCTATGACTCCCCCGTAGTCTGCCGGGTGCGGAACATTGAATGCGATTACATGAAGGTGTTGATCCGGCATGTTAAATCCTTTGAGGAAACTGCTCTCTGAGCTTTAAAGATAAGGTAAAAACATTAACATATTTTAAGGTTCTTTTTAAAATTTTAATGCAACAATTTAGCAATTTGCACGTTATATAGAATGTAGAAAGTTTATTGATTATCAGTGTGATAATTTCGTTCTTTTCATCTACAATTCATTTCATAGATTTAGTTTTAGGGTTAGTTTAGTTTTAAGGTCCCTCTGCGCTCGCGGGGGGATCTTTTTTTTATCTTTGTCCGTCAGTAACGAAAATATGCAACGAATAGAACAAATTATAAAAACCCTGGCCATTGATGCCATCCATTCCTCCTGGAATACAAAAGTGCCCGAAGAGACGGTACAGGTTCAGAAAACCAGAAAAGAGTTTCAGGGAGATTATACACTGGTGGTATTTCCCTTATTGAAATTTTCAAAAAGAAGCCCCGAAGAGACAGCAGTAACCCTGGGAACTTATATTGTCGAGCACTCCAATATGATCTCCGGTTTCAATGTGATCAAGGGATTCCTTAATCTTTTGGTTTCACACAATTTCTGGAGAGAGATGCTTCAGGGCGATCTTTCCGATCGGGGTTACGGCAGTACTCCCCTGACCCAATCCTCACCCCGGGTGATGATCGAATATTCATCCCCCAACACCAATAAACCACTCCATTTGGGTCATATCCGGAACATCCTGCTTGGACATTCCATGGCCAAAATTCTTAAATTCAGTGGTAGGCAGGTCAGGCAGGTGAACCTGGTAAACGACCGTGGAATCCATATCTGTAAATCCATGCTGGCATGGAAAAAGGAAGGAGACGGGGAGACTCCGGTTTCTTCCGGGCTAAAGGGAGATCACCTCGTAGGGAAGTACTATGTGATGTATGACCAGATGTTCAAAAAGCAAGTTAAAAATCTGGTTGATAGCGGAATACCTGAAAAGGAGGCGGAGGCAGAAGCTCCTGTGCTCCGGGAGGCGCGAGAGATGCTCCTGAAATGGGAGGCTGAAGATCCTGAGATACGCGCGCTTTGGGAGATGATGAATGGATGGGTTTACGCTGGCTTTGAGGAGACTTACCTCAGACTTGGAATTGAATTTGATAAAACCTATTACGAATCTGAAACCTATAAGCTGGGGAAATCAATTATCCTGAAAGGGCTCGAAGAAGGAGTTCTTTACTCCCGTGAAGACGGCTCCATTTGGGCAAACCTCGAGGAAGAGGGACTGGATCATAAATTATTATTACGCTCCGACGGAACATCTGTCTATATGACCCAGGATATTGGGACTGCCCGGCAACGATTCAACGAGTTTGAGTTTGATTCACATATTTATGTGGTAGGAAATGAGCAGAACTACCATTTTCAGGTGTTAACCCTTGTATTGAAAAAGCTTGGATATGATTGGGCCGACCGGCTCTTTCATCTCTCCTATGGCATGGTTGAACTCCCGGAGGGAAAGATGAAATCAAGGGAGGGAACAATAGTGGATGCAGATGATCTGATGGATGAAATGGAAGCCACAGCCCACCAGATGTCTGAGGAACTCGGGAAGCTGGATGAATACGATATTCAGGAGAGGGACAGGATCAACAGACAGGTGGGAATGGGTGCACTGAAATATTTTATACTAAAGGTTGATGCCCGGAAGAACATGACTTTTGATCCCCGCGAATCAGTTGATTTCAATGGGAATACAGGGCCATTTATTCAATACACTTATGCAAGGATTATGAGCCTGATCAGAAAAGGGTCTTTGATCCTCCGAAACGCAGGGAATACTCCCCTGGTTGACAAGGAGGTGTCACTGATCAGAATTATATATGACTACCCTGAGGTAATCCGTGAAGCGTCCGATTCTCTTAACCCATCCCTGGTTGCAAATTTTCTTTATGAACTGGCCAAAGAGTTCAACCAGTATTATCACGACCATAGTATCTTAAGTGCTGAAAGTGAGGAGCTGGTAGGTTTGCGTCTTCTGTTGGTTGAGGTTATCGGACAGGTGATTGAATCGGGGATGGATCTGTTGGGTATAGAAATGCCGGAACGAATGTAACCCGGGTAAATTTCTCTGCAATTTGAATATACAGCCATCTATGAAACGGATTTTTATGTTACTGTTGGTAGTTCAGGTGACCATGGTCATTTCCGCCCAGAAGAGCAGGGTACTTTCCGCTGGTCAGATGATTGACCAGGGGAAATACGAGGAGGCAAAGGAGACTATCGAGCTTGCTATCTGGAACGAAAAGACTTCGTCATGGGCCCGGACCTATTATACCAGGGGCTTGCTTTGTCAGACTGCACATGAAGATGGGTTCGAGAAAAGGGAGGTCAAAAAGACAAGTCTCTATCCCGATCAGCTGTACCTTGCCTACAGCTCCTATGAACAGGCGATTGAGCTGGATGTAAGAAAACGGCTTCAACCTTCCATTTCTCAGAAGTACTATCACCTTTCCAACGATTTCAGAAAAATGGGGCAGCGGCTATTCCAAAACGGCGAATTTGAAGGTGCATTTCGCGCCTTTGAACATGCATTACTGGTGAACAATAGCAACCTGATCCATGCTAAGGCAGATACCAGCCTGATATATAATACAGCCCTGGCTGCTTATGAGAGTCAAAACTGGGATATGGCGATTGGTTACCTTACAGGATTGCATGAATTTGGACACGCCCCGGCCACCTCCATTCTGCTACACAATGCGTTTTTGGAAAACGGTGATTCCGCCAGGGCAGAGGAGGTGCTTAAGGAGGGTATTGAGATACACCATTATGAAAATCAGGTGGTGCTTTACCTGGTTAATCTTTATGTGGAAAGCGGCCGAAGCGATCAGGCCCAGAGAATTTTGGAGGAAGCCATCAAAGAAAGGCCCGAAAACCATCGGTTTTTGTGGACCCGGGGATTGGTCTACATCAAAATGGGTCAACCTGAACAGGCCATTGAAAGCCTCAAGGCTTCCCTTGACCTGGCCCCCGGAGAATCAAAATTATACTACCATATTGGGGTGATTTACTATAATATGGGGATTGATCTGACCGACAAATCAGTGCAGATTACCAATATTAACGAATACCTGGAGATGAAGAATCTTGCAAGGGATCGTTTCCGGGAGGCTGTGACCTGGCTTGAAAAATCCTTTGAAATGGATCCCTATAACGATGAGGCCATTTCAAAGCTTTATCACCTCTATAACCAACTTCAATTGGAGGAGAAGGAGGAGGCACTGAAGCTTCTGTTGGAGTGATCAGAGGTTGAATGAAAGGGTGAGCCCCAGAAACTCCCGGAATTGTGGTCTGGCTACCTCTTTTTTACTTCCGTCGGGATGTGTGACTGGCTCGTCATTAGCGTCATAAACAGGGAACCGCACATCGTCATCATAAATCAGATGCAGGTTCAGGCGAATGGTGAAAAACCAGTTGATCTTCTGCTCTATGATCATTTCCCAATCCACATCCACATTCTGAGGTTTGTACAGGTAGTTGGAAAAGAGTCTCACCCGGTTGATCATGGTAAGGTCTTTTAAAGGTCTGATTTCATTATTGAGCACCACCTGTAAACCCATCTCTCTTTTAGCCGACTTATCTGAAGCGATGCCGTGCCTGGTCTGGTCAATATGAGCTGTGTCGAGAACAAAGGTCGTTTTGTAGGAGAGTGGGGCAAAGTTGATGGTGGTTTTCTCCATGGGTTTATACTCGGCACCCAACCCCAGGGTAATCGTTCCCGGATTCAGAAATTTTGAAACAGGAACTGAATCGTTGGGGTAGTTAAAACCCTTTGCGATCTGGGTCTTCATATAGAGTGAAGAACTCATCCCAATCTTTCCCCAAGCATTCAGGTTATATTTGGAGTCCACCTCAAACTGGTCATTGTTTACCCGGTTTCCCTTCTCCTTGGTCCAGATGGTACCGAATTTCCACCTGGCGACATTGATCCACTGGGTGTTTGCATCCTTATTATTGTAAGTGGCCCTGCCCATCACATCAATCGTTGTGGAAAAAGAACTCTCTCCACCCTTGGTCCAGTTGCCCAGGTAGGTTTGGCTCAGACCCAGAAGATTGGACATTGCAAAATCCCAGTATATGGGCTCCGGCTCAAGCATGGCCATCTCCTGAAGGGCTCTTTTTGGCTGTTCGAGAAATGAGGGCAGGTAACTGATCTTCTCCTGAACCAACCGGTTGAAATTGACATCATCCTCCATCAGCAGGCTGACCTCGTTGGTACCGGGATTCCCGATCCAGAGGGTAAGGGAGTCATTATTAAAGTTTTTCACCCAGAACCTGAAAGTCCGGTCTCTTCCGGTGGTCAGCCAATAGGGGGTATTCTGACCAAACATATCGTTGATTATCAGTAATGTGGAATCTCTCCGGAGGTTGTAATCAAGCAGGGTATTGATCGCTTTCTGAAGCGAATCAAGCTGATGTTTACCACCGAGAATATAAAATGGAGAGGTTTCATCAGCGATCCAGGTGGTTCCGGGCAGGGAATAATGAATCTGAGTCCGGTCTTTGGAAAGCCGGGCCACTCTCCCCGAAGAAAGATTGGAGAGGGGAGGGGTAATGGACCCGTTAAGATATTTGTAAAGTTTGATCTCCAGCTCCCTGATTGCCGCAGTGTCAATAACCTGTTGAAGAATTGTGTCGGGGATAAACAGGGTTGAGTCAAGCTTTCCGTTCTCATCCAGTAGTGAGTCAGAAAGTATCAGAGTGGAGAAATCAACCGGGTAGACATAACGTTCCTCCATTTTCAGGTAAAGGTTCGAGTTCCACCCCTGTGGATTAACCACAAAGGTGGAGTCATTGATCCATTTAACATCAACTGTCTCAACTACGACCGGTGTTTCCCAGTGAATCGGTACCTTACTGAAATCATTGGAACGGAGAAACAGGGCTGCCGAATCATACGGCTCCCGGGTATGGTCCAGGAGCCTTTGAAGCGCTTCAACCACGATCTCCGAATCGGCCCTCCAAAGTTCCCTGTTGAGGGTGGCACGTTCCACATATTTCCACGCTGAATTCACATCGAATAAAGAATCGGCAAAAGAACCATCAGGAATAGATTGCTCTGACCCGCTGTTAACAGCAGACTGAGCCATAATCTGACAGGTGGCCAGTAGTGCCAGAAATATCGGGAACAGTTGTCTCATAATAGAGAAAACGTGAATTTAACTGTATATATTTCCCTTTGCCGCAAGAAGGGTATTACTTAGCAGGGACACCCTGGTCATTGGACCCACTCCGCCCGGAACAGGGGTGATATAGGAACATAACGGAGCTACTTCATCGTATACCACATCACCCATCAGCCGAAAGCCGGATTTTGTTTCATTGGAGGGGACCCTGGTGGTACCTACATCAATCACTACGGCTCCTTCCTTGACCATGGATCCTTTGATAAAACCGGGAGCTCCCAATGCAGCAATCAGGATATCAGCTGATGCACACAACTTATCAAGGTCTTTTGTGCGGCTATGCGCTACTGTTACCGTTGCATTCATCGATTTCTGTGACATCAGAATACTCATGGGTCGTCCGACAATATTGCTACGGCCCACCACCACACAGTTTTTCCCTGATGTCTCGATCCCGTATCTTTTCAGCAATTCAATGATTCCAAAAGGTGTTGCAGATATGAATGAGGGGAGTCCGATCACCGTTCTGCCCACATTCACAGGGTGAAACCCATCCACATCTTTTTTTGGGTTGATCGCCTCGATCACTTTCTGCTCACTAATGTGACCGGGAAGGGGTAATTGCACAATAAAACCATCCAGATCCTTATCGCTGTTCAACTCTGCTATTTTATCCAGCAGGATATCCTCTGCAATATTCTCTTCGAAACGAACGAGAGTCGACCTGAACCCAACCTCCTCACAATCCTTGATCTTATAGGCCACATAGGTTTCACTTCCTCCGTCGTGCCCCACAAGAATTGCAGCCAGGTGGGGAGCACGCCGGCCACTGGCTGTTATGACATCCACTTCAGCCCTGATTTCGGCTTTAATTTTCGTGGCCGTAGCCTTTCCATCTATGATCTGCATCCTCTATTTTTAATTACAATGAACCTCCATCTTTCGTACTCTGGGTAACTTAATTACGGTTATTGCCCGCGGCTAGCGTAATTTGGGCATCTGCAATTTTTTTCCCTTGGAAGAAGTCATCATTTTCATCATTTTCCGGGTCTCATCAAACTGCTTTACAAGCCTGTTCACCTCTGCCACCGAAGTGCCACTGCCATCGGCGATCCTTTTCCTCCTGCTACCGTTCAGGAGTGCCGGATCTGAGCGTTCCTCAGGGGTCATGGAGTTGATGATGGCCTCAATTCCCATGAAAGCATCATCATCCAAATCCATATTTTTGAGCGCTTTCCCCATCCCTGGAATCATGGAAGCAAGATCCTTGATATTACCCATTTTTTTGATCTGCTGGATCTGTGACATGAAGTCGGTGAAATCGAACTGGTTTTTGGCGATCTTCTTCTGCAATATCCGGGCCTCCTCCTGGTCAAACTGCTCCTGGGCCTTTTCAACCAGCGATACAATATCACCCATACCCAGGATACGGTCTGCCATCCGTTTGGGATGGAATGCATCCAGGGCATCCATCTTCTCCCCGGTTCCCACAAATTTTATGGGTTTGTTGACCACCGACCTTATGGAAAGAGCTGCACCTCCCCGGGTATCACCATCCAGCTTGGTCAGAACTACCCCGTCAAAATCGAGTCTGTCATTGAATTCACTTGCGGTATTTACAGCATCCTGTCCTGTCATGGAGTCCACAACGAAGAGGATCTCATGGGGAGTTACCGCATCTTTTACCGCTGTAATCTCCTTCATCATCTCCTCGTCAATGGCAAGGCGTCCTGCTGTATCGATAATGACTGTGTTGAAACCCTTCATCCTGGCCTCTCTGATTGCTGCTTTGGCAATCTTGACCGGGTTCATGTTTCCATCCTCGGTATAGACAGGTACATTCACCTGCTCCCCTATAATCCTGAGTTGTTCAATGGCCGCAGGCCTGTAAACATCTCCCGCAACCAGCAGGGGATTTTTACCCTGTTTATTTTTCAGATGTAAGGCCAGTTTTCCCGAAAAGGTGGTTTTACCGGATCCCTGAAGACCTGCAATCAGGATAACAGTGGGATTCCCCTTCAGCTGGATGGGTTCGTTCTCGCCCCCCATAAGGCGGGTGAGGTGGTCATGAACTATTTTAACCATCATCTCTGATGGTTTGACCGCTGACAGTATCTTCTGACCAAGGGCTGCCTCCTTTACCTCTTCGGTAAACTGCTTGGCAATTTTAAAATTGACATCAGCATCCAGAAGGGCACGCCTGACATCCTTCAGCGTTTCAGCAACATTGATCTCTGTAATTCTGCCCTGGCCCTTCAATAATTTGAAGGAGCGTTCAAGTCGGTCCGATAAATTTTCAAACATCTGCCTTAGATTAATTCAGGCAGCAAAAGTAGCTAAAATCGGGCAGAGATAAAAGGAGAGCCGGATAGATTAATCAGATTCTGAGTCCTCCACATGAAGGCTTCCCATGATTGTGATATCGGTCAGGTTCGTGTAGTCGTATATGTAAAAACCATCCTCTCCGACGGTAAACAGGAAGGAGGATAGCGGAATCACATCAAAGGCATGGATATCGGTGAATTCTGATAGTTTGTGTGAGGTGATTTCATAGGGGTTAGTTGCATCATACACCTTCAGTCCGTGTTCACCTTCGCATATGAAGAGGGTGTTATTGTCAATACCCAGACCGTATGGCTCGGTCATTGCATAAGAGGCCACTCTTTTTGGATTATACCTGTCGGCAATATCGATTACCTCCAACTGATTCTGGGTTCCCCCGCACCAGTTCCCGGAGCGAAGTGTTACATAGGCATAATCCTCCGCCACAACCACCGGGTCGCAAGCCGTAATATGCTGGTAGGTCGATAAAAGATTGGGCAAGGAAGGTTCTTCCAGGCTAAGGATGTGCATACCCCCGGAGGTTCCCACGTACATGTAACCCTGAGAGATGAAAAGGGTCTCCACATTTCCCCAGAGGTACAGCTCGTTTTTTACCACCGGCTCGCTGGTTTTACTGATCTCTATACTTTTCAGTTTATAGGTGCTTTCAAGTGTGTAGAGGTAGTTGTCATAGGTGAGAAACCTGGCCATAGATCCCCCCACTCCATAGGTATTTGCGTTACCTGTGGGTGCCCCGTCTGAACTGAATCTTGAGTTCATACCATATTCCCAGAAAACGGGCCAGGGGTAAGGTTGATGGTAAATCTCCCGGGTAATCTCCTTGATATCATACCCCGTAATCACCCCCTTTTTCTGGTCGATTTCATCCAGTGGATATTGAGAGTCATAGGGTGGTATCACATACTCAAACAACTTTTCGACCCGTTGAATGAGCCGGGGCTGAAGCGGGTCAGCAATATCTATCAAAACAAGGTCAATGTAACTGTCGGCATAAAGTACATTGTTTCGAACGGCCATATCCACATTACCTGGTATGGAAATGAATGCGCTGAGTTTAGGATTGGATGGATCGGTCAGGTCCACCACGTGAATTCCCTCCTGGTATTCATTAATGTACATAAAGGGTTCCATGAAGTAGATCTTACCTGGTTTTTTCAACGCTTGTCCCGAATTTATTTCAAAAGAAGAGCGAAGTTCTTCATAGGAAATATAGATCGGAACATTGGCGGTATAGGTCTGCAGTCGTTTATCGGTGCACGAGCTTACCGCCATGAGTGTGAAAAAGAGCAGGATGCTGTTTCGCATAGGTTGATGTTTTTGGATTCCTTTTGAACCTAAGATGCAGTTTAGAAGCTGTCGGTTGCGTCACCCACGCAACCTTTTTTTCCAGGGGATCATCCTTGAAGAAGCTTCACCCATTTAAGTTTTTAAAATGAAAAACGGCCTCAAATCCCTCTGCTTAAGTTTACTCCTGATTTTTGTAGTTTCAACCATGGCACCCGCGCAGGAGGTGGACCATATCTATCTCAAATCAGGCAGTGTCATCCAGGGGCGGATTCTGGAAATTGAGCCGGTTGATCACGTGAAGATAATGGATATGTGCGGTAACATCTGGTATTATGAAATCAGCGAGGTGGAAAAAATAACATCTGAATCCTTCAATGCCCCGGCACAGTCCAAACAAAAGGGTGGTTTCGATACCGGATTTGTGAACCTGACTTCCATTGGATTTCTGGCGGGTTCCTCCAATAACGAACAGGTGGCGCCTTTCTCGCTGGTAATGGTGAATGGATGGCGCAGTCAGATTGGAGCTTTTGTGGGTGCAGGTCTGGGGATCGAATTTCTCAATACGAACTACCTTCCCATGTTTCTGGATATGAGGTATGACCTGACCGGGCAGGACGTGGTCCCATACCTGGTGGTTAAAGGTGGATATGCACTTCCCATGACTTCAGGTTATTCAGAATACGATGTGGAATACACCTACCAGGGTGGTGCCCTGGCTGCAGCGGGAGTCGGACTTAAGATCAGGACCAGGGAGCATCTTGCCTGGGATGTTGAATTGATGTATCGCTACCAGAAAACCTCAAGATCGGAACAGTATGAGTGGAACAACCAGGAGTATCTTTACACAGATATTTACAACAGGATCGAGATAAGACTCGGATTCTATATCGACTAATCCGGCAGTCGGATTGGGTTTTCCTCCCGGGGCTGTCTCAAAAGGGACAGTCCCTACTCGATTTTCTTAGGGACTTTTGAAACGGCCTCATTTTGTGCATTAAACCCGGATTAGGCAGGTGTTTTCCTTGGCCGGCCCACTTTTCCTTTTTTAGTTCTTTTTGGCCGTCCGGGAATTTCAACTTTGGCGGCATACTCCTTTCTGATCTTTCCAGGAGAATCGAACCAGTTTTTCAATGCAATATACTTTTCCCGGGTTCCCATTGAGAAGGTATCCAGCTTATGATCACGGTTTCTGAGCCTGAATACCACGTTGACAACGGCCTGCTTTGTGCTGGTTCTCTTTTGCGGTGAAATCTTGTTAAATGACATGATCTCATCGGTCAGCTGGTCATAGGTAACCGGTTTATCCATCTGCCGCATGCGTTTCATGACCATCAGTTCCCACTTGGATTTTTTTCCCGGTTTTTTCTTTGTGCCGATCTCTTTTTTCAAAGGATCAGAAATAATTCCTGCCGTACCTTTAAGCGGTGGTTCAAAGGCTACACCTGCAGGGATCTCCACATTCAGGCGGTTGAGTACCTGCGTGATATGGAGAATCCTGGCATTGGCTTTTTCATACTCCTCCAGGTAAAATTGTTTCATTTCATTAAGCTCATTATCAGGTATTTGGAGAGTCTTCATGCGCGGTTTGGAATAAAAGTGGGTCTGTTTAACATAAAAATTACGGAGGATAAAATTAAAATAAACCTTTTATAAAACAAAAATATTATAATTTCCGAAGGGTAAATCGTAAAAAGAGAAACCCGGCCAGGCCTGCAAATAATGATCCTGCCAGTATACCCACTTTTGATGAGTCGAGCAGCATCTGCTGGTCAAAAAATGCCAGGTTGGCTACAAAAATTGACATGGTAAAACCAACCCCTGCCAATAAAGCAACCCCTATGATCTGTCCGAACCTGATTCCGGAAGGCAGTTCGGCGACCCCTGTTTTTACTCCAAGCCAGGAGAAGAGAGAGATTCCCAATAGTTTTCCGGCCACAAGGCTGAGGGCAATGGTTCCGCTCAGTGTAAGATCCAGATCCATACCCTCTCCGAAAAGCTGAACACCGGAATTCGAAAGGGCAAAGAGTGGCATAATCAGATAGGCCACCCAGTTGTGAAGTTTGTGTTCCAGGTGTTGCAGCGGGGATTGAACCTGTTCAGTCCACTCTTCAAGATTATCGATCTCCTCAATCTGGGATTGGGACAAGAGCGGTGAATCGGGATTGCCCGTAACCCTGATGGAATCCACCATGGTACAAAGTCCCTCCACGTAGGTATTCAGATCAATTTTTCGCCTGATGGGTATGGTAAATGCAAGCAATACCCCGGCAATGGTAGGATGGATGCCTGCTTTCAGAAAAAGCACCCAGATCATAATCCCAAAAACCAGGACGGGACCCCAGACATATATTTTCCTGTGGGAAAGAAAAAACAGAATCGCTAAAAGGATCATTGCAATGCCGATTAAAGACCATTTGATCTCTTCGCTGTAAAACAGTGCGATCACCAGTACAGCACCCAGGTCATCGACAATGGCAAAAGCAATAAGAAAAATCTTTAGCCCGATGGGCACCTTTTTTCCAAGTAATTTCAATATGGCCAGGGAGAATGCGATATCAGTGGCCATGGGAATTCCCCAGGCCCTGGAGGTCTCCTGATTTTGGTTCAGAATAAAAAACAGGATTACCGGAATGGCCATGCCTCCTGCGGCCGCGAAAAGAGGCAAAGACGCTTTTTTTACTGTATTTAGCTCTCCCAGGAGCAGCTCCCGTTTGATTTCCAGTCCGATAAGAAAGAAGAAAATGGCCATCAGTCCGTCATTGATCCAGAGGATCAATGGTTTCACAAGTTCAAATCCTGAACCGCTGATACCAATCTTATATTCCCAGACCGCCAGGAAACGATCAGCCAGTGGCGAATTTGCAAGAATCAAGGCCAGCAGTGTAGCACTGAAGAGCAGGATCCCGCTAAGGCTCTCGATTTGAACAAATTTCTGAAAGGGTGTAACCTTGAATTTTTTTGCCATGATGGATTCCGTTAAAGATGAATATTGTTCCAAAGATTCACTAAACGAGCGGATGAAAGGTTTAAACGGTTCATGATGATCCTCAGGAATCCTGTTTAAACTGGTAAAGGAAAACGACGACCCCTTTGAAGGCCGGCTTCCTTCCATCTTTAATCTCCATAACCACCTCCACTTCAACCTTGGCCGTTCCCCGCAGATTTACAATTGATTTCAATTTTGCTTTGATCCTGACTTCGCCATTCACCACCACGGGCTCACCAAATTTAAAGTTCTCAATTCCGTAATTTACAAGCATGGTGATGTTATTTACCTGGATGATCTGATTCCACAGGTAAGGAAGCAACGATAGACTAAGATATCCATGGGAAATGGTATTGCCGTAGGGGCTCTCCTTTCTGGCCCTATCGCTGTCCACATGGATCCACTGATGGTCAAGTGTGGCATCGGCAAACTGATCTATCTGCTCCTGGGTGATCCTGTGGTACTCCGATACCCCCAGTTCTTTGCCTGCAAACCGCTCAAATTCCTCGTAACTGTTAATCATCAATTTTGACATCATCTTACGCTGCTTTATAATTGAATACAGGATTGGCATAGATGTGCAGGTAAATAATGCGCAGCTCCTCTCTGTCCATTCCCTTCAGGGTTGATATTTTTGCACCCATTGTCTCCATAAATTTCACTTTCTCACTTTCGGTGTAGTTTTGTATGTACCGGTTGCCTTTTTCAATGATGTCGGCTGCAATATAGTTGTTGGGCCATAATTTATATCCCTGATGGATCTGCCTGTCGATTTCCCTGGCAATTTTTTCGATTACTTCATTGTCATGGTGGTGCTCCGATTTGAGTTTGAGAAGATGATCATTCAGCGGTGTGCCAAATGTGAAGTGGATCCTTCCTTTTTCGCCTGTAATTCCGGCAAGAATACTCATCAGATCCTCATTGGGGGATTTTACATATTTCTCCCTTCTGTCCATGTATAGCTCCCTGACTTTCTGTATATCACAAGGTTCAACTTCATAGGAGATGCTGACCGGGACAATGTTCAGACCGGCCAGTGAATCGCAGGTTTGCTCGCTTCCCATTGCCAGCATTTTGATCAGACCGGTCTGGGTTCGATCATCCCCGTCCTTGGTTCTGCCATTTCGCTGGGCGATCCATATGGACTCTTTCTGCTCCTTTAGCACATAATTGATGTAGGCCGAGTTGATCATGGCATTTCGATACTGGGTAATCTTTGAACCTCCACGGTAGAAGGTAAACATCTTGTTCAGTTTTCCTAAATCCAGCAGCAGCTGCTCGGTCATCAGGTTCTCGCTGAAGGTGATCTGGGATGTTTTATAACCTTTCATGTGCAGCAGGTACTGCATGATTGCGGCGTCAAGCACGATGTCACGGTGATTCGCCACGAAAAGATAGGGCTTTCCTGGATCAAGCCCCTCACTTCCCGATTGGGTCAGTCCTGCCGAGGTCTTTCCGACAATCGTTTTCACCGTATGATAGGAGAAGAATTCCTGGAACTGGTCAACACTTTCAATCCTTCGCAGATGATTGGTCAGCTCTTCCGAATCGGCACCTTCGAAAAGGTATTTCAGAACCCCTGCAAATCCGGGATGGTTCAGGAGTCTTTCAATGGCCGGCTTTACCTCGTGATCGTAAAAGGGCCTGATCAAATCAAATTGTTCGGATAAATCCATATCCAAATATGGCAATTTATCCTAAGTTTTCCGCCTGTCCATAAAAGTTACCGGTTTTCTGCTCAGGTTGGGGTTTTGCATCCGGGTTACCTCTTTTGGATTCATAAACTGTATGGAAGGGGCCACCCGAAGCCTTGCCCTGAAGTGGTCCTTGATCCTTTTCTCAACGGAAGGGGTTGGAGTTCCACTTCCAATGATCACCAGGATATCATCTGTATCGATGCTGTTGGTGGAAACGACTACGATGTAATTCTCAACCTCCTCGATTTCGTTCAGAATTTCATAGAACGCCGGCGGATAGAGGGTGGTCCCTTTGTATTTGATCATCTGGTTCTTCCTGCCTTCAATGGGCCCAACCCGAAGGGTACTCCTGCCACAACTGCATCTTTGAGTGAAATGGTGACAAATATCTCCTGTTTTAAAGCGTACCAGGGGCATTCCTTCAACAGCCAGACTGGTGATGGTGACCTCGCCCAGTTCTCCCTGACCTACAGGATTGTTCTCCTGATCAAGGAACTCCACCACAATCATTTCAGGGTTCAGATGCCCCCCTGCCCCGGCATGGCACTCGGTAAAGGCAGCCCCCATTTCCGTGGAGGCATAGGTGGAGTATAGTTTGATGTCCCAGTTTTTTATAATCCGCCGGCCCAGTTTATTGAGTCTGAAGTTGCTATCCCGGATGGGCTCGCCAATGCAAACGACACTCTTAACCGAGGTGGCAGATAGGTCGATTTTTTGCTCCCTGGCGTAATCGATCAGTTTCAGGAGGAAAGAAGGAACCGTGACCAGAACAGTTGGGGATGTGCGTTGAATCGTGTCAAATTGCAGGAGTAAATTACCGGGTCCGACCCTGATGATTCCAGCACCCAGTTTCCGAAGGCCCAGAAAATAGGCCATGCCCGCCATGAACCTGCGATCAAGGGTCAGCATCAGCTGGTAGATATCCCGGCTCGATCCATCGGCACAGATGAATGAAGCATACTCGTTATCGGCCAGTCGCTGCAGGTCCCTCTCTGTGGCTACGAAGGTGATTGGGCTGCCGGTGGTTCCCGATGTGGTCATGTAATCGATGATCTTTTCATGCTCCACGCAAAGAAAATCCATATTGCGCTGCTGAAGATGCTCTTTGGTGGTGACTGGCAATGAGGTCAGATCCTCAATAGAATGGATGGATTCTGCATTTAACCCGGCCAGGTGTTCACGATAGAAAGGGGAGTACTTCATCACGTATTCCATCTGTGATGAAAGAAGTTGAGATTGAACTTCCTGGATCTCTGAAATGGTTTTATAGGGTAGTTCCCTGTCCATGATGATCTGTTTTTATCTGATTCCTTTATCAATACTCTCCATTGCCTCCTTCACCTGCTTTCTGTCAACTTCCCTGGGAATCTCCCTGGATAATGATTGCTTATACATTTCAGAGGCACGCTGCAACTCACCATTGATGCGAAAGATCTCCCCGGCTATAAACCAGGGGTAATAGTAGAAGGGATTCAACCCGAGGTAAGCCTCTAATTCTGCATTGCTGACACTCCCTGCAACCCCCTGCTCAATATGGGCTTTAAGCCGCAGTGTTTCTCTGGTATATTCCCTGTATGACCTAAACTGCTCTGAATCAAGGAAAGGATCGGGTGCGATGCTCCGCTTTTCCAGCCAGATCTGGTCCGATACCCCGGTAGAATCTGCAAAAACACTGTTCAGATCGTAACAAAGATAGGTTCCCAGCTGGTAGGGGGAGGTGGAGACCCACATCTTTAGTTCAGAGGGCTTGAATATGACCGAATGGTGGGCAATAAGCTGATTCACAGCTTTCTCATTCCCCATACCAATGGGTTTACCACCCATACCGTTCTGATCTCTCAGCAAAAGGGCAAAGGAGTTCTGGTCGTGTTTTTGGGTGGACTCCATCAACTCCAGGGTTCTTTCCCATCGGTACATAGAGGCTCCCTCAGCAATGTTTCTCAGGGTCAACTCTGAATTCCGGAAGGTTTCACTCTGAAAATGGTTTGTAAGTACCAGGTAATCTCCACCGGGATCGTAAAGTGCAATATTGCTGGGCGATTTTTCGATCACCACGGTCCTGTTGTCAGATGCAGAACTTACCAAAAAGGATTCAGAAACAAAGGTTTCTGAGTTCCCGGCAATCTCGTAAGCCTCCGAAATGTTCGATGCGTATTGAAGAATCTGCCGCGCAAGTATGGAAACGGGTGTTTTTGAGGACCCTGGAATGCCCGATTTTGCTGCGTTAAGTGTTACTACCAGCCCCTGGTCGTTCATTCCCGAAACCACTCCGATCATTCCTCCCCATGTAACAGAAGCAAATCTGTATCCTTTTTCCGGCTTGTAGAAGGCGATGATTTTTTCCCTGGCAAATTTTTCACCCATTGAAAAATCGAAGTTTCTTCCTACCATAAGGTTGCCATCTGCCGACCGCTGGCCATTTACCTCAAGTGCCGTGCAGGCAACCAGGTTCATGTTTTGCAGTGCATGCCCCAGATCATGTGCAGCGTGGTAGCTGAGTATTCTCTGGTAAGCCGGACCAATGAAATTGAACGAATCGGAGGCATAAAGGGCAACACCATAGATTTCCCTTTGGTACTCAACCGGTATATGACGGTCCAGGTTCCTGTTCATCCATACAACGACCTGTTTCAGGAAATTGAGGTAGATATCCGAAGGAACCATCTCCCTGAGTTTCTCCACGAAAACCTCTTCCTGGTATCGGATCAGGTCCCTGGCCAGAATGCCGTTCTTTACCCCAAGCTGGAAATCTGATCCTTCGAGGTACATCTCCCAAAGCCCGTAGCTGTTCTGCTTCAACCAGCTCTCCTGGCATGTATATTGACGATCTCCCACCTCAATCCGGTCGGGTAGAGGCTCAGTTTCCCCTTCGCCTGTTGGGGGGTGTACAGGCGTGATCAATTTGAACAATACCACGAGCAAAATAATCATCCATAAAAGGCCAATGGCCCACCTTGCCCATGTGTGTCCTGGTTTTCTTTTATTCATCCCTGATCTCCTTTAACAGTTTTCCCAAATCCAGAAGTGGTTCACAGGTAAACAGAGCCGATAAGGTCACTCCCAGCACACCATGCAGTCCCACCCCGGAACTTTGCCCCGTGAGGAAGAGGTTGGGTATCCTGGTGTTGGTTGATATATAGGAATAACGTGCATTCCTGCAGTCCTTCATGATTCCATAGACGGTTCCGTGCGGGGTACCGGTATAATCACGGAAAGTGAGAGGAGTGGCGGTATAGTAGGTCTCAATGGCATCCCTCAGACCTTTAAGGCGCGAATCTGCAAATTCTATTAATAGTTCGGCCCTCTTGCGCTTAAAGGTGGTATAGTCTCTTCCTCTTTTTCCCACTGTGGTATTTTCCCACTGTTTAACCTCTTCATACTTCATGTAAGCAGAAATGGTCATGCTTTCCGCATACCCGGGATTGGATTGATCGGGTGTGGTGTATAGGATGCAGGCACCCGGCCAGGGTCTTTCGAAATAGGTTCCGGGATTCCAGGAATCACTCCCGGTTGCGATATTTACGTTTGAGTTGATGTTGAGTAACTTTCCCTTTTTTAAGACAATATAGAGGCAAAACGATCCAATGGTATTTTCAAGCTCTTGAATCCTTTGCACATATGCCTTTCGGAACACTCCCGGTTCAACCAGTTTAACGGTTAGTGCCGGGTGCAGGCTGGAGATGAAATGGTCCCCTTTAACCATCGATCCGTCCCGTAACTCAATAGCCGTTGCTCTCCTTTCGTTTGTAATAAATCTGACCACCTCGCTGTTTATCCTCACCTCTCCGCCGTTTTGGGCGATGACATGCTCCAGTGCAGTCGCAAGCCGGTCACTTCCTTTGCTGAATTTCCAGGCACTCTGAATATAATGGTAGTGGATAATGGCGTGGGTGATCAGGGGTGATTTTCCGGGCTCACCAGCATAAAAAGCGCTGTTCACACCCCACAGTGCGCGCAGTTCGTGATTGTCGGTAAGGCTGTCGATGAATTCAAATGCATCGATCTGGGTGTAACGGGTATCTGCATCAAGGTGGTTCCTGAAATCCTGAAGGTTCAGCACATTGGTACTGTTCCAAATCTCCTCAATCTTTTCAAGGTATGCATGAATGGCCGCTCCCTCGGATGGGAAATAGGTGAGAAGACGTTCCCTGTGCGCCTCCATTCCGCCGGCAAGGAGGTACTCCCTGTCGGACAGGTAAAGTCGTTCATATTGATCCCGATCGAGTCGCTCCAGTCCGGTTTGATCCAGTATCCCCAGGTATTTGAATACCTGGTGAAGGATCTGCCCCTTCTCCATCGTTCCCACAAAGTGCATGGCTGAATTAAAGACAACTCCTTTTCGCTTGAAGGTTTGCAGGTTACCCCCGATCTGGTGATGTTTTTCAAGGATCAGGACCCTGTAGCCATTGAGGGAAAGAAGCGCCCCGCACATCAATCCACCTATGCCGCTTCCAATGATAACCACATCGAATCCTCCGTTGTTTCTGCTTCTCTCCATCTACCGGTAAATGATATAAGTAATATTTGAGGTGAGCCTTGAATGGTCAACCCTCTTCCATTGAAATCCCTTCCGTTCTGCCACACGCTCTATGGCAGTAGCGGGAAGAAAGGTAAGGGGATAGAGGGTCTTGTTGAACCGCAATATTCGGGTCGACTGGATTTCAGTGAATTTGGTATAGAGGGTACGCCGCTTTAAATCTGCATCTGCATCGCGAAGAATCACCATTCCCTTTATATTCAAAGCATCCATACAGCGTTCCAGGAGTGCGATCTGAAGTTCCTCGGTAAGGTAGTGCAAAACATCATTAAGAACAAAGACATCAGCTGAAGGCATACTAAATGAAGTGATGTCAGCATCAATGAACCGGATATGCTCCATCCCACGGGCCGCCATTCGGGCGGTCGCAATCTTCCGGTTGTCGTAATCGATTGCCGTGATATTCCGCTCCCGCGAGGTTAACCCCAGCATGATGGAAAGAAACCCAAAGCCGCATCCCAGATCAACCACCGAGGCATCGAAAGGAATGATCCTGTGATAGAATGCATAGTTTTTCTCCATGTTCAACTTGACTTTCAGGTACCACTCCAGGACAGGGCCTTTGTAGAGAAACAGACCAACCAGTTTGTTTCTGAAATAGCCGGTGTCTCCCAACTGTTGGTGCAGGATTTTGTACTCTTTCCGGTAGAAAGCCGTTACCTCTTTGGCCTGCAAATGGTAGGTCCTTTCACCTTCATACACCCTGTATTCCGGTCTGATTCTCTGATAAAATTTCATGGTAAGCCTTCCATGCTTCAGGAAGTGCTCCGATTTTGGCAGGGCATCATACGCCCCATGGACAATCACCGGTTGAATATCCAAACCCAGCATGCTGGCTAAACCGAATGCACCCTGGTGAAACCGTTTGATGGTGCCGTCGGGCGATCTGCTTCCTTCGGGGAAAGCCAGGATGGTGTAACCCTCCGCGACCTTCTGTTTGAGACCTTCAAAATTGTAATCAAGTCCCTTGTAGATAGGGTAGTATCCGGCAAACCGGATAATGAATCCATAGAATGCATTGTTCCAAACCCACTTATTAACCAGTACAATCATTTTGGGATTTAACTGGAGCAAAAATACCAGGTCCAGTTGTGACTGGTGGTTGGAGATGATCACTGAAGGTGTGGTGAAGTCGGCCAGTTCCCTGTTGATGTAATTTTTACTGATGGGAAAAGAGATTTTTATAATAAAGCGGGTGGAAAGAAAGATCAGGTAACCCGCCAGCCTTTTCTTTCTACTTCGGTTAAGAGGCAGCAACATAATGAGGGGGAGGAGCAGTGTTGCCAGGATGGCGGAGCCAAGGAAAAGGATAAAGAACACCAATGTGGAGACCATAACCGAAAGGGTAAGCGGTTCAAGTCTGTAGTTACCCTTACTCCTGGTCAGGAAGTTAAAGAGCAGTGGCAGTAAAGTGTATGAAATAATGACCACTGTGGAGATACCGAATATGGAGACCAGGGCGATGGATTTCAGGGCCGGGTGCCGGGCAAATATGAGTACACCGATGGCACCGATGGTGGTCAGAGCCGACAGGAGGATCGATAACTTGTAGGGACCAAGACTCTGGTTGCCCTCCCGGTGTTTTGCAATGATCCCGTTCATGATAAATATGGCGTAATCGATTCCAAGCCCGAAAACAAATGTGGAAATGATGATGTTGAAAATATTAATCTCAATCCGGAACAGCCCCATTAGCCCCAGGGTCCACATCCAGCTGACCATAATAGGGATAAAAGTGATCACTGCAATCTCGATCCTGCCAAAAAAAAGAAGGAGGATCAGGAAAACGACGATCATGGAGAGGGTGACCAGTTTACTAAAATCCTCTTTCAGAACATCGAAGAACTGGTTGATGAAGTACTGTCCGTCGAAAATGATAAACGCTTCATTCCCGGAGAGCCTCTTAAAAAGTTCAGGTTTAGCGGTTGGATCAACCATCAGGATGGAGACCACCGACCAGACTCCATCTTCCATGGAGATGAAGTTGTGGAGGAACAGGTCCATCAATAAACCATACTCCTTCATAGGGATGGGTTGAAACTTTTTGTCCAGCAGGTCGAAAAAAGGCTGGAAGGCATCCTCCCTGAAGTGGTAATCCACTCCGCTGCGATTTATGTTAGCTTTAATGATTTCAGCATCAGAGGTTTCCCAGAAATCGTTCCACCGTTCAATTTTCTCCTTCTGTCCTTCGCCAGAAAGCATAAGATCCGAAACCCAGGAAATCTCCGTAACCACCCCATCCTCTTTGCAGGACTCCAGCATCAGGCGGTTGGATTCAATCTTTTTCAAAGCCTCTTCCAGCGAATTTCCCTGTGTGACCAGGTAGACAGAGCTGTTTGCCACCGAACTGATGGATTTGAGTTTTGCCTCAGCACTGACCAGGTCATCCGACATGTAGTTCAGGGTGGAGATGTCACCGTTGAATCTGATGTTTTGTGAAGTAAAGGCAAACAGAATGGTCAGCAACAAAAGAGATATCACCAGGGTTCGGTTCTTCTCAAAGGAGTACCCTACCATCTTTTCGATCCGTTTGGAAATCCTGGTTCTTTTGGGGTCTGAACCCTTCTCCCCATCCTTCATTAAGAGGGGAAGGACCACCAATACCGTGAGGGCAGCGAAGGTGACTGCAAAAGCAGCAAAGAATCCGATCTGGTTCATTGCCTGCGAATGAATAATCGAAAGACAGAGGAAGGCAGACGCAGTGGTAATCCCGCTCATGAGTATGGGCATTGTAATGCGACCGATGGTTTCCTTTATTGAATTACCTGACCTGATATGGGTAAAGAAGTGCAAAGAGTAGTCTACCGTAATTCCCATGAAGATCACACCAACCCCCAATCCAATGGCCGAGACCTCACCGTAGATCAGGGTCAGCATGGCAATGGAGATCAGTGAACCTATCACCACCGGCAGAAACATGAATAAGATCACCCTGATCTTTCGGAAGAATATAAGGAATATAAGAAGGAAGAAGATAAAAGCAATGGATAGGGTCAGTCTGATATCTTTCTTTACTCTTACCGAATTTGCCACAGCTACGGCAGTACCTCCGTAATAATCAATTTTGACAGGATCCAGGGTGGTAATTTCGCGGATGGACTGATCCATGTATTGGATGAGCTTCAGGTTCTCCTTGGTGTTGGATCCCGGATATGCAGGATCCATGAATATCATCAGGTTCTTTTTGTCACGTGTAAATATGGCCGAGTTTAAGACCATGAAATTGTCATCAAGCTGAAACCTGTTAAGCTTTTTCAACGCGATGGGGGTAAGGTTCAGAGGGTCCTTCAGGATAAATTTTCCCGTAGCCATACCGGCCGGGGAGATCAGTGTTCTGAATCCTCGGTGGATGGTCTTGTCGATCTCCTCCGGGGTGAGGATCTTCCCGATTTCTATGTAATCCTCTTCATCCAGAAAGATGGGCAGATTCTCCAGGATAAAGTCATAGATCCTGAGCATGGCATCACCACCCACCTTGAACCGGATATCACCCACCAGTTCCTTTCGTTGTTCGAGCATTTCAACCAGGTGCTCACCACTGGATATCAGATGGTCCGGATCAACTTTGGATGTGTCCTCCAGGGAGACCATGAAAATGATCTGATCGGCCAGTTGCGATTTATCGAATACTTTACTGATTCGACTGATTCGCTGGTCCTCCGGAATAATTGCATTCAGATTCTCTTCGATCCTGACACCCGAGGCCACGAGGGCGAAAACGCCCATGACAATGGTGAACAGGAGGAAAAACAACCATTTTCTCCTTTCAAGGGTTCTGTTGATAATTACAAAGACACTTTGCATCTATCGCTTGGGTTTAAAAAGGATCAGTAGAATATAGGAGAGCAGGCCGGAAAACATTCCCGCAATAGAGGCAAAAACAACTGCTCCGGTTAGGTATTGTTTCAGATTCTGGCCAATGGAAGCAAGGTTCAGTTCCACATCAACCAGCCAGCTTCCATCACCAAGCACATAACTTCCCGCAACATAACTCAGGTATAGAATAATGGGGATCATCGGTGGAATACTGATGTTGGCTGTAATAAAAAAAATCGCCTTGTTCAATTTCAACAGGTGTGCGAAAAAGAACCCGACGAGCAGCTGGTAACCCCAGATAGGCAAAATTCCCATGAAAATACCCAAGGCCACAGAAAAGGCGATCGTGTGATGGGGTGTTCCGCTTTTAATAATATCCTCCCTGAGAATCTGCCTCAGGCTCTTGCTCCGGTATTTACGATACAAATTCCGGGGCCTGAAATAGGCGAGGCCCAGGAATACCAGCATGAAATTTAATAGGGTGATCCGCATAAAATCCCTGAAAGGCCTGAAGTGGGAGACCCTTTGTTCGCCCGGCGGATAATACACCTTTATCGGAATCTCAGTGACGGGTATCTCCTTCCAGACCGTTTTTACAAGGAGCTCCAATTCGAACTCATACCTTCCTGAAACCAGGCGGGTCCCTTCCAGTTTCCTGATGGGATAGAGCCTGAATCCTGATTGGGTATCCTTCAGCCGGAGTCCGGTTCCAACCCGGAACCAGAAACTGGAGAGCGAGTTGGCAAACCGATTCCTGAGGGGCACGTTCTCCTTATCAAGAACCCTGGACCCCATTACTAATACAGGAGATTGATGATCCAGGACATCAAGGAAGGCAGGTATATCCCCGGCACTATGCTGACTGTCAGAATCGAGCGTAATGGCATAATCAAACCCTCTCTCAAGGGCTTTTGCAAAGCCTGCCCTCAAAGCAGCCCCTTTGCCCAAATTACGGGGGAAGGAAATCACTGTAATTGAAGGGTGTATGGAGAGAATGGCTGAAGTTTCATCAGTGGATCCGTCATTTACGACAATCACTTCCGATTGGAAACTCTCCACCGAGCGAAGCAACTTATCCAGAAACCTGGCATTGTTGTAAGTCGGGATAACCACACAGCACTTTAACCGCTCAAATACCTCTTTATAGATTTTGTTTTTGCTCTCTGAACTCACCCTGAAACTTTATAAATACTTTCTCATTTTTTATTAGCCGGGCAGTCACCTGCATTTGATCTCCCGATTTACTGAAAGATATGGTTGCATCGATCTCCGGTTCGCTTAACGGCATATGAACAGCCGTGAATTTAATCTGCTTTGCACCTGTGAGCATCAGGGGTACCCTCCATTCTCCCTCCAGGATATCTCTGATCATCATTAGCTGGCAAACACCAGGGGTGACCGGGAATCCGGGGAAATGTCCGCTATATACCAGGTGATGTGAATTGATCAGCAGGGTGGCATGGATCCGATTCTGTTCTCTGCCGGTGACCCTGTAACTGTATAGACCATTGAACCCCATTACACTATTATCTTTTCAACTCAGTTAAGTCAATTCTCAGCCTGATTCCCCTGTGCACTATTCTGATCTCCAGGGGTTCAGGCCCGCCTGTTTTTTTAGTTTCCCCGATACCAATTTGAAAATCGACCCTTTCAAATAATCCATTTCGCCTTCGGATGCGGACCGGACCCAGATTCTCACAATAGTTGTAAGCGTAACGTTGTGAATTGTATCTGAATTTCAACACCTCGGTAACTCCGTCATCCATTTGTCTGACCTTAAACTCAACAATTTGTGACAAATCTAGCAATAACGTTTGAAAATCGTTTTGCAGGGTCTTTAATATAGATGGCCGGTTTAAAAATTCCTGGACGCTCACTACCTCAACCCGGTCATTCCGGAATGCCATATCCAGCAGGTTTAGTCCCAGTTCGGAGAGGAAAACCACATGTATGGCACTGTCTGCAGGAAGCTGTTTTACCAGGATAAGCCCCGAATAGTAATCTCCGAACACATGGATGGCCGCTTTGAAAAGAAGGGACTCTTTCACAACGCCGAGGGGTGCGAATTTTCCAAGCCCGCCATTGGTTTGCAAGGTATCGATCTTCCCCTCTGAGTAAGGGGCAGACGCCCTGCAGAAAGGGATCAGTATATTAATAATCAACAGAGAAAACAGGATCCTCAATGGGCTCATTGATTTTCTTATCAATAAATTTGATCACTGTATAGTCCTTCTCACTCTCCTTCATGATGACCTCTTCAACAGTCAGGTCCAACTTGTTGAAATAGATCTCCATGGTGGAGATTACCTCTCTCATGCCGTTATCTTTTGGAACCAGGCTGATCTTGTATTGCCGGCTGTTTTCAAAAGCTGCCCTTTCAAACCTATCCCCGGTAATATTGCCCCTGACCATATCCACAATCAGGTTGTTGATCCCGGCAAAAGCAGGATTTGACTCAATGTCATATGCACTTACCTGTTCCCCGTCCCTGATGCGAAACTGTCCCTCGTGAATGACAATCACGTAATCAAACGGTTCCTTGTAGGCCCATCGAAGGTTGTTCTCTTTCTTGAACCAGAAGGCGCCATTGCTAATGATGGTTTCATCCAGGAACTCCAGCTGTTTCTGCTGGATAAAATTACTCTGTATGGTTTCGATCCTGGCTGCATTTTCATTGAGGCGGACAATAAGCTGGTCAATATTCTCCACCCTGCGAAACTCATCCTGCACCCTGTATCCGCTGCCGGCAATGGTAACAAGGGTAAGTATCCACACCATGATCAACCTGGCTTTCATTACTCCCATTTTAATCTTTTGTTGATTGGACTATGGTCCAAAGGTAGTAAAAGAAAATATTAGTAGATTTGTGGTTTTTCCGAAACCTTGAATTCAGAAGTTAAGGAATTGTAACTACATTTATCGAACCTCAAAATACCTGGAAAGTTTGTGATAACGATAAAAGCGAAGGAGAGCCTGTCCATTCAGGCCGCAGAGGCGATTATACTGAATAGTGAGCCATTCGAACTGGATGCTGGGAGTCTCACGAAGGTGGAAGAGGGTCTCAATTTCCTGCTGGACTTTTCCGTTGAAAAGATTATATATGGCATTAATACAGGTTTTGGGCCCATGGCCCAGTATAAAATTGATAAAGATAAACAGGTTGAATTGCAATACAACCTGATACGGAGTCATTCCGCCGGAGCAGGGGAAAAAATCCCCGACCTCTATGTCAAAGCCTCAATGCTGGTCCGAATGCTTTCCATTATGCAGGGGAAATCGGGTATCCATCCCTCCTGTGTCACCCTGCTTCAATCTTTGATATTGAAGGATGTCTTTCCCCTGATCCCGGAACACGGTGGTGTGGGTGCAAGCGGTGACCTGGTCCAGCTATCACACATGGCACTGATCCTGATCGGTGAAGGGGAGGTGACTTACCAGGGAATCTTAAGACCCACTGCGGAAGTTTTCAATGAACTTGGACTTAAACCGATCCGGGTAGTACTTAGGGAGGGATTGTCCCTGATCAACGGAACCTCGGTGATGACCGGGATCGGAATTATCAACGTGATTAAAGCTAAGCAGTTGCTGGACTGGTCGCTGGTGGCCTCTGCAATGATCAACGAAATTGTTAACTCCTTCGATGATCATTTTGCCCAGGAGCTCAACCAGGTGAAAAAGCACAGGGGCCAGGCATATATTGCCCGGACCATGGAGCAGATACTCTCCACCAGTAAAATGATCCACAGGCGCGAGGAGTATTTTTACAATAACAACGAGGAGGCCCGCATCTTTAAACGAAGGGTCCAGGAGTATTACTCCCTGCGGTGCATACCACAGATTCTTGGAGCTGTTTATGATACCATTCAATATGCAGAAGATGTGGTTGTCAATGAGATGAATTCCGTGAGTGACAACCCCATTGTGGATGTGGAAAACAGAAATGTATTTCACGGGGGGAATTTTCACGGCGATTATGTTTCACTGGAGATGGATAAACTCAAGATCGCTGTCACGCGTGTTTCCATGCTTTCAGAGCGCCACCTGGCATTTTTATGCAATCCGAAACAAAACGAGTTGCTTCCACCTTTTATAAACCTCGGAAAACTGGGCCTTAACCTCGGAATGCAGGGAGTTCAGTTTACCTCAACTTCCACTGTTGCTGAAAATCAGGCTCTTTCAAACCCTCTTTACGTTCATAGCATTCCTACCAACAATGACAACCAGGATATGGTGAGTATGGGGACAAATTCAGCACTGATTGCCAAAAGAGTCATCGATAATGCCTACCAGGTTCAAGCCATCGAAATGATTGCCCTGTTGCAGGCAGTTGATTTTTTAAAGGCAGGAAACAGGCTTTCTGATACCACCCGTAGGTACTATGGCAAGCTGCGTGAATTGGTTCCAATGTTCATCGAGGACAGTCCGATGCATAAGGATATTGAAAAGGTGAAATCGTTTCTGTTTAACACCAGGGTCGATCTTCCCGGGAGGGAAAAGGTATGAAGACGGCCTTGGTGACAGGTGGTTCAAGGGGGATTGGTAAAGCGATCTCAGTCAGGCTAGGCAGGGATGGCTATCATGTGATCGTAAACTACAGGTCTGACGATACCGCAGCTGCCGAAACCCTTGAAAGGATCAGGAACGCGGGAGGGGATGGTGAACTGCTTAAGTTTGATGTTTCCAGTCCGGAGGAGGTAAACCGGGTGCTCGACCAGTGGCACGAGGCCAATCCCGGAAAACAGATTACCATCCTGGTGAACAACGCTGGTCTCACCAGGGATAATCTGATGGTATTCATGTCGGATCAGGAGTGGAAGGATGTGATGGCGACCAACCTGGATAGTTTCTTTTTCATAACCCGGCGACTGCTTCAGAATATGCTGATTGGCAAATGGGGACGTATCGTGAACATTGTCTCCCTCTCGGGACAGAAAGGAGTGCCAGGTCAGGTAAATTATTCAGCTTCCAAGGGAGCTGTGATTGCAGCCACAAAATCACTGGCCATGGAGGTGGGAAAGAAAAAAGTAACCGTAAATGCAGTGGCTCCCGGTTTTATCCGCACCGATATGACGAAAGACATGGATGAAAAACAGCTGTCGGCACTGGTGCCCCTGCGCCGGTTCGGCGAACCTGAAGAGGTTGCTGAGGTGGTCAGCTTCCTGGTTTCAGACGGCGCCTCATACATCACCGGAGAGACCATATCCGTAAATGGAGGAATGTACAGTTAGGATGAACAGAAGGGTAGTTATAACAGGCGTGGGGATTTACTCAACCATTGGTAAAAATGCTGAGGAGGTAAAAAATTCATTATACCTGGGAAGTTCCGGTATTGGAATTGATCCCCGGCGTGTCGATCTGGGATTCAGGTCAACCCTCACCGGGATACTTGAACGCCCTTCCCTGAAAGGATTGCTTCCCAGGCGCATGCGCATAGGGATGGCCGAGCAGGGGGAGTACGCCTATATTGCAACCATGGAGGCACTTGAACAGGCGAAGGTCCATATGGATTACCTGGAAAACAATGAAGTGGGGATTCTTTACGGGAACGACAGTTCTGCAATTCCCGTTATTGAAGCCATCGATATCGTCAGGGAAAAGAGGGATACTACCCTGATTGGTTCAGGCTCCATTTTCCAGTCAATGAATAGCACCATCACCATGAACCTTGCAGTAATCCTTAAATTGAAAGGGATTAACTTTACAATAAGCGCTGCATGCGCCAGCAGTTCCCATGCCATCGGCATGGCTCATCTGATGATTTCTCAGGGTCTGCAGGATATGATCATCTGTGGAGGGGGGCAGGAGGTGAATCCCGAATCCATGGGCAGTTTTGATGGCCTAAGTGCATTTTCAATCCGCATGGACCAGCCACAGGCGGCATCAAGGCCTTTTGACAGGGACAGGGATGGCCTGGTTCCCAGTGGGGGCGCAGCCACGCTGGTTGTTGAGTCTCTGCAGTCGGCACTGTCCAGGGGTGCGGATATACTGGGGGAGATCAGGGGCTATGGATTTTCCTCCAATGGAGATCATATTTCGGTACCAAACGTCGACGGCCCGACACGATCACTGGAGCGGTGCCTGAAACATGCCGGAATGGTTCCTTCTGAAATCGACTACGTAAATGCGCATGCCACCTCCACTCCCGTTGGCGATAGCAACGAGGCGATTGCCCTGGCCAATGTATTTGGTGAAAAGGGTGTACCGGTCAGCTCCACCAAATCCATGACAGGGCACGAGATGTGGATGGGTGGGGCAAGTGAGGTGATCTACTCCCTGCTTATGATGCAGAACTCATTCATCGCTCCAAACATCAATTTTGAAAATCCTGATGAAGCATCGGCAAGATTGAACATTATTGCCAGGAAAACCGATTATAATATAGAGGCATTTTTGTCTAACTCTTTTGGTTTCGGAGGGACAAATTCCTCTTTAATTGTATCAAAATACAGGAAATAGCTAACTTACACGTGAAATGCAAAGGGCAGAGATAATAGAGAAAGTAAATGAGTTTTTAATGGATGAGTTTGAGATCGAGGAGAGTGCCCTGGGTCCGGATGCTCATCTGATTGATGACCTGGGGATTGAAAGCCTTGATTTTGTGGATATTGTTGTAACCATCGAAAAGGAATTCGGGTTTAAAGTGAAAAGGGAAGAGATCACCAATGTTCGCACCCTGAATGATCTTTACGGATATATTGAGAAGCGGGTGTGACCACCCGTCCAATCTAATCGATGTGTGATGCCCGGATGGTCTGGAAAATCAAAAGGAGGGGCACTGGGGTACCGGATCTTTCTCTTACTGATCAGGCACACCCGTATTCATGTTACCTATTATTTTATCAGGATCGTTGCACTCTATTACCTCCTTTTTTCAGATAAAAGGAGTCTGAGGTACTATTTTCGATCCATTCACGGTTATAGCCGTTGCTCCACCCTGAGGAGTATCTATCAGAATTACTGCCTGCTTGGAGAGGTACTGGTGGATAAAGTGGCCATGTTGTCGGGTGCAAAAACGGACTATTCCTTCCATTTCGAAGGCGAAGAGCATCTTCAGACCATGAGTTCCATGGGAAAGGGTGGTGTTCTCATCGGTGCGCACATGGGGAACTGGGAGGTGGCCGGACAACTGCTTGAAAGAATTGATACGCCTGTGAATATTGTGATGCGGGAAGCGGAACATGAGCAGATCAGGAAGTTGCTTGAGGAGGTGATGGTAAACAGGAACCTCAGGGTCATTCCCCAGAAGGAGGACTATTCCCACCTGTTCCTCATTGATGAAGCCCTTAAAAATCATGAATTTGTGGTCTTACACGGAGACAGGTATACACAGGGTGCCAATACCGTTTCCGTTTCTTTCATGGGTAAACCGGCGCGCTTTCCGTCGGGACCGATCTACCTGGCCAGCAAAAGGGGTGTGCCTGTCTCTTTTGTATTCACCCTCAAAGAGGGGAAAACACATTATCACTTCTATGCCACCCCCGGGAAAGTATATCCTTATCCGGCGCGGATCAAAACACGGTTGGCAGAAATCCACCAGATGGTGGAATCATATGTCCGGTCTCTGGAGAAAATGGTCAGAAAATACCCCCTTCAATGGTTTAATTACTACGCTTTCTGGGAAGAGGAGATTTAGTTAAATGATACGTTGCAGAAAGATTGAAAAAATGGTGCTAAATTCACTGCGAAAGATGAAAGTCAGGATATGAAACTTAACTACGGATCTGATAAAAAGTCCGCTTTACAGGCAAAATTCGATGCCCAGAAAATAGCTTTTGGGCCAATCATGTTCCAGGCGGCCAGAACCCTGAGAGATCTTGGCATTCTGGGTCTGATCCGTTCCCACAGGAGCGAAGGAATAGGGATGGAGGAGATTGCCCGTGAGCTTGACCTGAGCCTTTACGGAGTAAAAGTTCTGCTGGAGGCGGGACTAAGCATGGAACTTCTTATGGTGCAGGAGGGCAGGTTCAGAATCACCAAAACCGGTTGGCACATTCTTAGCGATGAGCTCACCAATGTCAATATGGATTTTACGCATTACGTGAACTATCTGGGAATGTATAGCCTGGATGAATCGATCCGTACCGGGACCCCAACCGGTCTGAAGAATTTTGGTGAGTGGGATACCCTTTATGAGGGACTCAGCCAGTTTCCCCCACAGGTGCAGAAGAGCTGGTTTGCCTTTGATCACTTCTATTCCGACTACTCCTTTTCGGAGATATTGCCACTGGTTCTAACCCCCGGGGTAAGGCAGATCCTTGATGTGGGGGGCAATACAGGGAAATTTGCAATCCGTTGTGCCAGGTGGAACGAAGATGTGCATATCACCATCCTGGATCTTCCCGGACAACTTGAAAAAGCCATGACCAGTATCGATCATGAGGGGTTATCAAGCCGCATCACCTGTATTCCCATTAACCTCCTTGACCATTCCAGAAATTTCCCCGGGGGTATGGATGTGATCTGGATGAGTCAGTTCCTGGATTGTTTTTCAAAGGAGGATATTTTGGAATTATTGCGTCGCAGCAGGGAGGCGATGGGGAGCCATTCAGCACTCTTTATCATGGAGTTGCTGTGGGATCGTCAGAAATTTGAAGCGTCCACCTACAGCCTGCATGCCACATCGCTTTACTTCTCTAATATTGCCAATGGATGCAGCCAGATGTACCATTCTGATGATTTACTTGAACTGATTGAGCAATCGGGCATGATGGTAGAGGATTCCTATGATTACATCGGCATCAGCCATACGCTCCTCAAATGCAGGCTGAAGTCGTGAATAAAAAGAAACTTTCAGATTTGGATATCCTGCAGTTCATTCCCCAGCGTGACCCAATGGTTATGGTTTCGGGACTTCAATGGGCCAGCGATCACGCAGTCACCACCTGGTTTCTGATTAAAGAGGGGAATATATTTCTGAAGGATGGACGATTGCGGGAAGAGGGTCTCATTGAAAATATTGCCCAGAGCGGTGCTGCCATGATTGGTTACCGTGCCATGGTTAACAAAGAGCCGATAAAGAATGGCTATATTGGGGGTATTAAAAATCTGGAGGTACACTCGCTGCCGGAAACGGGAGTCCGGCTGACCACATCGGTCACTGAAACCTATCATGTAATGGATACCAGCATTATTGTTGGAGAGGTTAGGGTCGATGATCAGCTGATAGCCAGGTGTGAAATGAAAGTATTTTTGCAACCATAAAAAATTTCATATGAAAAAACTCACCTTATTCATTCTGATTGGAACCCTATGGTTTTCCTGCCAGGCAGCCGGGCCCTCCCAGGTCACCGATGAACTGGTTTGGTTTGGTATTGATTACACCCTGGTGAAATTTATCGGTACATCGGACCAGTTCAGTGATCTCCCGAAAATTCAGAGTTACTATTTCCGGAGCTGGAATGAATTGATTCTGGCTGAAAAGGATAAGTACGACCTGAACAGTGCATTTTCCATGGCGACCATACACTATAATATGGAGAACACCATTTTACGAAGTGAGCAAAGGGTTATGGATGGAATTGTGCAGCATAACGATTACACCATTGATGAAGATCAGGTAAAAAACGTGGTCAGTTTAAATTTGGATCCTTCCGTGAATCAGGTGGGCGCCATTTTTGTCATGGAGACCCTCAACAAAACTGAGGAAATCTCGACCATGTGGCTGGCTGTTTTTAATATTGCATCAGGCGAGATTCTTTACATGAGAAAGTACAGTGGCGCAGTGGGCGGCTTCGGATTCCGTAACTATTATGCAAAGAGTTATTACAATGTAATTCAAAACCTGAGGGTGGTACCCAGAAACCCTGCAAAGTGAAGATCACAGAATTAACCGATAAAACTGAAACCACCGTGCGCTTCAGTGAGGTGGATGCCATGGGCATCGTCTGGCACGGAAATTTTGTTAAATATATGGAAGATGGTCGCGAATCGTTTGGACGAACATACGGTCTGGGCTATTATGACCTTTATGAACAGGGCTTACTGGTCCCCCTTGTAAAGATGGATATCAGTTACAAATTACAGGTGAAGTACGGAGAACGCATTTTAATTGAAACCACCTGGGTGAACTGCGATGCCGCTAAAATCCTTTTCAGGTACAGGATCTGTCGTGCAACCGACAACGCACTATTGATGTCGGCATCCACAACACAGGTATTCCTCAATTTGAAGGGGGAACTGGAACTGACCAACCCGCAGTTTTTCCTGGAGTGGAAAAAGAGGAACAGAATTGAGACCCGGTGATATCTAAAATGATTCAAACCTACCTGGAAAATAGCAACATTATCTCTCCCCTGGGATGGAATACGCGTCAGAACCTCCAATCGGTGCTGTCGGGTAGGGAGGGTATACGTATCTGCAATGACCGGAGCCTTTCACCGGTAGATCTGCCCATAGCACGCCTTGATTGGGACGAACTGGAAAGACGCTTCCATGAGATGATAGCCCGGGATGCAAAGGAACAATTCACCCGGTTTGAGAAGATGGGGATTCTCTCCATAAAAGATACAATTACGGATTCTGAGGTGGACCCGGCCGACCCGGAAACCGCCTTGATTCTTGCTACCACAAAGGGAAATGTCGAATTATTGGATCACCCGGCCGGATTTGAAAAAGAGCGGCTGCATCTCTGGAAATCTGCAGAGGTGATCGCACGCTTTTTTGGTATAAAAACCCGGCCTGTGGTTGTTTCCAATGCATGTGTTTCCGGAGTGTCGGCAATGCTGGTCGGCCGGCAAATGATCTCCTCGGGGCGTTGCAAACATGCCCTTGTTCTGGGTGCTGACACCGTCTCGAAGTTCATTTTATCCGGATTTCAATCCTTTAAGTCTTTGAGCAATGAGCCATGCAAACCCTTTGACCATCAGCGAAATGGTCTCACTCTTGGAGAGGGGGCAGCTTCAGTGGTGATCTCCGGTATGCATGGACAGGTGGAATTGGTCTCGGGATCAACCAGTAACGATGCAAATCATATCTCCGGTCCATCTCGTAACGGAGATGGATTGTTGCTGGCTATTATGAACACGATCAAAGGGCAAGGTCTGCCCGGGATTATTTCGGCACATGGTACCGCAACCCTTTACAACGATGAGATGGAGTCCATTGCAATTACCCGGGCCGGACTGGCAGGGGTGGCTGTAAACAGTCTGAAGGGGTACTTCGGACATACACTGGGTGCTGCAGGAATCCTGGAGAGCATTGTCAACATTGAAGCGATGAAGCTGGGGCTTTTTCCCGCCACCAAAGGTTATTCCACTCTGGGAGTATCAGGGGAGATAAATGTTTCAAACCAGAGCGGGGTGATAGAAGCTGGCTCTATGCTTAAAATTGCATCAGGATTTGGTGGCTGCAATGCCGCGGCCCTCTTTACATTGAGATCATGGAGATCGTAAACCACATCAGGATCATCAATGGAGAGGTCCGTGTAAACGACATATCCCGGTTTAGTCATGCCGACAGAGAACTTAAATCATTTGGAAGGAGCCTGTATAAACATCTCGGAATCTCCTATGCCAAGTTCTATAAGATGTCGCCCCTGAGCCAACTGGGATTCCTGGCTTCGGAAATGATCCTGGCCGGGCAGAATCTCTCCAGAGTGGATCTTGAAAAAGTCTCCATTGTGATTGCAAACTCATCCTCCTCCATTCATACGGACAGGATTTACCAGGAAACAGTGGAATCCACCCCAAGCCCGGCTATATTTGTATACACACTACCTAACATTGTGATCGGTGAGATATGCATCCGGAACGGTTTTAAAGGAGATGGGGTCTTTTTTATACAGGAAAGTTTTGATAAAGAGTTTATATTTGAACATGCTGAATCGCTGATTCATTCAGGTCGTTCAGCCCTTTGCCTTGCAGGCTGGCTGGAAGTGGATCTGGAGGGGGATTATCTTGCCGATCTCTCGCTGTTGAAAGGAGAATGGCAATTAAATGTATGAATTATGGATGAATTGATTGAAAAACTGAAAGCAGAATTGATTGAACATCTCAACCTTGAAGATATGGAGCCCCGTGACATCGATGCTGAAGCACCCCTGTTTGGAGACGGTTTGGGACTCGACTCCATCGATGCCCTGGAGATTATTGTTCTTTTGGAGAAAGAGTATGATATCAAAATCAGCGATCCGCGTGAGGGCAAGGATATCATGTACTCGGTGGGTACACTTGCCAGGTTTATTGAAGGTAACCGAAAATAGAGCATGACCTCCCCGATGGATGATCATATCTGGATTACGGGAATTGGCGTAGCCTGCTCCATAGGATTGAATGTGGAGGAGAGCCTCAATGCACTGATATCGGGGAGAAGAGGTATTGGCCCCATACGGCTTTTGGATACAATTCATAAAGATCATTTCCGGGTGGGGGAGATTGCGCTTACCGATCATCAGATGATGGAGGTTCTGGGGATTCCTGTAATCCTGTATAAACGTTTTACCCGTACCTCTTTAATTGGTATGATGGCAGCAAAGGAAGCCCTCCTGGCCTCGGGCATTGATCTGGCCGATGGAGTATCCACGGCTCTGGTTTCTGCCACAACCGTGGGAGGGATGGATAAAACCGAGCGGGAGTTTTCCAGGGGAAATGTGGCATCGGGTTTCGTGTCGACTCACCCCTGTGGCGATTCGACCGATAAAATTGCCGATTTCCTGGGATTAACGGGATACCGGACAACCCTGAGTACAGCCTGTTCGTCCAGTGCCAATGCCATTATTCATGCTGCACGACTGATAAAGCACCGAAGAGTGGATCGTGCCATTGTGGGGGGGGTTGATGCTCTTTCCAGGTTTACATTGAACGGGTTCAATTCACTGATGATCCTGGACCGGGAGGAGTGCCGGCCCTTTGATCGCAACCGGAAGGGTCTGAACCTGGGTGAGGGCTCAGGATACCTTGTCATGGAGCCGGAACGTCTCCTTTCACCCGGCGATAAAAGAAAGATTTGCAGACTTTCAGGATATGCCAACGCCAATGATGCACATCACCAGACTGCATCATCACCCGACGGACAGGGTGCATATGATGCCATGAGGGGTGCTTTGGCCAGCGGTGGACTTAATCCGGGTGAAATTGATTACATCAACGCCCATGGAACGGGGACAGAAAACAATGATGCATCCGAGGGTGCTGCTCTGGTGAGGGTATTTGGTGACCTAATGCCTCCCTTCAGTTCCACGAAAGCATTTACAGGACATACACTGGGAGCTGCAGCCGGAATAGAGGCAGTTTTTTCCATCCTGGCCATTCAACAGGGAGTCCTTTTTCCCGGACTGGGTTTTGAGGAACCCATGGAAGCGCCCTCCATTTCCCCTGTTCCATTTTTGGAAGTGGGATTAGACATTCAGCATGTACTATCCAACTCTTTTGGTTTCGGGGGAAACAACTCCACACTGATTTTCTCAAAATCCTAGGGAATGGCCATCTATATCCAATCGGCTGAAGCCATCTCACCCCAGGATACATTCCGCCCTGATTCTTTGAGCTTTCTTTCTCCCAAGTCAGAAGGGCTCAGGCAGCTGCCGGAAGAGGGTTACTATACCTGTATTCATCCCGATTACAAGCAAATGATCAATCCGACATCCCTAAGGCGAATGTCACCCTTGGTCCGGATGGGTATGGCAGCTTCGAAGGTGTGCATGGAAGAGGCCGGTCTTGAGAAGCCTGATGCCATCCTTGTGGGTTCAGGGCTGGGTTGTGTAAGGGATACTGTCAAATTCCTGAACCAGGTAACCGACAACCAGGAACTATTGCTTAATCCCACTGCCTTTATCCAGTCCACCCATAATACAGTATCCGGACAAATTGCCCTGATGCTGGGTTGCAGGGCATACAACCTTACTTTTTCGCAAAATACCATTTCGTTCGAGACCGCCCTGCTGGAAGGAATGATGTTGCTGGACGAGGGACAAGCCCGGAATATCCTCCTGGGAGGTATCGATGAAGTGGTGGAGGAGAGCTATCGGTTGTTGGATAAAAACGGTTGTGTGAATGGACCCGTGGGAGAGGGATGTAACTTTTTTGTGATCTCCTCCGAAAGATCAGGAAAGAGTATGGCCAGGGTGGATGGATTGGAGATGCTTAACCGCTGCGAAAAACCGGAGGAACTTACCGGATACACACTCTCATTCCTGGCATCCAAAGGGGTGGCGGCCGGAGAGATCGATCTGTTTGTTTCTGGCCGTAATGGCGATGATGGTTATGCACATATCTACAGCCAGCTGGAAAAACTCTTTCCTGCGGATAAAGTGATGGCATACAAGCATCTGGTTGGTGAATATCATACGGCATCAGCATTTGGTATGTGGTTATCAGCCCGGCTCATTCGTGAAAATGGGTTTCCGGATTCAGAACTGTTACATCCAAAGGAAACTGGTTCTGATACGGAGACAGGTTTGGCGGGAAGTCTTCCCATCCGGCGGGCGTTGCTGTTTAATCAGAACAAAGGTCGCGATTTCACCTGGATCCTGATTTCTCATCCAGATACCTGACAGATCCTCAGCCATGAAAAGGTTTTATAGGGTCACAGCGATTTTTGCAGGCATATTTTTCCTGCTTTTCACACCCTTTATGGAACCTGTTCGTCTGCCACTTGTAATTGTGGTACTCTCATTATACGGATTTCTTCTTATTTCCGGAGCATCAAGGATTGAATCCCAGTTCTTTGTGCGCGCTTCATGCCGGGGAGATGCCGCAGATAATAAAGTAGCGATCACCTTTGACGATGGTCCATATGGGAAGCGTTCATTAGAAATTCTTGAGATATTAAGTAGACATGACTGCCTGGCCTCTTTCTTTCTCATCGGGCGCAAAGCAAAGGATGACCCTGAAATCGTGAAAATGATGTTAAAAGATGGTCATCTCATTGGGAATCATTCCTTCAGTCATTCAAATCTCTTTCCGCTTTACAGCCCTGCCCGGATCAAACGTGAGCTGGATGAGACCAATCGTATTCTTGAAGCGGCCGGTTCAAAGCCGGTTCGTCTCTTTCGGCCACCATTCGGGGTTACCAACCCCAATGTTGCCAGGGGCGTAAGAACCTCGGGAATGAAGGTGGCAGGATGGAGCATCCGGTCATTTGACACACGGGACCAGGCAGCCGATAAAGTTGTAAAGAGGATCCTGAAGAGGTTGGGGGGAGGGGATGTGGTACTCCTGCATGAGACCTCGAAACACATCCTGGAGATTCTTGAACAACTATTACCCGCCATTCGCCAGGCAGGTCTTACCTGTATAACTTTGGATCAGATGTTTGAATCACAATGATGAATCCTGTTTCCCTATTTATCTGATCTGACCCGTTCAAAATTTACAAAATCGTAATTCATCTCTCCGGTTTCGACTGTGTGAATCGTTAGGGTCTGAATACCTTTTACAAGTTGAACCTCAGCAATATTACCGATGTAGTTCCAGTGGTGCCATTGTCTCCAGGCAACGGTATCTTCAGCAACAAAAGTAGAAGGCACTAAAACGGGTCCGCTGACATCCAAATCATTTACTGAAAATGAAATCCTGCCATTTTTGTTTGCTGTATACATCAGTCCGAGTTGATAGGTCCCATCGGTTTCAACGTCAATGGTATATTTAGCCCATTCACCGGGTTTGGTCCAACCCACATAGAGCTGATCCTTCTCCTGATCCACAAAATTAAAGGGTGTGTTATCGATCGCCGGGTCCTGGAATTTGGTGTAGGAGATATCCACAGCTTCGTTGATCCTGAATTCGTGCAGGTATGAACCATCGGCCTTATTCAGACCGCCGCTCCCCGAGTTAACCGAGTCGCTGTCATGGAACGCGATGCCTTCCCCTCCAAAATCATAATATTCGCACTGAACTTTTCCAGGTATGATTTGAGCACCATTGCTGTAAACCAGGTCTTCATATGGGGTTCCAGTATAGCTTGTCCGGAACTCTGAGCCACATGAGACCATGAACCATAGTACAAGAATTGTAGTGGCATAGGGTGGAAGATATTTATAATATTCAGTTCTCATCGAAGGATATTTTGTGCTTTAATCCAATTTCCCGTCCAACCAGTGGATGATGTTTAGCAGTAATTGATAATTTTCAGAGGCCATCTCATTGTTCATCCCCATTTTTATTTTTTCAGGACCTGCTAACTGTGCCGTAAACATGGCTGCTTCTCCAAATGCAACTATTTTCCCTTTTCCATATTCTTTGAAAGCTCCCTGTGACCAGCCCTTTACCCTAAATTTAATGGTCTTTTCATCAAAGACCCAGGCTGTATCGGGCAGCAGATTCACATAATTTTCATTGAAAATCAGTACTGGAATGGCATCATCAGGAAATTTAAATCCCTGCCCGGTGAAAGATGTAATCTGCTCAACACTTTCACTTTTATCTCTTCCCTTTGTAATTACACTTCCAATAAGGGTACCCTCCTGAAGTTTAAAAACAGCAGGTCCATCAGAAACAGTATCAAATACAAATCCGTTGGAAAATTCAAATCCAAACTCCGCAGCTAGATCTTTTGCCGCTCCAGCCATTGGCATATGATCGGCAATTAAAAACAGGCTTCCACCATTTCTTACCCATTTCCTGATAACCTTGATCTCAGAGTCAGTAAACGCCGAGGGATTGGGTAAATACCAATCCTCCATATTAATTTCGTTCAAAGCATTTGAGATTACGAGAATCTTTCCTTTTAATAATTCAGCCTTGCTAAATGCACCTCTATATCCTTGCACTTTATATCCATCTCTTTCCAGGAGATTTGAGAAAGCCTTATATCGGCCATTCTTTGTATGAAAGTTATGGTGCCCTTCGTCAATAAACACGACGGGGCCTTTCCCACATTCATATTCAGGATTTTGAATAGCCGGATTATAGGTAGTATCAGCAATTTGTTGCGAAAACACCCAGCCGGGTATGATCAAAACGACAAGCAGGATTAATGGCTTCATTTCATTATACTTGAATTTATTACTTATGTTTGAAATGTAAAAGTCGCCCAATGATTAACGGATTAGTTTCCCATTTTTTTTTACAACATATCATACTTATCAGCAAAGAATATTAATAACAGGGTTAATGAAAATGCCACTACGGGTGCAATGAACCACATAACAAAAAATCTTTTTACCTCAGTTTTATTGAAAATATTTTTGGTGCCAAGTTTTGCAACACCTATCCCTAATATGGCCGCAACATTTAATTGAACCAATGAGGTCGGAATTCCTTTTGTTAGTGATGCTAATAATAATAAACTTGCTGATACAAAAGCTATAATAACCGCTTCAAATTTTCCGAATAAAACAATTTCCTTCCCGGTTTTCTTTACAATCTTATGTCCAAAAATTGAGCTCCCGATTCCAAAATTTGGAGCTACAATCAGGGTTGATAATATCAATATTAATATGAAGTTTTCATTTAGCGATATATCAAGTTCATTTGCTGTCATTGAAGCGATTGGACCAGCAGCATTGGCAACATTATTCGCTCCGATCGAAAAAGCAACATATAGGGACATGATTACTAATAATCCATTCCAGATGGGTTTCATATTTTCGTTTTGGGCTCTTTGCAAAGTGAGGCCTCTTCGCCTCATGGGCCTGTATATATATTTTCCCAGAAGTAAACTCAGGAAAAATGATATTACCGGCAAAATAAACCAGGTTGGTATTATTTCCAGGAATAATTTGTCGGAGTGCAGGTCCTTAAAATATATGGATATAGCGGTAACCGATAGAACTGTGGATTGACTTGTGGATTGTGGTATTCCAGCTAAATTTGCAATCAGCAGCGAAATGGCTACTGAAAAAAGAATAATGGTCACAACTGTTGTGGTCATCATTTCTGGATCAAGCAAATCTTTCCCCAATGTGGTTGCTGTCCCCTTTCCGGCAATAATTGCCCCGAGAAACACCATTATACCAAATAGTCCGGGAATCAGACTTTTTTTAATAACATTAGCTCCATATGCCGCTGAAAAAGCAGGAGCAGTTCCACTTCCTCCCATATTTATTGCCAGAAACATTGCAATAATGTAGGGGAGTAATAAATGGCTAAATAAGGGTGATATCATATTTTATATCATACAACATGAGTAAAAATACGGAAATAAAATTGGCAAGCAACTATTTTTCGGGCTGTGTATCTCCCATCCCCAGTGCAATCCTTGATAAAAAGTTGATATCTATTTTGCTCTCAGGCTAGGGGAGCGGGGCAGATTTAATTATCTTACAAAAAGCGATTATCTTTACACCTTCAATTGAGGAGATAGATGAGTGAGAATAAGGAGCAGGTATTTGAGAACGAGGAGTTCGAGATTTTATTAAGGAAATACGAAGACATGCGTAGCGGTGTTCAGTCGATCTTTTTCGATGTGGAAGAGTTTGAACAGATCATCGATTACTTCCTGGACGATTTTCAGTACGACGAGGCCAAAGAGGCAGCCAACCTGGGTGAAAAACAACATCCTTCTTCGGTCGAGATAAAATATAAATTTGTCCATATTTTCATTGAACAGGGAAATGCAAAAAAGGCCTTGGCTCTTCTGGAGGAGATTCCTGTATGGGAGGAGGAAAACCCCGAAAGATTTTTTCTGAAGGGGACTGCCTATTGTCTCATGGGAAAACTTAAGGAAGCGGAGCGACAGTTCGACAGGGCCCTGGAACTTTCCGGCGACGAAACATTTGAGGCGCTTTTAAATATCTCCATTGCATTTGAGAATGTCAGGCACTATGAGCTTGCCATTAAGTACCTCATTCAGGCTTTCAGACAACAGCCCGAAAATCTTTCCGTTTTATATGACATGGGGTATTTCTATGAGAGACTGCACCGATTTGATGACAGCCTGAAGTATTATGAGAAGTATCTCGATCTTGATCCCTATTCTGACAATGTGTGGTATAACATGGGAATTGTATATCAGAAAATTGAACAGCACGAAAAGGCTGTTGAAGCATATGACTTTTCAATCGCCATCAATCCCGATTACGCTTCTGCCTACTTCAATAAGGCTGCGGTCTGGATCAATACCGATCGTTTGGAAAAAGCAATTTCCTGCTACAGGGACTTTCTGGAGATTGATCCTGAAAACACACAGGCATACTGCTACATGGGGGATTGTTATGAGCAGATGGAGCGGCTCGATGACGCGGTGGCGGCTTTTCAAAAGGTCATCGAAATTGACAATACCGATCCGGAAGGGTGGTTTGGTGCCGGTATGATTTACAACCTCCAGAACAGTCACCAGGAGGCCATTACATACATTCTGAAAGCTATTGAATTCGATAATACCAATCTTGACTACTGGATCAACCTGGGATATGTAAATGAAGATGCAGGGCTGATCGAAGAGGCTCTTAAATGTTATGCTTATGTAACCCGAACCGATCCGGCCGATCTGGATGGCTGGATTGCGCTTTCTGCACTGTTGATGAAGGAGGGAGACTTTGAACACGCGATTCATTTTCTTCGTGACGCCTTTGTGCATCATCCCAAGGAGGCTTTGATCAAAGTGAAGATGGCGGTTTGCCACCTGAAACTTGGAGAAAACCACAAGGCGGCAAAGCTCCTGGAAGAGGGCCTTGAGCAGGATTCTTCACTTGTTTCAGATTTTGCCCACTACCATCCGGAAGGGTCTTATGGTATTGATATCAAACGTATTATCCAAAAGTATAAAGCATAAGCGTATATGAATTTTAAGATCAGCCATATTCCGGAAAGAAGTTCCGGGAACAGGAACCATGGACTTACCATGATGATGGATAAAGGTTTAAGTCTGGGCGAAGCAGGATATTTTGTGGATTCCAGTGCACCCTACACCGACCTGGTTAAATTCGGATTTGGTACTGCCCTGATCACCAGGAATCTAAAGGAGAAGGTGAAACTTTATCAGAATGCAGGATTGAAACCCTATTTTGGAGGTACGCTTTTTGAAATGTTTTTCATCCGAAACCAATTCGATGACTACAGGAGATTTGTATCTGAATCGGGATTGAATAACGTGGAGGTTTCCGATGGAACCATCAGGATGGAGCATGATGAGAAGCTGAGGTGTATTGAAATTCTGTCGTCCGATTTCCAGGTACTTTCCGAAGTGGGAAGCAAGGTAAAGGGGGTCGAGTTATCCAACGAAATGTGGGTATCTTGCATGAAGAGCGAGCTTGAAGCCGGAGCCTGGAAGGTTATTGGAGAGGCGCGGGAGAGTGGCACCATTGGCTTATATCAGTCGGACGGTTCTGCCAACAGGGAGTTAATTGACGATATCATGAAAGAGATATCGGTAGAAGATGTACTTTGGGAAGCCCCCAATAAGCCACAGCAGATTATGTTTATACAGATGATTGGTGCCAATGTGAACCTGGGAAATATTGCCCCCAACGAGGTGGTTTCACTGGAAGCATTACGCTGCGGTATGAGGGGTGATACTTTTTTCGACGTATTACCCAAAGAGTTCCATTCCAGAAAATTGTAACCTATTGAAACGTACCATTAAACAATACCTGTTGATTGTCCTACGTGGCATGGGGATGGGTGCAGCGGATGTAATTCCGGGAGTATCCGGGGGTACCATTGCCTTTATAACCGGGATTTACGAAGAGCTGGTCCAATCCATAAAGAGCATTAATATTGAAGCCTTAAAGTTCCTTTTTACCGGACATTGGAAATCATTTTGGAAACAGGTAAACGGAAACTTCCTGCTGGCAGTATTTGGCGGTGTTTTCATATCTGTACTCTCACTGGCGAAAGTCATGGAGTTCTTACTGGAGGAGCATCCCATCCTGATCTGGTCATTCTTTTTTGGACTTATCCTTGCTTCCTCCTATGTGGTCTCCAGGAAAATCACAAAGTGGGAATATGCCTATGTGGTGGCTCTGGTTACCGGGATCGCCGTGGCATTCTATATCACGAGTGTGACCCCTTCAACAACCACAGATGCATCCTGGTTTGTAGTTCTTTCGGGAGGCCTGGCAAGTTGTGCAATGATCCTTCCCGGAATTTCAGGCAGTTTCATTTTACTTCTGCTGGGGAAATACGAATTTGCGCTTCAGGCAGTCAATGAAAGGATGGTGATGGACCTTCTGTTGCTTGGGGGAGGGGCTGTAGTCGGCCTGATCCTATTTTCGAACCTGCTTGCCTGGTTGTTAAAAAATTTCCACGATGCTACGGTCGCATTACTGGTGGGATTCATGATCGGCTCCCTGAACAAGATATGGCCCTGGAAACAAACCATCAAAACCATCATCGTGGATGACCAGGTGAGGCCCCTCATTGAGAAGAACATTCTGCCCTCCTTCAGAGAATCTGGAGACCTGGTTTTAATGGCCTTCCTGATGGCCCTGGCGGGCATAGCCATCATTGTCCTGATTGAGATTGTCCTGACTAAAAATACCTCCTCCGAATAGCATCCTTCTTACAGACTTTATGGACCTTCGACTATACGGACTGATCGGTTTTCCCCTGGGACACAGTTTTTCGGTTCCTTATTTCACAAGGAAGTTTAGTTTGGAGAATATCGAAGCTGAATATCGAAACTTTCCACTGGAAGAAATAGGTGACTTCGGGGAGCTGGTCAGAAGGGAGCCCCGTTTGGCGGGACTTAATGTAACGGTTCCTTATAAGCAAAGGATCATTCCCTATCTGGACGCATTGCACCCCACGGCCAGAAGCATCGGTGCGGTGAATACCATTTTCTTTTGCAGGAAGGAAAAGCGCTTATCTTTGCTTGGGTATAACACCGACGTTCATGGTTTCGAGCGTTCCCTGAAGGAGCACCTCACGCCAGATCACCGTCAGGCACTGGTCCTTGGAACCGGTGGCTCTTCAAAAGCGGTTATTTTTGTCCTGCGAAGTCTGGGCATTGCATTTCAATTGGTGAGCCGGGTAAGGGGAGAGGGGCTCCTTTCATACGACCAGATTGACCGGGAGATTATGGAGAGTCATACCCTGATTGTCAATACCACCCCTCTGGGTATGTATCCTGCGGTGGATGCCTGTCCTGAAATTCCATACCATGCCATCACCCCGGGGCATTTGCTTTTTGACCTGATTTATAATCCTGAAATGACCCGGTTCTTAAGCCTTGGTCGCGAGAAGGGTGCAACCATTGTAAATGGATTCGATATGTTGGTCTACCAGGCCGAAGGTTCATGGGAAATCTGGAACAAAAAGAGATAGGAAACAATGGCATCTGTTTTCCATAAACCATTCACCATCACATCCTACGAATTAAATCCCGGGGGTGATGCCCGGCTGACCACCATTGCCAACTATTTCCAGGAGGTCGCGTATCATCATGCCAATGAGCTGGGTTTTGGATATGAACAGATGAAAGAGCGCCGAACCCTTTGGATGCTCTCCCGCATGAAGATCCGCATGTTCAGTTACCCTGCCTGGAACGACAGGGTCATTGTGGAGACCTGGCCAAGCGGGATAGATAAATTATTTGCCCTGAGAGATTTTCGTGTAACCAATCCTGAAGGAAATTCACTTGGAATTGCCACAACCTGCTGGTTGATTGTAAATTTGGATACCCACAGGCCCATCCGTCCGGGAGCTGAACTGGAGCGTTTTTCGCGGATCGAATATGGCGAACCTGTCTTCGATTCAAACCTCGAAAAAATTGAGCTGCCTGTCGAACCCGTATCACTGGGCCGGCACACTGTCGTTTTCTCCGACCTGGATATAGTGGGCCATGTGAACAATGTGAAGTACATGGACTGGTGTATTGATGCTGCCATGACTGAAGGATTGAATGATCAGGCAATCATGGAATTTGAGATTAATTTTCTTCATGAAGCGCTCCTGAATAATCATGTGGTGATCAAAGGGGTGGAGGAGGCGCCCGGATCCGGCAGACCGGAACGTTCCCAAACCCTGGTGGCAACGAGGGAAGAGGACGGACTGGAGCTGATCCGTGCAAGAATACAATGGAAGCCTACATGCAATGAAACGGTATTTCACGAATAGGTGAACCCTTCATAACCGATATCCACAAGGAACAATCCGGCCGCCGGAACAGACTGACCGGCATCTCTGCGGTTCCGGGCATCAACGATCCGTTGAAAACCCTGCGCATCAAGCTTGCCCTGACCGGCTTCCAGCATGGTACCTGCAAGCGACCGAACCATGTTTCTAAGAAACCGGTCCGCCTTGATTTCAAAAAGATATCCGCTTTCCATATGGCTCCAATGTGCAGTGATCACCTTGCAGTGGTTGTTTTTAACATCGCTGTGTAACTTGCTGAAGCTGGTGAAATCTCTGGTGTTTAAAATGATTTCACAACACTGCTCCATGACTTCCATATCAAGCTCCCCATAAAGGTAATGGGAATAGGCACGGTTGAACAGGGGCTTTATAGAGGAGATCTGGTAGTGGTAGGTTCGGTAAATGGCCGAAAACCTTGCGTGCATGTCGGAGCCGACTTCCCGGATCCCGTAAATCACGATGTCTTCAGGCAGAAATCTATTCAGCCTGAAAAGAAACCGGGGATCATCAGGCCCGGAGAAATTCCCGGAGTAGCTTTTTTTAAGGAAGTCAAAATGCGCAATGAAGCGGGATGCGTGAACACCCGTATCAGTCCTGCCTGCTCCGGTTACCTGTATTTTCTCCTGCAACAATATGGAAAGGGCATTTTCAAGAACCTCCTGAACTGTTTTACAGCTGGGTTGTATCTGCCAGCCATGGTATCCGGTCCCGTCAAAGGCCATGTGAATGAAATACCTGCTCATGGTTCTGCAAAATTTCTTAAAAATACCCTTTTATTAACATTTTTTAACCCCAGGCCCCTTTCTTATGGAGAAATTCGAGGCTATTTTTGTGCTCCAAAAGTTATGGAGAACATAACGAAATGATTATTAACTAAAAGAATCCATAGATGAGTCAGGAAGTGAATATCAAAGAGCTGAATGAAAGGATCAAAAAGGAAAGTGAATTTGTTGATCTGATCAACCTGGAGATACATAAAGTGATTGTGGGTCAGAAGAGCCTGGTGGAACGGCTGCTCATTGGACTTCTATCCGACGGACACATCCTGCTTGAAGGAGTTCCGGGTCTGGCAAAAACCCTGGCTATTACCACGCTCTCCCAAACCATTGATGCTAAATTCAGCCGGATCCAGTTCACACCCGATCTTCTGCCGGCCGATCTGCTGGGAACCATGATCTATAGTCAGAAAAGAGAAGAATTTTTGGTAAGGAAAGGACCCATTTTTGCCAATCTGATTCTTGCAGATGAAATTAACCGCTCCCCTGCCAAGGTACAGAGTGCCCTGCTTGAGGCCATGCAGGAGAAGCAGGTGACCATCGGGGAGGAGACCTATCCACTGGAGAGGCCGTTCCTGGTGTTGGCCACACAGAACCCTCTTGAGCAGGAGGGAACCTATCCTCTGCCGGAGGCCCAGGTTGACCGTTTCATGATGAAGGTAATGGTTACCTATCCCAGCCGCGAAGAGGAGAAGCTGATTATAAGGGAGAACCTGGCCAGTGTATTCCCGAAAGCAATTCAGATTTTAAAACCCTCCGATATCATGAAAGCCAGGGAGGTGGTTAAGGAGGTTTACCTGGATGAAAAGATTGAGAACTATATCCTTGATATTGTTTTTGCCACCCGAAACCCCGAAAAGGCTGGTTTGGCACAATTTGTGCCCCTGATCCATTACGGGGGATCACCGCGTGCCAGCATTAATCTGGCCAGAGCAGCCAAGGCTTATGCCTTTATCAAAAGAAGGGGTTATGTGGTACCGGAGGATATCAGGGCAGTATGTCATGATGTACTCAGGCACAGGATCGGATTAACATATGAGGCAGAAGCAGAGAACATTTCAACCGAAAACATTATATCTGAGATATTGAACAATGTAGAGGTCCCGTAGGAAAGATGAAAACGATCTTTTTCATATGCGCTGTCCTCCTTGGATTCGGAAGCCATCTATACAGTCAGACCATGGTAGGGCTCTCCAAGGACGAGGTAATTGCTGCTGTAAATAAGGATCATAAGGAGTTTCACAAGGATGATTCGGTAATCAAACAGAGGTTCAACTACCTGAAATATGTGAACGGACCCCGCACCAGAACCTGGATCATCTATTTCAATGATCAGGATGTTTGCAGGAGTTCAAAGATGGTATGCGACTATTCCGATTTCGATTTGGTACTTAAGGATATCAACAGCAGGTTCAAACAGAAGGAGGAGTCGTTGTGGGAGTTCCAGGCCGGTTCCGATACCATCCAGGTTGAACTCATCAGACTGGAGTGGTATTTCACCATTCGGGAATCGAAAAAATTATAGTCTTGGAAGCAAAAGAACTCTTAAAGAAAGTACGGAAGATTGAGATCAAGACCCGCGGTCTTTCCCGGCAAATCTTTGCCGGTGAATACCACAGCGCCTATAAGGGGCGGGGGATGACCTTCTCTGAAGTTCGGGAATACCAGTACGGAGACGATATTCGCACCATCGACTGGAATGTCACAGCAAGGTTTAACCACCCGTATGTGAAAGTTTTTGAGGAGGAGCGGGAGCTTACGGTTATGCTCCTGATCGATGTAAGTGGATCGGGCAGTTTCGGAACAGAGCAGCAGATGAAACGTGATTTGATTACTGAAATCTCCGCTGTTTTATCCTTTTCGGCCATTGAAAATAATGACAAGATCGGGGTAATCATGTTCAGCGACCGGATCGAAAAATTCATTCCTCCCCAGAAGGGACGCAAGCATATCCTCAGGATCATCAGGGAACTCATCGAGTTTCAACCTGTCAGTAAGGGCACAGATATTTCTGAGAGCCTGCGGTTTCTTACCAATGCCATCAAGAAACGATGTACTGCATTTGTCATCTCCGATTTCCGGGACAAGGGGTATGCCAGGTCGCTGCAGGTGGCAAATAACAAACATGATGTGGCTGCCCTTCACATCTATGACCGGAGAGAATCTTCCCTGCCCTCAGTAGGACTAATCAGGGTCCTGGATGCTGAGACCGGCCGTGAACGCTGGGTCGACACATCCAGTCGCCGGGTCAGGGAAAGCTATACAATGAAGTGGGAGAGTCACGAAGAGATGATGAAGGAGATATTTACCCGTGCAGGTGTGGATCATGTCTCACTTCGTACTGGTACCGACTATGTCAAACCGCTGATCAGGCTGTTTAAGAAGAGATAACATGAAGGATTGGGTTAGACATATTTTCTCATTTTCCCTCCTTTGGATCGTCATGGTGCTACAGGCACAAATCATCACTGTGCAATCGAAACTCAGCTCCGATTCAATGATGATCGGTGACCATCTGTTGTTTACCATCCATGTGGAGTCTGCCAGGGATGTAGCCTTCCGGATGCCAATGGTTACCGATACACTTAGCAGGGACCTGGAGGTACTTGCTCCGTTCAGGGCAGATACCGTTCAAACCGGTGAGGGAGGATGGGTGATCGACCATTCCTATATTATTACAGCTTTTGAACCGGGATTAAAGTTGATTCCGGCTCAGCGGGTAATCTACACCATCCATTCGACCACCGATACAGCCCTCAGCATGCCACTGTTGATCCATATCTACGCACCAGCCGTGGATACCTCACAACAGATAAAACCCATTAAGCCTCCATTGAATACCCCCGTTACTCTGAAGGAGATTATTCCATGGGCGGTTTTGGGAATTGTGGTATGGCTTGCGGGTACTTTGATATTTGCACTGATATGGATGTACAGACAACGAAAACGCGACCCGGAGATTTTCTCCATCAAGCCGCAGGAACCCGCCCATATTGTCGCTTTCAGGGAGCTTGACAGGCTGAAGAATAAGAAATTATGGGAATCAGGACAGGTGAAACTGTACTATACGGAGCTTACAGAAATAACCAGACGATATATCGAGCGTCAATACGGAATTCCCGCCCTTGAGAGAACCACCTGCGAGATCCTGCAGGCCTTTCGAAGGTCCAATACAGAGGACCCTCTTTTGGATGAGATGTTAAAGGATTTACTGGAGCTGGCCGACCTTGTCAAATTTGCCAAAGAGGATCCGCTTCCTTTGGAGAATCAGACTAATCTGAACAATGCGTATCTGTTTGTGCAGAAAACATATCCCATGTTCCTGGAGGAAAAAACGGAGGAATTGAAATTAACAGAGGAGGAGAGTCATGAGTAACCTGGAATTTGCATATCCGGCCTTCTTCTGGGCACTGGTGCTTCTGCCGCTGATGATCCTCTGGTACATTTTCCGCGGAAGGAAAAGTACAAGTTCGATGACCCTTTCAGGGTTTGAAAACCTGGATGAACGGGTGGGGTCGTCAAGGATCTGGCTGAGGCACCTCCTGGCTCTCCTCCGGCTCTCCGTGGTAAGCCTGATTGTGGTGGTACTGGCCAGACCCCAGTCCTCTAACAAGTGGGAACAGGTTACTACCGAAGGGATTGACATCGTAATGTGTATGGATGTTTCAGGGAGTATGCGAGCGATGGATTTCAGGCCCAACAGGCTGGAGGCTTCCAAAGATGTGGGAATTGAATTTGTAAATGCCCGGGAGAATGACCGGTTCGGACTTGTTGTATTTGCAGGTGAAAGTTTCACCCAGTGTCCCATGACCACCGACAGGGGAGTCGTGATCAATTTTCTTAATGATATCGATTTCGGGGTGATTGAAGACGGGACAGCTATCGGAATGGGACTTGCAACCGCTGTGAACAGGATCAAGGATAGTCGTGCTAAAAGCAAGGTCGTGATTCTGCTTACCGACGGGGTCAATAACCAGGGAGATGTGGGACCTCTTACTGCTGCGGAAATTGCTGCCAGCTTCGGGATTCGGGTATATACCATCGGAGTGGGTACCCAGGGAACAGCCCCGGTACCGGTGCAGGATGCCTTTGGGCGGATGGTGACCAGAAACATGCCCGTGGAGATTGATGAGGATGTTTTAAAGAAAATTGCCGAGACTACCGATGGCACCTATTTCAGGGCCACAGATAACCGCAAGCTCAGGGAGATCTATCAGCAGATTGATCAGATGGAGAAGACAAGGTTGGATGTGAAGCAGTTCAGCAAAAGAAAGGAAGAGTATTTTCCATTCCTGCTTGCAGCCATGCTGATCCTCCTGTTTGAGATCATGCTCAGGTATACCATATTCAGAACCATACCATAATTATGATACAGTTTGCACATAAAGAGATACTCTGGTTCCTGACTGCCGTGCTGCTCATGCTGGTTGGCTACAGCCTTTACTGGAGGCACAGGAGGCGCTCCATTGAAAGAATGGGTGACCCGGAATTGATGGCATTGCTGATGCCTGATGCCTCTGTTAGTGCCCACCAATGGAAATTTTTCCTGCTCCTGATGGGAACTACCCTGTTGATTGTCGCTGCGTCAGGACCGAGATTGGGTTCAAAACTGGAGGAAATTGATTTGAAGGGGCGCGAGATCATCATTGCCCTCGATGTATCCAACAGTATGCTGGCCGAAGACATCAAACCCTCCCGGCTCGAGCGCTCGAGGCAGATGATTAACCGAATGGTCGACCGTATGACCAATGATAAGATCGGGTTAATCGTCTTTGCCGGGGATGCCTATACACAAATCCCCATCACAGACGACTACCCCAGTGTGAAGATGTTTCTGGAAGGTGCCGGACCCGACATGGTTTCCAAGCAGGGTACTGCCATCGGAGCAGCAATAAACCTGGCCACCAGATCGTTTTCAGGCTCTTCCGAAGAACGTTCCGATGACAGGGTTCTGCCCAGCCAGGCCATTGTGGTCATTACCGACGGGGAGAACCATGAGGATGATGCGGTGGGAGAAGCAAAGGCGGCTGCCGAAAGAGGGATAAAAGTCTATACGGTGGGACTGGGTGATCCTAACGGAGTGCCCATCCCCATGAGTCCGGGAAGCAGTTCAACACGGCGCGACCGTGAAGGTCAGGTTGTGGTAAGCAAACTGAATGAGAAGTTATTGAAGGAGGTGGCCACAGCCGGTAACGGGGCCTATATTGCCGGCGACCGGATCAACAGCCTTCTGGATGAACTGGATCAGTTGGAAAAGAGAGATATAGATACGCATGTATTTTCAGATTTTGCTGAAAGATTCCAGTATTTTGCCGGGTTTTCGCTTCTCTTTCTGTTCCTGGAGTTTATGATCCGATCCAGAAAAAATCCCATTTTGAAACGATACAACCTTTTCAAAACAGAGAAGTGATGAGAATGGCAAAAATCGCAATGGCATGCCTGATGGTAACAATTTCCTTTTCCATGCAGGCACAAAATGACCGCAAAGTGATCCGTCAGGGTATAAAATCTTATGATCATGGCGATTTCAGTGAGGCAGAGGTGCAATTCAGAAAAGCGAAGGACATGAATCATGAGTCATTTGAGGCGGAGTACAATACCGGGGCAGCTCTTTATAAACAGGAGAAGTTCGAAGAGAGTTCCAAACAGTATTTGAACCTGGCCCAAAAAGCAGAGGATCCGAATTCCATGGGCAATGTGTGGCACAATATTGGAAACAGCCTCCTTGAATCTCAAAAATATGGGGAGAGCATTGAAGCCTACAAAAACAGCCTCCGTTTAAACCCCAAAGATCAGGATACCAAGTACAACCTTGCCTATGCCATGCAGAAGTTGCAGGAGCAGCAGCAGCAAGAACAAAATCAGGACCAGAACCAGGATCAGCAGGATCAACAGAAGCAGGATCAGCAAGAACAAAATCGGGACCAGAACCAGGATCAGCAGGATCAACAGAATCAGGATCAGCAGGATCAACAGAAGCAGGATCAGCAAGATCAACCCATGCAGATCTCAAGGGAGGATGCTCAGCGCATGCTCGACGCCATACAGCAACAGGAGAAGGATGTAAAGGAAAAGGTAGATGAGAAAAAGGCTGCTGCTGCCAAGGTAAAAACAGAAAAGGATTGGTAAATTGCACGACTTTAAATCCGGATGAACATCAAAAAAAACATATGGCTTATTCTTCTGCTCCTGACTGCCTTATCGGTTAAAGGTCAGGAGGATGGCTATAGGGCAACTGCACCCGGGATGGTGAGGGCAGGTGAACAGTTCCAGTATGTGATAGAAGGATCTAAACAGGGAGATGTGTCCCTTCCGTCCATAGAGGGATTCCAGTTGCTGGCCGGACCGTTTTCATCATTTTCATCGCACTCACAATGGATCAATGGAAAAATGAGCATGGAGACGGTGGTGACCTACACCCATATTTTCAGGGCAAACCAGCCGGGAACCTACACCATTCCACCCGCAACGGTGCGAGCAGGCCGCAAGGATTACAAGACCAACGTGGTCGAAATAACGGTTACAGGTATTGGTTCTCAGCCACCCCCCGCGGGTGGCAATGGCCAGGGAGTGGCACCGGACGGCTCAGGCGCACAGGAGGTGGAATCCGATGGGTCTGATCCCGTTTTTCTGAGGGTGATCCCCAACAAGACAAATGTATATGTGGGTGAACAACTGTTAAGCGTACTAAGGGTTTACACCCGTGTAAATACAAGGCCTGCCGGTGGAACAAAAGATATCCCCTATGAAGGGTTTTATAAAAAATCACTTGACCCCGATGCAAGTGCCACAAGACAAGATATCAACGGGGAGCAGTTTGTTACCCAGATCATACAGCGTCACATACTCATACCCCAAAAATCCGGAGAGATCGTTATTGAACCCTTTGATTCGGAGTGGATGGTTCAGCAGAGGGTTCAGCGGCAAAGCAACAGTGTATTTGACAGCTTTTTTGATGACCCGTTCTTTAGTAGTGTGCAGGAGGTACCTACAAACCTGTCGACTTCTCCGGTTACAATTCATGTAAAGCCACTGCCGGCAGGTGCACCTGCCGGATTTACCGGGGGGGTCGGGAGTTTTTCCATGAAGGCAGAACTCTCTGCCGAAGAGGTTGAAGTCAACGAGGCCCTGAGCCTCAGGATCACGATCCGGGGAACCGGAAACCTGCCTTTAATGGGAGAGCCGGAAGTAAACCTGCCACCCGATCATGATCTATATGATGTAAGCCACTCCCTGAACATTTCTGTCTCCGGCAACCAGATTGGTGGCTCCGTAACCTATGAATACCCTATTGTTGCCAGGCATGCGGGCCGTTTCAGGATCGCTCCCATTCAATTCTCCTGGTTCGATCCGGCCTCCGGATCGTACCATTCAACCACCAGCGGTGAGTTTAATTTCACAGTTCTGAAGGGCAATACAGAGGATGGAACCGGGAATGTTTATATTCCAGGTATCATGAAGGAGAGTGTGGAAAACCTGGGAATAGATATTCGGGATATCACGCGCATGACTCCTGCCCTGACCCCTGTGGCATACAGCCTGATGGGGCAGCGATGGTACAGAATGCTCTACCTTGTTATTGTGCTGCTGGTCACTGTGTTTATTCTTTATATCAGGACCGTTTCCCGGCGAAATGCCGACCTGAGGCTTATGAGGAACCGGAAGGCCAGCCGCTCAGCCCTGAACAGGTTTAAACTTGCCGATAAGTACCGGAAAAGTGGTGATGAAGATCGTTTTTATGACGAGGTTGGAAAGGCGATCTGGGGATACCTGGCGGATAAACTTGGAATTGAGACCTCGGGACTATCCCGCGAGGCAATCAGCTCAAAACTGGCTTACAGGAATGTTTCTCCGGAATTGCTGGAAGAGTTCTCACGTATCCTGGACGAGACCGAATTCTCGAGGTTTGCCCCAACCGCTGATAAATCCGCAACGGATCAGCTGTACAGGGATGCCCTGCATTTAATCAAAAACCTTGAAAACAGTCTGTGATGAAAATAGTTAAACTTTGCTTGATCCTGTTTTTTAGTGCAAGCCAGCTGTTTGCTTCCGTCGATTCAATCTATATGCAGGCAGTGAAACTCTACGAGGCGGGTGAATTCGAATCAGCACTGGAAACCTGGCAGAGGGTAGTGGATTCAGGCTATGAGTCACCCGAACTATATTACAACATGGGAAATGCAGCGTTTCGCTCCAACAGCATCGGTTATGCTGCCCTTTATTATGAAAAGGCGTTGAAGCTTGATCCCTCCTATGGGGATGCCGCACATAACCTGGAATTTCTTTCGCGCTATAAATCGGATGGCTTTGAGGAGGTGCCCGAATTTTTTATCCGGACCTGGATCTCTTCAACTGTGAAGGCTCTACCAGAACGGACCTGGAGCATTATGGCACTGGCCGGATTTTTATTCACGGTTTTTTTCCTGCTACTTTATATCTTTGCACGTGGACTCACCCTTAAAAAAACCGGATTCTTTGCAGGCCTTGGGGGGCTCATTTTTACCGCTTTCACTTTATTTTCGGCAGTTGCAACTTACCACGAAATAATACGGCCGGATTCGGGAATCATTCTATCTCCCTCGGTCACTGTGAAAAGCACACCCAGTGAGACCGGAACAGAGTTGTTTATCCTGCATGAAGGGACCAGGGTAAAGGTGAACGAGGAGGTGACCGGATGGCATAACATCCGGATTATCGACGGCAGGGAAGGTTGGATCAGGACGGGTGATTTCGGGACCATTTAAACCAGGATGAAGATGCCAGTGAAGAAGAGTTTCCAGGAGATCAATGAAAAAATCAGAAAGGGGAATGCGGTTGTTCTCACAGCCGAGGAGGTTTCTGCCATGGGCAGGGAGCTTTCGCCGGCCCAGGTAGCAGAAAAGGTCGATGTGGTCACCACGGCAACTTTCGGACCCATGTGCTCATCGGGCCTGTTCATAAATACCGGCCACCCTGATCCGCCCATCAGAATGGAGAGCGCAACTCTCAACGGAGTCCCTGTTTTTACCGGGATCGCCGCTGTCGATCTTTATATCGGGGCTACCGAGAACCATCCGGAGCGGCCCGATTATGGCGGAGCGCACATCATTGAAGAGCTGATTGACGGGAAGGATGTGGAGCTTATCGCCCACGCCAAAGGAACCGACTGCTATCCAAGGCGCGATATCCGAACCACCATCAACCGGGATAATATCAATGAGATGATGATGTTCAATCCCCGCAATGCATACCAGAACTATCCTGCAGCCGTCAATGGTTCTAACCGGATCAAGTATACCTACATGGGTAGCTTGCTTCCACATATGGGCAATGCAAACTACAGTACTTCCGGTGAGCTGAGTCCGTTGCTCAATGATCCTGATATGCGGACCATCGGTCTGGGAACACGGATTTTTCTCGGCGGAACCACAGGCTATGTGAGCTGGCATGGAACTCAGTACAGGAGCAATGCTGAGCGCAACGACCATGGCGTTCCCGTTTCCAATTCTGCTACCCTTTCAGTGATCGGGAATGCCAAAAACATGAGTTCCTCCTTTATAAAAGCCGCCTATTATGAAAAATACGGAGTATCTATCTTTGTGGGAATCGGAATCCCCATACCGGTGCTGGATGAGGAGATGGCTGCCAGGGTGATGATCAGGAACGATCAGATTACCACCCGAATTCTGGATTATGGTTACCCGGACCACCCGGAGGTTGGCAGGATTAATTACGCCCAGCTCATGTCAGGTGAGATTGAACTTAACGGGAAATTGATCAGGACCTCTTCTCTTTCAAGTTTATACAAAGCCCGAAAGATAGCGGATATTTTAAAAAAGCAGGTGAGTAGCGGTACATTTTTGCTGACCGAACCCCTGGAGGCATTCCCGGCTGGAAAAGGATTGAATTCACTTGAAATCAGGTGAGCCGATTAAATGATCAAGGACTGGAGAGGAATAAAGGATGAAAAAAGAGAAGAAAAGGCTGGTGCTCAGGTTTCCGGCAGAGCGTGTCAATGAGCCCATCACCTACGTATTAATCAAGGAGTATGATGTGAGAATCAACATTCTCAATGCCGACATCACACATGGCAAGGTGGGGAACCTGCTTATCGAGATGAGTGGTGAACCCGTGAATATGAATGAGGCATTGGAATATCTTAAAAATAAGAATGTTGGCATATCTCCGGTGGTGAAGACCATCCTTTTCGATGAAACGAAATGTATCCATTGCGGAGCCTGCGCTTCAGTCTGCTTTCCAGGTGCACTCACCATAAAGGATTCCTCCCGTAAACTGAAATTTTCGCCTGAGCTTTGTATTGCGTGTGAACTCTGTATTAAAGCATGTCCCCTTCAGCTGTTTGAACTCAATTTCGGAGAAAATTAATTGTATCAGCCCAGGATATACCGGGAAGAGATGAATTCGGACCGTTTCCGTTTTTTCTCTTCGCTTCACCATGAATCCGACCTTCTGGTTGGTATCAGTCATCACCTCTACCAACCCTTTGTTGAATCTGTATGCAGGGAGGAACAAATGCGCCTCTATGAGCTGCTCATTAGTCACATGGCGCTCCATCCCGACTTTGCAACCTCCCTTGATCCGCTTGAGATGCCGGGCGATAACGGAGACATGCCGTTTGAACTGAAAACCATGTATGACTGTGCAATGACTACCGGTACCGGACCGATGAGTTCGGTGGCCGGACTCTTCGCCCGGGAGGTGGGCAGGGCCATTGCAAAGCATACCGGGGCAGGATCCGGTCCTGGAGGGGTCAAGATTCATTCTGCTGAAGTGATGGTGGAGAACGGGGGAGATCTCTATATAAGGAACAGGGATGATCTGGTGGTGGCGGTTCATGCCGGGGAGGTGGCGCTTTCGGGAAAACTGGGCCTGGTGATCCCACCGGGTGAATGGGGCATATGTACCTCATCAGGCACTATAGGTCACTCCTTCAGCATGGGGAGAGCAGATGCTGTCACCATTGTCTCACGAGATACTCCGCTGGCCGATGCATGGGCTACAGCGCTCGCCAACCAGGTGCAGGGCAGGGAAGATATCCGGCCGCTGCTGGACCGTGTGGCGGGGATACCCGAAATTCTCGCCTGTGTGATAATTGCCGGAGGAGAGGTAGGAATCCGGGGAATATTTGAAACAAAAATTCTAACTTAGGATTTGTGAATAGTCTCATTCTGGTCATACTCGCAATTGCCGGTTACCTGGCTTCATACCGTTTTTACGGGCGATATCTGGGAAACAAGGTCCTTAAACTGGCTGCCACACGTATCATGCCTTCCCATGAGCTGAACGATGGGGTGGACTATGTCCCAACCAAATCGCACATTGTTTTCGGCCACCATTTTACCACGATTGCCGGACTGGGGCCCATTGTCGGACCTGCTATCGGAATTATTTGGGGATGGCTCCCGGCCTTCTTATGGGTATTCCTGGGAAGTATTTTCATGGGAGCCGTTCACGACTTTACCACCCTGGTTGTCTCCGCAAGAAATAAAGGTCGCTCCATAGGTGAACTCACCGGAGAAATGATCAGCCCCTCCACGAGGTATGCACTTCAGTTTATCATGCAGCTGTTACTATTCATCGTACTTGCGGTTTTTGCAATGATCGTGGGTAGCCTGTTTGTCATGTATCCCGAATCGGTGATCCCTGTGTGGTTCCAGATTCCCGTGGCGGTCTGGCTGGGATGGCAGATCCGCAGGGGTAAAAACGACCTGGTATATTCCATAATAGCCCTCCTTTTGCTCTATGGTTTCGTGATCCTGGGAGTCAGGTTTCCGGTTTCCCTACCCTGGGATCAACAAACCTCAGTTGTGGTCTGGTGCATTCTCCTTTTTATCTATGTATTTTTCGCCTCCACCATACCCGTGCAGAAATTGCTTCAGCCGCGCGATTACATCAATTCTCACCAGCTATTGGTGGCCATGGCCTTTCTGATCCTGGGAATAATAATTGCGCACCCGCTCATTTCCGCCCCAGCCATTAACCAGGCTGCTTTAGCCCCGGATTCAGACGTTCCTCCAATGGCACCCATCCTGTTTATCATCATAGCCTGTGGTGCCATTTCTGGCTTCCATTCCCTGGCCAGTTCGGGGACCACCGTAAAACAGGTTGACCGGGAGACAGATGCGCTTCCCATCGGATATGGCGCCATGATTACCGAAAGTCTCCTGGCTGTTCTTGTGATTATAGCAGCCGGAGCAGGTCTTGGTATGGGACTCGAGGCCGATGGGGAGGTGTTGACCGGCCTGGCGGCTTATAAACATCACTACACTTCATGGTCATCCGCAAACGGACTGGCCGCCAAGCTGGATGCATTTATTATCGGGTCAGCAAACCTCTTCTCCAGCTTCGGTCTGCCCGTTAAATACGGAGCAGCGTTTGTGGTAGTCTTTATTGTGTCATTTGCCAATACAACACTCGACTCTGCAGCAAGAATCCAGCGCATTTCGCTCCAGGAGATCTTTAGCCGGCCAGACCGAAGCATCAGGAAGCCCTTCAACAACCGTTACCTGGCCACTTTGATCATTGTGGTTTCCGCGGCTTGCCTGACTTTCTTCAAACCGGGAGGACAGGGGGCCATGGTGCTGTGGCCGCTCTTCGGATCCCTTAACCAGCTGATGGCTGCCCTGGCACTTGGGGTGGTTACAGTTTACTTTCATGCAAAAAAAATGCCCATCTGGTATACTGCCATCCCCATGGTTCTGGTCCTGGCGTTTACCCTTTGGGCCATGGTAACGAATCTGAATGATTTCATCCTGGAAGGCGAAATTTTGCTTGTGATACTGTCGGGCATCATCCTGTTACTGACAACATGGCTCGCCGTGAGCAGTATTCTGGCCCTGACCGCGAAAAAACAGAGCGGCTATTGAATGATCCGAAAATGGGAGAGGGGAGATACCGGGTTTTCCTTTACCTCGATTCGTTCCACCCAGCAGTAACCCGGACCGTTCCGGCACCACTGAATGTATCGGTTGCAAGCTTCTGTATCTCCCTGGATCAGTGTCAGAACCGATCCGTCTGGTTGGTTCTCGACCCAGCCTTTCAGTCCGAGTGATCTGGCCTGGTTTCGGGCTGCATATCTGAATCCCACCCCCTGTACACGGCCGTAAACAAAAATTTCATATTGTTTCCCGGTGTTTTTCATGCGTCAAAGTTATGAAATATACCCGGCATAAATAATAGTCCCCAGGTTGAACCAACCCTCCCCCGGATTGTTTATTTTCCAAACAAGAAAAATTTATAAAACGTTTGATATGAAAAATATAACACGATTCCTTATCATAGCAATGCTTACTCTGTCGGTACAACTGTGGTCACAGGATCATTTCTACGACTTTACGGTCAAAGACATTCACGGTAAAGACTTTCCTCTATCCAAATTAAAGGGAAAAAAGGTGCTGGTGGTTAATACTGCTTCAAAGTGTGGTTTTACGCCTCAATATGAAGATCTTGAAAGAATCTACCGGGAGTATAAGGAGAGGGATTTTGTGATCATCGGCTTTCCCAGTAACGATTTTGCAGGCCAGGAACCAGGTAGTAACAGCGAGATTGCCTTATTCTGCACCGAAAAGTTTGACGTTACCTTTCCCATTATGGAAAAGATTTCCGTCAAGGGTGATGAGATGCATCCGCTTTACAGGTGGCTGACCACTAAAGCACAGAATGGAGTGGAGGATAGTAATGTTTCCTGGAACTTTCAGAAATATCTGATCGACCCCGACGGGACTTTGGTGGGAAATGTCGCTCCAAGAAAGAAGCCGGATAGTGACGAAATTCTCGCCTGGATTATTGGGGAGAAAGAATAACCATGGTGTAATTCACCTCCTCCTTCAGGTCCGAATGGATCAGCAGGATATCTCTCCTTTCCACCCTGCCGTCAGCCAGGATCAGTTCCTGGTTGGTGTGTCTGCCGGGCGACTTGCTGAGAGCCGGATCACAAAAATGAGATATCACAGAAGTTCCCGGATTTTGACTGAAGAGACGGCTCACCTGGTTTCCCGAGACCTCTTTCTCCTTCAGGCCCCATAATTTTTCCGCAGTCCGGTTAAAAAAAAGGATAAAACCCATGTTGTTGATGGTGATAACCGGATGGGGTAACTCGTCCAGAATATGGGTGTATCGTTTCACCTCTCTGTCAAACCTGGCTTTCTCCTCTTTACGCAACTGGTTCGAACCTTCCAGTTTTTTCTTTAAATCGAGGCCTGCCATTCTCAGCTCCTCCTCTTTTCGGATCAGCTGTTCATGATTCCTGCGCGATGCCAACTCCATCTCCTTTTCCTTGGTCACCTCGTTTGCCAGGAAGATCACTTTTTCCACCTCACCATATACATCGTTTGCTGAAAGGAATGTGGCCCTGAACCACAGTTCCTCCTCGTATTTTGATTGCATTCTCAATTGCCCCTGGAAAGCATCACCCCTGATCACCTTTTCCCATATCTCAGTGAACCGCTCCTGATCCTCTGCACCGAAAAAATCAAAAACGTTCATCAGATCCAGTTCAATGTCGGTATACTTAAGTGTCCTGCTGAACAGTTTGTTGCTCATCAACAGTTTTCCTCCAGGGGTAAAAACGGCTTTTAAATTAAGCCGGTCAATGGCCTGGATCTGACCCTCAAAATCCAGACTCTGTTTTTTCTGCTCGGTGGAATCCATGGCCAGGAAAAGGATCTTTTCCACCTCACCGTCATCACGTCTCACACAGGTGTAGGACGCCATGGTCCAAAGATCCTGACCCAACTTGGTTTCATGTTTCATGTAACCCTCATAGTGTCTTCCACCCTTGGCCAGCTTGTTCCACATACCATTGAACCATGGCCGCTCATTTTCATTGATGAACATGGTGATATGCTTGCCCTCCACTTCCCGGTTACCCTGGTACCCCAGTTTCTTCAGAAATCTGGTATTGGCGTAAAGCAGTTTCCCTTCAGCATCATACTCTGCACGCATCAGGGTATGATTTACAGTGTTGGTAAAACTGATAAAAATTTCTGCATTGAGGGCAGCCTCTTCCTGTGTACGTTTTAGCGCCTCCATGTTTTGTTTCATCTGTTCATCCTGTACCACAAGCCTGGCAGCCTGAGCCTGGGTCTCCTTCAGCAACTGCTCTGTCCTGAGTTTACTTTCCATGGTATGAAGTGTGGTGGCGATATTTTCAGCCACCCTTGCCACAAATTGAAGCTGATGTTCCTCCAGGTTTTTGAAGGAGGCGATTTCGATAATCCCGAATACCTGGTTATTCCAGATGAAGGGTTCTATAAGCAGGTAAGTTGGATTGGCCTTTCCCAGTCCGGATGTTATGGTGAGATAACCATCCGGAATTTTATCGGTATAGAAGCCTTTCCTCTCCAGGACCACTGCGCCAATGAGACCATCCCCCCAGGAAATTTTTTTATCCGGAAATTTTTTTCTTTCATAAGCATGACAGGCGATCATATGGAGCTGTTTCTCCTCCTCATTGTTAAGGTAGATAGCACCCTGGTTGGCACCCAGATATCTTACCAGGCCCGAAAGGGCAGCATAGGCCATCGACTCCGGATCACTGGTATGTGTTCTGAGGATATCCCCGAATTCGGCCAGACCCTGCGATACCCAGTTCCTCTGACGCTCCTCCTGGTGCCTCTGACGTTCTATCTCCCGGTTCCTGACCAGGGTATCCTTCAGTTTATTAAGAGATTCAGAAAGGGTCTGGTCTGCATCGGCATGGGCAAATGAAGTATTCAGGTCACCAGCAATCAAGGCATGGGTAAATCGCCTGATCTCCTGGTTCTTGTCAGTCTCGTTCTGAACTTTGGTAGCGAAGGCATCCATCTGTCTGAACCTCCAGTTTCCCACAAGAGCACCGATAAGGGTTCCCGCCAGGGGAAATATATCATACATATAAAGGAACCAGAGTCTTCGATGAAGGCTGCCAATAACCTGGAAGCTGAATGATTCATCAAAAGATATGAAAAGGATCAGGTAAATTGAAAGGAGAATGGCAAAACCAAGTGACAGTCCAAGCGCACCGTAACGGATGATCATCTCCCTTTTATTCAGTTCCCCCATTCTATTGTGACTGCAAGCACTAAATTTAGTTAATAATTTCTATTTTTATCACGCTCAATTTCTTTCCATGCCCAACCTGCGAATACTCATCGTTGACGATATTTACTCCAACAGATACCTTCTGTCAGAACTTGTTAAAATGACCGGCAATGAAGTAGTGCTGGCTCAAAACGGGGAGGAGGCGATCCGTATTCTTGAAAACCAGGAGATTGACCTGGTATTTATGGATATAGAGATGCCTGTGATGAATGGAATTGAGACTACCCTGTACATCCGGAAGGAAATGCCTTTTCCGAATAACGCTTTACCTATCATTGCCCTGACCGCGCACAATCCGGAGCTCTTTTTTGAAGATTTCTCTGATGTGGGGTTTGATGAATTAATTACCAAGCCATACTCCGTGGAGAAGCTCAAAGCCAAGATTAATGGTTATACAACCTGAAAGGAGTTGCCTTCAACGATAGATCAGTTCCAGAATCTGCTGAAGATACCTGCTGTCGGTTTGTGAAAATGATCCAGGCTTGTCCGAATCCACATCAAAGACCGCTTTGATAGTTCCATGGCTATCTTTTACCGGCACAGCTATTTCCGATTGTGACCTGGAGTCGCATCCAATGTGTCCGGGGAATGCATGTACATCTTCAACAACAACCGGTTCGGCCCTGTCGACAGCTGCCCAGCACACGCCCTTGCGGGGCTCCAGTTCCTGGCAGGCAACAGGTCCCTGGTAAGGGCCAACGACTAATTTCTCCTTATCCTGACCAAGCAGGTAAAAACCTGTCCAGAAGTAATATTCCATTTTATGATGAAGAACAGCGCAGATGGTGGCCATCCTGGCGACAGGGTCATTACTCTTTTTAGTAAGTTCACTCAGCTGTTCATAAATGCGCCGATACCTCCCCGCTTTCTTATTTTCGTCCATTAGTTTATGCTTTTATCTGCCTCAAAAATAGGATTTAATACTATATTTGCCGCTCATTTTCACCTATGAAGTTAACGGACGAAATTGCGCGGAGAAGAACCTTTGCCATCGTGAGTCATCCCGATGCAGGGAAAACCACACTCACTGAGAAATTCCTGCTGTTTGGAGGAGCCATCAATGTGGCGGGTGCCGTAAAATCCAATAAGATCCGAAAAACAGCCACCTCCGACTTTATGGAGATTGAAAAACAGAGGGGGATCTCTGTAGCCACTTCGGTGATGGGCTTTGACTACGGGGGTAAAAAGATCAACATTCTGGATACACCCGGACACCAGGATTTTGCTGAGGACACCTTCAGGACACTGACAGCGGCCGACAGTGTGATAATCGTAATTGATGCGGCCAGAGGGGTTGAAACACAAACCCGGAAGCTGATGGAAGTTTGCAGGATGAGAAAGACCCCTGTAATGGTCTTTGTAAATAAAATGGACCGGCCCTCTCTGGATCCCTTCGAACTGATGGATGAAATTGAGAGGGAGCTGCAGATCCATGTACATCCCCTTAGCTGGCCCGTGGGAACCGGTTCCGATTTCAGGGGTGTGTATAACCGTTTCGAATCAGTTTTCCGTTCCTTCAGAGGCAATACCAAGCAAACCATAGGGGAGATCACCGAGCATACTGACCTGCAGAACGAAGCTTTTAAAAACCAGATTGCCCCACATGCTGAAAAACTTAAGGAGGAGCTGGAACTGATTGAAGGGGTCTATGCAAAACTGGATTTGGAAGATTACATAAAAGGGAAGACCGCACCCCTCTTTTTTGGAAGTGCACTTAATAATTTCGGAGTGAAGGACATCCTCGAGTGCTTTATTCAGATTGCACCCTCTCCCAGGGGCGTGGTAACCGAGGAGCGGGAGGTGCTTCCGGATGAACCAAAATTCTCAGGTTTTGTCTTTAAGATCCATGCCAATATGGATCCCAATCACCGCGACCGACTGGCATTTATTAAAATTGTCTCGGGCGTTTTTGAACGAAATACAGCATACATCCATGTTCGCACGGGTCGGCAGTTGAAATTCTCCAACCCCACCTCTTTCATGGCTGAGAAAAAATCGGTTATCGATATCGCTTATCCCGGTGACATCGTGGGAGTGCACGACACGGGGAATTTCAAGATAGGAGATGCGGTCACCGAAGGAGAGAAGCTCCGGTTCAAGGGAATACCCTCATTTTCACCCGAGATGTTCCGGTATGTGGAGAATGCCGATCCAATGAAGTTCAAACAGCTCTCCAAGGGGTTGGACCAGCTGATGGATGAAGGGGTTGCACAGCTCTTTATCAGTGTGGCCAACGGCCGGAAAATCATTGGGACTGTGGGGGCTCTGCAGTTTGATGTGATCCAGTACCGGCTGGAGCATGAGTACAATGCCCGGTGCAGGTATGAACAGATATCCATGTTTAAGGCTTGCTGGATTGAATCGAAGAACCAGGAAAAACTGAAAGAGTTCCGGCTTCGAAAGTACCAGCAGCTATGCACCGATAAAGAGGGGAGAGAGGTATACATGGCCGAATCACCCTACGCCCTTGACATGGCCCGGGAGAAATTCCCGCAGATTACATTTCACTTTAATTCCGAGTTTTGATCATGGGCAGGATGCATTTTCAAAATGATTATCTTCGCTCTTCTCACATCAATTCACTGAAACATGAAAGCAAGCAGACCTCTATTCCTGATTTTTTTAGCTGTTTCCACTCTTTCGTGGTCCCAGCAACCCGACTGGGAGGGTGGATATCCCGACGGGTGCACCTCCATAACAGCAGGGAAAGGTGCGACAGCCGACGGGTCGGTAATCACTTCACACACCGACGACAGTCACCGGACACGCTCCTGGATGGATATCGTACCCGCCCAAAAGCATGCCAGGCAGGAATTTGTGACCATGTATAAAAGGGTGCCCTGTGACTCCCTTGCCATGCCTACCTATGCACATCTGCCCATCGGCGAAATACCCCAGGTGAAGGAGACCTACCAGTTTCTTAATACTGCCTATCCCTCCATGAACCAGTATCAGGTAGGCATTGGAGAATCCACTTTCGGGGGAAGGGAGGAGCTGCAATCTGACAGCGGGCTGATCGATTGCCAACGGCTCTGTAAGCTTATCCTGGAAAGATCCAAAACGGCTGAAGAGGCCATTGAAGTTGCAGGCGCTTTACTGGAAGAGTATGGCTGGAACGATTACGGTGAGTGTCTTACCATTGCCGACAAGCTGGAGGTATGGCACATGGAGATCGTAGGACCCGGAAAGGGTAAAACAGGTGCTGTATGGGTGGCTCAGCGGGTTCCTGACGAACATATCGCAGTAAATGCAAATGCAAGTACCATCAAGGAGATTGATTTAAGTGACCGGGAAAACTTCCGTGCAAGCGTGAATGTATACAGTGTGGCCAGGGAGAATAACTGGTGGAACGAGGAAGAGCCGTTTCGCTTCTGTTATGTCTATGCTCCTGAAAGCAGAACATCACTTGCGTCAAGGCGCAGGGAGTGGCGGGTATTCGATTTGCTTGCGCCTTCCCTGAAGCTGGATCCAAATGCAGAGAACTATCCCTTTTCTGTGAAACCTGACAAACCCGTTTCCCTTTCCGATCTTCGTATGGTCTTTTCAGATTATTATGAAGGGACTCCGTTCGATATGACAAAAGACCTGAGGGTTACGGATGAAAATGGGAAAAGTGTCATTTCCCCCCTTGCCAATCCACACCTTCCCTATGACATGAATAAAATGCTCCGCATTAACGGAGGATGGGGATGGATGGGTGAGCGCACCATTGCCCGATGGTATACCATGTATGCCACCATTATCCAGTGCAGGGACTGGCTTCCCGACGAGATCGGGGGTGTGGTCTGGCTGGCACTGGACAACGTGTCCACCTCCATCTATATCCCTGTGTACTGCTCAGTCAGCGATCTTCCTGAATCCTATAAAACTCCTGGCCGTCCCAATGGATACACGACAAAATCGGCATGGTGGGCCTTTAACCGGCTTGGAACACTTACAGCACAGCGCTGGGGTGAGATGCGATTCGACGTGAACCAGGTCTGGGACCAGTGGCAGGAAGAGCTGTTTGAAAATCAGGGTGTTTTTGAAGAGGTCTCACTGGATCTCTATAATAAAGGAAAGAAAGAGGAGCTGAACAGTTATCTGACAGAATATACCATTCACTGGGGTGATCAGGTGGTTGAAAAGGCATGGGAACTGGGGGATATGCTCTGGACCAAATATGACGAAAAATTCTGAACATGAGCAAGAGAGGATTTGCATCCGATAACAATGCCGGAGTACACCCGGCCATCCTGAAGGCTATCGAATCGGTGAATACGGGTCATGCCATCGCATACGGTGATGACCCTGTCACCATGAGAACCATCAGCCGCATGAAGGATATCTTCGGTGAGCAGAGTGAGATATTTTTTGTATTTACCGGCACGGCTGCCAATGTATTGGGACTTACAGCTGCCACACAATCCTTTCATGCAGTGATTTGTCCCGAAACTGCACACATCAATGTGGATGAGTGTGGTGCTCCTGAGAAATTCACCGGATGCAAACTGATTTCAGTACCGGCCCCTGAGGGAAAACTGACGGTCGGTGAAGTTAAAAAACATCTGCATGGAATCGGATTTGAACATCATGTTCAGCCAAGAGTGATCTCCATCACCCAGGCCACCGAACTGGGCACACTTTATTCCCTTGACGAAATCAGGAAGATTACCGGATTTGCCCATGCCAATCATATGCTGGTTCACATGGATGGGGCGCGAATCGCCAATGCCGCTGCCGCCATGGAAATCGGTTTTTATGAAATGACCGGCGGGGCCGGAGTGGATTTTCTCTCTTTCGGGGGGACCAAAAACGGGATGATGTATGGTGAAGCGGTGGTGTTCTTTGATCCGGAGATGGCAGCTCAGTTTAAATATCAGCGTAAACAGGGGATGCAGCTGGCCTCAAAAATGCGCTATATATCTGCCCAGTTTGAGGCCTACCTGGAGAATGATCTGTGGAAAGATAACGCCCTCCATGCCAACCGGATGGCTATGAAATTACACAAGGCTGTCAGGCAAATTCCGGGTGTAAAGGTGACCCAAAAGGTAGAAGCGAATGCGGTGTTTGCGGTCATCCCCCCGGAAATTATTCCAAAGCTGCAAGAGCAGTTTTTCTTCTACGTTTGGGATGAAGAGCGATCTGAAGTGAGATGGATGTGTTCATTTGATACCACCGAATCGGATATTGAGGTTTTTGCAGAATTACTTCGTTCGCTTCTGGGTTAATTTATGGCCCCGGAATCAGCAGGGAGCTATCGCCATAGCTTAAAAAGCGGTAATTGTGATCAAGTGCTGACTGGTATACCCTTTTCCAGTCATCCCCGATAAGTGCTGCAATCAGCAGCAAAAGTGTACTGCCGGGCATATGGAAATTCGTGATCAGCCCTGCTATACTCCTGAACCTGTAGCCAGGAACAATCATCAGGCTGGTGGTAAACCGGAGTTGCATTAAGTTGTTCTTCTGACAATACCCTAAAAGTTCCTCCAGGCTCTCCTTCAGCGTAAAATGACCGGGGAGCGACTCATTTTCCCATTGATGGAAATGGGTTCCTTCAGGGTTAAGTTGCTGCCCGGCGATCAGTTTTACTCCCAGCCAGTAGATGGTTTCAAGGCTTCTTGTGGAGGTAGTCCCCACAGCAATAGGTAAGGTTAGTTGAGCTGCCCATCTCTCTAAAAACTCCAGCGGCACCATGACCAGCTCGGCATGCATTTCATGCTCCCTGGCATTTTGCTTCTTGATGGGAACAAAGGTTCCGGCACCCACATGGAGTGTCAATTGCTGGATGGCTATCCCCCGGTCCTGAAGGGTTTCCATCATTGACCCGGTAAAATGAAGTCCGGCGGTCGGAGCCGCCACTGATCCCAGGTCGCGGCTATAGATGGTCTGATAACGTAGTCTGTCGGAACGCTCTGCTGCCCTGTTCAGGTAGGGTGGAATGGGGGTTGATCCCGCCGATTCGATAATTTCACCAAAAGAGCAACCCGGAGCCTCCCATTGAAAACGTACCACAAAACTATTTTCTCCGACCCCGACCAGGTTTGCCTCTAACCTGACTGCGGCTCCTTCCACGAGGGTCGTGAGGGAGATGAGACCCGATTTCCACTTTTTTGCATTGCCGATCATACACTTCCATGAGCAGGACTCCATCGATTCAAAAGCACGTTGATGATCGGACGGATCGACTGGCTCAAGGCAGAAGACCTCTATCATTGCCCCGGTAGGCTTGTAAAACCGCAGCCTTGCCTGGATTACTTTTGTATTATTGAATACCAGCCAGCTGTTTTCCGGAAGATGGAGCAGGAGATTCCGGAAGTTGCAGTGTTCAATAAGGCCTTTATTGTAGACCAGCAGTCGTGAGGCCTCCCGTTGTGGCAGGGGATGCCTGGCAATGGAAGCTTCGGGAAGCTGATATCGGTAACCATCAATGGATATTTCCTTTTCTGCAGACATGAATTCATTTCGAATCCGCAAAAATAGCTAAATTTGCAGTGTTCTTTAAAATTTTGCAGTAGTTGGCTCTGTCGCTGCAGTTTTAACTGCAGAGGAAAGTCCGGGCAGCAAAGGGTACCGCACTGTTGAAAAACTGCCATTCGCGAGGGTGGGGTAACGAAGAAGAAAACAACCGCCCTTTAACCAGGGCAAGGGTGAGAAGGTGGGGTAAGAGCCCACCAGTGTATCGGGTAACCGTTACAGCTGTTTGTCCTGCGGGCTGTAAGGCCATGTATACCGGCGCTATAAAAGCTACCCGCTTCTGCCGGGGGGTAGGCCGCTTAGAAAAATGACAGGGATCCCTTTTCCGGGAGACAGAACCTGGCTTATACAATTGCTGCAATTATTCAAGGGTGCCCTGAAAAGCACCCTTTTTTGTTTCAGATGTTTAATCCGACCCTGAGCTCCCTGAGCTGTATCAGCTGTTCAATCAAAGGCTCGAGCCTGGCCAGGGGAAGCATGTTGGCTCCGTCGGAAAGCGCTTTCGAGGGCTGAGGATGAGTTTCCAGGAAGATCCCGTCCACTCCTGCAGCTACCCCCGTACGTGCCATATGTTCAATTAGTTTCGGGATTCCCCCCGTAACCCCCGATTGCTGATTGGGCTGCTGAAGGGAGTGGGTAACATCCAGGATCACGGGTACCCCCATCTGTTGCATGACCGGAATACCCCGGAAATCAACCACCAGGTCCTGGTACCCGAAGGTAGTACCCCGTTCGGTTATCATCACTTTTGAGTTTCCGGAACTTATTACTTTATCGATGGCGAACTGCATGGCTTCCGGCGAAAGAAACTGCCCCTTTTTAATTGAAACACTCTTCCCGGTTTTAGCGCATGCCACCAGCAAGTCGGTTTGGCGACAAAGAAAGGCGGGAACTTGTAAAACATCCACATAATCTGCAGCCATATTGGCCTCTTCCGGACTATGTACATCGGTAATCACGGGGATTCCGAAATTTTTTCTGATCTCATCCAGGATTTCCAGAGCTTTTAAATCACCAATCCCGGTAAAGGTGTCTATCCTGGAGCGGTTTGCTTTCCTGTACGAAGCCTTAAAGACATATGGAACCCGGTATCGGTCACATAATTTTGTAACGGTCTCCGCAATATTCAATGCCATTTCCCTGCCTTCAACCACACAAGGACCTGCCAGAAGGAGCAGGGGAGACCCTTCCGAATGTTTCAGAGACGGAATGAAATCCTTCAATATCAATATTTTACTCTTTTCCATACGTTTTCATAGTTTTCCACAACCGCTCCAGATGCTTTTGAATCTCCACCTCCCTGGGATTTGTACCCGGAGTAAAAAACTGCTGATTTTTCAGCTCCTCAGGAAGATATTGATCATTCACGAAATGATCCTCATAGTTGTGTGCATATTTATAATCTTTTCCGTAACCTATCTCCTTCATCAGTTTGGTTGGGGCGTTCCTAAGGTGCAGGGGAACAGGAAGGTTTCCTGTCTTTTTAACCAGTTCCATAGCCTGGTTGATGGCCATATAGGCCGAATTACTTTTAGCCGATACGGCAAGATATATGGCGGTTTCCGAAAGGATGATCCTGGCCTCAGGCATTCCGATCATATGTACGGCCTGAAAGCAGTTGGTGGCCATCAGAAGGGCATTAGGATTGGCAAGCCCAATATCCTCGGAAGCCAGTATAACAAGCCTTCGGGCAATAAATTTTATATCCTCACCCCCTTCCAGCATTCTGGCCAGCCAGTAGACTGCGGCATCGGGGTCACTTCCCCTGATGGATTTGATAAAGGCCGAGATGATGTCGTAATGCATCTCCCCATTTTTATCGTAAATGGCCATGTTTTCCTGGAGCCGCTCCTTTACCTTTGAATTGGTGATAACGATCCGCTCCTCAGGATTAAATTCCTCGCCGGAAACTTCCGATTTAACAACCAGTTCAAGGGTATTAAGCAACTTACGGGCATCACCGCCTGAATATTGCAACATGGCTTCATGCTCCTCTATCTCGATCTTTAACTTCCTGAGATGGAGATCCTTCTTCAACGCCCTGTTCAGCATCTCCATCAGGTCGGCTTCAGACAGACTGTTCAGTATATAAACCTGGCACCTGGATAGCAGCGGAGATATCACCTCAAAAGAGGGATTTTCGGTGGTTGCTCCAATGAGGATTACCACCCCCTGCTCTACTGCCCCCAGGAGGGAGTCTTGTTGCGACTTGCTGAAGCGGTGAATTTCATCGATGAAAAGCACCGGGTTTGGCTTGTTAAAAAACTGGTTTTTCCTTGCCTTTTCAATGGTCTCCCTCACATCCTTCACACCCGACTGCACTGCACTGAGGCTGTAAAAAGGACGATCAAGTTGTTTGGAGATGATGGAGGCCAGGGTAGTCTTGCCCACACCTGGTGGTCCCCATAAAATAAATGAACTTAGGGAACCCGAGAGCACCATCTTCCGTATAACTGCATCAGGACCCACCAGGTGCTTCTGACCGATGAAGTCATCAAGCGTCCCCGGACGAAGGCGATCGGCCAGGGGCTGGTTGGGAAACTGGATGGCTGAGGACATAGAGACAAATTTAGTTTTTTTATTTTTGCATAGAAAAGGGGAAAACCATGAAAAGATTTATCAAAAAGCTGACACTGATTATTCTTGCCCTATTATTTTTAACAACCCTTCAAAGCAAGGGTCAGTCTTACGAAATGGATTTCGTTTACGGAGGAGTCGATGATGCAGAAAAACTTCTACAATCCTACCTGGAGCCCTTTGCAAATATCCTCGGTTCCGACCTAAATGCAGGATGGTACAATACCGCAAGGCCTCACCAGCCTGGAGGAGTGGATGTCACTGCCACGGTAAGCTGGGCGAAGGCTCCCCCTGCACTATTTACATACCAGCCAGCTGACCTGGGACTGAATGGGAAACTGGATCCTGCCAGCAGCTCCCTTGCTCCAACTATAGTGGGAGATCTGGAAGCTCGCCCTGTAATTGTTTATTCTCAACCGGTGGAATACCCCGACGGTTCCGTTCAGGAAATCGAGTATGCCCGTTACACACTTCCCAACGGCGCCGGAGTTGATTACTTTCCATTACCTATGTTACAGCTCACCGTGGGACTGCCTTTTGGAACAGATGTCTCGGCCCGCTTTATACCTCTGATACAACTGGGTGATTATGGCGAAATCGGACTTTGGGGTGTGGGCGGAAAACACTCCGTTTCACAATGGATACCTGCTATCAGGGAGCTGGAATTTTTGGATATTAGCCTGCAGGGGGGATACACCAGCGTAACCTCTTCGGCCAATGTGAATGTGGAACCATTGGATTTGGATCAAATGGTGGATCCAAACCCTGACTTTGACTGGGACGACCAGTACGTTTCACAACGTGTTAAAGGTTGGACTGCAAACCTGATTGCCTCTCAGACCCTATCAGTCCTCACCATTTATGAGGGCATCGGATATGCAAGTTCATTGGTTGAGTTAGCCATGCTGGGTCATTATCCCATACATACTGTAATTTACGAAGGGGCCGATATCGGGAAACCTACTTACGAAATCGTTGAAGATCCCTTTAATTTCAATTATGAAAATATCAATAACCTGAGGATCAACGTGGGAGCCCGAATCAAACTGGGCGTATTGACGATTCATTACGATTTCACCCACACCCTTTATTCCACTCACTCTTTGGGAATAGGAATCTCCTTCCGCTAGTTAAAAACCGTTCAGCTGCATGGTTACCGTGGGAATCAGAAGCAACCATCCCAGGAAGACAAGAATGGCCATGAAGGGAAGTACCCATTTCAACCACTTCTCAAAAGGAATCTTCGCCACACCCAAAACGCCGATTAGTACCGGTGAAGTGGGAGTGATCATATTTGTAAAACCATCTCCAAGCTGAAAAGCCATCACCGTGGCCTGACGGGAGACGCCGATCAGGTCCGAAAATTGTGACATAATGGGCATGGTCAGTGCTGCCTTGGCCGATCCGCTGGGGATCACAATGTTGATCATGGTCTGAATCAGATACATCATGGTTACCGAGGCAAGTTTACCAAACTCCTGCATGGAACTGGCCATCTGGTATAAAAGGGAGTCTATGACCCTACCCTGCTCAAGTATCACCAGGATCCCCCCGGCCAGGCCAACCACCACAGCAGCAGAAAGAATATCCTTCATTCCTTCAATGAAAAGACTGGTGATCCGGTTAGCACCGTTGTTCATAGCTATCCCTGAAAAGATACCCATCACAAAAAACAGCGTAGCGATCTCTTTAACGAACCAACTGTATCCCATGACCCCTATAATCAGGTATATAATTGTAAATAATAACATGTTAAGCACGAAAAAGTGAACCGATTTCCGCAGAGTTGCAATGCTTGTAATGGCAAAAAGAGTGGTAGCAGCCGGTAAAAACCAGAAGGTATATTCGCTGTTTCCGATTTTAAGGGTGGATATGGGCTCTGAGATGGCAAAAACCAGCATACCGGCCAGCAGAATTCCAAAGGTGATCCAGGCTGACAGGGGAGTATGATACTCCAGTGAATCCAGATCCACCGGTTCCCTTTTCCTCCAGTACAGATCGGATTCATAAACTGGTGAAGTTTCAGGATTCTTGCGAATCCGGGATGCATACCTCAGGATCCAGCCGATACCTACCACATTAATTACCAGCCACACAAAAAGCCTGTACTCTATTCCGGAAAACAGGGGAAGGTTTGAAAGACCCTGTGCGATCCCAATAGTAAAGGGATTGAGCAATGCCCCAGCAAATCCCAAAGCCGCCCCTACGAAGCACATGCACAATCCTACTATGGAGTCATAGCCCATGGATATGGATAGGGGAACGAAAATAATGATGAAGGCAATGGTCTCTTCACTCATTCCAAATGTGGCTCCAAAAACACTGAAAACAAGCATAATCAGGGTAATAATCATGTTATCTACACCGATCCATCTGAAAAAACGGATCTTTTCAAGTCGCCTCACACGGATCAGAAAGGTCTGAATGCCCACATCGATTGCTTTACTGTCATTCATAATCCAGAAGGCACCTCCTATGATCAGGATGAAAACAATGATATCGGCCTTCCCGGAAAATCCATCAAAAAGGGCACTGAACACCTGCCAGGTCTGTGGCGACTTCTCTGCCGCATGAAAAGATCCCTCCACAATTACCTCCCTGGGAGTACCGTTCACATCCACCAGTTCTCTCTCAAATTCACCCCCGGGAAAAATCCAGGTTAGCAACGCTGCAAGGATGATGAATGCAAAAACGATCACATATGTATGTGGAATTTTTGGTTTACCAGTCATGTCGATTTCTTTTAAGCTCAATACAATATTAAAAATTCTTACTTTTAAACCGCCAAAAGAATCCTCTTTATGAAGGAATTTAAGAAGCTGCTGTTATTTGCGCTGCTTCTGACCACGGTTACTGCCGTTGCTCAGAATAAATTCCATATGGACAGCCTGGTCACAGAGCTGGAGAATGAAAAGATCGATTCGGTTCGATGTCGGATGATGCTTGAAATCGCTGATGCCTACAAAACTTCAGACACCACCATTTCACTGGAGTATCTTAGAAGGGTTAAATCTCTCGGCCGGGAACTGGACGATAAAAGCTACCTGGGCCGCTGCTTTAAAATCGAAGGGGAGATAAAGGTTCACTTTGGACTTTACAATGATGCAATCATTGATTTTGACAGGGCGCTTGCATTATACAATGAGGCAGATAACGACATTGCCTACTATGAAGTCCTGAAGGATAAGGGAAATATCTGCCTTTTCCAGGGGAATTATCCGCAGGCATTAAATTATTATGAGACAGCGCTTGACTACTACAATCGCAACAACATGGCTCTGGGAGCAAGCCGGTGTCTTAACAATATGGGGATCATTTTCAAAAACCAGGGAAATTACGTGGAAGCATTAAGGGTTTACGACGAATCCATCAACATCGTTGACCCTGAAAACGATCTCATGCAAATTGCCAAAGGGTATATTAACATGGGAAATGTTTTCGTCTACCTGGGAACTTATGAACGGGCATTGGAGTATTTTGATAAGGCAAGGGAGATCGCGGAGAAGGAGGGAAGTGTACAGGATATCGCCCTTTGCCTGGTAAACCTGGGGGTAGTACAAAACAAGTGTGGTAATTTTCAAAAGGCGCAGGATTACTACAACAACGCCCTTGACCTGGGAAAGTCTGTCAAAGATCCAATATTGATTTCAAATTGTCTGATTAATATCGGAACCAATTACGCATCGATGGGTAATTATGAAGAGGGACTTCAGTACGTGGAGAGGGGCAGGGATATGAAAGTTGATCTTGGAGACCGGAGAGCCATTTCCAATTGCCTGATTCATCTGGCAGAAATCCATTCCCTGATGAAGGAGTACGACCGGGCAACAGATCTATTTATGGAGGCGATCCCGGTCAAAGAGGAGCTGGGAGACATAGAAGCACTGGCACGGTGTTACCTTGGACTGGCAACCATTTCATATGGCCTTGGGAATTTTAGCAGAGCCAATCAAATGACTGACCAGGCACTGAAAACTGCTTCTGAAATCGAATCCCTGGAGCATCTGACAACGGGGTATGGTATTAAAAGAGACATTGCCGTGGCCAGTGGAGATTACCTTTCGGCTTTTGAGAATGAAAAACTCCGCAATCTGTACAACGACAGCATGATGGATGAAACTACCTCCAAAGCCGCTATGGAGATGGAGTTCAGGCACAGGTCGCACGCACTGGAAAAGGAGAACTCTAACCTGAAGATCCAGTCGGAACTTGCCGGCCAATTGATGAAAAAGAAAAATGCACTGGTGCAAAGCATCGCCGGGATAGCCATTCTTCTGGCAGCAATGGTGATCCTGGGCGGCTATTTCCTGCGGAGGCTAAGGCATTCCTCTCTGAAACTGGAAGAGAAGAATCTTGTGATCACGAGACAGAATCTGATACTGGATACCATGAACCGAACCAAAGACCGGATGATGTCGATCATTGCACATGATTTGAGGGGTACCATGGGAAACCAGATTACTGCAATCGATGTTTTGCAACGGGTTGAGGCATCCGGACAGCGCGACTTCGATCGTAAAAAGCTGATGGGAAACCTTAAAAACTCCGCCTCATATTCCCTGGAACTCCTTGAAAACCTGCTTCATTGGTCCAGACTGGAGGAGAATTCCAATTACTTCCATCCCGAAGAGATCAACCTGAATATGATTGTTACCGGATGCCTGGCTCTGTTTGATGAAACAGCTTTAATCAAAAAGGTTTCCATTGAAAAGCGGATGGTGGATGGGATCATGATCAGGGCTGACCGGATTATGATTGAGGCAATCATCAGGAACCTGCTTTCCAATGCAATAAAATTTTCAGAACCGGGCGGGAGTATATCCATTTCGGCAATCCAGGAAAATGAGACCGTAAAATTGGAGGTGGAAGACAAAGGAGTGGGGATGACAAAAGAACAGATTGAGAAAGTGTTGCACAATGGTGGATTCACAAGCAGGGGAACTGCCAATGAAAAGGGCGCAGGAATCGGGATGACCCTTGTACGTGAATTTACTTCCATTCATAAGGGAGAATTGGTAATAACCAGTCAGCCTGGTCTTGGAACCAAAGTATCTCTTTCTTTTCCAAGGGTTTATTGATTATGGAGGCATTGAATAAGTATTCTGAAGATCTGAAGAAGCAGATATTGACCCAATACGGTGAACTCATTCGGGCCTGCATGGAGCAGTATACTGCGACAGGAATGAAACAAATCCGAAAATCAGTGGAATTCCTGATTGAACACTCCCGCCAAGATCAGGAAAAACTCGGTACACACCTAACCCTTTTCGCAATGAAGCTGGCGGAAATGGTGGTAAAGGAGCTGGGAATGGATGCACTTGGAATCTCCTCCGTTCTGATTATCGACCTGGTGAAACAAAACTCGGTTCCACTGGAAGAGGTAAAAACCAAACTGGGCGATCGAACCGCACAAATTATTCTTGAATTATTGAAAATCAGCGACCTGGACACAACAACCAGCAAGAGCCAGTCTGAGAACATGCGTAACCTGATCCTGACCCTGGCCACCGATTTCAGGGTTATTCTCATAAAGATTGCCGAGAGGTTGTTTCTGATGAGACTGATGGAGGGAATGGAAGAGAAGGAGCAGATGGCACTCAGCTGCGAAAGTAAATTTATTTACTCTCCACTGGCTCATCGGCTGGGACTCTATAACGTGATGTCCGAGATGGAGGATATCTCGATGCGTATCATGGAAAAAGAGGCTTACCAGGAACTTGATGCCAAGTTGAAAGCTTCCAGGGAGCGGAGAGACCGCTTTATCAGTGAATTTATTAAACCCATTGAAGAGGCACTGAAGAAGGAGAAATTAAAAGTGGAAATAAAGGGGCGCCCCAAAGCAATCTCTTCCATCTGGCGAAAAATGAAACAGCAGAAGGTGGAGTTTGAGGAGATCTATGACAAATTTGCCATCAGGATCATCATAGACACCCCCTTGAAACGGGAAAAGGCAGATTGCTGGAGGGTTTACTCGGTCATTACCGATTACTACCAACCCAACCCGGAAAGACTCAGGGACTGGATTTCAGCACCAAAATCAAACGGGTACGAATCACTGCACACGACTGTGGTGGTGCCGGGGGGAGAGTGGGTGGAGGTTCAGATCCGCACGGCCCGGATGAACGAAATAGCAGAAAAAGGGTTGGCGGCCCACTGGAAGTACAAGGGTATCAAAGGACAGGCAGGAATTGACCAATGGATCGGGAAGGTTCGGGAAGCACTTGAAAGCTCCGATGCCGATGCCAACAACCTGATCGAGGAGCTGAAACTTAGCCAGTTCAGCAAGGAGATTTTTGTATTCACACCCACAGGTGATCTGAAGAAATTTCCAGAGAATGCCACGGTTCTTGATTTTGCATTTGATATTCATACCGATGTAGGATCCTCCTGTGTAGGTGCCAGGGTAAACGGGAAGAATGTCCCCATTCGCTACATCCTCCAAAATGGTGATAAGGTCGAGATCCTCAGATCCAAAAACCAGAAACCCAAGATTGACTGGCAAAATGTGGTGGTCACCTCCAAAGCGAAGGTCAAAATCAGGCAGGCGCTGAAGGAGGAGAAACTCAAGGAGGCGGAACATGGCAAAGAGATCCTCAAAAGAAGGTTCCGAAATTGGAAGATAGAGTTTGACGACAGCAGCGTCCGAAGGGTAATCCAACATTATAAATACCGCGATGCCATTGATCTCTATTACGACATTGCCACAGAAAAGATCGATCTTCTTGAGATAAAGGAACTTTTAACCACTGTTAAAAAACCACCCGAGCAAAAAAGCGGTAAGATCGAAGAGGAGGCAGTGGAAAGGCTGGTCAGTCATGCAACCCTGGAGAGCGGCGATTTCCTGGTTATCGATGATACACTGGCCAATGTGGAATACAAACTTGCCAAATGCTGTAACCCTATCCACGGCGACTCCATATTTGGTTTTGTTACAATCAGTTCGGGAATCACTATCCACAGAAAGAACTGCCCCAATGCTCAGCAACTGCTGTCGAGGTATTCCTACAGGGTGGTAAAAGCACGCTGGAATCAATCGGAAAGGAGTTCCTCTTTCCCTGTTACACTGCATGTTACAGGGATAGATGACCTGGGTATAGTGAGCAATATCTCTGATGTGATCTCAAAAGACCTGCAGGTGAACATGCGATCCATTTCCATTGATTCAAACGATGGAATGTTCGAGGGGAGTATTACCCTGTTTGTGAAGGACACCCAGCACCTGGAAGCCCTCATCCGGAAACTGAAGAGGGTAAAGGGCATCATGAACATTCGCCGAACGAGTTAGTGCTCAGTACTCAGTGCTCAGTACTCAGTGCTCAGTGCTCAGTACTCAGTACTCAGTACTCAGTGCTCAGTGCTCAGTGCTCAGTGCTCAGTACTCAGTGCTCAGTACTCAGTACTCAGGGGACAGTACAATGGGAAATATTTCCAAAGGCGACCTTAATATAGAAACTTAAATTATTTATAATTATATATGTGTCCCCTGAGCACTGTCCCCTGTCCCCTGAGCACTGTCCCCTGTCCCCTGTCCCCTGAGCACTGTCTCCTGTCCCCTGTCCCCTGAGCACTGTCTCCTGTCCCCTGAGCACTGTCCACTTTCCCCTGAGCACTGTCCCCTGTCTCCTGTCCCCTG
>JAWOHR010000230.1:0-9420 GCA_046485075.1 Bacteroidales bacterium
CCTTCCTTAGAAACAACTAAATCGAAATTCCTTTCTTTTTTGATTTTTTCAAGTTTGCTTTCATTTAAAATCTCGAATTCTCCTTCGGTATAGTCTTCAGCAATCAGTTAAATCATCCAGTAATTACAGATTGGTAGATAAAGTTCAAACAGATTCTTTATCCCTGTAGTATATCTTCTGATAATTACTGACTCAGGTATGTTATGTCCACCCTCAAGAACTCTGGTTTGAACACGGTTTATTGCGAGTTTTACAGAATCAAGCCAGAAAAACACCAGTGAAACCTGAAAACCGTATTTCTTCGCCTTCTAAAGGCAGAAAACGGCTCCCACAGAGCACCTGCAGGCAACCTTAATGCCTTTTTCCCATGGGCTATACCTTATACCAAAACTGGGCTTGGATAATCCAGTTGAATAGTTCATACCAGTTTATGTGGCGAGGTGGTGAATACCAGCGCATGAATAACCCCTAGCGTGAACCGGGGGCATGCCATTAATTGTTTTTATATCTATTGTACAATCCAGTCGGTATATTTTGAAGTCCATGTGCCTATTTTCTCCATTTCAGTCAACATTGGGGCCAATTCTTCCTGGATTTTAATCCCAAGTTCAGTGGGGCTTTCATCATCGTTATTATATTTATTCCTGGCCGCTTCATCAGTGAACTGCATTATCATTCCAATTTCATTCATCTGTTCCCCTCGTTTGCCTTTCACCATGAAGACTTTCACCTCTGGAACGGCTTTTTCATAGGCAGGTTTGAGTTTCTCGTCTAAAAAATCAACGAATTGGTCCATGGTGGCACCTGCTTTCAATTCAACAGTTAATACGTGCACACCAATGAGATTTCCCTTTTGAATAGTTTGTCCAAATGCAATTCCTGCAAACAGAAGGAGGGCTGTAATAACTAATAATTTTCTCATTGCATGATTTTTTTGTGGGTTAGATTAGAGTAAGTTACCCTGATATTAAATGCAAGTCAAGTATTTTGTTGACATTTAATGGATTAACCGCATAAATAGATCGCCATCCTTACATCCTATATCAATTGTCCGATTAGATTAAAATAGTCCCGACCATTCTGATGATTCGAATGTCTCCTCAATTCTTAAAATAAGATTAAGTGAAGGGGAATCATTTACCCTAATGGCTCTCTGTTTTACTATCCTTATAAAGTCGGATTCTAAGAGAATAATCAGATTATTATTAAGATTCAATTTTTAACTACCTTATCACTTATTACAGCGATTTCCCGAACCGGGAAATGGGAATCGCTTACTACCAAGCAGATCACTATTACCGGTATGGTAGAGGATCAGAGTGGAATTTATGAGGTTCTGGTGAATGGTAGTGATGCATCCATTTCCGGCAATGGAGAATTCGAGGCCAAGGTATTCTTAAGCGTGGGCCTGAATAAAATCAAGCTGGTAGCCACGGACATCCATCAAAATTCAGGGGAGCTTGACTTCACCATTGTCAGAGAGGGGATGGTAATCTCCAAAAATGAACTGTTAAATGGGGATGGAATATACTATGAGCTTATCATAGGTGTAAGCGATTACAGGGATGCACAGATCGCAGACCTTGACGGACTTCCCATCAAAGATGCAAACCGTCTCTCCAGGATCCTGATGGAGAAATACATCTTTGATACTGAGCATGTTCAGTAGATGGAGAATCCCACTTATACAGATATTCTCAGGGCCTTTGACAAGTTGAGCCGTGTAGTTACGAACCAGGATAACCTTCTGATTTTTTATGCGGGACATGGGTTTTACGACGAGAGGACCGAGCTGGGTTACTGGCTTCCTGCTGATGCAGAGGTAGAATATACTGCCAACTGGATATACAACGATGTAATGGTGGCCAATCTGAAACGCATGCAGTCAAAACACACCTTATTGATCTCCGATGCCTGTTTCAGCGGCTGCATATTCAAAACCCGCGCCTTTATGACCGATGCACCTACGGCCTACAAGAAAAAATATGAGCTGACCAGCCGAAAGGCCATTACCAGCGGTGTCCTGAAAACGGTGCCTAATAAATCCACCTTTTTTTAATATCTGTCTGACCGGATTGAACAGAATGAAGAATTGTATTTGTCGGCGAGCCAGCTTTTTCAGAGCATTGAAATATCGGTAGCCAACAACAGTCCCAATACCCCCCAGTATGGCGTGATCCAGAATGTTGGTGACGAAGGGGGGGATTTTATTTTCATCAAGCGCTGATCCTGCATCATTTTATTTACGGGATTTCAGAGATTGAATTCTTTACAATGTCGTAAATTAGTTCTGTCTGGAACGGAAAAAAATAAATGCAATGAGCCTTGTTCATGCTGATAATAATGAATTTATCAACAGGTTAACCAGTCTGATATATGCAAACCTGGGAGACGAGAACTTTGGGGTAAAGGAACTTGCTTTTAAATCAGGAATTAGCCCGGCAGGTTTAAACAAAAGGCTGCGTTCAATCAATCATAAATACGCTAACCAATTCATCCGCGAACTACGCCTTCAGAAGGCTTTGCAGTTGCTGCAGAATGAGACTTGCACAGCGAGCGAAGTTGCCTATAAAACAGGATTCAGCAGTCCTGCATATTTCAATAAATGTTTTCACGAGTTTTTCGGTTATCCGCCCGGAAAGGCAAAAAAGAACAATGGTAATAATCAGACAAAGAGTAAATTATTAGAAGAACCGCAGAAAACTTATCGTTCCGTCATCGCCGGTGTTCTGCTTCTTGCAATTTTGTTGGGATCGGTCGGATTTTATATTTATAAGAAGATTAACAAATCTGGTTTGTCGGAAAATCCTGCTTCTTCCGACAACAGGATCTCCCTGGCAGTAATGCCCTTTTATAACATGACCAATGAGGAATCTTGGAACATATGGCAGGAAGGAATCCAGACTTGCTTGATCACCACCTTGTCTGATTACAACGAATTGAAAGTCCAGCAGATTGAAACTGTCAACCACTTGTTAAAAGGGAAGGGGCTCTCCAATTATGCTTCTATTACCCCTTCGGTAGCCGGAGACATCTCACAAAAAATCAATGCAAGTGTTTTTGTCCTTGGCAGCATCAATCAGGCCGGCAGAACAATACGGATAAATGCACAAATCATTAGATCCGATACAGAGGAAACTATTAAATCATTTAAAATTGATGGCACCTCAGAGGAAATCCTTCGTATGATTGATTCTATTTCAATAATTGTAAAGAATTCGCTGATCATTTCGGAACTTGAAAAAGTATGGCCAGCACCTATTCATGAACGATATTTAAGGACATCCAAATCGCCAGAAGCATACAGGTATTTTATTCAGGGACAAATTTCCTTTTATGAAAATGATTTTCCAACGGCCATAGAATGGTTCTCACAGGCTCTGGAAATTGATTCAACCCTCCTGGGGGCAATCCCAAAAATTTCATTGTCATATTATAACGATAATAATATTGAAAAGGGAAAAGAGTGGTGCCTCAGGTACTTTAAGTACTTGGAGAATTTGAATATACAAGAAAAGATTTGGGCAAATTTTTTATATGCCCTTTACTTTCAGACACCCAAGGAAAGACTCAAATACATGGGACAGCTGGAAGATTTTGAGGATCAAAATCCATTAACCTATTTTAATTCAGGAGATGCTTACCTCGAAATGTTCCAGTTTGATAAAGCAATTCTGGAATTTGAAAAGGCGCTTGAATTGTTTCATAACTGGGATATCAAGCCCTTTTGGGGAGCCTTTTATTATGAACTCGGACAGGCTTATCACAAATCAGGGCTGTATAAGAAAGAAAAACAGCTTTATAAGAAAGCAGAACATGATTTCCCTGAAGACCCGGGATTGATGGACCAGCAGGCTTATCTTGCACTTACTTTGAGGCATACGGATGCAGCTAACAGGTATATTGAAAAATGGATTTCAATAAGGAAAGAACAATCTTGGTCTGACGCCAGTATTGCAGGTTATCTGGCTTATATTTATTTAATGGCAGATGATCCTGACCGTGCTGTAGAGTATTTCCGACAAGCGCTATCGCTGGAACCAGAAAGCCCGGATAGGATGATGTACCTTGCTTATGTCCTTATTGATAAAGACAGGAATATTAATGAAGGCATGGAGCTGGCTGAAAAAGTTCTTAAGACGGACCCCGGATATTTCAATGGTTTGTTTGTAAAAGGAGTGGGATTATACAAGCAGGGCAAATTCACCGAAGCGTTGGAATTGCTTCAGAAAAGCTGGGATTTACGCATGCAGCATTCCATTTATAACCATAATGCTTTCCTCCGTCTGGAGGAAGCGAAAAAGGCAGTTGCCAGTCAGCTTTAAAAAAGAAGGTGTCTCCAAAGAATCACCTTCTAGCAGTTTGCTCAAAAAAATGTGTGGCCTACTGCTTTACAAAAGTGGCAGTTCGTTCACCATTGTTTAAGATCAGGGTATCTGCGCCAAATTTGTTTATTGCAAAATACAAAATCAGTCCCTGGAGCTCGGATTCTCTGTAAATGGCTTTAATTCTTGTCGGTGATTCGATGTTATCAAATTTCCATTTACCATGCCATAAGTCACCCGCTTCAAGTTCATCGAATTTGCCATCGCTGTAAAAAGTAAGTTTCCAGTTGGCATTTATTCCAACCCAGTCGACAGATGTTTTCGCCTCATTGGAGGTAGCTCCTGACAGGAGTGAACAATAGATTGAAGTGCAGGCGAAACATTCATCGCATCCGCCCCCGCAATCAATTCCGGTTTCATTGCCATTCAGTATGCCGTCTTCACAAGTCGGTGCCGGGTTTTCATCCTTTTTGCAGGCAAAGACAATCATAATCATAATTCCAAAAGGAATCATAAAGCATTTTTTCATATAGGAAGAACATTTAGTTGGTTATTATTAAGGAAAGTCATTTTTAACATTTGCAATATTTTAGTGACAACTGAAACTAACATCGACAACCGACCAATCGTTGGAATCAAGAATTAGTTTCATAATATAATGGTTTCCCAAACTTCCTATCATGTTGCCAAAGGTGTAATCCAATCCTCCTTTAACACTACCTCTTTCTGTGCCTTGATACTTGAAAACTTCATCGGTCCGTTCACTTATAAATTTTATGTTATTCAAATGATAATTCCAGGAGGTTACTTCACCATTTTTATAATGTTCCACAACCTGTAAGAGAAAAGGCTCTGCATTGGTTACCACATCAACCGGAACACCATCGCAAATTACCTCGGTTATTATAGCATTTGCAGGTACGGGCCAATCATATACCTGGGTTTTATTTCCCTGGCCTTTTCCTGATTGCGCAGAAAGCCGGGTGGCTGCCAACCCCATGATAAGGCATAAAATCACAAATGTTTTTGTTTTCATTTTAGTAGATTTTTAGTTTAATGAAATGACTCTAGCTGTGCATTCAAGTTAGGACAATCAATGGGGCCAGTGCATAGCAATTTTAATTGAAAAGCTTACAATTTTGTTTGAAAAGCTTACAATTTTGTTTGAAAAGCTTACAATGATGATAAGGGTTGATTGGAAATCTGTGATTATCTATCCCCCAAAGCAAAAACCGCTGTCTCATCATATTGTGAAACAGCGGTATATCATTTGCGAGTGCAGTCCGTAGGGGAATCGAACCCCTGTTACCAGGATGAAAACCTGGCGTCCTAACCCCTAGACGAACGGACCGTAATCTTAAGAACACCGGTAAAATTCTAACCGGAGTGCAAAAATAGAATCAAAAATGAAATTTACAAAGGAAAAGTGAAAATAAATTATCCGTTGGCCACCTCTGCCGCCAGGTAGTTGAGGTCTATGCCAGAGAAGTTTCCGGATGTCATCAGTAACAGCACAAGGGTATTATCGTCGAGCTGCCTCAGATCGTCTGCAAGTTGCGAGGCATCGTTATAAACCTCAAGGTCCTCTTTACCGAAGTGTTTCTTCACCTGCTCGGGTGACAGAGCCGGGAGACGTTTGTGTTTTACCACCGAGGGATTATAATATACCATGGCCTGGTCCGCCTCCTTGAGGGAACCTTTGTAAAGTGGCAGATATTCCACATTCAGGCTGGAGTATGTATGCAGTTCCAGGCAAGTAACAAGCTTGTGTCCCACATAGGCCTGCCTGAAGGCATCAATGGTGGCTTCCACACTGGAAGGATTATGGGCATAGTCAAGGTAAACGGCCCGGCTGGTTCCGTTGGCAAGCAATTGCTGCCTGCGTTCAACTCCGCCGAAGGATTGAATAGCCTGGTAGAACTGGTGCTCTTCAATGCCAAGGTCCCGGCAGATTAGCAGGGCGCCCATCACATTTTGCATGTTGTGGCGTCCAATCATGTGGAGTGGAACAGATCCGTATTTTGTGTCCAGTATAAACCGTTTGCCGTCGATGGTGTGGGGATGTTCTCCGTAAGGAATCTTTAGCAAGGACCAATGGCTTTTGTCCACCACATCTCCCAGAACAGGATCACCGTCATAATAAAATACCTTCCCTCCTCCGGTGGCAATCTGCAGGAATCGCCGGAACTGTTTTTTATAGCTCTCGAAGGTTCGGAAAACGTTCATGTGGTCCCAGGATATTCCGGAAAGGAGGGTCACATGGGGATAGTACTGATGGAACTTGGGCGTGTTGTCTATGCTTGAAGAGAGGTATTCATCACCCTCCAGAATGATGAAAGGGGCATTATCGGTAAGTTTGACCTGGTCGTCGAAACAGGATATGCGTGAACTCACCATGTAGTCAAAATCCTTCTTGTTTTCTTTCAGGACATGCATCACCATGGCAGTGATGGTGGTCTTTCCGTGGCTTCCCCCTATGACGACCCGTTTTTTATTTTTGCTATGTTCATAAAGGTATTCAGGGAAGGAGTAAACCCTGATTCCAAGCTCCCGGGCTTTTTTTAATTCCGGGTTTGTCTTCATGGCATTCATGCCAAGGATTACTGCATCCAGTCCTGAATGGATCTGGTCAGGGTTCCAACCCATCTTTTCCGGCAGGAGTCCGTTATCCCTGAGCCAGGTTCGTGCAGGTTCTAAAATCTCCTCATCCGACCCGGTTACCTTGTAACCTTTTTTATGAAGGGCAATAGCCAGATTGTGCATTACCGTTCCGCCGATCGATATAAAATGGATATTCATTATTATAAATTTATGGGATATATCGGGTGTTTCTTCCTGAACTTATGAACGGATTGTATATTTGAGTGTGATGAAGGTAGAAGTGGTCCCCTGTGGTTTTTTAAAAGTTGATGCAGAAAAGATGCATAATCATTCTCCATCAGCTGGAAAATGGTCTGATTACAATCCGGATGCTGCCGGGTTTATGCGGATATCCATGAATGGACTGCTGGTGGAGGTCGGGGAACAGGTGGTTTTATTTGATCCTGGCTGTGCCGATTTTCTTCCTTCAAGATTGCTTGCATCCTATGGACTTGAGATCCCTGTTCCGCTTGAGGTGGCGCTGGAAATTTTAGGTTATCACGCAGACCAGGTCACTGATGTTATTTTCACCCACCTGCACTTTGATCACGGAAGCGGTGCGTTCCTGCGAAAGCCGGGAAGGATTGAAAAACGTCTTCCCAATGCACGGTACCATGTGCTCAGGGAGCATTTTGAATATGCAGGAAAGCCTGACAGAAGTGAGTCAGGTTCCTATGCTACTTTTTTATTCAGGAAACTTGAGCAGTTATACTGGCTCGAGGATTGGACGGAGGAGTGGATGAGATTTCAGGTTTTCTACGGGCATACCCGTGGTATGGTGGTACCAGGGATTTTAACTCCGAAGGGAATGGTCTGGTATCTGACAGACCTGATTCCGCTGACCAGTTTCATGCAGCCTCTTATCAGCAGCGCATATGATCTGGATCCTGAGCTGGCCAGGCGGGAGAAGTCGGAATTTCTGACCGGTATCCGGGATCAAGTGGAATTAATATTTTATCATGATCCCCTCATATCGAAGATGATTTACCCGTAAGTCTCAAGAAGAACTTTAAGTATCTCCTTGCCTGCCCTGGAGATTTTGGTTCCGGGTCCGAAAATTGCAATTACCCCGGCATCATAAAGATATTGATAGTCCTGTGCAGGGATCACACCCCCGGCAATAACCATAATATCTTCACGTCCCAGTTTTCTTAACTCATCGATAACCTGTGGGATTAATGTTTTATGTCCACCTGCAAGCGATGATACGCCAAGGATGTGAACATCGTTTTCAACCGCCTGCTTTGCGGCTTCGGCGGGTGTTTGAAACAACGGACCAATGTCCACATCAAACCCGATATCAGCATAGCCGGTACTCACCACTTTTGCTCCGCGGTCATGTCCGTCCTGGCCCATCTTGGCAATCATGATTCTGGGTTGCCGGCCCTGCCTCGATGCAAATTCCCGGGCCATACTGCAAGCCTCCGCAAAGGTTTCATCCTGGCCCGATTCCTGGGAATATATCCCGGAAATGGAACGGATTACCGCCTTGTACCTGCCCGAAACTTCTTCAATCGCAGAGGATATCTCACCAAGTGTGGCACGATGCCTGGCCGCTTCAATTGATAGTTCAAGCAAATTACCATTACCGCTTTTTAAACAATGGGTTATGGCTTTAAGAGCCTCTTTGACATTTTCACTGTTTCTTTCCGCTTTAAGCTGTTTTAGCCGTTCGATCTGCGACAGCCTGACTGCGGTATTGTCCACCTCAAGAATATCGATGGGATCCTCCTTTTCAAGGCGGTACTGGTTTACGCCTGCAATTACATCTTTTCCACTATCGATCCTTGCCTGTTTCCTGGCGGCAGCCTCCTCGATTCTCATTTTAGGAATTCCTGTCTCGATGGCCCTGGCCATTCCACCCAGCTCCTCAATCTCTTCGATCAGTTCCCAGGCCCTATGAGCAATTTCATGGGTAAGGGATTCAACGTAATATGAGCCGGCCCAGGGGTCCAGGCTCCTGCAAATTTCAGTCTCCTCCTGGAGGTGCAGCTGGGTATTTCTCGCGATCCGGGCAGAAAAATCGGTGGGCAGAGCGATGGCTTCATCAAGGGCATTGGTATGAAGGGATTGGGTATGCCCGAGTGCCGCCGCCAAAGCTTCCACGGAGGTCCTTGCCACATTGTTAAAAGGATCCTGCTCCGTAAGGCTCCACCCTGAAGTCTGCGAGTGGGTTCTGAGGGCCATGGATTTGGGATTTTTCGGGTCGAATTTTTTCACAATCTTTGCCCATAACATGCGGGCAGCCCTCATTTTGGCAATCTCCATGAAATGATTCATCCCAATGGCCCAAAAGAAGGATATCCTCGGTGCAAATGCGTCGATATCGATCCCGGCTTCAACTCCTGCGCGCAGATACTCCAGTCCGTCGGCCAGCGTATAAGCAAGTTCAAGGTCTGCTGTTGCTCCCGCCTCCTGCATATGGTATCCTGAAATGCTGATGCTATTAAATTTT
>JAWOHR010000082.1:0-12873 GCA_046485075.1 Bacteroidales bacterium
ATTATTTAACCGGTGCCCGTCATTTCCAGTCGAATGGTGTGACCTGGTATACATAATAGTTCAGCCAGTTGGAGAAGAGAAGGCTGGCATGTGCCCTCCACCTGATGATGGGCTCTGTGGTGGGATCATCACCGGGAAAGTAGTTTTGAGGAATAGCAGTCTCCAGTACCCTGGCGCGGTCCCGCTCATACTCATTCCGGAGTGTGTGCGGATTGTATTCCAGGTGACCGGATATAAAAATCTGCCGGTTGTCTTTGGAGAGGACGATGTTGGATCCAACCTGTGCGGACCATGCAAGGGGAACCAGCTCCGGATGATTTCTGATATCCTCCAGGCGGTTCTCGGTATACCTGGAGTGAGGGGCCGGAAAGAGGTCGTCAAAGCCGCGGACCAGGGGATGTTTCCGGTCGGTGATCTGGTGATCGAAAATACCAAATGCCTTGGCAGGCAAAGGGTACTTCTGAATGCCGTAATGATAGTACAGTCCGGCCTGTGCTCCCCAGCAGATATGCATGGTACTGCTGACAAAGGTTTTGCTCCACTCCATCACTTCACAAAGTTTATCCCAGTAATCGACCTGTTCAAACTCAAGGAGCTCCACAGGTGCCCCCGTGATGATCAACCCGTCGTAACGCTGATGTTTGATCATATCAAAGGTTTTATAGAAAACCTCCATATGTTCCCGTGGGGTGTTTTTTGATTCATGCTGTTCCATATGGATCAGGTCAAGTTCCACCTGCAGCGGGGTGTTGGAAAGGGCGCGGAGCAGATCGGTTTCTGTAACCTCCTTAACCGGCATCAGGTTCAGAAGGGCAATGCGCAAGGGGCGGATATCCTGTTCCCTTGCCCTTTGCTCCTCCATGATGAATATATTCTCCTTTTTCAGCTCATTTACGGCCGGGAGGTTGCTGGGTACATTGATTGGCATGACTGATCATTTCCTTTTATAACCTTAAAGAGAGGAGAATTGTTTGAAAAATATGGTTATTTTTCCCATATGAAAAGCATTCATATTCTCTTCCAAAAAAGCCGGATCTACATGATCGGGGGACTGGCCCTCTTATGGTTTATCGTTCGTGTCATCCCCAAACCCAGTCGTGCAGCCTATCCCTGCCAGCGTGCCGCTTTCCCATTCGCATCTACATTTGTGCTTTGGACGATCGGTACACTTTTTTCCTTAAAGTGTTTAAGGGATGCGAGGATATTATTTCTGAAAAGCCGTACGGCAGGGGCGATCGGCCTGCTTGTGGCATGGGCAATCCTGATGGGGTTATCGCACCTGGTATTCCCGGCGAAGAGCCTGCTGGCAGGCGTAACAGGGAAGGCTGCTGATATACCTGAGATGGTCCGCGAATATGCTCCGGGATCAGGCAACGATATATTTCCAAGATCGACGGTGGGTATGGTAAAGTCGGAGTCTGAGGATGTATTTGAGATCGGATATGAGGAGGTGGAGCAGATGGTCCGTACGGCGGTGGAGATGGCCGGCGGACTGGATGGAATCATCAGTGATGGGAATACCGTTGTACTTAAACCCAATATCGTGGTGTATGATTTTAAGGGTAACCCGATCTCCGCCGAGGCAAATGGAATGGTAACCGACTGGCGGGTTGTGTCGGCAGTGGCAAAGATGGTCAGGGAGTTAAATCCCTCGGGTGAAATCCTGGTCATGGAGGGATCGTCCGGTGAAAGCACGATGGAGGGATTCAGGATACTGAAATATACAAAAGAGTTCATACCCGAGGTGGATGAGTTTATCGCCATCGAGGAGGCCTCGGGAGCCTGGCACGACAACGCTTCTGATCAGATAAGGTCGACACTGCTCTCCTCCGAAAAGGCGCTCTGTTCCCAATTCAAGCTGGGAAACGGGGCTGCGGCTTATTACTACAACAAAAGGTATTTTGAAGCCGATGTAATCATCAGTCTGCCCGTATTGAAAAACCATGAAGCGGCCGGGGTAACCGGTGCTGTGAAGAATATGGGAATAGGCGGTACGCCCACGAATATCTATGGGAACGGGCCGGATGAAAATGGACGCTGGAATGTGGTGAGCCACTCAGCCGCCAATCTTCAAAAGTTTATCCACGATTTCTACCTGGGGTGTCCTGCTCAATTTGCAGTAATGGATGGAATTCAGGGTTACTCCAATGGGCCTAACTGGAATAATGGTCCGCAGTACATTGAGGGGCACTACGAGGGGATGGGCCTTATCCTGGCTTCCGGTGATCCTTTGGCCCTGGATGCCATTGCTTCGCTGGTAATGTACCACGATCCCACACTGGTTCCGCACCTTGTGTATCTGAATAACGATGGATTGGGATGCGCTGATCCGATGGCGATCAAAGTCGTGGGAAGCCTGGTTTCGGATGTAAAAAAGCCTTTCGCGCATGAAAATCATGCCACTGTTTGTGATTACACCGATGGGACTCCCCCTTCGGCATATATTGGTCAGATGGTAGTCGAAAACCAGCATCTGGAAATTGCATTGGCTGATACCCTTGGACTGACCAGGGTTGATGTGCAGGTGGACGGCCAGTTCCTGGACAGGTTCATCATGGGGAATTTTGAAAATATGAATGTGGACCTCTCCTGTTTTGAGCTCACAGATTCCCTGGTAACCCTCTATCTCCACGACCGGTACATGAATACAGCGGTGTTGACTGCCAAACTTGACGGGACCATATTTACCGGTATGAAGGATCATTTCAGTCCGGAACTCCCCACCGTCTATCCAAATCCTGCTGTGTCCTCTCTCTCCGTAAGGCTGACCTTGAAAAAACCGGGTAAGGTTCTCCTCCTGCTCTACAACCTTTCAGGAGAGGTTGTAGCGGAACAACGAAATGAAGTGGTTGCCGGCCGATCTGAAGTGGACTTCAATATCCGGGAAACACCGGCCGGGAGTTACATTCTGTTGGTGGCTTCAGGATCTGAAAGACACTCCATTCCTGTTATCAAACTGTAGTTTCCTTCCGGTGGGCTTCAGGAGGATTTGAAAATTAACTGAAATTCACTGCCCTTTCCCGGGATGGAGTGAACATGAATGCGTCCGCCGTGCAGGCGCATGATATGCTGGGCAAAACTGAGGCCTACTCCGCTGCCTTCCGCACGGGTAGAATAGAAAGGAATAAAAATATGGTCCAGCTGGTCGGCCGGGATACCCGTTCCGTTATCACTCACTGCCAGGATAGATGCGCTGGTTTCCTGCCATGCTGAAAACTTCATGACCGGCTTTATCGTGCCGGAGAGTGCTTCAAGAGCATTTTTAGCCAGGTTGATGAGCACCTGCTCCATGAGTTGTTCATCCATCGGGATCATCATCTCTTTTGGATTGCAATCCATTGTCATATCCACACCCTGTTTGGTGATTGACTCATGGAAAAGATTGGAAACCCTCTGTAACAATGCCGACACCGGGATGTTCCTGATCGTAAGTTCCGGGACCCTGTAGAGATTGGAGTAGGCATCCATAAACCGGGAAAGGCCCGCAGCCCTGCGGTGAATGGTCTCAAGGCCGGATTTCATTTCGAGGATCTCCTTTTCATTCATTTCGGAACGGAGGATGGTAGTGATGCTATCGGCCAGCAGCCTGATGGGTGTCACCGAATTAAGGATCTCATGCCGGAGCACACGCATCAGTTTTTGCCAGGCCTCCAGTTCATTCTGGTCGATCTCCCTGCTGATGTCCCGCACCGATACAAGGGTTACCTCCCTGCCCAGGATCTTCATCTGTGATGCAAGAAAGATGAGCTGGCAGGGTATGCCCTTCACCCGGATCATCCTGAGCAATTCTTCGCCATGCGTAAGGCTCTTCATCCAACCGGCGAGTCCAGGGGATACTACCTCCAGGGTATGGATCTGTTCGATTTTCTCCAGGTGAAAAAGCTGAAGGAAAGAGCGATTGGTCAACTTCACCTCTCCACTGCCTTCAAAAGCAATAATTCCGAACTGAATATGGTTGATGGTGGCCTCGAAGAACTTCCGTTCCGCCTCCCTGTCGAGCCTTACCAATCTGAAATCCCGGATGATTTCATTAAAACCCCGGTGAATTGCACTGAAATAGGGGTCCTTCCCCTGCTTTGAAAAGCGAAGGGTGGGATCTTCGTTTCTAAGGGCCAGAACCAGCCTGAGCAGGTCTCGCCGAATCCTGGTCACGTACCAGATCAAAAGTACGGTCTCGAGGACCAGGATGACAACCAGCAGTGATACCGTAACAGGGTATCCCGGGTTCTGAAGGTAATAGCCCAGGAATACGGCCGTTAGAGTGATGGCAATGATTCCTGCGGTGATGGACCATATATAACGGCTAAAGACCATATTTTTTTATCTTCTGGTAAAGTGTGGAGCGATTGATACCCAGCTTTTTGGCTGCTGAAGCTATATTCCCGCTTTCATGGCGCAGTGCCCTTTCAATGATCACCCTTTCGTTCTCCTCAAGGTTGAAGGAGTGGATCGGGGTGAACCCTTTTACCGGGGCGTTCCGGGAGAACAGGTGTTCTGGTCCGATCTCGATTTTACCGGAGAGGATGACCCCCTTCTCAATGGTGTGTTCCAGCTCCCTGATATTCCCGGGCCATTGGTGCTGCATCAGTCCGGAAATGGCCTTCTCGGAGAGTTCAAGGGAAGGTTTGTGATACTGGTCCCGGTATTTCCGGAGAAAGAAGGCAGCCAGTACAGGAATATCTTCTCTTCTCTCCCGAAGAGGAGGGATCTCAAATTGTATGGCGTTGATTCGGTAATAGAGATCCTCCCTGAAGGCATTCCGGCTGATCATCTCCTGCAGGGGGAGGTTGGTGGCGGTGATGATCCTTACATCAATGGGGACAGGCCTGGAAGAGCCAACCGGGAAAACCTCCCTGTTCTGGAGTGCCGAAAGCAGCTTGCTCTGCAGTGAGAGTGGCAGATTTCCAAGCTCATCCAGAAAAAGGGTTCCCCCGGATGCAATGACGAACCGGCCGGCCCGCTCCTCACGGGCATCGGTAAAGGCTCCCCTGGTGTGTCCGAACAGCTCACTTTCGAAAAGGGTTTCAGGGATGGCACCCAGGTCCACTTTGACAAAGATCTCATGGTTTCGTTCCGAGTTCCGGTGAATCTCCCGTGCGACAACCTCCTTGCCTGTCCCGTTTTCCCCGAGTATGAGGACGCTGGCATCCGATGAGGCGATTTTTTTCACCAGCTGGTTGATCTCCTCCATGGCTTTTGACCGGCACTGGCAAAAAGAAAACTGATTCCTGATCTCCCCCGACAGGTGGGCCTGTTTTTTTTTCAGCAGAGAGACCTCCATTTTACTTTTCCTAAGTTCGTAGGCAGCATGAAGGGTGGAAAGGATTTTCTGTTCATCCCACGATTTCATGATGAAGTCGGCGGCTCCCTCTTTCATGGATTTAACGGCCAGTTCAACATCTCCGTAGGCAGTGATGAATACCACGGTGGCCAGCGGGTCCTTTTCAAGGATCTGGTGCAGCCAGAAGATCCCTTCATTGCCGGTGGCAATCCCGGCCTTGAAATTCATGTCAAGCAGGATCACATCATAATTCTGTTTGTCGAGGGCAGAGAGGATCAGGTTGGGGTTTTTAAGGGTATCGATCCTTTCAAATTGCCTGGAAAGGAAAAGCTTCAGCGCCATGAGCAGGTCGTTGTTGTCGTCTACAATCAGGATGGAACCCTCTTTCCTTGACATGCGAACCAGGTTTTGGTTAAATTTACAATATTGTGGGATTAAACCACATGGAGTGTCGGAATTTCCAACATATCAGATTGTGATTATATTTATTAAAGATCAGAAAATGAACGTGATACCGGTTGTGGCATGGTATTTTAAGTAGATGTCTTAAAAATGAACCATGATCCGTAACTATTTCATCATCGCCTTGCGAACACTCTGGCGAAACAAACTGATCACCGGGATCAACCTGGTAGGTATGGCCATGGGATTCGGGATATTCCTGTCGCTCTGGAGCTGGATAAGATTTGAAGTCAGTTTTGACAAATTCCATGTGGATTTCGAGCGGTTGTATGTCCTGAATGTAAAACTGGACATGAATGGTTCGGAATACAGTTCGCCCAGGACCGGGGGGCTTTATTATACCGTTCTTCGGGAGGTCTTTCCCCAGGTGACAGCCAGTTGCCGGGTTGGGGAACCAATGGAGTTTGAGCTGGGCATCCCGGTTTCCGACACCACAGCCGTGGAGGGTGATGCTTTAAAATACCATCATGAAGATAAGGTGCTGGCAGTCGACAGTGTCTTTTTCAGTTTTTTTTCTTTTAAACTTTTGAAGGGGGATAAGGATCAGGTCTTTAAGGAGCGGAACCACCTGGTAATTACCGAAAGCCTGGCTGCGAAACTTTTTGGAGATAAGGATCCCATGGGACAGGAGGTGAGGATGGGTGAGGGAGGATGGTTCCAGGTAGCCGGTGTTGTGGAGGATCCCCCTGTGATCTCCTCCTATCAGTTTAATGCCCTGCTGGGATTCCATGTCATGGAGGAGCTGGGTTACCCCATCAACGGGCATGGGGGAACCATGTTCTACAATAATTTCAAATTGCTTGAAGGAACCGATCTCCCCGCACTGAATGAATCCATCAATGCATACATGGCTGCAAATTACCAGCTGGACCTCGATGCAACATTTTTTATGGAGCAGCTTACCCGGATGCATCTTTACGGGGAGACCAGGGGAATCCAGGGGGTTTACCTCAATATCGTCATCGCCCTGGTGATCCTCATCATAGCCTGCATCAATTTTATCAACCTGACCACCGCCTATGCCACGGAGCGTGTGAAGGAGATTGCCATACGTAAAAGTGCGGGAGCCGGTAAAGGGCAGTTGATTTTGCAGTTTATGGGTGAGACCTACCTGGTGTTATTGCTGGCACTCTACCTCGGTTTTTTCCTGGCTGAGCACCTGGTCCCTAATATATCCAGGACTTTCGGGATCGATCTCCATGCAGATTTTTCCGGGGTAACCTTCTGGGGTGAACTGTCGCTGGTCTTCCTGCTGACCGGACTGCTGGCCGGACTTTATCCTGCCGTGAAAATTGCGGGGTTTAAGGTACCGGCCTTCCTGTCACGTAAAGGCAACGGGAACGGAAGGGTCAGGAACAACTCCAGGAAGGTGCTGATCGTATTGCAATTCACCTTCTCCATCATTTTCGTCATTGTTTCAGTTTTCATGATGCGACAATTCAACCACATGGGTAAAGCCGACCTGGGCTTTAACAGGGAGGATGTGATCTATATCCGCACCACGGGCAGGGTCTGGGATCGTTACCCGCAGATTAAAAGTGAATTATCGGAGCTTCACTTTGTAAAAGGAGTGACCACGGGATCGAGTATCCCGGTGATGCTCACCAGCGGTGAAATCGACTGGGGGGAGAGGGAAGGAGATCATAACAAGATCGCCGTAATGCTCTGGACGGATGCCGATTTTCTCTCCACCTTCGAGATTGAATTGTCGGAGGGGAGGTTCTTTTACCCCGATTCCGATTCACTCAATAACAATTACGTGGTGGTGAACCAGTCGCTGATTGACCTCCTGGGATGGGAGGATCCCGTGGGCAGGACATTCTATCTTTACGGAAGGGACTTTACCATACTCGGGGTTATCGAAAATATCGACTTCTTTCCCTTCAACCTGGAGGTTTTCGACGATAAAGCTTTAATAATCAGGCATGAAAAGGTGCGGGAGTTTGTTTTTATCAGAACAGGAAAGGATCTGTCGCCGGAAAACCGGGCCCGGATTGAAGATATCTTTCATCGCCACAATCCGGGATATGAATTTTCCTGTGCATATGTGAGTGATTATAAATACGAAGTGCTTGAAAATGCCGCCGGGATGAAATATGTCTTCAGGCTATTTTCGGGTGTGGCCATTTTCATTGCTGTGATGGGGATCATCGGGCTCTCTGTTTTCAATCATAACCGGCGGACCAAGGAGGTTGGAATCCGGAAAGCCCTGGGCGCACAAAACGGGTTCATCATGACCCTCCTGCTATCAGATTTCGTCAGGCTTGTTTTGCTCTCCAACCTGATCGGCATAACAGCTTCTTATTTCATTGTCAGGCGGATGCTGCAAATCTTCAGTTATAGTGTGGATATGAAAGCTTCCGTATTTATCCTGGTTTTTCTTGTTTCATTGCTTATTGCACTGGGCACAGTATCTCTGCTTGCCATAAAAACCCTGCGCTCCAACCCGATAGATAGCCTCCGTTACGAATAGAAAATCTCATGGATTACAGCCTCGCATTTATTCCCTCCATGAGTTTGCAGGGCATGAAATTATTCCTATATTCGCTGCAAATAGCACTATTGCGTAAAAACGTAACACGATGTCGGTAGTCCGTTTTGGAGTGTCATTCGAGAAGGAGGTGCTTGATGCACTGGATGAGTATGTCCTGGAAAATAAATTTTCCAACCGGTCCCAGGCCCTCAGGCAACTGGTGAACCGCCATATCGTCGAGAAAAAGTGGCATTGCAATAACCGGGTAGCAGGGGCGGTAACCCTGGTATATGACCACCATAAACGTGACATTGCCAACCACCTGGCTGAGATTCAGCTGGAGTATTCTGAGGAGATCCTGGCTGTACAGCGTTTTATGCTGACCGGGACACACAGCATGGAGGTAATATCCCTGAATGGTATCTCGGCCCGTCTCACCGAATTATCCGATAAGCTGATCTCGGAGAAGGGGATTCAGCATGGCAGGCTGACCATGACAAGGTTTGATTAGTGCTCAGGGGACAGGTGTTGAAAGGAAGAAATGGAGGAAGATTATGGAAGCGTTGAAGAAGGAGACCAGGATTAAGCTGGATATACTGGAAAAGTGGTTCCTGGAACGCAAAGGATCGATCATTGCGTTTTCAGGAGGGATCGACTCGTCCCTGGTGCTTTACCTGGCCAGGAAATGGCAGGGAAGAGAAAGGGCAATTGGTGTCATTTCCAAATCTGAGAGCCTGAAGACCAAAGACTTTGAATTGGCCCTCTCGTTCAGTGAACTGTTTGATATTCATATGGAGGTGATCGAAACCAGGGAACTTGACGATGAGCGGTACAGCAGTAATCCCATCGACCGGTGTTTCTTTTGCAAGGATCATCTTTACAACGATCTGCAGGTGATTCGGGACAGGTTTCCTGGTTTTGAAGTGTTAAACGGAACCAATACCGACGATTACACCGATTACAGGCCCGGAATGAAAGCGGCCGACAAGTATGACGTGTATTCACCTCTGGCCTTGTGCCGCATTACCAAGGAGGAGATCAGGGAGATTTCCAGGCACTTCGGATTACCCAACTGGGATAAACCGGCCAGTCCCTGCCTCAGTTCCCGCATTCCATACGCCCACCCGATCACAAAGAAGAAACTGGTTGAGGTGGAGCGTGCCGAGGACCTGCTCAATACGTTTGGGTTTAAGGATGTTCGGGTAAGACACTATGGAGATCATGGCAGGGTGGAGGTGCCGGCCGAAGACGTTCCAAGGCTGATGGAGATGAGGGATCGGGTGATCATGGAGATCAAGGAGGTTGGATTCAGGGATGTGGTGATTGATGAAGAGGGATTGGTTTCAGGAAAAATGAACAGGGTTATAAAGTCTGTAAAATCGGTCAAGTGAAAAAGATACTGTATTATGATTGTTTTGCCGGGATCAGTGGGGATATGAACCTTGGGGCCCTGGTGGACCTGGGAGTGGATGCTGAATTCCTCAGGCAGGAGCTGGGGAAACTGAATATTAAAGGATTTCGTCTCGAGGTGGAACCAGGTATCCGGAAGGGAATCAGCGGCACGAAGGTAACCGTTGTGGTTGAAAACCCCGAGAATGAGAAACACCGCCACCTGCGGCATATTGAGGAGCTGATCAATAACAGCAGCCTTTCTCAAAGGATTAAAGAGAAGTCGCTTGCCATCTTCAACAAAATAGCCGATGCAGAGGCCGGTGTACACAACATTTCCAAGGAGAAGGTTCATTTTCATGAGGTGGGTGCGCTCGATTCCATTGCCGATATCGTAGGGGCGGCCATTTGCCAGGAGGCACTTGAAGTGGATGAGATCCATTCCTCACCGGTTCAGCTGGGGGGCGGGTTTGTGAAGTGTGCCCACGGGATGATGCCGGTTCCGGCACCAGCCACTGCAGAGATCATCAGGGATATGCCTGTGAAAGCGGGCCTGGTGGAGTATGAAGCTACCACTCCCACCGGGGCAGCCATCCTGGCGGCCACCGTGGACCATTTTGGCATTTCCATGGATATGAAGGTTTTAAAGACCGGATATGGGATCGGGCAGCGTGACGGAGATATTCCCAATGTGCTCAGGGTCTACCTGGCAGAGACTTCCCGTAAGGAACGCGGGGATTTTATAACGGAGGAGGCCATCATGCTGGAGTGCAACATCGATGACATGAAGCCGGAGTGGTTCACCCATGTGCAGGCCCTGTTATTTGCTGCAGGGGCTGCCGATGTTTTCATGACTCCCATTGTAATGAAGAAATCAAGACCGGCCAGCATGCTCAGCGTTTTGTGCAACGGGGAGTTGGTCAGCGGGCTCAGGGAGATCATTCTTACCGAAACATCCTCCATCGGATTGAGGGAGTACCCGGTTGCCAAACATATGTTGCTGAGGGAGGTTAAAACCGTTCATACCCGGTTTGGAGATGTGGATGTGAAGTGCAGCTTTTATGGTGGCCGTGTGGTGAATGAGAAGCCTGAATTTGAGCAGTGTCGTCAGCTGGCATTAAAACATAAGGTGACCCTGGAGGAGATACAGAAAGAGGTATATAAGCATCTGTAATGGAGAAACTGGAAATTATAAAACTGCTGGAATCAGTCCGGGATGGGAAGCTAAGTCAGGATGAGGTGGCCGAACAGCTCAGCAGTCAGGGTATGGATTCGCTTGGCTACGCGGTCATCGACACCGACCGGCAGAAGCGGACCGGCATCCCCGAGGTGATCTATTCCTCGGGTAAAACCCCAAAACAGGTGGCAGAGATTTCGGCACGAATGAATGAAAGGGGAATCCCTGTACTCGCCACGCGGGCCGATCAGGAAATTTATAAAGCCGTAAGGGAGAAGTTACCCGGTGCGGTATACCATGAAATGGCCAGGATCATCATGTATCAGCCCCATAAACCGGAGGTTGCAAAGGGTTATATTGCCGTGGTTTCGGCAGGTACTTCTGATATGCCTGTTTCGGAGGAGGCTGCAATTACTGCCGAGTTCCTTGGTAACCGCGTGGAACGTATCTACGATGTTGGGGTGGCCGGGATTCACCGGTTGTTTCACCGGATCGAATTGATCCGTGGGGCCAGTGTGGTCATTGTTGCAGCCGGAATGGAGGGTGCCCTTGCCAGTGTGATTGGCGGGATGGTGGATATACCGGTAATCGGAATTCCGTGCAGTACCGGGTATGGTGCCAATTTTGGAGGAGTCTCCGCCCTTCTTTCCATGCTCAACAGCTGTGCTGCCGGGGTAAGTGTGGTTAATATTGATAACGGATTCGGTGCTGCCTGTCAGGCACATCTCATCAATAAATCTAAATGTTTGTGAAGTCCATAAAGTTTTAAATTTGAAAGTTTGCCATGAATGAGATGAGCGTATTGTTAATGTCGGCAATGACCCTGGGGGTAATCCATACCCTGCTGGGCCCCGACCACTATCTTCCCTTTATTGTATTAAGCAAGGCGCGTAACTGGTCACAACGCAAAACCATGTGGATTACCTTTATTGCAGGGGTGGGTCATGTGAGCGGATCGGTTATTCTGGGAGTGATCGGAATTGCCATGGGCATCAGCCTGAGCAAGCTTGAGGCATTTGAGGCCAACCGGGGTAGCCTGGTAGGTTGGATGCTGATCGCATTCGGGCTTCTTTATACAGCATATGGAATTTACAAATATGTGAAAAGGGGTGCTCATGTGCATCTTCCTGCGTTTCTTCGTCCCAAATCCCTTAGAAACAAGCATCTGCATTTGGATTTGCATGAGCTGGAAGAGGAAGATACGGCCGGCAAGCTGACTCCCTGGATCCTTTTCCTGATCTTTGTTTTTGGTCCATGCGAGGTGCTGATTCCCATGCTGATTTTTCCGGCAGCCAACCATAGTGCAATGGGGGTTTTCCTGGTGGCTCTTGTCTTTGGAATTGCAACCATCGGTACCATGCTGGCGGTGGTCTTCCTGGGTTATAAGGGATTCTCCCTCCTCAAATTCAAGGGCAGGGAATACCAGTTCCACCTGCTGGCCGGGATGGTCATCCTATTGGCGGGAGCCGGGATGCAGTTCATGGGTTTGTGATCTCAGCGACTGGCGACTTTATAAAGGAAATTGCTGGTGCGAATGATGATCGCACCACCGGCTATGGCCGGAGTAGCCCATATTTCACCATCCAGTTTATTTTCGGATAAAACATGCAGTGTTCTGCCCGCTTCAACCACGTAGGTGTATCCCCTGGTTGAGCTGAAGTAAAGATGTCCATCGGCATAGACGGGAGAGGAGTGGAACTTGCCTTTCATTCCCTCTGACCATACGGTTGTGCCGTCTGAAGCATCCAGGCAAAACATATCTCCGCCGGAATCAACCGTATAGAGCAGTCCATCCTTCACCAGGGGTGACAGCAGCTGAAGCACAGGCGTTTCAACACTCCACAGGATATTGGTATTCTGAATATCACCGGTACCACGGGGATCTACAGCCAGCAGTTTCGTAAGCTTTTCACCCGTGGAATCGGTTTCGAAACTTGTGTAGAAATATATAACGCCATCACTTTCTGTAGGCATGGCAATGGTGGAGTCCTCCCCGTATACGATCCGCCAGACCTCCTCCCCGGTTTCAGGATCATAGGCGATACAGGCAGCCGATCCGTTGCTGATCATCAGATCGCGACCTTCCACATG
>JAWOHR010000197.1:0-27596 GCA_046485075.1 Bacteroidales bacterium
GAATATCCGCCACCCAGGCTCATGTTGGCAACATCGCCTGATGTTGCATTAGCAGCAACATAGTCAACCCCGGCAATAATAGCATCGTAGGTACCGCTTCCTCTTCTGTTAAGCACTTTTACCGGAACCACAGTCGCGTTGGCAGCAACCCCAATCACTCCAATTCCATTATCTTTTATAGCTCCGACAATACCGGCACAGTGCGTACCATGTCCGTTGTCATCATCCGGAGAAGTGATTCCAACAACAAAGGATTTTCCTCTGGTTTGATCTACGTTCAAATCTTTATGGTCAAGATCGATCCCCGTATCGATAATCCAGGCGGTTTTCCCTGTTCCATCAACTCCGCCATTCACACGGGCAACACCCCATGGCGTACTTTCTGACGGAGGCGTTGGTGCTGGCTTTTTCTTAATGTTTACATCCGGGAGAATTAATGTAGCCACCTGATTTTCTTCAATAAATTTTACTGAAGCATCTGCTTCAAGTTTTTTGAGTTGTCCCGGAGGAATTTTTACTGAGAAACCCTGTAAAGCTGTACCGTAAACGTATCCTATTTCACCGTCAAGCACACCTGCCCGTTTCAGGATCTTATCCGAGGCTGATTTCATCACCTCCTGTTTATTCTCGTATCCTTTAATTTTTGAAAGTTCAGCGTTTAACTCTGCATCATCCAAAACAACAATGTAAGTAATCTTGTCAATGCTGGCTGATTTGAATAGAAGATCATCGGGATTTTCATCAGGCATCAGGTTTTCTTCACATGATACTAAATTTGCCAGAACAACAGTAATGGCAAATAACTTAAGAAAAAATCTATTCATGGAGTTTAAATTAATTGTTGTGGTTCATACCAAATTTACGAAAAATTATTCTGTAATTTCAACAACAGAGGATGTTGGAGTTACAAATTCCAAACAAAATTATAGTGCTCTTCCGAATATCCCTTTTGTGACTAATCAGGTCCCACCATTTTTGCGGCCAGATACAAGGCTTTCATTACAGGTTGCATGTTTTTAATTGCAGTATCTATAATACTTCTTAGGACCAGGCACAGCACAAAAATAAAAACCCCTAAACAACAACATGTTAAGGGGTTTTTTAGTAGCGGGGGTAGTGTTGCTCACCGCCTTCGCCTTCGGCTACGGCGGATCGCGAGTACCATTTTGGGGTGGTATTACTACCAGAAGCCCTTACTCGCTTCGCTCGTAATGTCCTTTTTATTCCCCGTCGTTTACAAAAGCAAGCTTTTGACACTCCTGGAAATAAAAAGCCCGGCGAAGAAATTCGCCGGGCTTCTGGTAGTAGCGGGGGTAGGACTTGAACCTACGACCTTTGGGTTATGAGCCCAACGAGCTACCAACTGCTCCACCCCGCAATATGTCTTTGGTATTCATTATCTGATTAGAACGTGCTAATTGCTTTAGCGGTTGCAAATATAGTGGTTTTATGGCGAAAATCAAAATTAAAACTCGCTTCAGTCAGAATGTGCCGGCTTAATTGGACAATAGAGTCATCAGCTCCTGGTAACGGGTATCAAGGGGATAGTTCCCGACCAGCTTTTGAGCATAGGACAAAGCTTCCGCATAATCACCGTTTTCCATCGAAATAGTGGCCAGGCTGTAAAGAATGTTCCTGTCGTAAGGATGTCTTTCCAGCGAACTTCGCAGGAAAGAAAGAGCCTCCATTGGCTTCCCCCTGGAATTTAGCCCGATGGCATAAACATAGCTGAACTGTGGATCCACCGGGTCCTGGAAGGCTGCATTTTTCAGATAGATCATTGCTTCATCCTGCTTCCCCTGCCTCACTTTCAAAAGTCCCAATGCGTAGTTGACAGCGGCAAGATCGGGATAACGCTCCAGGGCACTCTTCAATACCTTTTCACCCTCATCATCGCGGTCTAACCTGCGGTAGAGGTCTGCCAGGTTGATGTAGGGTCCCACCAGTCCCGGCTCCAGTTCAATGGCCTCTTTAAATGATGCCTCAGCCTTCTCATAATTTCCGGTATTCAGGTAGAGGTTGCCAAAGTTGAGGAAGGTGGAGGGGTGGTCGGCGTTGATCATCAGGGAAGCATTGTACTCTTTCAAAACCGTATTCAAAAGGTCCATTGATCCCGCCGGGACCATCTCCCTGGGAACTGCGGTAAGGGAGTTTGCTGCCATCAGCCTGACCAGTTTTATACTGTCCCTGAGCCTCGGAACGGCAAGGTTTCTGATAAATTCGGGCTCCCCGGATTGAGCCACCGTCAAAGTGGCATACCTGATCAGCGGGTCGGGATCATTGATCAGCAGACTGAGCAGTTGGGTGGTGGCGGGGCTGCTGTATCCTCCCAGTAACGAGATGGCATTTGCCCGGATCATGGGAGGAAGCTGACGATCACCGGCAAGGCGGAGCAATCCTTCCCCGGCCTCAGGGTAACCCTGCCTGCCTGCCCAGAAGATCTCCCCGTAGTGCTCCCTGTCCAGGAGCTCCTGACCGTACCACTTCCTGAGAGAATCGGTTGCCCATTGGGTCGATTTGTCGGGATGGCACTGGTTGCAGGCATTGGGAGTTCCCAGCTTATCGGAAAGGTCGGGTCGCGGAATACGGATGCTGTGGTCACGGCGCGGATCAACCACCATGTAGGTGCGTTCATGCATGTGGCATTCGGTACAACTTGCCCCCTCCTTGGTTGGATCATGGAAGTGGTGTTTGCGGGTTCCGTACTCACTGGCCATGTGACACCGGTAGCAGAGGGTATTTCCCAGTGCATAGGGTTTTATGCTGTGGGGTTCGTGACAATCCTTACAAACCACACCGGCTTTGTACATCTTGCTTTGCAAAAAGGATGCATATACATAAACCTCATCCTGGATCTGGCCGTCGGCAAAGTAAAGATCCTCTTCCAGCAGCGATGGCCAGTGGGTATCCAGGAGGGATCCGCCGTGATTGTAATCTTCAGTGGCCACAGCCCGCCGGGAATGACACCTTGAACACATTTGAACCAGTTCATCCGACTGTCTTGGAACCGATCTGCGGGCGGTTACTGAATCAGGGTCGAAGATCCAGGTGGCCTGATCGGTATCTTTCAGCCTGACCACCAGGCCCATGTCGGGGGTGATGTCCGGACTGCTTCCTTCTTTAACCTTTTGTGCCCACTGGATATGTTCTGAACCCGGGCCGTGGCAAGCTTCACAGGATACATCGATTTCCGACCAGGTGGTATGGTAAGCCTTCTCAGTGTAAACGTAATTTTTTCGGAGGTTAGTGGAGTGACACTCTGCACACATGTAATTCCAGTTCTGGGTGATCCGGGTCCAGTATAGCACATCACCCGGGGGTATCCGTTCCGACTGATAGATATGGAACCACCTTTGCCCGCCCTTTGAAGCGGGACGTGTATCCCAGCATATTGGAAGGCACTGGTACCTGCCGCCGGGGAATTCGATCAGGTATTGCTGGAGCGGCCTGACCCCGAATACATAGGAAACCTGGTAGTCTTCCATGGTTCCATCCGGTCCTTCAGTGTTGACCATAAATTTTCCGTTCTCCTTAAAAAACCTGGAGGTGATTCCGAAATGAGTATAGGATCTGTTGTTGAAATCGCCCAGAACCGTCCCCTCGTTTGCGGTGTCCATTGCCATGTCGTGATCCGATCCCCGGAATAGATTGAACTCTTTCTCATGGCACTCTTTGCAGTTTTCACGGCCCACATATTCGGCCGCCACAGTAGGAATGCCTGAAATGTTCCGGTCACCCGTCCCTGAATCATCACGTTTACAGTTTATTAATGTCAGAAGGGACAGGGCGAATAAAAAAAACGTTAATGTTACCTTTGGAACAACTCCGCTTCTCATGGCTAAATAACTCGAAATGATATAATTTCAAATGTATATAAATTAGAGAAATAGCTGGTTTGGGGTATCCTATTCAAAAAGAATCTATATAATTTTAAGACCTGATGATGAGACGCAGGCAGTTTTTACAGAAATCGGCTCTGGCTCTTGCTGCGGCAACCGGGGTGGTAGCAGCAATGAGCTATCTTCGTCAGTTCTTTCCCAGGATCGCCGGGGAGAAGAGACGAATCACCCTGGGGGAATCGTCACGCTTTCCTGTGGATACATTTACCTATCTTGAACAGCACAACCTTTTTGTTTACAGGGACCACGAGGGGCTCAGGGCGGTTTCATCCGTTTGCACCCACCTGGGCTGTACCCTCCAGAGAACCACCGATGGTTTTGAGTGTCCCTGTCACGGCTCACACTACAATACAGATGGGGAGGTCCTGTCAGGACCTGCACCACGAAACCTCTCCTGGTTCAGGGTGAATAAAAGCCACGACGGGAAGGTGGTTATAGATCCCGGTGAGACTGTGGCGTCTGATGAGAAGTTCCTAACCTCCTGATGATGACTGTGGAAGAAAACCTTATAGAGCAGTCTGAACTGATGCTTGCCGGGGAGCAGGACCGGAAGAGGCGGGTTGGGATCATCACCCGGAACTTTTTCCTGCACATTCATGCCACACGGGTTCATATTCATTCCCTGAAACCCACCTATACTTTCGGACTTGGAATCATTCTCGGTTTTCTTTTCCTGATTATGGTTTTCACAGGGCTGATCCTGATGTTCTATTACACCCCCTCGGTAGAGACAGCCTACCGCTCGGTAAAGGATATTGTATATGTGGTGCCGGGAGGACGGATTATCCGAAATATGCACCGCTGGGCCTCCCAGGGGATGGTGATAGTGGTATTCCTGCACCTGCTCAGGGTGTTTTATACGGGTTCATACCTGGGTAACCGTTCGTTGAACTGGGTCATTGGTGTGGTGATGCTGGTCATCATCCTGCTCAGTAATTTCAGTGGGTACCTGCTGCCTTGGGACCAGCTCGCCTACTGGGCGGTAACCATCGGTTCAAACATTGCCGCTTCAGCAAGGGAACTGACCGATCTGGCAGGGATTACCTCGTATTTTGATCCGGGAGGGTTCCTGAAAAAGATGCTCATCGGGGGAGAGAGTGTTGGTCAGCCGGCCCTCTCTAGGTTTTTTGCACTGCACGTGGTTTTGTTGCCTCTCTCCATGATTGTGTTGATGGCCATCCATTTCTGGCGGATCCGAAAAGATGGAGGATTGAGCAGACCGGTGCGTTACCTTCAGGAGAGTGGTACAGAAAACAGGTGGCTGTCATGGCCGGTGGTGATGTGGACCGAGCTTGCGATTCTCCTGGGTGTGGTGGCAGTTGTCCTTCTGGTGGCCATCTATGCTGATGCACCCCTGCTTGAACAGGCCAATCCTGCACACCCCGAAAACCCTGCCAAATCGCCATGGTACTTTTTAGGAATACAGGAACTTGTATCATACTCGGCCTTTGCCGGGGGAGTGCTGGTACCCGCGCTCTACCTGGTTTTTCTCTTCTCAATTCCCTATAAGGACAGGGAGGATGGATATGTCGGAGAGTGGTTTTCCGGGAAAAAGGGATTGAAACTGGTGTGGTGGTCGGCAGGAGGTTCACTTCTTGCGGTGGTGATGCAGCTTTTTGTCATGATCCGTTACGGATGGCTGCGAGACTGGATTCCGGGGATCTCACAATGGTTCGTCCTGCTGATCAACCCGGCAACCATCACCACCGTTCTTTTCATTACAGCCGCTGAAATGGTGAGGCGAAGGCAAAAATCAACCAGGATGGCAGCTCTTGTCCTGTTCACCTGCTCTTTTGTTGCCCTTGTGATATTTACCCTGGTGGGGAACTGGTTCAGGGGACCCAACTGGGAATTTTTCTGGTCGGCTTCCCAGTGGCCCTTACAATAGGAAGCGATGGACGAGAAGAGATATACATACCGGGTTATATGGGCGGTGATGCTCCTCTCAGCCCTGCTCTTGCTTTTGTTGACCGGTGCCTGGATCCATGAAGGGATCGGTAAGGAGTGGAGAAAGGTTCAGAGGGATTACAGGGCCCTTGTCGGTGAGGATGAGAATTTCGAAACAGGTATACTCCAGGTGGAACTGCCGCAGTTTAACCGTGTCGATCGCTGTATCTCCTGTCACTCAGGCATTGAAGATTCAAGAATGGGGGAGGCCCTTCAGCCCCATGCATCTCATCCCGGACCATTCCTGGCAGACCATCCGGTGAAGGAGTATGGTTGCACCATTTGTCATGGCGGACAGGGCAGTGCTCTCTCCAGGGAGGATGCCTTCGGCCGGCTGCCTACCACTCACTGGCCCTCACCACTCCTCGAACAACCTTACATTCAGGCATCCTGCGGGAAATGCCATCTTACCATCTTTGATGTTAAAGAGAGAGAGGCAGATGGAGGAATGGAGGGGATGGAGGTATTTGTCAGGGGAAAATACCTTTTTTCACAGGAGGGTTGCCTGGGTTGCCACAAGGCACGCAATGTGGGCGGAATCCTGGGCCCCGATCTTACTCGCCAGGGTGAAAAGACCAGGCACGAATACAGTTTTCAGAATATATCCGGTGAACAGACCGTTTCCCAATGGTTGAAGGAGCATTTTAAGGATCCTGAAATGGTTTCACCCGGTTCAAAGATGCTTCAGATTCAACTGGAGGGGGAAGATTTAGAGGCTCTGGCCGTATTCGTGATGGGCCTCTCCAAGCCCGATATTCCTTTTGACTACTTCACAATCCCGACCCTCAACGAGTTTAAAGGGATCCGGGATACCCTGGATGGTAGCACAGGTTTTGCCTATATGTGTTCGGCATGCCACGGAAAACAGGGTGAAGGGAAAGGTTACAAAGAGTATGATACGGGGATTCCATCGCTGGGAGGAGTCGATTTTCTAAGGGTGGCTTCGGAAGATTTTATCCGTTTTACCATGGAAAAGGGAAGAAGCCTGCGACAGATGGGTAGCTGGACCGGTTCCATCTCCGGATTGAGGGAGGGGGAGCTGGATCATATGGCTGCGTTTGTAAAAAACAGGGGTGGTACGGATTTGCCCTTCAGAGGGTCGGATTACAATGGGAGTATTGCTGTGGGGAGCCTTCTTTTTGAACAGAAGTGCAAAGCATGTCACGGTGAGAACGGTTCAGGAGATGTGGCCGTAGCCCTTCATCAGCAAGGATTTCTTTCCAGGGCTGATGACCAGTTCATTGTGGAAACCATTATCCGGGGAAGAGGTAATACTGCCATGCCCGGGTGGTCGAACCTGGAGCCGGATGACATTGGCAACCTGTTGACTCTGATCCGCAGCTGGCAGACAGACCGCCCGTCGGGTGGCCCTCCGAGCCTGCCGCAACCCAACCTGGAGGAGGGCGGGTTAAAGTACCATTTTCTCTGCTCCCGCTGTCATGGTGAGTTTGGTGAGGGAGAAACCGGACCGTCTATTATCAATGCCGATTTCCTGAAGGCGGCAGGTAACAGCTTCCTGTTTGGAACAATTGCCGGGGGAAGGGCACACACTGCCATGTTTGGCTGGTCGTCCGATGTTTATGACCAGGAACGGCTTGGTGTGCAGGATATCAGCAATATCATTGGATTCATGAGGAAATCGGCCCTTGATCCTCTCACCTATATATTTCCCGGTAGTAATCCAGGCGACAGGAAAAGGGGTGCGGAGGTTTTTGGCAGCCGGTGCGTGAAGTGTCATGGGCCATCAGGGGAGGGCAATAATGCCCCTGCCCTGAATAACCAGGAGTTCCTCAGTGCAGCCTCAAACGGGTTTCTGATGGCTACCATCACCCTGGGAAGAGAGGGGACTGCCATGCCTTCATGGGGTTATGGAGAAGGTGAATACCCGGCACTTTCCGGAGACAACCGAAAAGACCTGGTGGCATATATCAGGGGCTGGCAACGCATACGTATAAAATATTAGGCAACCCGTGGTGCCATAAGGTGATTTTGTAAAAGAAATCACAAAATGTGATGATTGTAGAGAACCATTTATCAAATTTGCGTACTTTTAAAAGTCAATGATCCGGGACACTTATGAGTTATAAAGTATTTGTACTCTATTCACATCATCATGATAGGCTTTATGTGGGTTACACCACAAGCCTGACGGACTATATGATTACCATGAACGTGATGGAGTCTGAGAATCCGTTGTATGCATTCAGACCCTGGACACTTATACATATGGAGCTCTTTGTTGCAGAGGAGGAGGCGCTTGTCAGGGCGGGTTTTCTGAAGAATGACACAGGACAGAGTTACATTCGTCGGGAAATTCTTCCCATGTTTGATTTCCACTCCTGATACCTGAGTCCGGATTCTTTTTATCTTTGTGCCGTATCGGTACAATCCCCATGAGTAGAAATTCAGAAAAGAAACGCTGGAAGATTCTTCGTAAACTGACCAATAAGTATCGGTTGGTGCTGCTGAATGAGGATACCTATGAAGAGGTAGGGACCATGAGGCTCACCAGATTGAATCTCCTTACCTTTGCAGGGGTGGTACTGATCCTTTTGGTGGCCATCGTATACTCGCTGATCGCATATACCAATATCCGTGAATTAATTCCGGGTTATCCCGATGCAGCCATGATGCAGCATATTCGCTCCAACGCTATGAAACTCGACTCCCTGGAGTATGAACAGGCCATCAGGGACCAGTATTTTGAAAACCTCAACCGGATCATTACCGGCGCGGCTCCCGAAAATTTCATGAATGATACCACCGGTGTGGTAAACAAGATGGAGATTGCCTTCTATCGTTCATCCAATGATTCCCTTCTCAGGCAGCAGGTTGAAGCTGAGGAGCACTTCAGGCTCAATGTCCTGGAGGAATCGCATGTGAACACCAATCTTTATGAAATGAACTTTTTCACGCCTGTCAATGGCATCGTAACCCGTGAATTTGATCCCATGGAAGGACATTACGGGACCGACCTGGTTACCGAGCCTAATGAGGTAGTGAAAGGAGTTCTTGACGGAACGGTTATCATTTCCACCTGGACACTGGAGACCGGGTACGTGATCCAGATTCAGCACGATAACGAACTCATCTCTGTGTATAAACACAACGCCGCACTATTTAAATCGGTCGGACAAAAAGTAGTGGCCGGGGATGCCATAGCCATTGTGGGAAATTCGGGTGAACTGACCACAGGTCCCCATCTCCACTTTGAGTTATGGCACGACAGGGTGCCTCTGAACCCGGCAGATTATATCGTTTTTTAGCATGATAAAGAAGCGGATTGCCATACTCGGCTCAACCGGATCCATAGGAACACAGGCACTTGAAGTGATCTCTGCGCATCCCGATGCTTTTGAGGTGGAGATCCTGGCTGCGGGGAATAATGCAGCTTTACTGATCCGGCAGAGCATCCTTTATCATCCCAACGCGGTTGTCATTGGAAATGAGGATCACTATGAGTTGGTCCGAAGTGCCCTTGAGAATTATCCGGTGAAGGTTTATTGCGGAGCAGAGGCATTGAGCCAGGTAATCGGATTTGATTCAGTGGATATGGTGCTCACGGCCATGGTCGGATTCAGCGGTCTGAGACCAACCATTGAAGCGATCCGTGCCGGGAAGAACATCGCCCTGGCCAATAAGGAGACCATGGTGGTTGCCGGAGAAATGATCATGAAGGAGGCGATGCAGAATCGGGTTAACATTATCCCGGTGGATTCGGAGCACTCGGCCATCTTCCAGTGTCTGACTGGTGAACCTGCATATTCTGTTGAGAAACTGATTCTTACAGCTTCCGGCGGCCCATTCAGGGGTATGGCGAGGGAATTACTGGAACGGGTAACACCCGAAGAGGCACTGTGTCATCCCAACTGGTGCATGGGACCAAAAATTACCATTGATTCTGCCACCCTGATGAACAAGGGACTCGAAGTGATTGAAGCCAGGTGGCTGTTTGGTTGCCGGCCCGAACAGATCGAGGTGGTTGTGCATCCCCAATCGATTATCCACTCCATGGTTCAGTTCACCGATGGATCCGTAAAGGCACAGATGGGATTGCCCGATATGCGCCTCCCCATCCAGTATGCCTTTACCTATCCGGCAAGGTTGAAATCTGATTTTAAGCGTTTGAGTTTTAGCGAATTTCCACAATTGAACTTTGAGCTGCCGGATACAAAAATTTTTCGTAATCTTGCACTCTCTTATGAAGTGCTGGATAAAGGAGGCAACTGGCCCTGTATCCTGAACGCTGCCAATGAGGTTGCGGTGGATGCATTTCTTGAAAGGAGAATCGGGTTCATGGATATTCCGGATCTGATCGAGCGAACGCTGGGAAGGTCCTCTTTTATCAAGAATCCCGATCTCGAAGACTATTTTGAAACAGACCTGGAAGCCAGGCGGGTCGCACATGAATTAATATAATTACCATGGATGTTTTTATCAGGATCGCACAACTGCTGTTAAGTTTATCGATTCTTATCATATTGCACGAGATGGGCCATTTTTTGATTGCCCGTCTGTTTAAGGTCAGGGTAGAAAAATTTTACCTTTTTTTCGATGCCGGTTTCTCTTTGTTCAAAAAGAAAATCGGGGACACTGAATATGGAATCGGTTGGCTGCCGCTGGGAGGTTACGTGAAAATTAGCGGGATGATCGACGAATCGTTGGACAGGGAGCAGATGAAACAGCCCCCCCAGCCTTGGGAATTCAGGTCAAAAAAAGCATGGCAGAGATTGCTGATCATGCTGGGTGGTGTCCTTGTGAATTTTATTCTTGCACTTTTTATCTATACCATGGTCCTCTTTGCCTGGGGGGAATCCTATATACCGGTTAGTCGTCTGGAATACGGGCTCAGGTTTGAGGATACCTTTCACGAGATGGGCCTCAGGGATGGAGATCATATTTTGGCCCTCGACGATGTACCTGTTGAGAAATGGCGAACCATTCACCACGATATCGTGGTCAACGAAACCAAGGTTATTACGGTGAAACGTGACGGAGAAATCATAGATATCAGAGTTCCAGAGGAGATGACCGCCAGGCTGTTAAAGGTTGAGTATGCCATGGATCCCATTGTGCCCTGTATGGTCTCGAAGCTGGTGGATGGTTCTTTGAAAGATGCCGGAGGCAAGGAGGGAGACCGGATTATTTCGGTCAACGGAACACCTGTGGAATTCTACTATCAGTTTGTTGCAGCAACCAACCGTGCGAAGAATACAAGCTTTAATCTGGACGTTTTGCGTGGAGCCGACACATTGAACATGGAGGTGACCACAAATGCTGAGGGTCTGTTCGGATTTCAGAACGTTCAATACTTTGAGATTTTCGAACCGGAAATCATCAAATATACCTTTCTCCAGTCCTTCCCTGCGGGAATAAAACATGGGGTGAACATCACCCAAAGTTATCTCAAGCAGCTGAAAATGCTGTTTAAACCCAAAACAAAAGCTTATGAAGAGCTGGGCGGATTCATTAAAATCGGTAGTATTTTCCCGCCGGTTTGGGATTGGCAGAGTTTTTGGAATATGACTGCATTCCTTTCCATCATCCTGGCTATTATGAACATTCTGCCTATTCCGGCACTGGATGGCGGACATGTTATGTTTACCCTGTTCGAAATGATAACCGGGCGTAAACCGGGTGATAAGTTCCTGGAGTATGCCCAGATTGTCGGTATGGTGATCCTGCTTAGCCTGTTACTTTATGCCAATTTGAATGACGTAATCGGATTATTTAATAAATAGAAAGATAATTTACCTATTTTTGTATTTCAAACCTTTTAATCGAAAAAAATGGAAGCGTTTATAACCCTTGCTATAGGAGTCTGGCAAATTGTTGTTGTTGTATTGCTGGTATTGTTGCTTTTTGGAGGCCGTAAGATTCCGGAACTGATGCGTGGCGTCGGACAGGGAATGAGGGAATTCAAAAAAGCCACAGCCGCCGATGATGATGATGATGAGGTAATCGTTGATGATACAGTAGATTCAAAAAGAATTAAGGGTGGAAAAAAGTAATTTCCACCGGTGCAAAAAGGCCTGTTTACTGAAGTGGACAGGTTTTTTTATGCTTTCAGGGTTACTCCTCACAATGTTCTCCTGCAGCAATCCTGGTAAGCAGGACGGGGCTACAGGAGGGATCATGCCGAATATTACCGGAGGTGCCGGCGAGGTACTGGTGGTTATGGACAATTTTAACTGGGATAACAGCGCCGGAGCCCTGCTTCAGGATATCCTGAAGGAGGAAATTTCCGGACTTCCCCAGTCTGAACCTCTGTTTGATGTGATCCAGATCACCGCTGCATCGTTTGACAATTTTTATCGGTACCATCGTTCCGTCGTTCTGACTAACATTGATTCAGAACTTGAGCCACAGATTCGGTTCAGGGAGAATGTCTGGGCCAAACCCCAGATTGTCGTTCAAATGGAAGCGCCCAACAGCAGGGAATTGCATGACCTGATAGAGATAAACGAGGAGCGGATCCGGAATTTCCTGGTCCAGTACGACCGGAACAGGCTTATGGCGACATACAGGGATACAAAGGACCCTGCTATCCAGCAGGAGATTGCATCCCATCACCAGATTCGTCTTGATATACCCAGGGGGTATAATATGGATTTCAGCAAAGATGAGTATACTTCAGTGAGTATCGAAGCTCCCGATCTTTCACAGGTGATCCAGGTTTTTGATTACCCTGCAAATGGCCCGGAAGATTTGAATACAGATGCGTTAATTGCCAGAAGAAACCTGATTACAAAAGAGTTTGTACACGGACCCCGGGAAGACTCCTATATGACACTCTCCCCCATGTATCCACCTATCGCTTTCGATCTGAAAAAGGGTGGCATGGATGTGGTTGAGCTAAGGGGATTGTGGGAACTTGAGAACGGTTTTATGGGCGGCCCATTCATCAGTCATTCCGTTTATGATGCTTCCCGGAACAGAATTGTCACAGTGGATGGATACATCTACTATCCGAATCAGAAGAAAAGGGTCAAACTGAAACAACTCGAAGCAATTATCTACTCGCTGGAGATTATCTAGCTCTGATCAGCTATTTTGTATAGAATAGGTTGGGTTTTTCAAATTCGAACAGGGTGGGATAATCCTCATCAAATTTTTTCAGAATTTCCGTCATGATCGTCTCCCGCATGAATCTGGACTTATTCTGAATCTTGTACTTGTCACAATAGAGGTTAAAGGCATCTCTTTCTCTTGCGTTGAATAACAGAGAAGCCTGGAATTTCCTTCGCAGTTTTTCGTCTTTCTTGTTCTCCACCTGGATTGGGTTAGGTTTATTTTGCTAAAAATAGACATTGCCTTTTGTTTGACGCCATCCGGGGTTCTGTAACAATTAACAACTTTCTAACATCTCTATTATGAATATAAATATAGTAGAGTAAAAAAGACTATATATAATTACATAAATATTTAAATATAAGATAAATAAAATTATAATAGTGGTGTAAATATGTATGTAGATGTAAAATATTCACCCATAGGAATTCTTCCGCCTCACAGACCGGCACTTCAGGAAGGATTATTAACTATTTATAATCGAGAGCAGTTCACGGGGACGAATCAATCCCAACAACAAAGCACTTACCAGGCACGAGGAGAGCAGGATCAGGAATCCGGGGGTCCAAACCGGGAAAAGCAGGGTCAGGTAACCCATCCCAATATTCAGGACCAGAAATGCGGCAAGTTTTAGCATAATGTCACCATTCAGTGAGATCTTCATGATTTTTCTGGTGAGGACCATTTGCGCAGCGGCATAGAATCCCTGGGCGGTCAGACTGGAGATTGCAGCCCCGACCGATTGGTACCGGGGGATGAGGATCAGGTTCAGGGATACATTTAGTATTACGGTGAGGCCCGCTATCATATTGAGTTGGCGCAAATTGTTGTTAGCCGTCAGAAGGGTACCGTATATATAGCTTGTGGAAACAAAAAGGAATCCAACCATCAGGATTCCAAATACGGTCGGACTGTGAGCGGCAGGATCAATATACAACAGATCAATAATACTGGTTCGGTAGAAATTGCAGCTAATTGCCAGCGTAATACCTGCCACCATCAGCAGCGGAAGAGCAGTGCGGACAAGATCGTTCACATCCTCCCTCAATTTGATCATTTTTGAGAACATGGGTAACAACAGGGCTGCAAAAAGAAGGGAGAATTGTGAAGCTGCATCAAAGATCCGGAATGATTGGGCATAGATCCCTGCCTCCTCTCTGCCGTTTGGCAGGAGCCGCTCGAGCATGACTGAGTCCACCCTGTTAAAAATGGACATAAGCAGGATCAGCAGGGCAAAGGGGTAGCTCATCTGCAGAACCTCACGCGACCGCCTGAAACTGACCCGATGGAGAAATGCGCCGGAACGGTACCTGACCATCGCTGCCACTGTAATCAGAGTGATGACATAAGAGAGACTCTGGGCATATACGAACCACTCTATTTTGAAAGGCTTTTTAATGATGTTACCCCAGAGCAGGAGCCCCGTGATGAGGATCATCAGGCTCCGGTCCAGTACCGAGAGCAGGCTGTCGGTCCGAAAATATTGCAGCCCGCTGATGTTGGATCTGAAATAGAGTATGAAAGAGGCAAGGAACTGGTTTGCAATCAGTACCCAAAGCATCGAAAACTGTTCCGAAGAGTATCCGATGATTCTTCCGGCCGTATAGGCAACTCCTGCATAGGCAAATGATAAAACCAGTTTAAGCGGAATAATGGCAGCCAGGTAATCCCTGAGGTAACCCGGTTCACGTGAGATGGCCCGGTTGTTGAAATTGTTAATCCCCAGGTCCAGGAGGATATTGAGGATAAATGCAAAATTGAAAAGGGAGAAGTAGAAACCATAAATCTCTTCGCCCACCCGGTTCTGAACCCCCACTTCAATCCCGAAAAACCAAAATGGTTTGATCAGCAGGTTCAGCAGGATCAGAAGAGCCAGGTTGGTGAGGAAACGCTTTTTCAAACCGGGGCAGAAATATTTTTTATTTCAACACAAATGTAATAAGTTCGCTCCAGATATGTCGGGTATCTTGAGCAAGGAAAGAAAAATGCGAAATATTGTTGTGAATACCAGGTTATTAATGCCTGGAAAACTGGATGGTATTGGATGGTTTACATTTGAGACGCTTAAAAGAATTACTAAAGCCCACCCGGATACTCATTTTTATTTCCTGTTCGATCGTAAATACAGCCCTGAAGTTATATTTGGTGAAAACGTGACCCCGGTAATTTTGAGACCGGCCACCCGGCACCCATTGCTATGGTACTTTTGGTTTGAGTGCAGGATTGCAATGTTTTTGAGAAGGGTGAAACCTGACCTGTTTCTAAGTACCGACGGTTTCCTTCCACTCCATTCAAAAGTCCCCTCAGTACTGGTCATTCATGACATTAACTTTGAGCACCGGCCGGGCGACCTTCCCCTGGTGGCTGGAAAATACTATCGCTACTTCTTCCCCAGGTATGCCCGCAAGGCAACCAGGATTGTTACTGTTTCAGAATATTCCAGGAGGGATATCATCAACCAGTATGAGGTTGAGGAGGACCTGGTGGATCTGGCATATAACGGGGCCAATGAAAATTTCAGACCCATCACAGCAGAAGAGGCTGCTGAGGTCAGAAATGAATTTACTCAGGGATGTCCCTATTTTCTTTTTGTGGGTAGCCTCCACCCGAGAAAAAACATTACCAACCTTTTAAAGGCTTTTCAACTTTTCAAGGATGAGAACAGGGCCAACTATAAACTGGTTCTGGTGGGAGAGAAGTTTTTTCTCACCCGGTCCATGGAGGAGCAATTGGAAAAGATGCCCAACAAAAGTGATGTTATTTTTACCGGACGGCTCTCACAAGACCGGTTGAACGGGGTAATCGGAGCAGCCTGTGCCATGACTTTTGTGCCATTCTTCGAAGGGTTCGGGATTCCCATCGTTGAAGCCATGAAGTGTGAGATCCCGGTGATCGCATCGAAAGTAACCAGCCTGCCGGAAATTGCAGGGGATGCTGCTCTTTATGCAACTCCGGAAAGCCCGGGAAGCATTCGGGATGCGATGATCAGGATGGTCAGGGAGAAGGGTTTGCGTGAAGATCTTATCGAGAAAGGACGGCAGAGAAGAGATCTTTTCAGCTGGGATGACACAGCAGCCAAGCTCTGGAATTCCATGGAGAAGGTTATGGAGAAAGATGCTTAAACCCTATCATACAGCAGGAGTTGTTGAGGCCGGGTGTGATGAAGCCGGAAGGGGTTGTCTGGCCGGGCCTGTGTATGCCGCTGCGGTGATCCTTCCGCCCGGTTTTTCAGATCCCATCCTGGATGACAGTAAAAAACTGAGTGCCCGGACCCGGGAGAGGTTGAGAGTTGTGGTGGAGCGCGAGGCTTTGTCCTTCGCCATTGGGGTTGCAGAGCCGGAGGAGATCGACAGGATCAACATCCTGAATGCTTCCATTCTGGCCATTCACAGGGCGGTTGAGAGACTCAACCCCGAACCCGGTCACCTTATAGTGGACGGGAACCGCTTTAAACCCTTAGGGAAGATACCTCACTCGTGCATTGTAAAGGGAGATGGAATCTATGCCTCGATCGCGGCCGCTTCTGTACTGGCCAAAACACACCGGGACGAGTATATGGAATCGCTGCACCTTCTTTACCCTTCGTACGGTTGGAACAGAAACATGGGTTATCCCACCAGGGAGCACCGGAAAGCCATCCTTGAATCAGGTCCAACCGGGTATCACCGCCGCAGTTTCAGGCTGCTGGACAACCAGCTGATTCTCGCCTTTTCTTAAACATACCCGGCAATTTCAAAAAACATTTTGCCATATTTGCAGTTTGCAGATTTCAAAACTTTTAAGCATAATAAATTTCTTAAATGAAAAAGATATTCATTGCACTCTTTGCTGTTCTTTCCATGTTCCAGGCAGGGGTGAAGGCTGATGAGGGAATGTGGCTTTTAAGCCTGCTGGGAAATATGAATATGGAGGAGATGACAGAGATGGGATTGCAGCTTTCTGCTGACCAGATCTATAGTATAAACCATGCAAGTCTGAAGGATGCTGTTGGAGCTCTCGACATGGGTTCATGTACAGCGGAACTGGTATCCCCCGACGGACTTCTTCTTACGAATCATCACTGTGGCTATGATGAAATTCAGTATCACAGTACATTGGAGAAGGATTACCTGAAAAATGGCTTCTGGGCCATGACAAGGGCTGAGGAGCTGCCCAACAAAGGGAAAACCATCAGCTTCATGGTGCGCATGGAGGAGGTTACCGACCGGTTTACGAATGAGATTAATGAAGAAATGGATCCTCACGCACGCAGTGCAAGGATAAGGTCACTTTCAGCGGCCATTGAATCTGAGGCAACCCGGAATAATGAATATGAAGCCTATGTGAGTAGCCTGTATAACGACAACAGGTTCTTTCTTTTTGTCATGGAAACCTATAGGGATGTAAGGCTGGTGGGTGCACCTCCCGAGGCGATCGGAAAATATGGAGGCGATACCGATAACTGGGTGTGGCCCAGGCATACCGGCGATTTCTCCATGTTCAGGGTCTACACGGCTCCTGATGGGAAACCTGCAGATTACAGTCCGGATAACGTTCCGATGAAATCGAAAAGCTACCTTCCCATTTCCCTGAAGGGTTATGAGAAAAATGATTTTGCCATGGTGATGGGCTTCCCCGGAAGCACTGACCGATATCTGACTTCATGGGAGATTGATGAACTGCTGCAGATCACTCATCCCAACAGGATCCGTATCAGGGGGATCAAACAGGATCTCCAGATGGAAGATATGCGCGCAGATGAAAAAGTAAGACTGCAATATGCAGCCAAGTTTGCCAATTCAGCAAATTACTGGAAATACTCCATCGGACAGGCCGAGGGTTTAAAGAACCTGAATGTACTGGAGAAAAAACAGAATCTTGAGGCCCAATTCACCGAATGGGTGAATCTGGATGAAGCACGGATTAAACTCTACGGAAATGTGCTTAGTGAGATCCGGACTTCTGTGGCGGAACGTAAAGAGCTGCAAAATGCTGCACAGTACCTTTATGAGACCATCAGCAGGGGCGGAGGGATGGAGTCGGTTTATTTCTCCAGGCATTTGGATGCTCTTCAAAGTGCATTGGAGAATGCGAAGGAGAGGCCCCAATATCTTGAAGAGATCCTGGAGGCGGTCAGGATGGAAGCCGCTGCTTTCTATAAGGATTATAATCCGCCAACCGATAAGAAGGTTATGGCCGAAATGATCCGGTTGCTTATCGAAGAGCTGGATGATGCGTATCTTCCGGTCAATATTATACAGGTAAAGGAGAAATACAAGGGAAATATAGAGAGATATGTGGACCACTATTTCAAGAAGTCCTTCGTGGTGGATGAAGATAAATTCAATGCCTTTATTGATGATCCCTCTCTGAAGGTGCTGCAGAAAGATCCTGCCTTTATGGCATACCTTGCATCCAGGAAAATAATTGAGGTGAATGGGAACCTGTCTGACTATTTGAGGAGGTCTGAGGAGGTCAGCAGGCTCTATTTGAAGGGACTCATGGAGATGCAGCCGGGAAAGGATTTCTATTCCGATGCAAACTCTACCATGAGGCTGACTTATGGTACAGTGGGAGACTATATACCAAGGGATGCAGTACATTATGCACATTATACCACCATGGAGGGGATCATGGAAAAAGAGGATCCTGGCTCATATGAATTTATTGTTCCGGAAAAGCTGAAAGAGTTGTATAAGAAAAAGGATTACGTACCCTATGGTTCCGACGGTACCCTGTATATTTGCTTCACAACCAATAACGATATTACCGGAGGTAACTCAGGAAGCCCGGTGATCAATAGCCATGGAGAACTGATCGGTCTTGCCTTCGATGGGAACTGGGAGGCCATGAGTGGCGATATTGCATTTGAACCGGAAATTCAGAAGTGTATCAATGTGGATATCAGGTATGTTCTTTTCATTATCGATAAGCTTGCCGGAGCCGGTCATCTCGTTGAGGAGATGACTCTCGTCAGATGATGCAACCATGGAGGCCGGAGAAATAGTCATCTATACCGACGGATCTGCAAGGGGCAATCCGGGACCCGGTGGTTATGGAGTGGTGATGATTTACGGCAAACACAGGAGGGAGCTGTCACAGGGATACGAATTGACCACCAATAACCGGATGGAGCTGTTGGCGGTGATCCGGGGACTACAGGCTTTGAAGCGGGATGATCTTTCTGTGAAGATCTATACCGATTCAAGGTACGTCTCCGATGCGGTAAACAAGCGTTGGGTTTTCAGCTGGGAAGCGAAAGGATTTAAAAAAAAGAAGAATCCCGATCTCTGGAGAGAGTTCCTGGAGGTCTACAACAAGTTCAGCGTTTCGTTCGTTTGGGTGAAGGGACATGCCAGTATTCCGGAAAATGAACGTTGCGACCAGCTTGCAGTTGAGGCGAGTTATGGGGAGAGACTTCTTGTAGATTCCGGATATGTGGATAACATAGAAGAATCGTAATTGAGATTTTCTTAAATTGGCAGTATGCTATCTGAGTGGACATGCTAAACAAGTCAATCCTGTCTTATCAGGGACCTTTCTCCTTCAGCACCATCGAAATGTTGCTGTCTGAGTTTAAGATTGCATCTCAGGAACACAAGATCTCCTTCAAGGCATATAAGAAGATGATCTCTGTGATGATCGAAGCACTTGAAAATATTTCCAAATACACCGATCAGATTCAGTGCAAAAGCGATGAGAAAACTGGATTTTGCCCCACCTGTTATATCAACCGTAACAACCATTCCATTGAGTTAATTACCAGTAACCCTGTACGGAAAAAAGATGTGGCCTCGCTTCGATCCAGGATCGACAATGTGAATAATCAAAACAGTGAGGAGTTGAAAAATCTCTATATGTCGACCATCACCAACGGTAAGTTTTCTCCAAAAGGGGGTGCCGGACTCGGTTTTATAGAGATGGCGAAGACAACCGGGAATAAACTGGAATATACTTTTAAGGAATTGAAGGGAGAATTTTCACTCTATACCTTCCGGGTGGTTCTCGATCTTTAATCATTAGTGTCCCATTTCGTACATCTGCGGTTCGCTTTCGTACATCCCTTGCATATCAGGATCCAGGTACTTTCTCCTATATAATTTGATAACAAGTGGTTAAACTTTGTGGCACGAAAACTGTTTAACTTGAACCCAAAGGATGATACATGTGGAGAAACTATTTTACGGTTGCACTCAGAAACATCAGTAAAAACAGGGTATTTACACTGATTAATGTTTCCGGGCTGGCCATCGGACTTGCAAGCTCCATATTGATCCTTCTGTTCATTATCAAGGAGAAGAGTTTCGACCGGTTTCATGAGCATGCCGATCAGATCTACAGGCTTTATATTGACGGGGGCATCGGGGATCAGGGATTCAGGGGTGCCTGGACATCCATGACCATGGCGCCCACTTTCACAGAAGAGATTCCGGAGATCGAGAATTTTGTGCGTTTCGACGTGTTTAACCAGCAACTGATCTGGTACGACGGTGAGAGAAACATTGAGGACCATTTTTTGTTTGCGGACTCATCCATATTTGACATATTTACCATCAAATTTTTAAAGGGGGATCCCTTTACAGCCCTGACCAGGCCAAAGTCCGTGGTGATTACAAGGGAAAAAGCCCTGGAGTATTTCGGGGAGCAGGATCCGGTTGGGCTGCCGTTGAGTGTGAACCGGGACAGCAACCATTACGTGGTCACCGGAGTCATTGAGCCCTTGCCGGAGAATTCCCATTTTTTCGCTGATTTTATTGCCTCCATGAATACCCTGGAGTATTCCCGGGAGGAGACCTGGTTTCAGAATTCCATATTCAGTTATGTGCTGTTGGCTCCCGGGGCAGATCCCGATGAGGTGGAGGAGAAAATGGATGATGTAATGCAAAATCATATCAGGCGAGAACTGGAGACATTTCTGGGGGTGGGCCCTGAAGAGTGGAAAGCGGGAGGCAACCGCTACGGGGTCTTTCTTCAACCTTTGAAAAAGATTCACCTCCAGCCCGATATTGAGGTGGGAATGGAGATCTGTTTCCGACCGGTAAACGATGGCCTCTATATTAAAATCTTTTCCCTGGTAGCCTTTTTCATTCTTCTTATTGCATCCATCAATTTCAATAACCTCTCCACGGCAATGTCTTCATCACGGTCGAGGGAGATCGGACTGCGGAAGGTGGCGGGTTCAGACCGCAAGCTGATCATATGGCAATTTCTTACTGAGTCGGTCGTACTCAGCCTGATTGCACTGCTTTTTGCATTAATCATTGTGGAAATTACACTCCCGTTGTTCAACAGGGTGATGGAACTTAACCTGAGGATGGATTCCAACCGGAATATTTTCCTGATACCCCTCTTTATACTCCTGGCCCTGATTGTGGGATTAATCAGTGGTATTTATCCTGCCATTTTCATGTCCCGTTTCTCTCCTGTGAAGGGATTCAGGGGCGGGTTTCAGGGGGGGCGCCGGAGAGTGCTTTTCAGAAATATAATGGTGGTGGTTCAGTTCACCATTTCAGTGGCCCTTATCATTGGAACGCTCATTGTGTCCAGTCAGCTCAGGTATTTGCAAAACAAGGAACTGGGTTATGAGAAGGACCAGCTCCTGGTCCTGAAACGGACCTATCCACTTGGTAAAAGCATTCAGGCATTTTGTCGTGAGATTGAGAATATTCCGGGTGTGGCCGGCGCTACCAACTCAACAACCTATCTGGGGTTTAACAACAGCACCGAAACCTACCAGATCGAGGGGAGAATGGCCTCAAAGAATTTCCTCTTCGCCACGAACTATGTGGACAGAGATTTTATGAATACGTATGGTTTTAATCTGGTGGGAGAAAGGAGCCGTTTTTTTGACTTCAGTCATCCGGATGATACAACAGCCATCCTGGTCAACATGGCAGCCATAAAGGAGTATAACATTGAGGATCCTTTTAGTACAGTGATTCTCGAGCCCACCCTGGAAGGAGATACCAACAAGCTGAGGATCATTGGGATTCTTGAGGATTTCCACCACAGCTCCCTGTTTGAACCCATTGGGCCCTACATGGTCAGGTACAAGACGGAAGCACATGAATGGGCCGGTTATATCACCATCAGGCTGGGAGTGGCCGGAAAGGGAATTCCCATCACCCTGGAGAAGATCAGAAATACCTGGTTTGCCATGACTGGTGAGGCCCCTTTCCAGTACTTTTTCCTGGATGAAGAGCTCGATAACTACTATAAGGAGGAGCAGCGGACGGGAAGGCTGGCGCTGCTTTTCTCCATCCTGGCTACCCTTATTGCCTGTTTGGGATTGTTCGGTCTGACCCTGCACAATACCCAACGCAGAACCCGGGAGATCGGGATTCGAAAAGTCATGGGAGCCAGTATTGGAGAGGTGGTATTGCATGTATCCCGCGAAATCGCCTCACTGGTGATCCTCTCTGTCCTGCTTGCATGGATCCTGGCTTACCTGTTTATGCAGGACTGGCTTATGAATTTCCCATATAATATTGGGTTTAAACCCTGGATCTATGCCCTTGCAGCAATGACAGCGGTTCTGATCTCAGCAATGGATGTTGCAACCCTGGCATACAGGGCAGCGAGATCAAATCCGGCCGATGTACTGCACTATGAATAGTCAGTCAGGTTCCGGATTTTCTCAAGATCCTCCGGAGTATCCACACCCACTGCCGGTTGGTCAGTGATCACGGTTTGGATATGATAACCATTTTCCAGCCACCGGAGCTGCTCAAGCGATTCTGCCTTTTCAAGGGGCGATACCGGAAGCCTGGTCAGTTCCTGAAGGAGTTCCGCGCGGAAGGCGTAAAGGCCTATGTGCGTAAAAAAAGGGTGGGCACTCCTGGCATCCTCTCCCGGGGTTATCCTGATGAATGGAACAGGCGAACGGGAGAAGTAGAGTGCCCGGAACGATTTGTCCACCACCACCTTTACAACATTGGGGTTGGCCAGATCTTCCGGGCAATGCATAGGTTGTATCAAAGTGGCAATTTGAGTGGACCGCTCTGTAAAGCAGCCTTTTAAAGCTTCCAGGTGTTCCTGTTTCAGGAGCGGTTCATCGCCCTGAATATTGATCACATGGGTAAACGCCACTAGACTGTTTTTCTGTAACAACCTCAGAGCTTCGGCACATCTTTCGGTTCCGGTTTTGTGGTTGGAGGATGTCATCACCGCCTCCCCTCCAAATCCCTCAACTGCCTCTTTGATCCTGATATCGTCTGTGGCGACAACCACATGCGGCAAAGAAACCGAAGCCCTCTCAAAGACCCATTGGATCATTGGTTTATTTCTCAAAAGGGCAAGCGGTTTGCCGGGAAATCTGGTTGAAGCGTAACGGGCTGGAATGATTCCCAGGAAATGGTTCACTTTTTTATTTCAAAAATAGGGAAAGGATCGGAATAAAACTTTCCGAATTCAGTATAAATTGTAATTTTGTCATGTTTTCAGGTTATTTTGTCATAGAGCCACATGGATATTCAACAGATAAAACAACGCTTCGGAATCATCGGGACGTATGCTGGTTTAGACCGGGCCATTGATATAGCCCGCCAGGTTGCTCCTACCGATTTAAGCGTTTTGATTACCGGGGAGAGCGGTACCGGGAAGGAGTCGTTCCCCAAGATCATTCACGCACTCGGTACCAGGAAGCACGGGCAGTATATTGCAGTGAACTGTGGAGCCATTCCCGATGGCACAATTGATTCGGAGCTTTTTGGCCATGAGAAAGGCTCATTTACAGGTGCCACCGATGCCCGAAAGGGCTATTTTGAAGTGGTTGACGATGGAACAATTTTTCTGGATGAAGTGGCTGAACTTCCGCTTTCAACCCAGGTTCGCCTGTTGCGGGTCCTTGAAACCGGGGAGTACATGCGGGTTGGGTCCTCAAAAGTGCTGAAAACGAATGTGCGGGTTGTAGCGGCCTCAAACTATGATATTCCCACTGCAATCGGAAAGGGTAAATTCAGGGAGGACCTGTTTTACAGGCTTAATACAGTGCCGATCACCATTCCCTCACTCAGGGAACGGGGTAACGATATTCTCCTGTTGTTCAGAAAATTTGCCACCGACTTCTCTGAAAAATACAGGATGCCGCCCATCCGGCTGGAGGAAGAGGCCAAGCTGGTTATGCTCAATTATGATTGGCCGGGGAATGTCAGGCAGCTCAAGAATGTGACAGAACAGCTTTCCATTATTGAACAGGAGCGGGAGGTTTCGGCTTCAGCGCTGATGCACTACCTGCCCGATTACCAGAAAAGCCGGCTTCCGGCCCTGATTACCAGGGATGGGATCAGTGAGGATGCTTTCAATTCGGAAAGGGAGATCCTTTACAAGGTTTTGTTCGATATGAGAAAAGACATGACAGATCTGAAAAAACTGGTGGTTCAGATAATGGAATCCGGACGGGTTGGAAGTGATATTGAAAAAGAGCATGAAGGGATTATTAAGAAACTGTATACTGCGGGGGATGACACTTCCATAAAGGCCGAACACCGGTTCGCACCGCAGGCTTCTCCCAGATCAAACAGGGATGAAGAACGGATCCTGGATACCGAGGAGATCCTTGAGGAGTCACTTTCGCTTGAAGAGAAGGAGAAGGAGCTGATCCTGAAAGCACTGGAAAAACATAATGGGAAACGCAAGTATGCTGCACAGGACCTGGGAATCTCGGAGCGGACCCTCTACAGGAAGATAAAAGAATATGACATTGAATAGAACATTTGCCTTAATCATTTTACCCCTGGTGCTGGTAATCCCCTCCTGCAAGGTTACCTACTCGTTCAGTGGAGTAAACATCTCCCCGGAGGTAACCTCATATTCAGTTCAGTATTTCCCCAACAGGGCTGCCCTTGTGCAGGCACAGTTGAGCCAGGTATTTACCGATGCCCTGATCGACAAGATTCAATCCAATACAAGCCTTGAATTAACAAACGATGGCGGTGATGTGGAGTTTTCAGGCGAGATCACCAACTATGTCACCAGGCCCACGGCAATTACCGGCGATGAGATAGCTGCCATGAACAGGCTCACCATTACGGTCAGGGTCAAGTATACAAACTATATTGAACCTGAGCTGGATTTTGATACAAGCTTTTCAAGATACGAGGATTATGATTCAACCAAGAATCTGTCGAATGATGAGGAGAGTGAGTTGATCGCAATAATCGTGCAGAATCTGATTGAAGATATATTCAACAAGGCATTTGTCTCCTGGTAATCAAAACAGTCTATGGACGCTTCCTATTTCAAACACCTTATCAGTACGGATCATTACTCACCGGCGGATCTCGACCAGGTCAATGATCTGTGCAGGAACTATCCCATGTTTAACCTGGCCCATATGCTGAAGGTCAGAATCCGGGAATCCCTGGGTTATGAAAAAGAACAGGAGCTGAAGGTGGCGGCCGTTTATGCTGCCGATCGCAAAAAACTCTTCCGGATGGTTACCGGTGTGCCGGGACCAAGGATGGAGGATCTGAAGCCGCCTGCCCAGGAGCCGGAAGAGATCATTTTTTTCACCGAAACACACCCCGGGGTAGATGTAATAATCGGACAACACGCCCCTTATGCAGGTGCTCAAAGTGCCGGTAATGATCTTTTGGAACTGGAAGATGAACCGAAGATCAGCGCGGAAACCCTGATAGAGTTAGTGGTTAAAGAGGAGGCCGAAATGGAAGAGCCGCAGACCCGGATGAGGGATACCCCTGCCATGGAGGATATGGATTCCATTCCAGAGGCAGATTCAACGGAGGAGATTCCTTTGGCCAACAGGTTGATCCTGAACTTTCTCAGGGAGGATCCGGGACCCATCAGGGCAAACAAATTCACAGCAAGCAACAGAGATGTGTCGCTGGCTTCCATCCGGGAACACGACGGATTTATAACAGACACTCTGGCAAAGATCTATGTGAAACAGGGGCTCTATGCAAAAGCCATCTATGCCTACGAGAAATTAAGTTTGAAATATCCGGAAAAAAGTGCTTACTTTGCTGCGCAAATTGAAAAAATAAGCAATATAAATCATTCATAAAGAGAGAATCAAATGTTTATAGTATTCACAGTATTGATTTTGGTCACCTGTGTTTTCACCATACTGATCGTACTGGTTCAGAATTCCAAAGGGGGCGGACTTGCTTCGAACTTCTCATCATCCAACCAGTATATGGGTGTTCGAAAAACAGCTGACTTCCTTGAAAAAGCTACATGGAGCCTTGGAGCTGCACTGATCCTTTTTAGCCTTCTGGCCGGAATCACCCTTCCCAAAGCAGGTGAAGCTGCCAATTCGCGTCTGCAAGGGCAGTTTGATGAGTCCATCATGGACCAGCCGGCTCAAACCATAGACCTTCCTGAATCGTTTGGAACCGATCCTGCATCAGAGGAAGAGGAGTAAAACAGGACAAAAGAGCATAAGGAGTGTCAGTATGTCATATTACTGACACTTTTTTTTTGTTTATACCCTTTGGCACAGAATGTGCTAAATGAAATACGATTTTGATAATGTCGAACTTATAAATAATAAAACAATGGCAGAACTTAAAGGTAAAATCCTTGCAGGTAAGGTTCTCGTTAAGCCCTCCGCGGCTGAAGAGAAGACCGCTAGTGGTATCATCATTCCCGAAACAGCAAAAGAGAAACCACAGCATGGCAAAGTGGTTATGGTAGGATCCGACAAGAAGGATGAACCCATGGAAATCAAAGTGGGGGACCATGTCCTTTACGGAAAGTACGCCGGCCAGGAATTAACCATCGATAATGAAGATTATCTTCTTATTTCGCAAAACGATGTTTTATTCATTACAAAGTAAATAACTATAAAAGAGCATAAAAAATGGCTAAAGAGATCAAATTTGAAATGGAAGCCCGTGATCTGCTGAAAAGCGGTATAGATCAACTGGCTAATGCTGTCAGGGTGACACTGGGACCCAAGGGTAGAAATGTAATTGTTGAAAAGAAATTCGGGGCACCTATGGTGACCAAGGATGGCGTAACTGTTGCAAAAGAGATAGATCTTGAGGATCCCTTCGAGAATGTGGGAGCTCAGATGGTGAAGGAGGTTGCGTCCAAAACCAACGATGATGCCGGTGACGGAACCACCACTGCAACTGTGCTGGCCCAGGCCATCGTGCATGCAGGATTGAAAAACGTAACAGCCGGTGCCAACCCGATGGACCTTAAAAGGGGCATCGACAAAGCTGTTAAGGAGGTTGTAAAGAGCCTTAAAGAGCAGAGCAAGGAAGTTGGTGACGACAACAAGAAAATCGAGCAGGTAGCATCTATTTCCGCCAACAACGAAAGCTCCATCGGAGCCCTGATTGCGGAAGCCATGTCGAAGGTTAAAAAAGAGGGTGTAATTACCATCGAAGAATCAAAATCGTCGGATACCTATGTGGAAGTGGTTGAGGGGATGCAGTTCGATCGTGGATATATCTCTCCCTACTTTGTGACCGATACAGAAAAAATGGAGGCCGTTCTGGATAATCCTTTTGTACTGATACATGACAAGAAGATTTCAACCATGAAAGACCTGCTCCCTGTACTGGAAGCTACAGCGCAGAATGGTCGTCCCTTATTGATCATCGCAGAAGATGTGGACGCTGAAGCACTGGCCACCCTGGTTGTGAACAAGCTTCGCGGATCACTGAAAATCGCTGCTGTTAAAGCTCCTGGTTTTGGTGACCGGAGGAAAGAGATGCTGGAAGACATTGC
>JAWOHR010000052.1:0-21931 GCA_046485075.1 Bacteroidales bacterium
CGAAAGAATCACATGAACTGCCATCGGGATCAGTAGAAGCGAAACAAACAGCGATACCGAAAGCGTGGAGATAATGGATATACCGATGTGCCTGGCCAGCAATTTGACGAGAAAATCAGATGAAAAAATAAAGGGGATGAATACCGCAATGGTTGTAGCTGTAGAAGCCACGATGGCCCGCCATACCTCTCCTGTACCCCGGATCACGGCTTCAGCCGGGTTATAACCAAGACTCCTGAGCCGGTAAATATTTTCAAGAACTACCACTGAGGTGTCCAGAAGCATTCCGACTGCCAACGCTATTCCAATGAGTGTCAGACTATTAATAGAAATATCAAAGCCATAAAAGAAATTAAAGGCTGCGAAAATGGAAATAGGCATGGCCAGTGCCACCAGTAAGACCAGTCTCACGTTGCGCAGGAAGACCCATAAAACAAAGATCGCCAGGAACGCCCCGGTAAGGGCAAGGCGTATGATCTGGTCAATATTGTCCTCCATCGATTCGGCACTGTTTTCCTGGATGCTCACCTCAATGTCAAACGGGGCACCCTGCCGGTTGATTCTCTTTAGCTGATCACTCACTTTATGGGATAGTTCAATGATATTTGCCTGTGCATCATTGATCAGCTCCATGGAAACTGCCTCTTTCCCGTTTACCCGGCTGATGGTCTCCTCCTCCCTCTCACCATAATAGACCTCCGCGATATCCTTTAATCTCACCGGGTTGTTGCCCCTTCCGATGATCAGATCCTCAATCTGGGAGATGTGATCGTATTCTGCATTCAGGTAGACAAAAAATCGTTGTCCCTGGTCCTTTACCAATCCGCCGTACTGGCGAAGGTTCATGTTGGAGGAGAGGATATTTCTTACCCTGGTCGGAGCAATGTTGTAAGCCTTGCAGGCCGACCTGTCGAGTATGATATCCACCGATTTCTGCCTTCCTCCGAATACGTTGACTGCCGCCACCCCCTCGATGTTCTCCAGCTCATTGACCACGTGCTGGTCCACATAATTCCGCACCCGGTCCACCCCCCCTGATCCTCTTGCCTGCAGGCTCATCAGGGTATTATTGGCCTCCTCCAGGTCGATTTTGACCACCTGCAGGGTAAATTCCGCCGGCAAATCACCCCTGATTGAGGTTACCTGTTCATCAAGCTTCAGGTAGGCATATTTAAGGTCTGTCCCCTCCTCATAGGAGATCAGGATGGATCCCCTTCTTCTGCCTGCAGTCGACTGGATTCTCTCGATGTTCTCCAGACCGGCGATCATACCCTCTACAGGGATGATAGCCTCCTGTTCCATATACTCGGGGGTCACATCAAGGCGTGAGTTTACCTGGATGTAAAGCATCGGCAGCTCCGCGTTTGGAAAAATCTCCATCTTCAGCTGTTTCCAGGATAGGATGCCCAACAACGATGCTGCAATAAACAGCATGGAGATCAGGATCTTTCGCTCTATGAGGAAGTGTTTATTCAATGGCCGCGATCTCCTGATTACGATACTTTTTGCCCCATTGTCCGAATACCATGTAAATACACGGAATCACCACCAGTGTGAGTGTGGTGGAGGTGGTCAGACCGCCGATCACAGCCCAGGCCATGGGCGAACGAAGCGAAGCACCCTCCCCAAATCCCAGGGTTAGAGGGAGCAGAGCGAGGATGGTGGTAAGACTGGTCATGAGGATAGGCCTGATCCGGTATTGACCAGCCGAGACAATTGCCCTCCTTAACTTCATTCCTTCCATCCGGAACTGGTTGATGGCATCCACCAGGATGATGGAGTCGTTTACAGCAATACCTACCAGCAGGATGATCCCGATAAGTGCCATTATATTTAATGAGGCACCCTGGATGTAGAAGACTGCCACGGCCCCCACCACTGCCAGAGGGATCGGAAGCAGAATAGTAAATGGGTGAATCAGGCTTTCAAACTGGGCGGCCATTACCATATAAACAAGAATCAGGGAGAGAAGCAAAGCAAAGCCCAGGCTTCCCATAGACTCTTTCCTAAGCGCCTCCTCCCCGGTAATTTTATAACTGTACTGGGGAGGAAATACCACATCTTCGAGCCGACTGTCTATGGTAGCGGCCACACGGTCCAGAGGCAGGTCGTTGTCGAGATCGGCAGTGATTTTCACAATCCGGTTCTGGTTACTGTGCAGGATTTCTCGCGGTGAGTTGCCCACGCGTATACCTGCAATCTCCCTGAGAAGTATCTCTGTACCATTCACCTCGACCGAAAGCATCTCCAGCTCCTGAAGGGTAATATCATGCAGCTTTACAGTAATATCGGTCAGATCACCTTTCAGGGTCATCTGTCCGGCATCGGCCCCCTGCAATTTCTCACTCACCCGGCTGATCAAAGTATTTACATCCACATTCATCAGTCCGGCCCTGTACCGGTCAATCACAATTTCAACTTCCGGTGCTCCTCCTTCTATGGAGGAGGTTATGTTGCGGATGCCCGGAATCTCCACTAAATGGGCCATTACCTCCTGAGTGAGCGTTTCCAGCTCATCCATCTCCTCGCCGGAAACCTCCACCACAAGCGGGGAATCGTCGGTTCCAAGGATGGCCGACAATGCACTCTCCTCCTGCCTGAAAAGTGCAGAAAAGTTGGGATTATCCCCGAATTGGTCGGTCAGAATCCCGATCAGACCGGGGACGGACATCCTGCTTCCTGGCTTGAGTTTAACTTTAATGGTGGCCATGTTCTGGTCATCAAACAGGTTCTCACCGCCGCCAGTGAGGCCGGATATTGGTCCTATCTCACTGTATAAGAGGTCTAATTCTTCACCAGTGAGTTCACCGATGATACCCTCCAGGCTTTGCACTGCCCCTGAAGTACGTTCCAGCTGGGTTCCCTCAGGCATCTGCAGATCCACATAAAACTCACGCGCCTCGGTTCCGGGCATAAACTCGCTGCCAGTCTGCTTTAGCATAAACCATCCTCCTGCCATCAGCAGGAGAGATACCAGCAGGACCCAGCCCCGGTAATTCAGTATCTTATCCAGAAAACGGCCATATCCATTGAACTGCACCGATTGACGCCTGCGGCCGGTAAAGGGGGAGTTCTTTCGATAGATCTTCGAATAAAGCATGGGAATAATCAGTATGGCCACAACCAGTGAGGCCAATAATGAAAAGGCAACGGTAAAAGCCTGCTCCCTGAATAGTTCCCCTGATGCACCCCTTAGGTAAACAATGGGGATGAAGACCACAATGGTGGTCAGCGTGGAGGCGATGATGGCCCCTCCAACCTGGGAAGTGCCATTCATTGCCGCTTCATCCGCATCCGCTCCCTGTTCGTGGTGGCGAAAAATATTCTCCAGGACAACAATTGCATTATCCACCAGCATTCCGGCTCCTAGTGCCAGTCCCCCCAGAGTCATGATATTCAGTGTCAATCCGTTGAAATACATCAGTACAAAAGTGGCGATGATGGAGACCGGTATGGCCACACTGACGATGAGTGTGGGACCGAGTCGTCGCAAAAAGAGGAATAACACGAAAATGGCCAGACCAATTCCTCCGATCAGGCTGTTGCTTACCTCTCCGATGGAGGATGAAATATATTTCCCCTGGTCCTGCACGATGGTAAAGGTGAATCCTGGCAGAGCCCGTTCCATATCCACCAGTGCCGCTTTAAGATCCTCCACGGCTTTGACCGTATTGTAACGCATCTCCTTGTATATGCTCAGTCCCACACATGCTTTACCATTGAGCAGGACTGCATTCTCCTGCTCCTTGAGGTGGTATGAGACTGTGGCCACTTCCCTTAGCAAAACAGGAACCTGCTCCCCGGAACCATCGGCAGACTCCCCCATTTTCACGATGATCTCTTCCAGGTCGCGGACCTGCTCCAGTTCACTGATGCCCCGAACGATATATCGTTTTCCCATCTCAACGATGGATCCACCGGAAATATCCTGGTTATAACTCTGAATCTTACTTGTAAGCGCAGAGATATCCAGGTTAAATGCATGAAGCAGGTGATCATTCGTTTCTACCAGCACCTCAAGCTCTTCTGCTCCGTCCACTTCTACATCAGCAATGCCTTCAAGCCGGATCAATTCATTTCTTACATAATTCTCTGCAGTTTTTCTCAATTCGTTCAGGTCGCTGGTTTCAGTGTGACCCAGGGCCACCAGCATCACCGGAGTTGCATTGGGATCGTACTGTGTGATATTAATCTCTTCCAGTTCGCCATCCTGGTTAAAGGAAGATAGTGCCTTGGAAAGATCGAGAAATGCCTCGTTCATATCCTTCTCCCATGTATACTCAACCTCAATAAGCGCTACCCCCACCCTGGAGGTGGAATAGACATTCACCACACCGCTCTGCCTGATGGCCAGCGATTCCACCCCATCCACGAATTTCTCCTCCATCTCTTCCGGCGGCCTTTCACCGGCCACAAGCTCGATATATAACCTGGGACTATGCAGGTTGGGAAAGAGGTCAATGCCCAGTTTGTTGAAGGATATAATGCCCAGCAACAGGGTGGCGAGGATGATCATACTGACCGAAACCGGGTAGTTGACTGAAAATCTGGTAATGGCTTTTATCATGGCAGTGCGCTTGGTATTCTACCTGAGGATTCTCACCCGGGATTGGTCCCTAAGCGTCTCAAATCCTGAATTGACGATACTCTCCCCTTTTAAAAGTCCCATTTTCACCTCAATGCTGGAGGCATTTTGCAGCCCGGTGGTGATGATCCGTTCACTGGCCACCCCCTGATCCACCACATAAACGATCTGGTTCCTGTTACGGCTTAGGATGATATCCTTTGGGATTACAATGACTTCCGAGGCACTGTTGACAACCAGGTCGGCCTTCACGAACATCCCCGGAAGCAGGATCTCCCGTCCGTTTTCAATCTCTACGAAACTTTTGAATGTGCGGGCCTCCGGATCGATGGAGGGAGAGATCTGTGTGATGGTTCCAAGCAGCGTATCTGCTGTATTGGTATAACTGGTTATATAGACTTTAAAACCACTGCTGATGTTCCCGAAGTACTTCTCAGGCAGGTTGGCCTCCAGGTAGAGTTTTTCTAAAGCAAATATCCTGGCCATTTCTGTATTTGCGGCCACCCGGGTGCCTGGAGTGAAATAGGGAAGCTCGGCAATCACTCCCTTGAAAGGGGCGATCAGTGACATCTTGGCCAGGTTGATCCGGCCGCTCTCCATATCATACTCCGTATTGATCAGGGTAATCTCAGCGTTTTTCAGTTCGCGCAGCGTGACTCCTCCCTTCTCAAAGAGTGCCTGTTGCTTTTTATATTCAAGCTCTGAAATATCCCTGTCTACTTCTTTAGATCTGATCCTCAGGCTGTTCACATACTCTTCATCCTCCAGCCTGATGAGGATGGCGCCGGCCTTTACCTGGTCTCCCAACGCATAGGGTTTCCCGGTGGAAGGATTGACCTGCAGAGTATACTTCCCGGCAATCTCCGAGGTAAGGGTCACCTCTTTCATGGGATATACTGTTCCCGTGGTGCTGACAAACTCTTCGATGGAGGAGGTTGTAGCCTCGAAAACTCTCACCGGTACCTCTATGGTGGAATTCACCTCCAAATCGGGGTTTTTACAGGCGGTCAGTGTCAGTCCCAGAATCAGGATTGTCAATGATGTGGTTTTGAACTTTTTCATGGGTAATTGAGATCTATCGGTTTTTGTATTCATTGGATTTAAGCTCCCCGGGGAGAACGGGAATCTGTTTTTCAAAGTCATACAGACTCTGGATCTTGAGGTTTAGTAACTCAATTTTATAATCGATGATGGCATTTGTAAGTGCCATTTTAGATTCGGATAGCTGATTCTGATAGATCCCCAGGTCGAGGCTGGTCAGATCTCCATTGCGATACCTCTCCAGGTTTATATCATAGGCCAGCTCGGCATTCTTAACAGTTTTTTGTTGAATTTTGATTTGGTTTTCCAGATTTTTAAGGCTCCTGACCACCGAACGGATATTCATTACAATGTCGGTTTGCTCCACCTGGTAACTGATCTGCGAACTCTGAAGGCTCGCCTCTGCAGCTTTGATTTCTGATTTCCTCTCTCCCCAGTCGAACAGGGGAATATTCAGGGTGAGACCAATGGCCGGAGTGTTGGTGTTTGTTTCGAACATATCAGTAAACACTTCATTATTTCCCTGGAGTCCGAAGGAGGCAGTGACGGAGCCGGCAAATTCATTGGTCGATTTTGCAACGATCAGATCGAAATTAGCATTCTCCAGATCGATTTTCCGTTCCCGCAGCTCCAACCTGTTTTCCAGGGCGTGGATGATGGCAAGTTCCTGGTTCACCGGTACTGTATCTGCAATGATTTCAGCTGCAATAAGTACAGTTGTATCCAGGGGAAGCCCGATAAGGACCTTAAACTGGTCCATTCTGTTGGCCAGGGATAGTTCTGCATTGAAAACTCCCGAGTGACTGGTGGCCAGGTTCACCTCTGCCTGGTAAAGCTCTTCCAGTGCCAGCAGGCCTCCATCCACCTTGTTCCGGATGATTTCATAACTCTCCTGGTTGTTTTTAAGATCATCCCTGGCTATCTCCAGGCTCATCTGGCTGGAGAAAACTGCATAGAACTCCTGGGAAACGTTCCGTTCGAGTGTTAACCGCATCAGATAGTAACGAATCAGTGAAGCCTCATAATCAAGTTCCAGTTTCTCGGTCTCCATCCTGGTTCTGTTGTAGGTGAAAATGGGCTGGGAAAACTGGAGATATAAACGGTTGTTATAGGTCTGGGAGAGGGGGTTGGAGGCATATGCGGATTCGGTAAAGCTATAGTCATAGGAGAAGCGGTTCACAAGCATCAGCTCACCATCGGTGGGCAGGATCCTCTGGTTGATGGCAAAAGTGCCTCCAGAGGAGGCAGATTCGTTGATATACCACTCACTGGTTTGCTGGTCAAAGCGGTTGGTCTTTTCATACTCAAAAGGGTTAAGAGTGATGGAGAACTGCGACTTGAGCCGGGCCCGCTGTGCGTTTAATCTTTGCTGACTTCTTTCCAGTGAAAGCTCTGTTTGTTGCATATCAGGGCTGTGCTCCACTGCAATTTCCATGGAGCGGTCAATGGTTAACAAAGCCTGCCCGTGCAGCACGGCTCCTGCTATTGTAATCAAAGCGGCCAGAAGTAAACCCTTCTTTTCGTTACATTTCCCAAAACGTATCATCATCTTTAACTTTTTGAGTACTATTTTTTTACCCATTTAACCGCGTCCGCAATGACCCGGCTGCCACCGGTCTTATTGCTAAGCCTTATGAAAACAGAATCGGCCGGAAAATGAAAGGATCCCAACCGGTTCCACCCATCTTCCGGGTTGTTCAGTTCATATATGATCTGCTCGGTGCCTTCACTTGAGGATATGGTGTACTGGTAATCGGTTCCTTTATCGGCAAACTCGGGTCCAAAACCTCTTCCGTTTTCCCGGTTCTGACCTGCCTGTCCGCTGCTTCCCTCCATCCTGCGGGACGGGCGCTTATACATAGCCGATACAGGAATATAGACAAAGAGGTCATAGAATCCCTTTTCCGGCAATGAAGTGCTCCAGGTGGCATAGTTGGTTCCATCGCCCTTTCGGATGGTCATGGCAGACCGTACAATTTCTCCATAGTAAGCCGAGTGGGCCACCGGAGTCCACCTGGCGGGACTCCACCACTCATTCAGGCTCTGATAAGGTAGTCCCCCGTCCTTCTTCTTGCGGGAGTCGATATACTGCTTCAGTTTACTCTCCCTTGAGATGGAAAAGGCGGTGAAGCCTGCATCTTCATTATCTACCAAATACTCGTCCTTGAACTTAAAGGTTACGGGCTGGCCGGAGATCCGTTCATACTCATCGAGACTGGTGGTGGTGACTTCTTGTGCTGAACGAAGAAATTTATTGTAGCTCGAGGGTATATTGGCTGATATCAGGGTGTTGACAGTCATCATCATGGGCCGGTTGTAAAGCACCACCTGCGCCTCTTTGGTTACTCCGGCCTCTACCTCATAAAGTCGTTTCTCCTCAGTCATCCCCCCACCCCCGCCAAAACCACCCTGACCCATGATGCGGAAGTTAAAATCGACCAGTCCGGTGGCATTGCCCACATTGGTGATTCTGAGTTTTACGAGATAGACATCGCCGATATGATCACGCGTCTGCAAGTATTCGGGTTCCGATATCTGGAAGGCAGGCATCTCCCCTCCCGCATTGATTACATCCAGGTATGGAGCAATTTTTACCCCGAATTCATCAATGAAATCTTTGGAAAACTGATCAAATGTTATTTCCGAAAAGGCATGGTCCTCCAGGTAGTAGTAAAGGAAATTGTCGAAATCTCCCATTCCAACTCTGTTTTTCAGGGCAGAAATAATATAGCTGCCGGTCTGGTTGATCAGCGAAGAGGTAAGTTCTGTGTCCCACCGTGCAAACAAATTGATTATACCTTGGTTGCCCAGGAGCAGATTAGCCCGCTCCTTATCGGTGATTCCACCTTCGAATCCATCCCTTGGGGAGACATCAAAACCCTCCTTCAGGTAAATCTCCAGCATGGAGTTAAAAACCGGGTAGGCTATGGAACTAACGCCGGTAACATAGCTGTAGTAAAGGGGAAATACACAATAGGGATTCTTATTATAGGTGATATCGCCCTCGAAAGTGATCAGATTCTCACCTTCAAAACCACCGCCGGGCCCGCCTCCCCTGCTCCGGATTTCGCTCTGGAAGAAGGTATTCTGAAGAAACCGCTTGAACTGGTCGGTCTCAATTTCACGTGGACTTCGGTTGTGATCATTGTTGCGATCGCGTTTTTCTTCCGACCTCTTGAACCGTTCAAAATCGAGTGTATTGATCCCAGCCCCTTTTTCTGGTATCAGGATCATCTCGGGAAGGATGTTCTCAACGGTTTGCATAAAAGGTCTTTCATAAGCATGATATTGAATTGGCACCTCCACGAGGCTGATTCTTTTAAAGGAATAATAGAGATCCAGTTCATCCAGTTCATAGTTGTCTTTTGCTTCAGTGATCAGTGCCTTTATTGTATCCTGAATATTTGTGAAATACTGAGAAAAATAGTCATGGTCAGGATCCAGATACAGGTTGTATTCCACTCCGTCGATCTCCAGGCTCCTTTTCTCCAGCGGGGCTATGATCAGCGGGAGTGCATTCAGGTCATTCTCAGGGCTGAAATGGATGCCCTCATCATCTTTCTTTACACTGCCCGGTGCTAAGGCTGTAAGTGAAGTATCCGTTCTGACAGTCAGAGTGAACCGGCTGAAGTCCAAATTCCTCGGCTGAAACGTCACCAGATTAAAACCCACCCCCGATACAGGGTACCAGTTCAGTTCGGGTGTAAGTAACATAAAGTCAGGGTGAATGATACCCGGTTTCTTGTCGATGGGAGCTACCATGATCCGCTTGGTGGCATCAAGCTGCTGACGAGGTACATCCAGGTAAGCTACTGACTCATCAGGCACACCTGAATAATGGATGGTCAGAGTGGTCCTTGTTCCCGGCTGCAGGCTTTCCGCGGGTACCACCATCAGAAGCTGTCCTTTTCGGAAATACCCGGGATTACCCCCCGGGCCGGATATACTATCCACAGAAAATCCGGGATTCAGCGAGAAAATAAGGGTATCCAGCGCAACACTATTTTGATTCTGAATCCGTAAACCTGACCTGACCTTGAGTGATGAACCATGCTGTATGACCGTGAGGTTATTAGAAAGGACATCAGACAAAGGGAATCCTGCATACTGATTATTCACATCAAGGTATCTCTCCCTGTCAGCGGTTCGATCATGGTAGTGATTGTAATAGAGCGCTCCCATAAGAAGTCCGGCTATCATAAAGACAGCAAATCCCACAAGGTTTAGTGCGTTCCAGCGACCGGTCTGTGGCAGCCGGCCCAGGAAGCGGATGGTGGCAAAGATCAAACTTAACCCAAGTAACAGATAAGTCAGACGGTGCAGGAGGATCAGCCTGGGATCTGCAAAACCGATAAAGTCGGACCAGACCATGGGGAGGTTGAAGGCCATGTAATCGAGTATTCCGTAGAACTTATCCTGAAAGTAAAAAAGGGTAAGACCGATGTACCCCAGCAGCACCAGGAAAGTGACTGCCTGGTTTTTGAAGAGGATCATCATGAAAAAGGAAAGGCCCAGAATAAAAACCAAAGTTGGTATGGAGATTAGCAAGGGATAATAAAGATAAGCGACCCAGACCACAGGCACGTCTTTGTGTATCAAATTGAAAACCAATGTTATAATCAATGCCAATACTACCAGTCCAACGAAAAGAACCAGGATACCCACCGTTTTTCCTACCACATACTCACCATTGGTAATGGGCCTGGAATAGATCACCTCGGTGGTATCCAGTTTTTTATCACGTTTCAGGAAATCGGATGCAAGAAAGACAGCAATTACCGCCTGTGCCACATTGATAAAGAGTACATTGATATAGGGCAGATTTGCGGCTATGGCCCTGAAGGTCCACCTTGCCTCGGAGTGTCCTCCGAAAACCCCCATGTTGATGCCGAAGAGAATCAGCAAAGCAAGGATGGCAAAAATCCTGAAGAACCAGCTTCTGTAAAGCGTTTTGCTTTCATAAAGAGCAACGTTCCATATGTTGAGGAGATTCATTTAAGGTTCCAGTGTTCCAATGTATTGTCCATATAGTGGACATAGGCATGTTCGAGATTCGGATCTACTGGGAATACCTCAATCCCTTTCGGTTTTTCACCCACAAACTGCACCTCCCACCCTCCTCCTGAGGGGACGGTTGAGATGATGGGAACCTGGTTTTTCAGGGTTTCGTACTGTTCCGGGTTGATCTCTGCCCGCCAGACAAATCCAGTGGCCTGCTCTACCAGGTGATCTGGCGAACCCTGGTATATGAGTGATCCTTCATTCAGCAGAGCCATCTGGTTGCAAGTACTGGAAATATCGCCCACTATATGAGTGGAAAGTATAATAATGATCTCAGATCGCCCCAGGTCCGATAGAAGGTTCCTGAACCTGATCCTTTCTTCAGGATCGAGGCCGGTGGTTGGTTCATCCACGATAATTAACGAAGGATGGGCAATCAGGGCCTGTGCAATTCCAAGTCTCCGTTTCATTCCCCCTGAAAGCTTATTGGCCATTCGATTCCGGAATTCATACAGGCCCACACTCTCCAGCATCTCATCCACGCGATTTCCACGCTCTTTCCTGGAATTCATCCCTGCCAGACGGGCAGCATAATCGAGGAATTCCCACGATTTCAATTTGGCGAAGAATCTGAAATCCTGCGGCAGGTATCCCACCATTTTCCGGATCTCCTTGCGGTGATTCCCGATATCCTTTCCATCCACCATTACCCGGCCCTGGCTGGGCTGCATCAGTGTGACCATAATCCTCATCAATGTGGATTTACCGGCACCGTTTGGTCCCAGCAGTCCAAACATTCCATTGGTAATGGTCAGATTTATGTCGTTAAGCGCCCTGAATCCGCCTGCATAGGTTTTGGTCAGGTTTTGAATTTCAATTTGCAAGGGGTAGCCTGGTTTGTAAATATATTCTGGTCTTTGACTGTCAGGAGTTGATTTGGTTTAAACCGGGATTAAACTAATATGATGTAGTCCTAAATTAAACCTTTTGAAGGTAATATCATCTTACTAACATAACCAGATAAAAAAAAAGAAATGAAACGCAATGTAAATTTCAAATTAGCGGGAATTGTGCTCCTGTTCTCAATCTTTTCACTGAATTTATCTGCCCAGGGACCAGGTGGTCCGGGTGGCGGATTCCAGATGACTGAAGAAGATATAAAGGAGAGGGCAGAAAATACTGCTCAGACCCTTGGGTTGACAGATGATCAACACAAAAAGATTCTTGCAATTGATATGGACTTCTATAACAAGATGCAGATCGAACGCCAGAAAATGATGAATATGGAACGGACAGAGGAAAACCGGGATGCCATGCGTGCAAAGATGATGAAGATGCGGGATGAGCGCAACACACAGTATGAGAAGGTACTGACCCCTGATCAATATTTAAAATTCATTGAGATTCAGGAACAGCGCAGGGAAGAGATGCGCCAACAGATGCAGCAGAGTAATCCCGATAGCAGTCAGACCGGGAAGCCGGACAGAGGCCGGGGCAGGAATTAGTTTGCTGTTTCTCACTGGCACCATCCGTTTCTGAACAATTCTGTTTTTTACAGGTTATCTGTAGAAAGCAGAATTTTTTATAATTAAAACCAAACAAATGTCAGTCAGAACAGCAAAATCACAATGGAACGGAACCCTTGCTTCGGGCAAGGGCACCATGAATTTCAGCAACTACAGCGGTCCCTTTACGTTTGCATCCCGATTCGAAGAGGGGAAGGGTACCAATCCGGAAGAGTTGGTGGGTGCTGCCCATTCGGGTTGTTACTCCATGTTCCTTGCAGCCCTGATCAGTGGGGAAAAGCTGGTGCCGGAAAGTGTAGAGACCACCGCAACGGTGCATCTTGGAAAGGATGATAAGGGTCCTCTGATCACCACCATCGAATTGGATTGCCAGGTGAAGTGTGAAGGTCTCAGCCAAAAGAAATTTGAAGAGCTTGCCCTGGCAGCCAAAAAGGGGTGCCCCATTTCCAGGCTCGTATCAGCAGCAGATATCAGGCTTACAACAAAACTTCTTTAAGCGGGAAAAGAACTATGTAATCCATTTGGGAAGCGGCGGGGCGTGATAATTCTCCATCTTTCTAAGGAGGTCATCCGCATCTCCGCTGACCTGGATCATTTCATGGTTTTCAATCTTTAAGAAACCCTCCCCAACCATGGATTCGATCCCCGTCAAAATGGAGTTGTAATATCCGTTCACATTGAGGATCCCCACAGGTTTCCGGTGAAGTCCCAGCTGAGCCCATGTCAGCATCTCGAATAGCTCATCCAGGGTGCCGAAACCTCCAGGCAGGGCAATAAAGCCATCACTCATACTGAAAATCAGAGACTTGCGCTGATGCATGGTCTCAACAGTAATCATTTCAGAGAGACGATCGTGGGCAACTTCCTTAATATGCAGGAAACCCGGGATGACCCCGGTCACTTTCCCTCCTGCACTCAATGCGGCATCTGCAAGATATCCCATCAATCCTACCTTACCACCTCCAAACACTACCTCTATTTGACGTTGAGCAAGTAATCGCCCGAGATTCTGCGCCTGCGCCCTGTAAACTCCATTGATCCCCGAACTGGAGCCACAATAGATTGCGATTCGTTTCATTGCCTTAAGATAGAAAGAATAGTCTGGTTGAGAAACAATCTGATGTGATTGTAAAAAAACCGGCCCTGCAATGGAGTACAGAGCCAGTTTAAAATAATGAAAATCAGAATATTACATAACGGGAGTTGGATGATTCTTCAATACAGCGGTGAATTTTTCAAAATCCTCTGATGAAAGTTCATGATTGGTTAGTTCGCCGTTGAAGAATTTCTCATAACCAGCCAGGTCCATCAGGCCATGTCCACTGAAGTTGAAGAGGATCACCTTCTCTTTCCCCTCCTCTTTTGCCTTTTTGGCTTCCCTGATGGTAGAGGCAATGGCATGGGTGGTTTCAGGAGCAGGAATAATCCCCTCTGTACGGGCAAATAGAACCCCGGCTTCATAACACTCCAATTGATGAATGGCTTCGGCCCTGGCAAGGCCCTCCTTTACAGCATGGCTAACCAGCGGTGACATGCCGTGGTAACGTAACCCGCCTGCATGGATTGGAGGAGGTATGAATGCATGTCCCAGTGAGTTCATGGCCAGCAAGGGGGTCATTCTGGCAAGATCGCCATGATCATAGGCAAAAGGCGCTTTTGTCAGAGTGGGACAACTTGCAGGTTCAACCGCAAGAATATCGATATCTGCCCCATTAATCTTCTCCTGCATAAAAGGAAAACTAAGTCCTGCGAAGTTACTTCCGCCTCCGGCGCATCCGATTACAACATCAGGTAGCTTTTCATTGACCTTTTTAAGCTGTTTTTTGGCTTCAAGACCAATAATGGTCTGATGGAGCATTACATGGTTCAGAACGCTTCCCAATGAATACCTGGTTTGGCCGGTTTCATCGGTAACGGCAGCCTCAATGGCCTCACTAATTGCAATTCCAAGGCTTCCCGGCGTGTCGGGGAATTGAGCCAGCACATTTCGGCCGGCCTGGGTCTCGTTGGATGGGCTGGCAATGCACCTGCCTCCCCATGCCTGCATCATCATTTTGCGGTAGGGCTTCTGATCAAAGCTGACCCGAACCATGAAAATCTTACACTCCAATCCAACCAATGAGCATGCGAAAGAAAGGGCACTCCCCCATTGTCCTGCTCCTGTTTCTGTTGTCAGTTTCTTGATGCCGAACTCTTTGTTGTAGTAGGCCTGCGCCACAGCCGTATTGGGTTTGTGGCTTCCGGCCGGAGAAACACTTTCATTCTTATAGTATATCCTGGCGGGTGTTCCAAGCGCTGCCTCCAGGGCATAGGCCCTTACCAGCGGTGCGGGTCGCCAGATGGAGAGCATTTCCATAACTTTTTCAGGAATGTCAATCCATCTCTGGCTACTCACTTCCTGTTCGATAAGGTTCATGGGGAAGACAGGGGCCAGCGCCTCCGGCCCGATGGGATTACCATCAGGACCAAGCGGTGGATTAAGGGTTCCAGGCATATCGGCGGCCAGGTTGTACCACTGCTTTGGCATCTCACTGTGGTCAAGATAAATGTTTCTCATTTTACTCATAACGCTCTGATTTTTGGGTGTTAATAATGTCAAAAAAAAACGGGGCTGTTAAATCTAACGTGCCCCGTGGTTCATATTTTGGTGATTTCTTTACAATCCATTCATTCTACACGAAGCATCTCTAAGTTGGTTCCACCAAAGCCATCGCCAGCAATTTCGAATGGAGTTACGATTCGTCATTTCTGCTTCTGTTTTTGTTTCAGTTTCCGAAAAATAGAGATAATTTTCTTATGATCCAGCGTAAATCTTCTTTTTTTTACAGTTCATAGACCGGATTCATCCATTGTTCTGCAGGTTCATGCCTGCTGCCTGAGGCCCACCTGATACCCCGTTTTACGATTTCCAGGGCCTCCGGTACCTCAAAATCCTTCATCACATGTCCAAGTGATGTGTAGAAAACCCTTCCCTTCCCATACATCTTTTTCCAAACGACCGGTATGATACAACCGTCGATCCACGGAGCATGATCCGCATTAAACTTGGTGGTTGCCAGCACCTTTATATTGGGGTCCACATGCATATAGTACTGTTCACTATGCATGTAAAATTCGTTTAATCCGCTCGTCACAGGGTCCTTTTGGTCGGTTATCTGTACGCTGTAGTCAATCACTCCGCCCGGGTGAGCCACCCACTGTCCGCCTGTCATAAACTGGTACTCCACATTTTGCCTGAACGAATCACAAAGTCCGCCATGCCAACCGGCAATTCCTGTGCCTCCCTTTACCGCCTCAATCAGTCCTTCCTCCTGTTCTTTTGAGATGGAAGACATGGTAAAGATCTGAATTACCAGGTCGATACCTTTCATATACTCCGGATTGGCGTATGGATCCAATGAATCGAAGAAATCCACTGATGCACCCTCATTTTCAAGCCAGGGTTTGAAAAGTTCGACCGACTGTAAAGGTTCATGTCCATCCCATCCTCCATAAGTGTACAGGATCTTCTTTCCCTTGAGGGAAGGCAGTTGTGGTGATACCCTTTTTTCATATCCTTTCAATGGAGCGGAGGCTTTGATTCCAAGACCTGCCCCTGTTGCAACTATGGCCGAACTGGCCAGAAATTTTCTGCGATTATAGATCATCGGGTTATAGTTTGGTATAAAAATAGTGGAAAAATAGAAACCACAAAAAAACCCCCCGCAAAAGCGAAGGGTTTAGATTAATACGGAATGACCTGGTCAACTATATAAGTTTGACGTTCACTGCATTTAATCCCTTGCGTCCTTCTGTAAGTTCAAACGTTACATCGTCATCCTCTTTGATCTTATCGATCAGTCCGGAAACGTGGACAAAATACTCTTCGTCAGATTCGACGTCCTTAATGAATCCATATCCTTTTGATTCATTGAAGAATTTTACTTTACCTTCTTTCATTGTATAAATTGAAAATTAATAACGGTACAAAAGTAATACATTTTAAAACCAAAAACACAAATAGTACAATAACTATTCACTTTTATTGGGGAATTATGAAAAAAAACACGGCAAAAAAGTGGCTGAGACTGCCTGCTATTACCAATAAATGCCAGATCAGGTGGTGATAAGGAAATTTAAATATTTTAAAAAAAGCAATGCCAAGAGTGTAGCAAACACCCCCGATAAGAATCCAGAGCCATCCCATTGTTGGTAGACGATGGGTTACCGGGACGATGGCAACCAGGAACAGCCACCCCATCACTGCATAGGAAATAACGTAAAAGGTATTCACTCCTGTTTTATAATCACCGGGCCTGAAAATGATAAGCAGCGTGCCGGTCAGCGCTATCCCCCATTCAATTGCAAAAATCACCCAACCAAGAGTCCCGCCTATGGCAACCAGTGAAATGGGCGTGTAAGTTCCGGCAATAAGGAAATATATGGCAATCCTGTCAAGGTTAAAAAAGAGGTCTTTGATCCGGCCCACGGGTAAAATATGCGTCATTGTGGATGAAAAATAGAGAATGACCATTGTGGATCCGAAAACTGATGATGTGATGATATGCAGGGTATTGCCATGTGCCAATGACTGGCAGATCATCAATACCAGTCCAACCGTTGCCAGAAGTGCGCCAAACATATGTGAAAATGCATTAGCCTGCTCCTCCCCCTTTGAAAATTTACTGCTTATTTCCATTCCTTTTTGCTTTCCCTCAAAATTAGGATTTTGCTTTAGCCTCTTTATATTTGACCATCCCCGTATGACCTATTTCATCCCAAAATAAGTATATTTGACAGCCCCACCTTGAATAGCCTATTCATACTGCCATGAAGAAAATTCTTTTTCAAATATTCCTTCTCCTTTTTTGTGGCATCATGGTGGCTCAGGAATCGAGAAGTGACAGCCTGATTGCTATTAGTATGGAGGCAACCGGCACTCATTTGGCTCATACCTACTATGAACTGGCAATCCAACTGTTGGACACACTTCCCGACAGTGCTCTTTATTTTGCAAACCAGGCCGAGCTGATTCTCATTAAAAGCGATCCCGATAGGTTGCTCCCCCCCCTTTTTAAGCTTAAAGGGCGTATCTATGAAAAGATAAGGGTTACAGACCGTAGCCTTTTCTATTACCGAAAAGCATATGACGAGTTTATAAAAATAGGTGAAAATCAAGAGGTTGGAGATTGTGCATTAAGAATTGGGAATACATACAGTGAAATTGGCGATTTCAGTGAAGCTTACTTCTTCTATATGCAAAGCCTGAATGCATTTGAACAGAACAATGACCAGCTGGGTATAGCGAAGATGGAAAATAATCTGGGAACGGTAGCCCATGAGATGGGAAAGCTGGATGAGGCAGAGTTACACTACTATAAGGCATATGGGATCTACCAGGAGTTAGGCTCCTTTTCAGATCAATGCAGGTTGGTCAATAACATCGGACTGATCCTTTATGACAGGCAATTTTATGATTCCGCATTGGTCTATTTCAGTCAGGGCATTGAAATGATGACAGAAACCCCTCCCAAGGCAGAGACCGATCAATACATTCTTTCGGGTCTTTACAACAATATGGCGCTGGTCTATTCTGACATGAAGGAATACAAGAGGGCCCTTGCCATTCTTCTGAAGGGGCTGGACCTTGCCCAAAAATCGGATGATCTATTTACCATTGGGTCGGTATATACCAATCTCGGGTCCATTTATGGCAAGCTGAATCAACAGGACTCGGCCCTTTACTACCTTCACCGCTCTTTGCAAATCGCCAAAAACATGAATTACAAACCCCTGGAGCTTGAGGTTTACGATGAACTCTCCGGGCTCCACGCCAGGCAGGGAAGTTTTGGATCGGCTTACAATTGGCGTCTTCGCTATGATACAGTTTACAAGGATCTGTTCAATGAAAAACAGTCCCAACAAATCGCCCGCATAAGTGGGCTTTATGAACAGCAGCTGAAGGACCGGGAAATTGAACAGCTCCACTCCCAATCCCAGGTACAGAAAACTCTTAATAAGGTTTTTATAGCTTTCATTATCGTGATTGTGGGTCTTGTCATTATTATTACAGTGAACCTGAGATCAAAAAAGAGAACAAACCAGATACTGGCTGAACGTAACCTGCAGCTTTCAAGCGCTATGGAGAGGCTCCGACAATCAGGGGACGAGTTGGAGAGTCTCAACAGATCAAAGGATCAGATCTTCTCTGTTGTGGCCCACGATCTGAGAAATCCTGTGGCAGCTGTCACGGGTTTTTCCGAGCTGCTCTATGAAAATTTCGAAGAATTTACAACAGATACCCAGAAAGAGTACCTGCTTCAGATCGTTCACGGAACACAGCGGATACAGAACCTGCTGGAGAATTTACTGGTATGGGCCAGGTCTCAAATGAAGGCCATAAAATATGAACCTGAATCGCTGAAAGTGAAAGATGTCCTGGATGAGTGTGTGAGGCAACTGAAGGCTAACCTGGATCATAAAAAGGTTACCTGCCAGGTTAATATTGAACGACAATGTGTTGTATTTGCTGACAAAGCCATGATACACACCGTATTTCGGAACCTGATCATCAATGCGATTAAATTCAGCTTTCCGGGGGGCAGGATCTGGATCAGTTCAAAATTGACACCCGAAGGGTGTTCCATTTCAGTAACCGATGAAGGAATCGGAATTCAGCCTGAAATACAGGAAAAACTATTCAATCCAAAAGAGGGAATCTCCTCACCGGGCACAACCGGGGAATCCGGGTCGGGTCTCGGCCTGATTATCTGTTATGAGTTCCTTGAAAAGAACAATGGAACCATTTCAGTGGAAAGTCAGCCCGGAAACGGATCCACATTTGTGATTAATCTTCCTGCTTCAGCAGGTCCCTGAACAGTTTTTCAAATTTTTCCACCTTGGGCTGGATTACCAATCGGCAATAACCCTGGTTGGGATTGTTTTCGAAATACTCCTGATGGTATTGCTCTGCACTGTAAAATTCAGTAAAGGGCTCCAGTGAGGTTACAATGGGATCATTCCATATCCCGGCTCGGTTGAGCTCATCAATCACCAGTTGGGCAGTTTCACGCTGCTTCTCGTTGTGATAGAGAATGGTTGAGCGATACTGTGTGCCCACATCAGCCCCCTGCCTGTTCAGAGTGGTGGGATCGTGAGTCTTAAAGAATATTTCCAGTAGACCCGCAAAACTGATTAAATCAGGATCAAAATCCAGTTGGACCACCTCAGCGTGTCCCGTATTACCCGAGCATACCGATCTGTAATCAGGATTTTTAACATGGCCGCCAGCATATCCCGATTCCACCCTTGTAACCCCGTTTACCCTTTCAAAGATGGCTTCTGTACACCAGAAGCATCCGGCTCCGAATGTAGCCTGTTCCGTTTCATGTTTCTGTTTGGATTGTCCCATCGTGTTGATTGTAAATATAAGCAGTATAAATATAGCCATTGCATCGTGTCTTATCATAACTTCTCCTCCAATTGATCCTATGCTAATAACCCATTTCCTCACCAATTGTTTAAGGTTGGAATTCACCGATTTTTCGTTGTAACTTTAGATCATGTACCCTGCAACCTATTATAAAAATAGCGGGAGCCTGCAGGTCCGGTGCACCTTGTGCCCGCACAACTGTAATCTTTTACCTGGCGAGAATGGCAGGTGCAAAACCAGGACAAACAAGGGAGGCAGGCTATATTCAATAACTTATGGATTGTTATCCGCGATCACAGTTGATCCCATAGAAAAGAAACCCCTCTACCATTTTCTTCCGGGAAGCTCAATCCTTTCCATCGGAGGCCTCGGTTGCAACCTAACCTGCGATTTTTGTCAGAACTGCAATATTTCCCAGCCAGACCCGGATACCTTCTCTCAATACCCCTACCGGGAACCTGCTGACATCGTTCAGAAAGCATTGCTTCAGAAGGACAACATCGGATTGGCTTATACCTACAATGAGCCGACGATCTACTATGAATATATGATAGAGTGTGCAGAGCAGTTGCGGAATCACGGTTTGAAGAATGTTATGGTAACCAACGGATTCATTAACCAGGAGCCACTTAAAGAGCTCCTGAGATTCATGGATGCATTTAATATTGATCTGAAATCATTTCGTAACGATTTTTACAGGCAGCGTTCTTCTGCCACCCTTCGTCCGGTCCTGGATGCCATCGCCATTGTTGCATCTTCGGGAGTACATTTGGAGCTTACCTTCCTGATGATTCCAGGGTACAACGACTCGCCCGGTGAGTGGCGGGAGATGATCAGGTGGATTGAAGAGAATTGTGGCGCGGATACCATTTTACATGTGAGTAAATTCTTTCCCAGGCACAAGCTTAATAGTCCCCCTACCCCTACCCTGACCATGGAGCGCTTCATGGATGCTGCAAGGGAGAGAATCCATTATGTATATCCGGGCAATAACCCTCAGCTTGACAGCCACACTCATTGTCCGGGTTGCGGAACCATTTTAATAGAGCGAGAGGGGTACAAGACAAAAGTTACCGCACTGACATCCCAGGGAACCTGCAATCATTGTCAAATGAAAATCAAAGGTCTATTTAATACCAGACTATGAAAAAAAGAACAGCCGTTGTGGAAGGCAGGTTTTATCCCTCCACAAAATTGAAGATCATGACCCAGATTGAAAAAATTGACAAGGAGGCCCGGTATATTCCGGAAATACCTGAGATCCGACGCATCCTGGGAGCAGTTCTTCCCCATGCCGGTCACATCTATTCCGGACATCAGACCGTTCCATTCTTTAAATTATTAAATCAGTTAAAAATTCGTCCAGATACTTTTATCATCGTTCATCCTAACCATAGCGGCATGGGTTCTTCCATCGCCATTGATGATTCCGATGTATGGGTTAACGCCATCGGAGAAGTACCCACCAACCACGAATTTGCAAATGCATTGGGACTCTCCTTTGATCACAGCGCTCATTCCGGTGAGCACTCAGCAGAGGTGATCATCCCATTTATCCAGTACTATCTTCCCGATCATCCCGTCACCATGGTTGCAATATGCATGCGGGACCAGAATCATGAGAGTGCAATGCTGGTATCGGAAAGCATCCTAAGGGCAGAGGAACAAACCGGACAGAAAATCATGGTACTGGCCTCATGCGATTTTTCACATTTTATTCCACCGGGCATCGGTAAGATACGGGATCAGCATGTGGTGGATGAGATTTTATCCAGAAATTCACCCGGTGTTGAACAGGCCGTAAGGGCACACCATCTTTCCATATGCGGCTATGGTCCGATTATGGTTTTAATGAATTACGCCATGGCCCATGATCCGGACTACAGGATCGAAATACTTGCGAGGGGAAATTCAGGAGAGGTGATTCCTTCCAGTGAGGTGGTCGATTACATTACACTAGTGCTATACCAATGAGTCTGACTGCTGAACATCAAAGGTTGCTCATCGAAATTGCCAGAGATGAGATACTCCACCGGGTGTTGCCCGAGGGTAAACACATTCTGACAAAAAGAGTTATCCCCGGGGTACTAAGGGAGAAGTGCGGGGCATTTGTCAGTATACCTGAAGGTACCTTTTTCATCAGGCTTATCCTTTTTTTCAGTCACCTGGGGCTTGACCTCATCGTCAGGGATTACCACCTCGGCGCCGGTGATCCTCTGACGCCCGGCCCGCTGCTCACCTGGGCCTGGTCAGGGCAGCAGCCTGCTGATGAAGCCCCCGGTCACCTTGCGGGCGTCGGCGGCCATCGCGGTCTTCTCCGCGGGATCGATCGTGGCCACCGCTCCCAGCACCGAGGCAACAGCCGCG
>JAWOHR010000084.1:0-11440 GCA_046485075.1 Bacteroidales bacterium
CGTGAACCTTTACTATAGCTTAACATTGATTTTGGGTATGTGATGTGTAGGATAGGTGGGAGACTTTGAAGCGGCGTCGCTAGGTGTCGTGGAGTCATCCTTGAAATACCACCCTTTGCATATCTGGAATCTAATCCCTAACGGGAGACAGTGTTTGGTGGGTAGTTTGACTGGGGTGGTCGCCTCCAAAAGAGTAACGGAGGCTTCTAAAGGTACCCTCATGGCGATTGGTAACCGCCAGCAGAGTGTAATGGTATAAGGGTGCTTGACTGTGAGACCGACGGGTCGATCAGGTAGGAAACTAGAGCATAGTGATCCGGTGGTTCCGTATGGAAGGGCCATCGCTCAAAGGATAAAAGGTACTCCGGGGATAACAGGCTGATCGCTCCCAAGAGCTCATATCGACGGAGCGGTTTGGCACCTCGATGTCGGCTCGTCACATCCTGGGGCTGGAGAAGGTCCCAAGGGTTGGGCTGTTCGCCCATTAAAGTGGCACGCGAGCTGGGTTCAGAACGTCGTGAGACAGTTCGGTCCCTATCTGTCGTGGGCGTAGGAAATTTGAGAAGACCTGACACTAGTACGAGAGGACCGTGTTGGACAGACCTCTAGTGTACCTGTTGTGGCGCCAGCTGCATTGCAGGGTAGCTACGTCTGGAAGGGATAAGCGCTGAAAGCATCTAAGCGCGAAGCCTGCTTCAAGATGAGATTTCCCTTAAGGGCCGTCAAAGACGATGACGTTGATAGGCTGCAGGTGTGAAGGCAGTAATGTCATAGCCGAGCAGTACTAATTGCCCGTGAGCTTTTTTCAAGGCTAATTAAAAGATACTTCTTCCGATATGTTAATTTTATTGAAGATTTTAGGTGACTATTGCATTGGGGACCCACCTCTTACCATTCCGAACAGAGAAGTTAAGCCCAATTGCGCCGATGGTACTGCGTTTAGTGGGAGAGTAGGTCGTCGCCTATCTTATTTAATCCCATCCGGATCTCCGGATGGGATTTTTCATTAAATACAATGCCATTTGAATGGAATGCTCAAGTTCGCTTATTGGTTCGTTCAAAGTTTGTTAATTTCTATCTGAATTAATTCCTCTCTTTTCCATCCCTGCTTCTTAACTTAGTAAACAATACCTGAAATCCGGGTGAGAAGAAGTTTATTTATATTTTTTTTGTTATCAGGCTCTTTGTTAGCACATACACAGGTGATTGACACGGCCAAGAGAATCAATACCTGGAAGTTGATGCACAACTATACCCGGTTCGAGGAGGCTCCGCTGGATACCAGTATGCACCAGCTGGAGCTTAACTATCAACCTGCATTTAAAGAGGGGTTTAGCTATGAGTATCTTGGAATCCTGGGACACGGCCTGAATCATTTGGATTTTTTTTTACGTCCTGAAAATGATGCCTTTGTCTTTGGAAACGGATGGAATCCCTATTTGAAAACCCCCGAACGCACCCTGTTTTTTAATACCAAATCGCCTTTTACAATACTTTCTTACACCACCATGCCAATCGTCAGCTGGAAAGAGGATAATATATCGGTATTGCATACCCAGAATCTGTCCCCGTATTCTAATCTCGGACTGGAATTTAATATACTTGCCGGTAAGGAGTTATATACAAATGAGGCGACACGATCCAATCGCATCGGACTGTTCGGGAGTCATGCCAGGAACCGGTACAGTATTTTTGGAACCTTCTATTACAACGATTTCAAGGCCGAAGACCATGCCGGCTTGGAGGATATGGATTCATTTATCGCCAATACGGAGGATCAGCCATGGTTATATTCCATGCAACTCGACCAGGCAAAATCACAGTACAGGAATATCTCTTTCTTTGCCACGCAGAAATACAACCTTATTGAACGTAGTTCCACCACCGACACCCTGGGTAATACTTCAACCAGTGGAAAAACACTATCCCTGTCCTATCAGCTATACTATGACCGGCATTTTAAATCCTATGAGGATGTGGTTGACATTGAAAACCTTTCGCCGGTGTATCAGAACTACTATTATGAAGTTCAGAATGCCTTTGATTCAGTTTCAGAGGATAAACTATCCAATGTTTTCCAGGTGATCCTGGGTGACCCGGACTATGACAAGATTTCAGCCAGGGTCTATTCGGGATACGAACTCCGGCGGTTTGGAGCACTGTCACCGGATCCCCAACAGGTATTTTCACATGTGGATACCATCTCCCGTTTTCCACTGGAACTGGATACCATTTACAGGGATTCGGCCGTTGCAAAATTCAATGACACCTATTTCCACGACCTCTATGTGGGGTTCTACCTGGCCGGGCCAACTACCGGTATATGGGATTGGGTTATTGATGGAAAGTACTACCTGGCAGGATATTATCAAAATGATTTCAGAGTGAATGCTACCTTTTCCCGGAGGTTCCTTCAGAAGGCAGACCTGGGGCTCAGGGGTAGTTTTGAGCATCGCCGTCCTCACTATTTTTTAAATCACTACTCCTCCTCATTTTTCAAGTGGGAGCATGATTTCCCCTCCCTTTTAAGGATGAAGGGGGAAGCATTTGTAATCAGTAAGGAGATGGGGATGGAGCTGCGTGCAGGATTGGCCTATCTCTCCAATTATCAGTATTGGGACGAGCAGGCTCTCCCAAGGATTTATGACAAAGATATATTGATCATTTCAGGCTATTTCTCAAAACATTTTGTGGTCTCCGGATTTAACTCCGATGACAAATTGCTAGTGCAGTACACCACAGCGGATCAGGTACTTAGACTGCCGGCAGTGGCTTTCTACAGCTCAAACTACTGGAAGCAGGTCTTCTTCAAAGGAGCCCTGGTAACCACCCTTGGATTCGATCTTTATGCCACAACCAGGTACAAAGCCAGCTCATATATGCCTGCCACCGGGGTATTCCATCTGCAGGATAAGTATGATGTGGGCGGTTATCCCTTTCTGGATGTGTTTATCGCTTTTAAGATTGCACGGACCCGAATCTTTGCATCTTATAACAACCTCTTTAGCGGAGGTCAGTTCCTTGGAAATAATTATTTTACCGCATACCGGTATCCCATGAAGCCCAGGAATTTCAGGGTGGGACTGGAGTGGACATTTTATAACTGATGGTATATAACAGATCTTATAGTTTTATAGCCGGACTCCTCATGCTCTCCACACTTTTTCTGGGGGGATGCCGGGGTGACCAGCCCTCAAGATTCAGGGATCTTGACAGCCTGAAACCGTCAAGGACCAGTCACCTGGATCGAATCAGGGAGGAGGGCGTACTAAAGGTGGTTACAGAGTATAATTCCATCAGTTATTTTATCTACCGGGGACAACCGATGGGGTTCCAGTTTGAAATGCTTCAGGAACTTGCCGACTATATGAAACTGGATCTGAATGTTACAGTGAGTAACGATCTGGAAAAGAATTTCAGGGACCTGAATGATGGTGAGGTCGATCTGATTGCGAAAAATCTGACGGTTACGGCCGATCGGAAACAACAGGTGAAATTTACATCACCCTTACTGCAAACCAGGCAGGTACTGGTACAGAGGAAGCCCGAGCTTTGGCAAGAGATGAATCCTAAACAGCTTGAGACTAACGTAATACGTAATCAGCTCAACCTGGAAGGGAAAACGGTATATGTACAGACTGGTTCTGTTTATGCCAAAAGGTTGTTGGACCTTTCCAATGAGATTGGAGGCGGAATTCAGATCAGGGAGGTTCAGCTCGAATCGGAACAACTCATTCAAAGAGTGGCTCTTGGAGAAATTGATTATACAATATGTGATGAGAATGTCGGCCTGGTGAATGCCACCTATTTTCCCCAGCTGGATGTGGGAACAGCTGTTTCATTTCCTCAGAATGTGGCATGGGCAGTGAATTTGAAATCGGATAGCCTTAAAGCCGAAATCGACAGATGGATTAAAGAATTCAAGCAGACCAGCAGGTATACATATCTTTATGATAAGTATTTCAAAAACAGGCACAGTTACCACAATATACACAGCGAATTTTATGCATTAAGCAGTGGAAAGATTTCAGAGTTTGACGATATTCTGAAGGAGGAGAGCGAGTTGATCAATTGGGATTGGCGGTTGCTTGCTTCGATGGTCTACCAGGAGTCCCGGTTTAATCCGGATGCAGTTTCCTGGGCAGGCGCCTTTGGCCTGATGCAACTGATGCCTGGAACAGCATTGAATTACGGGGTTTCAATGGACTCCCCTCCAAGGGCACATATAAAAGCCGGGATAAAATTTATACAATGGCTCGATGACCGGTTCAAGAATGAGATATCCAACCAGGAGGAGCGAATCAAGTTTGTTCTTGCTGCTTATAACATTGGCTATGGTCATATTCAGGATGCACGCAGACTTGCAAGTAAATATGGTGATGATCCGAATACCTGGACCGGTGATGTGGAGGAGTGGCTTTTGAAGAAATCAGACCCTGACTATTATTCTGATCCGGCAGTTAAGTACGGATATGCCAGGGGTTTAGAGACTTACCATTATGTCAGGGAGGTGCTTGAACGTTACGAACACTATAAAAATATCATCAATGGCGATGTCATGGCAGTCTGGAGGTCACTTGAAGAAATTCACAGAGCATCATCGCAGTAGCTCCCCAGATCTTCTCTTTACCGACCCGGTAGTAGGGTGCAACGATGGTCCGCCCGTGCTGTTCCCATCTGTCTGAAAGGATGTTCGCAGGATCAGAGAGCTCTCCGATGGAGGATTCAATCACATACTGTACCTCAATGGGATCCGGTTTAAACACAGGACGCTCTTTCAGCCAGCCGGCAAATGGATATACTACATAGTTGCTGATGGGGATATGCAGTGGCGTCAGAGGCCCCAGCAGATCGATCTCTTCGGAAATGCCAAGCTCTTCACGGGTCTCCCGGATGGCTGTATCTGGCAGGGACCCGTCGCCTGCTTCCCAGGCTCCGCCAGGAAAACTTACCTGGGCACTGTGGGGCCCGTCATAGGCATTTCGTTTAATAAAGACCATGCCTGCGTCATTTTTAATTGGAAACAAAAGGATCATCACTGCTGCAGGAACCGGATCGGTTACATGGGCTACATTGCCCCTGAATTCTGGAGCCATACCCTCTTGCCCTTTTGCGCCGGGAAGTGGTTCCATGAGTGCTTTTCTCAATCTCTCCTGATGTAATAGACTCTTCATCAGCCGAACCTGATGCTTTTATCCGGGGAGATCCTGGCGATGATCATAGAGGGAAGCAGCAGGAAAAGAATGGTGATCACCATGGTTCCGAGGTTTAACAGGAGGATATGCATCAGGTTCAGGTTGATGGGCACTGTGTCGAGGTAGTAGGAACTTGGGTCGAGGGGGATAATATCCAGGTACTTCTGTGCAAGGCTGAGGGCCAGTCCCATCAGGTTGCCCCAGGCCAGTCCAACCAGGGTGAGGTAGGCTGACTGGTAGAGGAAGATTTTACGAATGGATGCATTGGTGGTTCCCAATCCTTTCAAAATGCCGATCATGTTGGTGCGTTCCAGGATCAGGATCAATAGTCCGGATATCATATTAAACCCTGCCACAATCAACATCAGGATAATCAGTACCACCACATTCAGGTCTTGCAGGTTAAGCCAGTCGAAGATCTGGGTGTATTTCTCCTGGATGGTCTCCACCCTTAGCCGGCTACCATCTTCGAGGAAATCAACCCCCACCTCTTCCCTGATTTTATTGGCTACCTCACGGAGACGATCCATATCCTCCAGCAGGATTTCATGTCCGCTTACCTCCCCTTCGTGCCAGTTATTCAGCCTCTGAACCTGACGTATATCAGCGTATAAATAGAGCCGGTCGAACTCCTCCAGACTGGTGCTGTAAATCCCCTCAATGGTAAAGGTCCTGGCCCTGGGGGGATCCTGAATAAAGTACATGGTGAACCTATCACCAACCCCCAGCTTCAGGAGATCGGCCGTCTGACGTGAAATGACCACATTACCGGATCGAACCGAATCGTTCACACTGAGAATCTCCCCCCCGGTAAGGTGTTTCTGAATGAAACTCCAGTCATATTTCGGATCAACCCCCTTCAGCACGGCTCCGTGGATCTCCTCACCGGTTTTGATGATCCCTGCCTTGATTGCAAATGGCTGAACATTCCTTACCCCCTCCATGGCACTTACCCTGTCCAGGCTCTCCAGGTGGAACGGAACAGGTTTGGTTTCGTAGGAGAGGTTTGAATCCAGGTTAAGTATCTGAATATGTGCGCCAAACCCGGTGACCTTACCAGATATCTCCTTTTTAAATCCGGTGATAATGGCGACTGCCAGGATCATCACCGTCAGACCAAGGGCAATGCCAAAAGTGGCAATGGCAACGATTGAGCCGGAAAAGCTTTTACCTCCCCTCTTTTTACCGATAATCCGGCGCGCGATAAACAGTTCGGTATTCAAGGATTCTGGAATGTGATTCTGGATCCAAATGTAGTTATCTTTGTTAAAAGTCTGGCCATTGAATGAACCCTTGATTAAATTATCCATGAACAGGATCCTAATCATCTCGATTGTATGGGTATTGTTTACAAACCATGCGGGAAGTCAGGAGAGAAACCCGCATGTGAAGCCGGGAGCAGCGCGCCCTGAAACCTATTTGCCTTTGATCGGGACCAACCAAATTGCACTGGTGGCCAACCATACTTCATTGGTTGAGGGTGTTCACCTGCTGGATACCCTTTTGAATTCTGGGATTGCTTTGGGACAGGTAGAGAAGATTTTTTGTCCTGAACACGGATTCAGGGGTGACCATGGTGCCGGGATTCCGGTAGATGACCATGCCGATCCGGTAACCGGGGTCCGGGTAGTATCCCTTTATGGCAGTAACAAGAAACCCACTCCCCGGCAATTGTCGGGTGTGGAGCTTGTGCTTTTCGATCTTCAGGATGTGGGCGTCCGTTTCTACACCTACATCTCCACCCTTCACTATGTGATGGAGGCCTGTGCCGAAAACGGGATTCCGTTGTTGGTGCTCGACAGGCCCAATCCAAATGGGAGTTATGTAGACGGCCCGGTCCTGGAACCTGAATACACCTCTTTTGTGGGAATGCACCCCATCCCCGTGGTCTACGGCCTGACCATTGGTGAGCTGGCGCAAATGATCAACCAGGAGGGGTGGTTATGCGGGGGTATTCAATGTGACCTCACCATTGTTCAATGCGAAAACTACTCCCGCCGATTGCCCTATTCCCTGCCTGTACCTCCTTCTCCCAATCTGACCAACGACCATGCCATTCAACTCTATCCCTCCACCTGTTTTTTTGAAGGAACCATCATAAGCGAAGGAAGAGGGACGGCCATGCCATTCGAGGTCTATGGCCATCCACGTTTAAAGGGCAAATTCTCCTTTACGCCGGTAGCCATTGAAGGGGTTGCAGCGAATCCGAAGTTTAAGGGGATCTCTTGCTTCGGAACCGATCTGAGGGGTTTTTCTCCCGGGGATGGCTGGAACCGCCTTTTCCTTGAATTTTTGCTGGAGGCCTATGAGGCGTACCCGGATAAGGGAGATTTTTTCACCCCCTTTTTCGAAAAGCTGGCAGGTACGGCATCCCTTCGCAGTCAGATTGAGGCAGGGTGGAATCAGGTGGAAATCCGTTCCAGCTGGCAGGAGGGAATTGAACGTTACCTGGGAATGAGGAAGAAATATTTGATCTATGATTGAGAGCTCTGGCCTGGTTTGCTGTCTTTGGGCCTGTTGCCTCCGTACCTCCTGCTCATTGTACTGTTCCCCTCAGTTTTCCGCTGACCCTGGCTCTTTCCCCTGAAATTCCTTCCGCCTCCGCGACCCCTGTTCTTATCCGGATTGTATTCGGGAGTCTCACCCAGTGCTTCAGGGACCATCGATTTCGTAACCGCCTTTTCCAGGAGCTTCTCGATACGGGCAAATTTATATTGTTCCTCTACGCTGATCAGCGTGATGGCTATTCCGTCCGACTCTGCCCTGGCTGTCCGCCCGATCCGGTGGATATAGTCTTCCCCTTCGTGCGGTACATCATAATTGATAATCAACTCAATGTTGTCGATATCAATTCCACGGGAGAGCAGGTCGGTCGCAACCAGGATATTCAGTTTCCTGTTCCGGAACTGGAGCATAATCTCTTCCCGTTCCTTCTGGCTCAGGTCCGAATGAATATCCTCAGCTTTCAGCCCCTCGCGTTTAAGTTGCCTTCCCAGCAGTTTGGTGGCAGATTTAGTGGAGCAGAAGACAATCACACTTTTCAGGTTACGGCCCTTTAAGAGGTGTATGGCAAGAGGGAGTTTCTGGGATTCATAAACCGGGTAAGCAACCTGGAGTACCTTCTCTACCGGTTTGGAGACGGAAATACTGATTTCAACAGGGTTGTGAAGTACTTTCCTGGCCAGTGTCCGGATGTCCTTGGGCATGGTGGCAGCGAACATCAGGTTTTGCCTTTGATGGGGTATATATTGGATAATCTTCATGATGTCCTCGTAAAATCCCATATCTAGCATGCGGTCGGCTTCATCCAGTATCAGGTACTCCAGTCCGTCGAATTTAACATAGTTGTTGTTCAGATGGGCAATCATTCTTCCAGGCGTACAGATCACCACCTCGGTGCCTTCCATCAGCGCCTTCTTTTCCCTGGCAAACAGAGCACCGTCTCCTCCACCATAAACAGCAATGGAACCCACCGGTGTAAAATATCCAAACCCCTCCATCTGCTGGTCAATTTGCTGGGCCAGCTCCCGGGTGGGAACGATGATCAGGGCCCTGGTTTTGTTGACTCTTTTTCCGGCTATAATTCTCTGGATAACCGGGAGCAGGAAGGCTGCCGTTTTTCCAGTACCTGTTTGTGCTGATCCGATGATGTCTTTCCCCTCCAGGATGGCCGGGATGGCCTGTTGCTGAATAGGGGTCGGGATTTTAAATCCCATGGCTTCAATGCCCTCCATCAGGGAGGGGTCAAAACCGAAGTCACTAAATTTCAATATTCTTCTTTCTTAAAATAACGTTTTGCAAAGGTAGTCAAATCCTGCAATTTGAGTGTAAGATAAACAGCCATGGGGTGATTAGGTTCGCCCCGGGTATACTTTCAGCGCCTCGGCGAGTATCTCAACAGCCATTGCAAGCTCCTCCTTTTTTAAAACGTAGGCGATCCGGACCTCCTGTTTGCCCAGGCCGGGAGTGGAATAGAATCCCGATGCAGGAGCCACCATCACCGTCTGGTTGTTATATTCAAATTCTCCGAGCATCCATTGCGCAAAATGGTCGGCATCCTTTACCGGGAGCTTCACCACTGTGTAAAACGCTCCCTTGGGTTTGGGGCAGACCACTCCCGGTATTTTATTCAGCGCTTCTACCATGAAGTTACGCCGCTGGATGTATTCCTTAGAAACCTCTTTAAAATAGGAGGGTGGGGTATCAAGTGCAGCTTCGGCTGCCACCTGTCCGTAGAATGGGGGACTTAACCTGGCCTGGGCAAATTTAAGGGCAGTGGAGATAACCGCCTTGTTTTTTGAAACCAGCGCACCCACGCGAACCCCGCACATGCTGTAACGCTTTGATACAGAATCCAGCATAACCACGTGCTGCTCCAGCCCCTTCAGGTTCATGGCTGAGAAATGTTTCTCCCCGTCATAACAGAACTCCCTGTAGACTTCATCCGAGAAAAGATAGAGGTCATATTTCCTTACGATCTCCCTGAGTAACTCCAGCTCCTTCTGAGTGTACAGATAGCCGGTGGGATTGTTTGGATTGCAGATGATGATTCCCTTTGTTTTAGGGGTAATCACTTTTTCAAAGTCTTCGATGGGCGGCAGGGCAAACCCGTTTTCAATGCCCGAGGTGATGGGAACAACCTTTACCCCTGCCGATATGGAAAAACCGTTGTAGTTTGCATAGAAGGGTTCCGGGACAATCACCTCCTCGTCCGGATTCACAGTCGACATCAGGGCGAAGGTGATCGCCTCCGATCCTCCCGTGGTTACCAGCAAATCGGTATAATCCACCGAAATCCCGATTTTCCGGTAGAAGTCAGCCAGCTTGCGGCGGTAACTTTCGTTTCCGGCCGAGTGACTGTATTCGATTACCGCGGCAGTCAGGTTCTTCACTGCATCCCTCGCCACTTCGGGCGTTTTAATATCGGGCTGACCGATGTTAAGGTGATATACTTTTCTTCCCTTCTTCTTGGCCTCTTCGGCAAAGGGAACCAGCCTCCGGATCGGGGAGGCCGGCATCAGTTCTCCTTTTATTGATATTCCTGGCATGATTACTCTTCGTTAGGGATAACTTTACCTTTAATTTGCAACTTTACAGGCGAATTGGAAGCGCTTGAATAGACATAGAGCGACTTAAAAAAAGTACCTGCCTGGGCCGTATTGTATTCCACTGTGATTTCACCCGAACCCTCCGGCTCAACGGGCTCTCTCGGCCAGGCCGGAACAGTACATCCGCAGGTTGAACGGACCCGGTTGATTACAATGGGTTCTTTTCCAAGGTTCCTGAAAACGAAGGTCCAGCGGCCATCCCCATCCTCGGAAATCTCCCCATAATCATGAACCACCTCTTCAAACCAGATCTCCTCTCCCTTCTCTTTTGCCTTCTGCTCAGGGGATTCGTTGCACCCGGCCAGGTTCAGGGTCAGGGCAATGATGCCAATGCATAATTTGGATGGAATGCTCATACATTTTAATTGAAAACACAAAAGTACTTCATTTTCACGAAGCAGGATATGATAAATAGCATTTCCTTGTTGAATCTCTATTCATTAACTTTGAAATAACCCAAAAGGCTCATGCCATTAGATGAAAGAGAGAATGAGGAAAGTAAACCAGGAGATAGAGGATCAAAAAGTCCTGGATGAGATATTATCCGGTGCCATCATCTGCAGGGTAGCCATGATGGATGGTGATCTGCCTTATATTGTACCTTTCAATTTCGGGTACAGGGATGGATGCATTTATATCCATTCAGCCCCGGAAGGCAAAAAGATCGATCTGATCGGGAAGAACAACCGGGTTTGTTTTGAGGTGGAGGAGACGGTGGAGATTGTAAAAAAGGATAGAGCCTGTAAATGGTCCACACGCTACAGGTCGGTGGTGGGGTATGGCACCATAGAGATCCTGTCGGATGACCGCAGTAAGCAAAAGGGACTGGAGATCATCATGGCTCAGCATGGAGCGCCTGAACTGATCGAATTCGATCCGGGGAACCTGAAACGGATGGTGATTCTGAAGCTAACCATTGGCTCGATAACGGGAAAACAATCAAGCCTGTGGTGATGGATCCTATCCGTAATCAAAAAGTAGCCCTCGTACTTTCGGGCGGAGGGGCAAGGGGAATCGCTCACATCGGTGTCATTGAGGAGCTGGAGAGACGCGGTTTTAAAATCTCCTCCATTGCAGGGACCTCCATGGGTTCACTGATTGGCGGAGTTTATGCCGCGGGGAAACTGAATGCGCTTA
>JAWOHR010000124.1:0-29658 GCA_046485075.1 Bacteroidales bacterium
CAAAAGAGAAAAACCATCGCGCCGCAGGCGGGGTGGTTTTTGAGTTTAACGGGCGTCAAAAGCTTGCTTTTGTACGACCCGGTGAACGATAAAACAATGCGAAGCATTATGGTTTTTCTCTTTTAGGACACCCCCTCCCCGGTGATCACGAGCGAAGCGAGTAACCCCGCAACCCCGACTCAATATGCGATTAATCAGACTGACAAATTTCTTTGACTCTTTCACTTGCATAGTCACGTGCAGAAAACGAATCAGCACTTGTCAATCCAGGTCTGTAATTTTCATGTAGAAACTCATCAACGATATCCTTACATACTTCAACGGCATTTTCCAAGGTCTTATACTCACCTAATTTATAGCGATGAGACTCATCCATATAATGGAAGTTATCATCCACAAAGACCTTGTATTCAGACCTGATAGAAATCCCGCTCTGTTTTTGTCATTTGAGTCACCTCGATTCTTAGACTTGAAAATTTATAAGTGATCAAGGATTCAGACAGCAATCCAAGCAATAATAAAAAGTAGGTAATCTTTGCTTCTAATTTGCAGAATTCATAGCTTGTATATCGGATCTTAACGAAGATCCCTTGATCATTCAACCTTGAACTGGCTTATCCATATTCCTTTCAAAGATCTTAACATCAACAGGAAATTAATATGAAACCGACTATTTCAAACCATTCCGTTTTATATCTATTCATTATCTGTTGTAGTCTTATAAGTCGTCCTGCCTGCTCCCAGTGGGAATGGGTCAATCCTCTGCCCACGGGACATGATTATAATAATCTGGCTTTTGTCGATGATTCAACCGGCTGGATCATAGGAGAAAAAGGGACTGTACTTAACACCCGGGATTCTGGCAAATCATTTACCATGCAGTATCCGGGAAGAAATGTCAATCTGCATGGGATCAGTTTCCTGAACCATTCAACCGGCTATATTATCGGCGATAGCTCAACCTTGTTTAAGACCACTGACGGGGGGGATAGCTGGAGTGAGCTCACCACTCCAGTTACTTCTCTAGGGTCAGATTATATCTCCATTTTCTTCCTGAATGAGCTGGAAGGATGGATCACAACAACCTGGAGTGGTATATTGTCAACGAAAGACGGCGGCCAGAGTTGGAGTGTCTATAATGATTTCTGGGAATGGGACTGGGCAGGCCCCGTGGTCTTTACCGGTTCACTTACCGGATACCGCTCGGGACGTTTTATACATAAAACAACCGATGGGGGAGATTTATGGACAGAAATATCCACCAGCGGGAACGGATTACCTTTTTCCTCAGAATATGGAGACATTTTTTTTATCAACGACACCATTGGGTGGGTAAGCTGCTTTCTGCCTAACATCAGTCATATTGCCCGAACCCTCGACGGAGGAGAGACATGGTCAGTGGTATTCAGCGGACCGTCGGCTGTTAGTTTTCATTTTATTGATATAAACACCGGCTGGTGCATCAATCAGTATGGGGTACAAATGACCACCGATGGAGGTTATACATGGCAGCAATTTCCATTGAACTGCAAAAGTTTATTCATTACCGGAAATACAGGCTATGCCGCCGGACGTGGTGGAATCATCGCAAAACAGAAATTGCATGACAACCTTTGGACGAGACTCGATAAAAACTTTCTGGATAATGAAAAAATCAATGATATTTTCTTCAATGATCCCGAGCTTGGTTTTATTGCTGCAGACAGTGGCAAGATACTAAAAACCGCGAACGGAGGAAAAAGCTGGGAATTAAAGAGGATTTCCGACACTGAGCTGGATAATCTCTTCTTTACCGATGCTGCTTCGGGATGGTTGTCAGACAGATCAGCCATTTACCATACGGCAGACAGCGGCAATACCTGGATAAAAAGCTTCGAACGGTCCAATCTGAAAGATATCTTTTTCCTCAATGCCGATACGGGATGGGCCGTAGGATGGTATTATGGTATGATTTTCACACACGACGGGGGAGTCACTTGGACCGATAAGGGTTTTGACGGTTATTATTTTGACTTTATATATTTCAAGGACAGGCTGACTGGATGGACTTCAGGATCTTCAGGAATGTGGAAAACAACAGATGGAGGAGAACGCTGGTTGGAGATGCCTCAACCAGCTGATGAGAGTATATATGATATTAAATTTTATAACAGTGAAACCGGCTGGCTGGTCGGCTCCTACGGCTTGATCATGAAAACCGTGAACGGCGGGCAGTCATGGGACCTGCAACGTCATACCCCATCTGCCTATAATCCTTTAAAAGAAATAAGAATACTCGATAGCCTTCATGTGTACGTAGTTGGAGACATTGAAGGGGTGATTTACTCAACTGAGGATGGCGGAATAACATGGAAAGAAAACGTATGCATTGCGAATCAGTTTTTTAATTCCCTTTTCCTTCTCGACCGGAATAAAGGTTTTCTAGGAGGCCTTGACGGTACTTTGCTTGAATACAACGGGAATCATGGCATCCCCGCCTATCCTTCAGGTCTGATGTCGTTATCCCAACCTCCCGGTTCTGTGGTTCTCTCCTGGACCGATAACTCCGATAATGAAACCGGATTTGAAGTTCTCAGAAGTGACGGACCAAGCGGCAATTATCATAAGGTCGGTTCCGTGGGGGCCGGGATATCAGGCTTTACCGATGCAGGTATGGTTCTTTCAACTACACACTGGTATAAGGTGCGGGCTTTTAATGAAGAGGGATTCTCCGCTACCACAAGGGAGGTATGTGCGGGTGCAATGGTTCCTACCCTGGCGCCTGATCTTATAAGTCCTGTAAATAATTCAATATGCCTGACAGGTAATGTTCCGTTAATATGGAGTTCTGTTCCTTTGGCAACGGGTTATTATCTGCAGATTGCTGTTGACAGCGACTTTGATTATTTGGAATTGGAAAGGCAGGATATTGCTGATACCCTTATCAAAATCAACAGCCTGTACAATTATTCATCTTATTATTGGAGGGTAGCTGCTTCCAATGCTTTTGGCCATGGAAAATGGTCGGAATCCGGATATTTCAGCTTGGAAGTTGAATACCCCGCAGTACCTCAGCCGGGATCACCTCCATACGGTGCAACAGATCTGCCCTTATCCGTTGTGATATCCTGGTATCCTGTTCAGAATGCTGAATCATATCACCTGCAGGTTTTTCCTTCTGATTACCCTGATACACCTGTTTTCGACCAGGCAGGAATAACGGATACCTCGGTTTTTATAAGCGGCTTGTCGGGTAATACTTCCTATTCATGGATTGTATGTGCAACGAATATTGCCGGAACCAGTGAATGGTCCTATGATGATTTCAGGTATTTTGTTACCGGATTATTCACAAATTCAGATAAAAATAAGAAAGAAGATTATTTTATTTTCAACCAATATCCAAATCCTTTTTCAAGGATATCTGTATTTGAGTACTATATTTCAGAACCATTAAAGGTTGAATTTGTGATTTATAGTCTGACGGGAGCAGTAATAAACATTCTGGTGGATGAGTATCAGGCTGCAGGCCAGTATGTACTTGAATGGGATGGTTCTGATCAGTACAACCTGCAGGTTCCTGATGGTTACTATTTTTATCGGATTCAGACCACTAAGACATTGAAAGTAGGAAAGTTGTGCAAGATCAGATAGGTACGGGTTTCTTCCTGTTTGGCCTCTCTGCTGCCCAGGTTGAATAATCCAAACATTATGAGTATGACCCGTCTACCCTCTTTCCAGGTTTCGACTCTTATACCCTTGATCATCTTTAAACACGAAGTTGAACTTGTAGGGAAGTTTGCGGACAACCTTTAGTTTCTTCGTTTGGCTGCATAATTAGTTTTTCAAACAAGTTTTTTATGAGTCTGACTTTTTGCCAATTCTTGTGCCTGAGGGATCCATTGATCCCTTTCGATGCGACCCGGGGATATTTCCAGGATCTCAGTGATGGTTTCTATATCTTCGGGTGAAAGCTTCCTGATTTGATCAAAGGAATATATCTCCAGCATATTGAGCCTTTCTTCGATCCATAAGCCAATTCCATTGATCAGGGTTAAATTATCAGCCTCGAATTTTTTGGCAACCCCTAACCGGTCATAGTATATCCTGTCCTTTCTTTCCCTGATTCGAGCGAGGAGTTCAGACTTATTGCCTGTGACCCGGACAAGCTCCTGGGCCTGAAGAATCCATTCATCTCTTTCAATTCTACCGGGGAAGTATTCAATTGCCTCAGTAACGGAATGAACATCCTCCTCTGTGAAATTTCCAATCTGTCGAAACGTATAGATATCCAGGGCATTGAGTTTTTCCTTAATCCATCCGCCAATGCCGCTGATGATGGTTAAATCATCCGCTTCTTCTTTTCTGGCAACACCTATTCTATCGTAGTAGATGAGATTCTTTCTGGCCTTGATACGCTTCAGGGACTCCATCCTCTTTTTTTCATCCCGCACAAGTTCCCTGGCTTGTGCAACCCATTCGTCCCTTTCAATCCTGCCTGAAAAGTAGAGGATCGCGTCACTGATCATTTTGATATCCTGGGCAGAGAATTTACTGATCTGTCTGAACGTATATATATCAAGTGCGTGAAGTCTTTCCTCAATAAATGGACCAATGCCGCTGATCATTCTCAGGTCATCTTTTTCTGTCTCATCGGCTGTTCCAAAGTTTTTGTAGTCAAGTAAATGTTTATTCTTAGCAATTTGAATCAGGGCTTCATCTTCTGCTTCAGGAACAGTCTCTTTCTGAATTGCTTTAAGTGTATGAACCTCCTTTTTAAGATTACTTTTTTCCGCCTGAAGATGGATGATCTGGTTTTTCAATTCATCCTTTTCGGATGCAATGGCCTTCATGTTCCTTCCATAGATTGATTTATGATAAAGCCATGAAGTGAGGTATCCTATGATGGCAGCAACCAGCAATAAAAGGAGTATCTCAGTAATTGCCGCTCCCTTTGTTTGTGCTAAAAGAATGATTAAAGTGTTCATGATCTTATTTTATGATGGTTACTACGGTTCTTCTGTTATTTGCTCTTCCAGCAGTGGTATTGTTATCATCTGCGGGCTCTTTCTCGCCCCTGGATTCAATGATGCTATTTCCTGTAGTAAGGCCCTCACTTTCAAAATAATGCAACACACTTTGAGCCCGCCGGTAACCTAAAGCCTGATTATATTCATCCGATCCGACTGCATCGGTGTGGCCTGTAATACTGAGTCGTGCTTGTAAGTTTTGATCCAGATATGCTTTCGATTCAAGAATATAATTGCCAGTCTGTGTATTTGCATTGAAATCAGATTGATCAAATGCAAAGTAGATGACCAGGTCTTTCGGGATAATCGTATTTTCCTGCACTATTTGCACAGGGATTGGTTCATCGGTGGTGGCATCCTCCTGGGTGACCGCCCTTAGTTCGATAATCTTCGGTTCACCACACAATCCTTGTATCTTACATACATAGATATAAGTTGAAAGGGACGACCATACAATAAATGTCAGCAATCCAATCACGAGAATCTTCATCTCTATTGATTTTTTCTAAAACCGGTTGGTTTGTAATACAATCTGATCACTTGGATATCTGGCACTTCCATCATTCTCGGCTGTAATAAATATTTCGATTGGCTTGGAGGATGATACCGTCTCAAAAGATGCGTTCAATGTTTTTGACAGGAAGCCTTTAGAACTGTTTAACTGCCCAACATTCTGGATCATGTCCTGGTCTGTTACCATCCAGACCACATAGGTTTGTTTGGGTGGTTGAAGTCTTTCGACTTCGGCTAAACTTGTCACCTTTATTTTAATATCATAATTATCGTTATGGTCTCTTTTTACTTTTACCTGACCTTCAGCCGCCGGTGCAACTGGTGTTGTTGAGAAAACCGCTTTAGTAGCACATGATGTGAATGAAAAAATCATCAGTGTTGTCACAATACCTAAAAGGATATTTTTTGTAATCCCATTTAATTTTATTGCTTTCATTTTATTTTAATTTAAGGGTGGTCTTCACAAAATAAAGGTAAGTCCTATTATTCCGAAATGCTTTATACAATTCCCAGGGAAGGTTTCATCATTCACACATTATGTTTTCACTTTTTTATGATCGGGAATGGCAATTTGGATGTAACTTAATCTGATTTTAACTCACAGAAATGAAGAAAAAAGATGTAATGAAGCGCAGGGAATTTATTGAAACGGTTTCATTATCGGGAGTTTCAATTGCATTGCGTCCTCCTTTTATTACCCAAACTCCTCATTTTGGACAGCAAACGCAGGAAATTGTGAACAAGCATTTTACAATTGGATTCAATCGTCATACAGGAAAGTATACTGTCCAAAGAAACAATGGAGATATTTTCATAGCACATGGAGCATCAGTAATTAACTCAAGTATTGGAAAATTATCGGTTTCTGCTGAAAATTACACACATTCCATAGAGTCAATTGGATTCAAGGATCAACTGGGTGCCGGGAAAAAATTAAAGATCATTTCCGTTGATTCAGAAAGCAATTTAGATTTTGAGATTCACCTTTCATTGTACGATTCGTATCATTGCTTTACAATGGAGGTAATTTGCAAAAATGTTTCAGCCGACGACTTGGTGATTAATAGTATAGAACCACTCAGGGCAATCGGTAATGAGGGCGGTGCATTACATATAGCGGGAGTGTCAAAGTGTATTACAAACGGAGCTTTATATTATGATGCCGGTATGATCCATGCATTCGGGACACCCTATGTCAAACCGGAACCCTATGGTGAAACCAAAGGAGGAAGGCTTCTTAATAAAACACTTTCGCCGAATGATGAAACCATAAATAGTTGGTGGAATGTTGGCTTCTTCAGCGGATATGATCAGGAGGGTATTGTGGCAGGATACATTGACAGCAATTTATCTCTTGGGCAAATTCTGGTCTCCAGGAATGATACAAATGTTTTATCCATCCTTGCTGAATCGGTGTATGCTCCCGGATTGGTTTTACACCCGGGAAAAAGCCTGAGCTCCAACCGGTTTATGATAAATATTGCATCCGATCCATATTCAGCATTGGAAATGTATGCCGGAATTGTCGGATCCATGAACCAGGCAAGAGTTCGGTCCATTATTAATGGTTGGTGCAATTGGTTCTATACGTATGAACATATTACGGAAGATGAAGTAATTCGAAATGCTGAATTTGCTGCACATCATTTAAAACCATATGGACTTGAGTATATTCAGATTGATGAAGGATTTCAAAGATGCCACGGCGACTGGGAGGGCAATGAACGCTTTCCCCATGGTATGAAATGGCTGGCTGAAAAGATTAAAAGTTTTCAACTGAAACCAGGACTCTGGATTGCCCCATACGTGGTTTCAGAGAAAGCAGAAATCTTTCATAAACATCCCGATTGGTTTTTAAAAAATCCCGATAACAGTTTAAAAAGAGTGGGGCCATGGCCAGATGAAGATACGGATTGGGCTAAAAATGAAAATCCCAAAAGATATGGCCTTGATATTACTCATCCCGGTGCGGCTGACTGGCTTTATAATCTGCTGGATACTGTTGCCAATAAGTGGGGTTACGAAATGATTAAAATTGATTTCGTTGCATGGTCAGTTTTATCCGCCAATCGATTTTATGATCAGTCGGTTACGCCGGCCCAGGCTTACAGAAAAGGGCTTGAGATCATGAGAAATGCGGTTGGAGAAAAATGTCATATTCTTGACTGCGGGCCAGGCCAGGTTTCGGTGGGACTCATTGACAGTATGCGGATTGAATTAGATCAGAACTATGGATATTCAAAAGATGCATGGAAACAATATTTTTTAAATTCTTCGAGTAGTGCCCCTGCTGTTGCCAAACGTTACTATTTCCATAAAAAAACCTGGATCAATGATGCCGATCATATTTGCATCAGTCTTCTTTCTAATATACAGGCACAGGCTGCTGCAACTATTATTGCTTTAAGCGGTGGAAATACAATTTCCGGCGACAGGCTGACAGAACTGGATAATACGAAACTTGAAATCCTGAAAAAAGTAATTCCATCCTTTGGTGAAACTGCACGGCCCGTTGATCTTTTTGACACCGATTTGCAGACCGTGTTTGCACTCAAAATAAAAAAACAATTTGCAGAATGGACTGTAATCGGTTTTTTCAATCCAGATCTTGAAAAAGCAGTTGTGCAAAACTATTCACTTGAAAGGTTTTGGCTTGACCCGGATAAATCTTACCTGGCTTACGATTTCTGGAAAGAGGAGTTTTTTGGTGAATGGTCGAAAGATATAAATGTAACTGTTCCGGCCGGTTCTGTGACCTTATTAACCTTACATGAAAAGTCGGGTATCCCACAGTTTATTTCTACGAGTCGTCATGTGTTGCAGGGGGCCATCGAGCTTGAGAATGTAAATTGGAATCCCAGAACGAAAATACTTTCAGGAGTTTCAACCGGCCCGTTGAATACCTCCCACTATATTCATATTTATCTTCCTGATTCTCAATTCTGGGATCAGAGCGGACGGCTTCCTTTTAAAGATTATCATTCATACAGTCTCCGGATGGTCGATGAAAAAATTTTACGAATTCAGGTGAATTTTGACATCAGCGAGAAAGTCGAATGGGAATATAATCCTGGTGATTTTTAATAGTCAGAACAGCATTCCTTGAAAACATGTGAATGATGTAACTCTTGTCCCAAATTGTGTAAGGGCTTCTGCAGGCAGCTGCTGTACCTTTATTGCACTGATGAGCCAAGATGATCTATTTATACATTATTATTCCCATACTGTTGATATTGTTTGCGAGGAAAAGGATTGTAAAGCCTGCCCGACGCGGGCAATTGGAACGGCCTGGAAAATATGACAACCATGTCTTACCAGGATTACACTGGATTATTCTGGTTGCCGAACCCCGGGAACTAAAGCAGATTGATCCTCCCCGTGATGTTCAGGAAAAAATGATTAAGGAGGTAGCAGATAAGAATATCATTAAGAATGCGCAGTTATTGATAAGGCTGGAAGCCGTGGAGGCCTCACTCAGAGCTGGAAGATTGAAATCGTACGGACTGAACTAAGCTGTGGACGGGTAGAACTCTTTATTGATATGTGATTTATGTAAATTATTATAAGAATTATATAACATTTTCAATAGGGTTTGAAATATTTTTATGCTACCGGTATCTTGTATTTTAAAAAAAATGAAATCATGACTACAAAAGGTCCAGGTTTTTGGAATATCAAAAAAGAAAAACTAAAGCAAAAATACCCAACGATTACCGATGAAGATCTGAACTATTATTCAGGTAAGGAAAAAGAGATGATCGAATTACTGGAGTATAAGCTTGGAATGTCTAAAGAAGAGTTACGCAATGTGATTATTGCACTATAGTGATAACATAATATACAACAAGCTTGAAAACAGAAAAGAGAATAAAAATCCTGATTGCACTGGATTATGATCCAACTGCACAGAAAGTGGCAGAATCAGGATATTCATTTGCTAAAGCGATGGATGCCGAAGTTATATTGTTGCATGTAATATCGGATCCGGTTTATTATTCCTCCCCGGAATATTCACCGATCATGGGATTTACCGGTTACATGGAAATGGGACCGATGAAACCGGATCTTATCAAAGACCTGAAGAAAGCATCTAATGATTATCTTTTAAAAATATCGCAGCACCTTAAAGACGAAACCATTAAAATTCAGGTAAAAGAAGGTGATCTTGCTGAAACCATTTTAAAAACTGCAAAAGCCCAGCATGCCGATCTGATTGTTATGGGCTCTCACAGCAGGAAATGGCTTGAAAAAATAGTCATGGGTAGCGTAACAGAATTGGTTTTGAGTCAGACATCCCTTCCTTTATTCATCATTCCGACTAAAAAACAGTAATCAATCTAAAATAGTATTCACTTCAAAAAAATTAAGTTATGAGTAGATTATTATTGATCATTGGAGTAATTCTGATAGTCCTTTGGCTGTTAGGTATGTTTGCACTTAATGTCACTTCGCCAGTTCTTCATGTGCTTATTGCAATTGGTGTTATTCTGATTATCCTCGATCTGGCAAACAGCCGTAACAAATGGTGGTAGCCCGAATCCTAAATCCAATGGGATGACCCGGAATCCAAAAGTATTCCTTGTCCTGAATCAGACCGGAAATGATCAGTTTTCGGTCTGATCAGGGCTGCGTCCATAACTTTCAAATCCATCGCAACAACCCATTTTCTCAAAAATCGCATAAACTCACCCCAGGTCGGTTTCACCCACGACCGCTTAAAAATTAGGTTTCCCGGCTCTTTTAGCCTGCTATTTTAAATTTATCATTGCCAGATTTCACCGCGCGCTTAGCGACTTTTGCAGCCCTCTTTTCTTTCAGGTTCTTCACTGCAGGTTTTTTACTGTTTTTCTTGCTTTCTTTTTCTTTTGACATCTTATAAGTTATTTGGATAAGTATTCTAACAGGTTGAATAAGAGTAGATTGGACAGTCTATCCCGCACTTTTAACTCAAATAATAATGCCCTCATACCCGCTTTTGAAAATTGTTCTTAACATTTTTGCCGGGTTATCTGCCCTTATAATGTTGGCAACATGTGCCGGAATCATTATCCCCTGTCCGGTTACCAGGCTATTTGAAATATTGTCAATCACAACTTCAGCTTCACCCTCAATGATTTGAATATAGGTGTCGAAGGGAGAAATCTTCTCTGACATCGATTCGCCGGAATCTATTGCAATCGCCAGGATGTTCCCGGTTAATTTTCGAATAATGGTCCTGGTTACTATGGAATGAGGGACATATTGAATTAATTCAACCAGAATGTGAGCTTTTGATTTTTCAATTTCCAATGGTTTCATCTCTTAAACAATTGATTCTCAAGTGCTATTTAACTTCTAATGTCCCCCGGCCCTGAAAAAGGTTCCGATGGTTTTAACGAACAGGGTAAGATCTGTAGTTATGTTCCAGTTATCGATGTACTCCAAATCCAGTTTCATCCACTCTTCGAAAGAGACATCGTGGCGGTTGGGGACAATTTGCCATGAACAGGTAATTCCTGGTTTGACTGAGAGCCTCCTTAATTGCCAGCGTTGATACTGATTTACTTCCTCTTCAAGAGGCGGACGGGGTCCGATCAGAGACATTTCTCCCTTAATCACATTATAGAATTGGGGCAATTCATCAAGACCGGTATTTCTGAGGACTTTGCCTATCTTGGTAATCCTCGGATCATACCTGATCTTAAAGACCGGTCCATCAGCCTCATTCATGGCTTTCAATTGTTCCAGTTGTTTCTCGGCATTTTGGACCATGGTCCTGAATTTATAGAGATTGAACTTCCTTCCCCTCAGACCGATCCTTTCCTGTTTGTAGAAAACGGGGCCCCTTGAGCTCATCTTAATGACAACTGCAATGAGGAAGAAGAACGGAATCAAAAGGATCAGTACCAGAATGGAAAAATAGGTTTCTGTCATGGTTTTAAGCTCAAAGGAAATGCTGCTGGAGGGTGTGTCGACCAGTGACAAATCCCTTTTATTATTGAATGTCCTGAATTGATAATCGGCAGGTTCCAAAAGGGGAAAAGAGGATTGCATCCTGAAGATGACACCAATCTCATTGCAGAGATCTTCGATTTCCGTGATCAGGTCAATCTCCTCGTTCCTTTTACAATAAATCACTTCATCAATGACCGATGAGACAGTTATACTTTTCAAATTATCCTGGCTGGTAAGGATCTTAATTTGTGTTCCATACTTGGCCTTGATCAATTTTGAATCAGTCAGAATGGCTACAACCTTAAAGCTCCACTCTTTTTGAATCATCAGGGTTTGGATGAACCCATCGGAGAAAGCATCCGCTATGATCAATACCCTGTGAGAGTTCAAACCATATGAACGATATGCATGTATTGTTTTGAAGTTAAAGAGTCTGAAAAACAGGATAAAAATGAACATGATCGAAACATAGATGACGATGAGCATAACAGGAATCGAATTCAGCCGGAATAGAAATTTTACAGCAATCAATCCTAATAACACAATTAAAGTTAATCTTGCGAACTTGAAAATATAGGTCTGATATCTATACACCTTTGGAATTTTGGGAAGGACCATCATCCTGGAATTCACAAACCATGACATGAGAATAAGTGAAAAGTATAACATTGCGGTCCCGGTCTTTATCTCAATGTCCCGGACAAAAAGAACATTCATCACCCATATTGCAAGGGGGAAGCTAATACCGAGCAGGATCAGCTCCACCAGGTTAATATATAACCACTGCAACGTTATATGGTTGTTCCGGTAGTAGGATGACTTCTTAAAGAAGAGATGGTTCATGTAAATTAATTGGTAACCAGCTTAGATCGGGAAAGCTATGCTGCAAAATTGAGGAAATAATGCAAAACAAGTATTACATGATTATATCTATGATTTGCGTCATTCACACATCTTCAAGGGTGATCCTTATCTTGTTTTTGAGTTTTTTGAAGTGTGAAGGTGAAAGGCCTGTAATCTTTTTGAATTGGCTTGAAAGATGTGAAACACTGCTATAATGCAATTGGTATGCGATCTCGGACAGATTTAGTTCATCATAAACGATGAGTTCTTTGACCCTTTCAATTTTATGGGTCAGGTAGAATTTCTCAATGGTAATTCCTTTTACTTCCGAGAACAGGTTGGCCAGGTATGTATAATCGTAATTGAGCTTCTCGCTCAGGTAATCTGAAAGATTTGTCTTGATTTGTTCTTCTGTATAATGGACCAATTCGATAACCGCACTTTTTATTTTCTCCACCAGGATGCTTTTTTTATCCTCCATCAAAAACAACCCGGCTTTATTAAGCGCAATGTCAAGCTGATTCAGTTTATCCCCGGGAATATCCTCCATGGTATTCACTTCGCCAATTTTCACGTAAGAATAGCGCATTCCGAGTTTTTCCAGCTCGGCTTTCACCACCATCTGGCAGCGGATACATACCATATTTTTGATATATATTTTCACGTGTAAAAATGCAAACCGTTGGTGAGAAAGTTACAGCATTTTTTTTTGTTTCTCAAACGATTGAAATGGGATTTGACGAACCCGGGCGAAGCTTTCAGCGCCAGACTTTTGTGAAATCTCCCTGCAGGTTCTGTTCAACGAAACCTAGCACATTGTATCTATGCTTTCTTCTGCTTCAGCCAATGCATTTTGCCAGTCGGTACGGCTTTGTCCGGTAAGGGTTTCGCATTCACCGTATGGTCTTAAGGCATCAATATAATCTTGATAAGCAGCCTTCAGTGCAACGCAATTGGCTTCACTTTGATCCATCGCATAATCGTTAAAGGCGTTACTTATTGCGGTTAACTCATTTGACAACTCAGTAGCATAGGCAGTTGAGCAAGCAACAGGATTATCCTTTTTGCAGGAAAAAAGTACCATAAAACTAAAAATAACAACTAAGAGAGCGGATGAAGTATTTTTCATGATGAGTTCAGGTTTAGATGGATAAATTTACGAAGATATCTTAGAACCACAAATGCAGAAAACAATGATTACCCTTAATTATTTGATTTTGACTACCAGGTATATTAACTTGCGGCATTCTAATTAATTCCTTTATTGATGAAAAAATATCTGTTGCCCCTGTTTTGTATGATATGGTTGGCAGGAACTTCCTGTGAAACAAAAATCAACACTGAAAAAGAGAAAAAAGCCATCATGGAGGTTCTCTACAAGGAGGCTGAGGCCATTAAGGCAGGGGATTTGGATGGGTTGTTTGCGTTGCATACCCAGGATAGCCTGGAGACCAGGATAGAATTAGGAATTTATGGATATAACACCATTAAGGGTTGGGATAACGTTAAAGCTCTTTTAAGGGATGCCGTTCAGGGATTGCAGCATCCATATGCAGTTAATACGAAGGAGAACGTGATCATCAAAGTGGCAGGAAACAGTGCCTGGCTGACCTGTGACAATATCTGGACATGGAATTTGGATGGTGATTCCCAAGGATATAGTAACATTCAGGTAGTCTTCTTTGAGAAGATTAAAGGAGAATGGAAAATTTCATTTGCTTCCTACTATAGCAAGGCAATACCCGTTGGGAATAATTAACCAGCGCTACTCCTTCATCACCCTGACCATTCGCTCCATCTGATCACTATGAATTTGAACCAGGTATACACCAGGTTTAAATTTGCTGACATCAAGGTTGGTTTTCGAGAGTTTCTCCATCGTTTCCACCAGTAGGGCCTGACCCACTGCATTCACCACCTTAATGGTCACGTTCGTATGCTCACGATCCAGTTTGATGGTCAGGTACTGATCGGCCGGATTCGGATAGACCTCTATTCCATCCAGAATTCCATTCAACTCCAGTCCGGTAAAATCGAACCAGTAGCACTGGGAAGTATCCGAGCATGGTCCCTGCATTACAATCACGGCATACTCCCCGGTTGCACCAGGCTTAAATGAACTCCCTGTTTCACCTTCGATCACAGAGTTGTCTTCGCAATGGATCCACTGATAGCTTCCCGTGGTTTCAACAGTTAATGTACCTTCGGCCTGGTTAACCACGATCTCATCCATTACCTGGTGGGTAACTGTAAATGCACATTGACTGCTATTCCCGTTCCCGTCATCCAGGGTGTACGTAACCGTGGTAACGCCTGTGGCAAATATTTCGGCACTGGCATCTCCCGAGCCGCTTCCCGTGGTGGCACCGCTTAATTCATAGGTGACGCCCGGGGTAGAACAATGATCCGTTACTTCAGTAAGCCCGATTGATGAGACAGAACCATCACAGGTAACCACATCATCCGGACAGTTTGCCGTTGGAGCAGTCAGATCAATAATCACCACATTCTGGCTTGCATTGACGCTGTTTCCGTTTCCATCATCAAAGGTCCAGGTGATCACATAGCTCCCCTGTGCTGCATAGTCCAGTGGATCGGAAGTTGTTCCCGTAATTTCTCCGGTGCATGCATCATTGGTTACCGGGGCAACGACTGATAAAGAACATTCTGCGGTCAGATCTTCCAGGATGGGTATTTCAGGAGCCGTGATGTCGGTGATGATTACATTCTGGGTTACATCAATGCTGTTCCCGTTTCCGTCATTAAAATTCCATGTAATCACGTGGGTTCCCTGGGTTGAAAAGGTCAGAGGATCGGTTGTGGTCCCTGTGATGATTCCCATGCATGCGTCGATGGTGGTGGGCACCACAGCGGTGTCAGAACATTCGCTGCTTACATCAGGCAGCACCGGTGATAAAGGAGGAGTTACATCGAGAATGACTACATTCTGATCCACATCAATGCTGTTCCCGTTCCCGTCAGCGAAGGTCCAGGTAATTATGTGGGTTCCCTGGGTTAAAAAGGTCAGCGGATCGGATGTGGTCCCCGTGATGGTTCCCATGCATGCATCGGTGGCCGTGGGCGCTACGGCAGTGGCGGAACACTCTCCGGTCACATTGGGCAGTAAGGGAGGCACCGGAGGAGTTACATCGAGAATGACTACATTCTGATCCACATCAATGCTGTTCCCGTTTCCGTCATCAAAGGTCCAGGTAATCACATAGGTTCCCTGGCCTGAGTAAGTCAGGGGATCGGATGTGGTCCCCGTGATGGTTCCCATGCATGCATCGGTGGTGGTGGGTGCAACGGCTGTGGCAGAACACTCTCCGGTCACATCAGGCAGTACAGGAGTCACCGGAGGAGTTACATCGAGAATAACTACATTCTGATCCACATCAATGCTGTTCCCGTTTCCGTCACCAAAGGTCCAGGTAATCACATGGGTTCCCTGGGTCGAGTAAGTCAGGGGATCGGATGTGGTTCCCGTGATGGTTCCCATGCATGCATCGGTGGCAGTGGGCGCTACGGCGGTGGCGGAACACTCTCCGGTCACATCAGGCAGTACGGGAGTCAACGGAGGCGTTATATCGAGAATGACCACATTCTGGTTTACATTGATGCTATTCCCGTTTCCGTCATTAAAATTCCAGGTAATCACATGGGTTCCCTGAGTTGAGTAAGTCAGTGGATCGGATGTGGTCCCTGTGATGGTTCCCATACATGCATCGGTGGCAGTGGGCGCCACGGCAGTGGCGGAACACTCTCCGGTCACATCAGGCAGTACGGGAGTCAACGGAGGAGTTATATCGAGAATTACCACATTCTGGTTTACATTGATGCTATTCCCGTTCCCGTCATTAAAGTTCCAGGTAATCGCATGGGTTCCCTGGGTAGAGTAAGTCAGGGGATCGGATGTTGTACCGGTAATGGTTCCCATGCATGCATCGGTGGTGGTGGGCGCCAGGGTAGTGGCGGAACACTCTCCGGTCACATCAGGCAGCACGGGAGTCTCCGGAGGCGTTACATCGAGAAGGACTACATTCTGATCCACATCAATGCTGTTTCCGTTCCCGTCATCAAAGGTCCAGGTAATCACGTGGGTTCCCTGACTTGAGTAAGTCAGTGGATCGGTTGTGGTCCCTGTGATGGTTCCCATGCATGCATCGGTGGAGGTGGGCGCCAGGGCTGTGGCGGAACACTCTCCGTTTACATCGGTCAGTACTGGTATTACAGGAGGCGTTAAATCCAGGATCACAACATTTTGATCCACATCGATACTGTTTCCGTTCCCGTCATCAAAGGTCCAGGTAATCACGTGGGTTCCCTGACTTGAGTAGGTCAGGGGATCGGAGGTTGTACCGGTAATGGTTCCCATGCATGCATCTGTGGTGACAGGTGCCACCGCAGTGGCTGAGCATTCACCGGTCACATCGGGTAGTGTGGGTGCCAGGGGTGCAGTGATATCGCTTAAAATAACAGATTGATTCTGTGTGGAGATATTCCCATTTCCGTCATCATAGCTCCAGGTGATTACAGTGGTCCCCTGTCCTGTAACCGGGAAGGGTGTAAGGGTTGTGCCGGTTACCGCCCCGGAATAGAAATCCGTTGCTTCAGGAGCAACCGGAGTTACCGAGCATTCCCCCGTTGCATCTGGCAGTATTGCCAGGTCTGGAACAGGTGGTGTCAGGTCGCTGATCGTTAATATACCAGAGGTATCGCCATTATAATTTGCCTCTTCAATACTTGCAGATACAACGTAAGATCCCAAATCGATTGGAAGAGTGGCCGTTCCGTCATATGTTATTTTCAGATTTAAACCAGCCGGAACCGTTACAGCGGTCACCTGGATTCCCGAACCTGTATATTCCTGGGATAAATTGCTTAAGTAGACTGTGGCTTCAGCTTTGTTTACAAGCTGGAGACGTTCAAAAGTAACAGCTGCATAGGTTGCATCCCCGGCCTGGGTCGCATAGATCAGGCTTTCACCTGTGTTATTGACACTGGCGGTTGATCCCGAAACAGATACAACGGTGGAATTCGAAGAGGTGAAGGTAACCGGTAATCCCGAGGAAGAGGTGGCAGCAAGCGTATAATCGGCATCGCCGTAAGTTTTATCCGGCAATTCACTAAAATTGATTACCTGGGCAAATTTGCCCGCCAGCTGAAAATCAAAAGATTCAAGAACCCCGGTTGATTCGGCCGTTACAGTCCCTTTGGTGTAAGCCACCGCTATGGCATGATCTGTATTAAGGTTCGGGGACACGTAAACGATAATGGTGGACGGATCTCCCGGTTTTAGGATACAGGAGGTTGAGACAACACCTGCCCCGTTATCCTGAACCGAAAACTCAAGATGCTTTCCGGCGGGATCTGCCATATTTCTGTCAAAAGTTATTTCGACCCTGTCGGACTCTTTGGATGCATAAAGGAAGTTGGGTACGCCCGGGGGTGAAACGTTGACGGTGTATGTTTCTTCCACTGAGGTCCAGGTGGCATCAGAAAATTGAAAGCTGAAACTACCTGCCCCGTTCCCTGATGCTCCGCTTGCACTATAGAATATTTTAAAGGAACCGTCATTCACCACGGTTGGAACGGATGATATCGGGGGTCCCGGAACACCTCCGTTATATTGATATAGTTGGCCTTCGGCGGGCAATGAGGTTATGGTGGCCGTTTTTGATCCGCCATCACCACCGGTAAATAAAAGGGTTGCTGTTCGTATCTGTCCCTGTTCAATATACATGGTTTGAGGAACAGCCACCAGGGGAGGCGTGGAGCTGGTCTGGAATTTCCATATTTCAGACCATGAAATTGTATTTACTGAATTTTTAGAGTAAGCGGACCAATAATAGGTCTGGTCTGGTGACAGGATATAGTCGTAGGATAAATCAGTCAGGTCGGCCGAGGTATGTATCGGACTGCTCAGGTCAGAATTGCGCGAAATCACAACAAAATAACTTGAAGCGTTGGCAGCGGCCTCCCACTGAAAAGTAAGGGTATCACTCACTGTTGAATTGTAGGCAGGACTGACAAGGTTTGGGGTGCTTGCCCGCGGAACGGTTCCCTGTAAAAAGATCCCCTCGTAGACTGCGTTGTCATCAAAAGTATAGGTGCCTCCGCCTGGTGTAAACAAAATGGCTTTCTCGCTTTGAATATATCCAGCTGTATTATACGAGCATACGACGCCGGCTGAGCCATTGGCATTTTCAAGTCCGATGGTGGCTGAATTACCGCTGGCCCGGCTGGATGTTAAATCTACAATGCTTCTGTATTGGGTTTGAATATGGTTGGAGCCTTCATACAGAATCACCTGGAATGTACCCAGTAGAACCGGTGAGTTCCAGAATGACATATTGTTGAACTGGACAACCAGTTTTCGGTTTGGAGCGGTACCAATGGTCTGGTACATGATATCTCCGGTGGCATGAATAACCAGGTCGTCCCAGAAAGGGGCAATAAAATTATCTGCACCGGTGGTCGTTGGAATTGGATTGTTGGTATATTGATTGGAACCTCCCCCAAACATCACCAGGCCATTGGACGTGACATAAAAATCGGTATAGGTGTTTCCGAAAAAAGTGAAGCTGAAGCCTATGGGAAATGCTCCCCAGTTGCCATCATCCACATAGCCTGAACGTGCAATGATACCCAGGTATTCGGTTTCTGTGGGCAGTGCATGGGTATATGGCATTACGGACACCATTAGAAGTGTCAGCATGGTTCTTATTTGATGTGTCGGACGATTCATCATGAAATTGATTTTAACTGGTTCAGAGTTGACTGATAAAGACCAAACCCGATTTACTTTCCAATTGTTGTTTTAAAAGTATTCCTTCCTCTCCGGTGAATACTACATCGCTGTGAATCACCACTTTCCCCGATATTACTTTGGTCCAGTCTGTCAGGTCAAAAGGCAATTCATCGATATTTTCTGTGGTAATCGCGATGCTGCTAAATACAATGGCTCCGGGTTTTGTGGGTACATAGATATGTAGATCTGCAATGCGTAAATTCACAAGTTGTTCGGTGATCTGCGCCAGGGCATCCGGCGTATTGGCATCGGTTACATAAACATTGGGCTGATTGCCGAATTCAGCCAGCAGCTCGGTAATATCATCGGCAATTTCATCTATGATGATGAGATCCTGATTTGACTGGGAGAACAGATGTCCTGCAGAGAGGATCAATATGAAAAACAGAGTGGGTTTCGAGACGTTCATGACGAGGTCGGTTAAGAATTCAGTAACGAATGTCTGCAAGATTTCGTTATGCCCAAAAAGTTTTTTTCAACCGTTGCGCCGTGTTGAAGCAGAAAAGCAGTGATACAGCTATTGCTATGGCCCTGGTTTCAGATCGTGGAGCCGGGCAGTAAAAAGTATGGTGGTATAGGGTTCGATTGGTCCGCTCCCGGTGGCACCATATGCATATGTTGAGGGTATGATCATGTTGATTGCGGCTCCCTTGTTCATGACCGAGATGCCATCCACAAAACCCGGAATCAGTTCGGATGAATCTAAAACAAATTCCCAGATCCCATCGGGGTAATGAAAAGAGGAGGCATCGAAAATATATCCCCCCATCAGGTATCCGGTGTATTCCAGGCTTATTGTATCACCTTCCTGGGCCAGGGGGCCCTCTCCCTCTTCATGAATAATGTAGTATATCCCCAGATCGGTTGTGTCAATGTCGTAGCCTTCGGCCTGAAGGGAAAGGAGGGCTTCACTTAGTTCTCTCATCTCCAGTTCGGGAGTCCGTGAGGTGGGATGATCGTTGACACTGTCAAGGCACGAGTTTGTCAGGAGCATGATGAAAACCGGGAGTGAGTATGCAACTGTTCTGGTCATGTTAACGTTTTATTGATAAGGCGGATATCAAAAATAGTAAGAAATATGAACTATCTTCGCCGGACCGACGAAAATGGATATTTTGCTTTGAAGGGAAAATGGATTTTTGAGTTAAAACGGGCCTGTTTGACAGCTGTAATGTCGGTTTCGGGCCTGATGACCTCAGGACAGGTCGTGATCAATGAGTTCACTGCCGCAAACTCCACGGTCATTGCGGATCCCGATTTTCAGGACTATGCGGACTGGATCGAACTTTATAACACCGGTTCAGCGGATCAGAATCTGAAGGGGTATTATATCACCGATAATCTGGATAGCCCGCAAAAGTGGCAATTTGAGACAAATGCGATCATCCCTGCCGGAGGGCATCTGCTTTTATGGACCGATGGACGCGATTCGGGGCTTCATGCCAGCTTCAGACTCTCAGCCGCCGGGGAGGTGATCGGACTCTACTCGCCCGGACTTGTATTATTGGATTCTGTTACTTTTTCCCAGCAGAAGACTGATATTTCCGTGGGCAGGATCGCCGACGGGGATCCCCGGTGGGGTTATTTTATGCAGGCTACTCCCGGTGCATCCAATTCAACGATCTCCTATGCCGGTTATACCAGCCTGATCCCCGAATTCTCTGTCAGAGGAGGTTTCTACACCTCTTCTTTCCAGGTGGAACTCTCATCCCTTCCGGGGGGTATCATCCGGTATACACGAGACGGATCTGAGCCCGGTCCGGCCTCCGAAATATATGCTTCCGCCATCCCGGTTGAGTCGACCACCATCCTCAGGGCACGTATTTTCGAGGCGCAGATGATTCCCGGCCCCACCGTGACCCAATCTTACTTCATCAATGAGAATGCTGCGGGAGGAAAACTTCCCCTGGTCTCCATTGCCACGGAACCGGAAAATTTCTGGGATCCCCTCCTGGGCATCTATGTCCAGAGTTTCAAGCCTCTTTGGGAGATACCGGTAAATGTGGAACTTTTCGAAAACGACGGAAGCGACCGGTCGGCCTTTAACGAACTTGCGGGAATCAAGGTAAACGGACTTTACTCATGGCAACTGCCCCAGAAAATGCTTGGGGTCTATTTCAAAAAGCAGTATGGCGCAGGGAATCTTGATTATCCCCTCCTTTGGCACCGTAACCGGAGCAGTTATAAATCCTTTGCCCTCAGGGCTTCGGGGAGTGACTGGAGTTTCACCCTTTTCAGGGATCTGTTGGCCCAGCATGCAACGATGCCTGATATGGATCTGGATATCATGGATTTCAGGCCTGCCGTGGTCTATGTAAACGGCGAATACCTGGGCATTCACAATATCAGGGAGAAGGTGGATGATGACTACATTGAAAAGAGCTACAACATGGAGCCGGGCAGCTTCGATCTGGTGGAGAACGAGGAGTATGCCGAGGCAGGTGATCTTGAGGCATATCGTCATCTTGAAACGTTTCTCAGGGGAGACCTTTCCGATGCGGCTACCTACGGTGAGGTGGATAAATTGGTGGACATTGAAAATTTTACAGATTATGTGATCACTGAAATGGCCACGGGAAACACATCCATCGACCATAATGTAATGGCATGGAAGCCCAAACATTCGGGAAAGTGGAGGTGGGTGCTTATGGATCTGGACAGGGGTTTCTTCAATCCAAACAATAATCTCATTAATTTTTATACGGGCAAGAGTGAACTCATTTTAAATGAACTGCTGGAAAATCAATCCTACAGGCAATATTTTGCAGGGCGGCTCTCCTCTCATCTGTTCACCACCTTTCACCCCGATAGGATGAACCGGCTCATCGACGGGCACAGTTCTGATATCCAGGCCGAAATTCCCGCACACATAGCCAGGTGGGAGGGTACCACCTCCACCTATGGCAATGCGATCCCCTCTGAAGTTTACTGGTGGCGCCAGGTGGGGATGTTAAAAGCTTTTGCGGAGGCAAGGCCCTTCGCCCTGTTATCCAATCTGAAATCCTATGGTTTTGATGGCATTGCCAACCTGGTTCTGGCCACCATTCCTGAGGATGCGGGTGTTATAAAAATGGGTGAAATGACAGTACCCGGATCGTTGGTGGGCGCTCCCTATATTAAAAATATTCCGGTTGGATTAAGGGCTGAGAACAGGCCCGGGTTTGAGTTCGTGGGCTGGTCGGCTCCCCAAAAACAGGAAATTGTTCCACGGGGGTCAGAATGGAAATTCCTGGATACGGGGACAGACCCCGGGATGGGATGGACCGGGATAGGATATGATGATTTGTCGTGGAATACGGGTAACGCGCAGCTGGGATATGGGGAGGACGATGAGAATACCGTTGTCAGCTATGGCGGCAATGCCCAGAACCGTTTTATAACTACCTATTTCAGGAAAATTTTTAAAGTCACTGAAGCTGAATTGGATGCTGATCTGTTTGTCCTTGAGCTGTTAAGGGATGACGGTGCCATCGTCTATCTCAATGGCAGGGAGATTATAAGGTCAAATATGGGTTATGGAGAGACCACCCATTCCACCAAGGCGGCCGAAACGGTAAACGGTGCTGCAGAGTCCTTCTTTTTTGCCTACCCGGTTGATAAAAGTCTTTTGCATGCCGGGGATAATATCCTGGCTGTGGAAATTCACCAGCAAACGGTTACCAGTTCAGACCTCAGTTTTGACCTGGGATTCTCCCTCTACCAGGCAAGTGAACAGACCGTTGTTTCTGTAAACAAGAGTTATTTGCTGACCCTTGGTGATGACCGTGTTCTGGCAGCGCTGTACAGGGAGACAGGCAGTTGCATCCTTCCCGGGCTGGTGGAAGGCGATTTAACCCTTTCAGGCGATTGCTCCCCTTACCTGGTTCAGGGTGATGTTACCATTGGGAAAAATGCAATCCTCACCATTGAACCGGGGGTTGAGATATGGATGCCTGAAGGGGCCTCTATATTTGTGAATGGGGTGGTGAATGCCATCGGGACATCAGACCTTCCAGTCACCATCAGGCTTCATCCGGAATGCGAACCGGGAAAATGGGGGGTCATCTCTTTCCGGAATACTCCTCAGAAATCTGTATTGAGACAGGTGATCATTGAAGGTGCATCCACCGGACCTAACCCTGTACTGGAACGTGGGGCCATTTCGGCATTTTTTGCAGACCTGGAACTTGATCATATGACAATCGAACAGATCCATGGCGATCCGGTTACGGCCAGGTATTCAGATATTACCCTGACAAACAGTACCCTGCATTCAGAGGTAACGGGCGATTTAATCAATGTGAAGTATGGAAGAGCCACCATCGGGCATTGCCGGTTTACCGGCAATGACAAGCCCGATGCGGATGCCATCGATTATGATGAGGTGGAGGGCGGTATCATCCGTAACTGCCTGATCCGAAATTTCATGGGATTAAACAGTGAAGGCATTGATATTGGGGAAAGGTCCACGCAGGTATTCATCGACAGTATTGTGGTATTCAATATAGCCGATAAGGGGGTATCAGTGGGACAAAAATCTACGGTTTCCATTGAAAACAGTATATTCATCAATTGCACCATGGGGGTGGGGGTGAAGGATTCCGCCAGGTTGAATGTAGACCGGTCTCTCTTTTATAACAATGTGGATGCCATCTTTGCTTTTGAAAAAAACCCGGGCCAGGCAGGAGGTAATGTGAAGGTAACCAACAGCATCCTTTCAAATTCATCGCACGCTCCCGTCTTCGCTGATTCTAAATCAACCCTTCAGGTAAGTCATAGCCTGTCGGACAATACTCTTTTGCCTCTGCAATCCTCCAACCTAAACGGGAATCCGCTCTTTGCTGACCCCTCCTTTTTCAATTTTGAACTGCTTGCCGGATCACCCGCCAGACAGTCTGGTTCTTTAAATGGTGTGCCGGTAAATATGGGTACCCGGATGGTCACCTACGGTCTTGAGCCCCCGGTGATGATCTCCCAATTCTTTATTAACGGTGATGATATGGGAATTCCTGAATTTATAACCCTCTACAATCCCTCCCCCGGAAAGGTTGATTTGTCGGGCTATCAGGTGACAAAAGGGATTACCGCCACGCTTCCTGAGGGGACTGTTCTGGGGGGTCGTTCATCCCTCTACCTGACCGATGATGTGACCGGGGATATCTGGGAGGGTCTTTTTCACCAGGTATTTCAATGGGATGCGGGGAGGTTGTCAAATGACGGTGAAGCCCTTCAACTTGAGGATCGTTATGGCATCGTACTTGATTACCTGGTCTATAATAAAGATGGATTATGGCCGGCAGACGGGTTTTTGGGTGATGGAGTATTTCAACTGATCCGGCCGGGCCTGGATAATCATTTTCCTGAAAGCTGGGAAGTGAATCCGGTGAGTCAGGTGGTCTCAAATCCTGAAACCAACTCTTTTGATGTTTTCTCACTCTTCCCCAATCCGGCCCGGGAGATGATCACCATCCGCGCGCCAGGAGTTCAAAATCAGAAGATTGAGATTTATGACCTGGCCGGTCACAAGCTGGGAGAAGCCTTGCTGGATCATCGCGGAGAAGCAATCGTTGACCTTTCAGATTACCCATCCGGACTCCTTATCATCAGAGCGGGCAACAGGGTTGAGAAGGTGGTGCTTATTAAAGATTGATCAGCACGGGCTCATCGGGGGATGATCCCGCCAGGTGGTCCAGGATGCGGAAGAGCAGTTGTCGGTTGCGGTCAGTAAACCTGCTTTCATCAAGTAATTCCTTCTCAGACTGGATAAATGGCCCGGGTACCAGTTCCTCCCTGCAGTTCTCCACCAGATCTTTAACATTTCCGGGGGTAACCTCCAGGTGGAACTGAAGAGCAATCACATGACCCCTGTAGATGAATCCCTGGTTGGGGAAAAGGTGAGACTCAGCAATCCGGACGGCCCCTTTCGGAATTTGAAAGGTATCGCCATGCCAGTGAAAAACATTTCTGGTTGACAGGCTTGGCAGAAAGCGGATATCGTACCAGCCAATCTCCTTATCCTTACCGGGATAGACTTCCGATCCCAGTGCCCTTGCGATGATTTGTGCGCCAAGGCAAATTCCCAATACCGGTTTACCGGCTTTGATAAAACCGGTGACCCACTCTGTTTCGTCTCGCATCCACGGGTGGTTATGATCATCGTCCACATTCATCGGACCACCCATGATTACCAGGAGATCAACGGTATCCGGATCAGGCAGGGGATCACTTTCGTAGAAGCGGGTAAAATTGAACGAATGCCCCTTTTCGTCGATCCAACCGGTAATTAATCCCGGGCCTTCGAAGGGCACGTGCATGAAGCATTGTATATTCATTTTTCTTTTCAATACGCCTACATTTAGCAAATTTGATTTGAATGCTTTTATAAATTTAGATACCTTGATGACCAATAGCAAATGATTCATCCACCCATGGATTTTAAACCCAAATTTGAGGCAGTTATTTTTGATCTGGACGGAGTGATCACAAAGACTGCACTGTTGCATGCAGCAGCATGGAAGAAGGTGTTTGACGAATACCTGATTTTCCGTAAAGAAAGGTTTGGGGAGGCATTTATTGAATTTAGCCATGCGAAGGATTACCTTCCCTATGTGGATGGTAAACCCAGGTATAGCGGGGTAACTTCATTCCTTGAGTCAAGGGGTATCCGTATTCCCTATGGCAACCCTGGAGACGATCCACTGCTGGAGACGGTTTGTGGATTGGGAAACCGGAAGAACATCATGTTCAACAGGGTGCTTGAAGAGGCGGGTGTTGAGGTTTATGAATCAACCGTGCAGCTCCTTTACATGCTTCAGAAAGCCGGGGTGAGGATCGGTGTGGCCTCCTCGAGTAAGAACTGTAAACCTGTTCTTGAAAAAGCGGGTTTGATTGATCTTTTTGAGACCAGGGTCGATGGTGTTGTTTCTGCTGAAATGGGACTGAAGGGTAAGCCTGAACCTGATATTTTCACAACTGCATGTGATAACCTGGGGGTCGATTATCACCGGGCAGTGGTTGTGGAAGATGCCGTATCAGGCGTGCAGGCAGGGAAAAGAGGGAATTTTGGACTTGTATTGGGTATTGCTCGGGAGGGTAATATGAAAGAGTTATATGAAGGTGGTGCGGATATGGTTGTAATGGATTTGGGAGAGATTGGACTGGAAGATATGAATGCCTGGTTTTTAAAATGATTTAATTTTCGATAAATGAGTTTACACAGGATTCTCTACGTGGATGATGAGGAGATCAATCTCGAGTTGCTCCAGTTAACCTTCATGGATGAACTCGAGGTGGTTACGGCCAGATCAGCGAGGGAGGGACTTAAGATATTAGATAAAAATCCTGATATTCAGGTGATTATATCGGATTTGAAGATGCCGGTAATGAACGGACTCGATTTTATCAAAGAGATCAAAAAGGAAAGTCCGGAGAGGGTATGTATGTTGCTTACCGGGTTCATGGAGTCTGAAATTATGATGGAGGGATTTAATAAAGAATTAATATTCAGGTATATTATGAAACCATGGAAGAGGGAAGTATTAATGGAGTCGATCCGGGAGGGGATCAGAAGGCAGTACTGACCCTGTCAGAGCCACTTTCGGCCCAGGCTGGTAAAAAAATGTCAAACCTGACGACTCCGGCCTGATTTTTCACCTCCAGCTTTCCACCATGTTCTTTGATAATCATGTAACTGAGTGACATTCCAAGTCCAATACCCTCTCCGGCTTCCCTGGATGAAAAGAATGGATCGAAAATGTGTTTGATGTCCTCTTCGGGAATGGCAGGACCACTGTTGCAAAAGGAGATCCTGGTATAAGGCCTTCGGTCACGGCTCACCCGGGCAGCCGAAATGTCGATTTTTTCCCGCTCCACTCTCTCTTTGGACTCCAGCGCATCGAAGGCATTCCTGAGAATATATGTGAACACAAGTTTCAGTTGCTGCTCATGGCAGAGAACTTTCAGATCTTTTTCAATATCAGTGGTAAGTCTGATGTAGTAGGGGAGCCTTGATTCAATGCTGCTCAGTGCGGATTGCATCAATTTTTCAAGGCTTATCTTTTTTCTTTCCTGTTTCGCTTTGGGATGTGCAAAAAAATCCAGTTTCGAGATAACACTGCTGGCCCTCTCAATTCCATCGAAGGCAGATTCCATGACCTGTTCTATCCGTTTGAGCACCTCTTTCTTTTCGGAAGGGAGCCCGGTTTCGTAGCTAAGATACTTCTCCTTCAGCGTATGAAGTGCATTCAGGCTTCCTGAAATAAAATTCAAAGGATTGTTGATCTCATGAGCAAGTCCGGAGGTGAGAATGCCCAGGGATGCCATTTTTTCCGTCTGCACCAGCTCTTCATATTGCGTGTCCATGATTGTTCTGAACTGGAAATTTTTGACAAAAAGAAGACGCAGGGCTAAATTAACGAACAGAAACAGGAAGGCGGGGATGAGCTTGTAATAAAACCGGTTTTCATGGACAATGGGAATGATTTTTTCCGAACCATTGCTTAAATAGATCAGATAGGTATCAATGAAAATACACAATAGCAGATAGATCAGCAAGGTGAAATAGAGCTGAATCCTTTGACTGACAGGGTGAAGAATGAAGTGCGGGATGATAGAAAGGCCAATGGGAATATAGGGGAACCAAAAATAGAACTCATCGGAAAATGCCCCTCCCAGGGGCGGCAGAATCAATATCAGAACGGGCAGTGATACCAGGATCAGGATGCGCGCCGGGTTGATCATCCGCTTTCGAAGCAGCCAGAGGTTCAGTAAACTTAAAAGAATGATGGTATGGTAGCGGTAGGAAACCGGCAGAAGATCCTTTTCAACCGCATGTAATAGAATAACCACGAATCCGAAAAGGATGATCAGTAAATAGTTGATGGCTATCAGGGAAAAAGCCTCTCTCTCCAGGTTAAAGCTATAACCCAGCAGGAACCTTTCATAAAAGGAGTTCTTAAGTTTTTGCATTGCAAATCCACTTCATAAATGGAATTTACAATATTCAATTAACACCTCAATGGGGTGTCGTACAATAATTGAAACCAAAATTTGTTTTGAAACGTAAACGCATTTACTAAATTAATTTAATTGGGATGGAGATGAGAAGACAGATGAACCCGATGAACATGGCCGCACTTGCTGCCGTGGTTTTATTGTTAATTACATCATGTGATAAGGAACCCGTGGATCTCAGGCCCGAGCTTCCCCCGATGAAGACCATGATGATGGATTTTTCAGATTTTTCAGAGCAGCCGGCAACCTCAAAGGGATCGGCGACGACGTACCAGAATTTTTTGCGGTCATACCTTACCGTGGGATTCTGGAATGTCTCCGTTACGCTGGTCTCTGCCCTGCCCTTAGCAGCTTATATTTACGCCCTGGAACAGACCCCGGTTTACCTGGGAGAGAATACCTGGGAGTGGTCTTATGAATTTTCATTAAACAATGTAGGTTATGCAGCCACACTCTCTGCCATGAGGATCAACAACGAAGAGTTTACAGTGGAGATGGTCATCGCTTTTTCCGCTCTTCCCGGGAATGGTGTGAAGTGGTTTGACGGTGTAGTCCGGTATGATCATACCAGCGCCGGCTGGACCTTCTATAAGGAGGGTACAATCCCTGTTCTCGAGATAGCCTGGAACAAGGATTATGAAAGTGAGGCAGCCGGCCTGACTTATACCTATACCGAGCAGGGTCAGAAGGAGAATGGGAGTTATATTCAGTGGGAATATATTCCTGGCGGGGTTTACGATGCTGCTTATACAGTTTCCATGGCCGACGGAACCACCTACATAGAGTGGAGTACAACCACTGTCGAAGGGCGCATCAAGGATCATGTATTTTTCGGGGATGATCTCTGGCACTGCTGGGATTCATATGCAAACGGACTGGCAGACAGGGTATGTAATGAATAATACTATCTGCCGATCCGGTAGGAGACCTTCAGCAGAATGGCATCCATTGGATGAATTTTCCAGATATCCGTAAAATCATCACCAAAGTGTAACGTTCCGTATGAATTGGAATCAGAACGGGATTGTGACCAAACCAGGTAAATGAAGGATCCGGGCCTGTATTCCCATCGGAAAACAAGGTTCGACAGGAACTCCCTGACGTTGAAGTCAGGGTTACCAAATGCATAGCCCAGAGACGAGTCCGTTTCGTTGATTTGATAACGATCCCCTGCCTGGTCATAGGAAATCTCCTCAGCATGGTAGGTATGGAACCGGTCATAAAAGTTATCAGCTTTTGGTTCGGTGATGTGCTTGAAATCATAAAAATCGCCCGTGGCAATAAAGGGTTGTCCCCAGAATTGTATGGTAAGTTCAGGTGTAATGATCAGGTCAATTCTAAGCGACATGCTGAGGGTTTTCTGATCAATGGAACCGAAGATATACCTTTGATCGGTATCGAATGGTTGCTGATCCACATACTGCAGCACTGAGCGGCGGTGACTGAACTCAGGGTCAATTGAAAGACTCAGGTTGCTGACCGGCCTGTAGGTTAGCTCCAGCTCAAGGCCATACCTGTTACCCGAATCATCATATCCATGTGAGTATTCCATATCTA
>JAWOHR010000140.1:0-31948 GCA_046485075.1 Bacteroidales bacterium
GAAGCGCCGGGGATTACTACCCTGAACAAATATTTCAGAGACCATGGTTATTATACCATCAGCAATGGAAAAATCTTTCACCACGACAATGATGCGGCTGATGGCTGGGATGAGATCTGGCACCCAAAATCGAACAGTACTTCCTGGCGTGATTATGCCCTTTCTGAAAATATTCTGCAGGATGCATCAAACGATTCCAGGGGTCCTGCCATTGAGAGGGCCGCGGTACACGATACCCTTTATAAAGATGGGAAGACCGCAGAAAAGGTCATAGACGACCTTCGTAAATTGAAGGATTCCGGAAAACCCTTCTTCCTGGCTGCCGGCTTCTTAAAGCCACATTTACCCTTTAATGCTCCTGAAAAATACTGGAAGCTTTATGATGGAAAGGTAAAATTGCCCGACAACAACTACATGCCTGAAAATGCCCCGATTGAATCAATGCACAATTTCGGGGAACTAAGGGCTTACAAAGACATTCCCGCTGAGGGTCCGGTATCCGATGTAATGGCAAGAGAGATGATTCATGGATATTATGCCTGTGTGAGTTATACCGATGCACAAATCGGAAAGATCCTGGACGAACTGCAAAGGCTGGAGCTTGCCCAATCCACCATCGTGATCCTCTGGGGCGATCACGGCTGGAACCTCGGGGAACACGGACTTTGGTGCAAGCATTGCAACTATGAAACCTCCCTGCATACCCCTTTGATACTCAAAGTTCCGGGTACTGAGCAAGTGGCATCCACCACCCAGATCGTTGAGTACGTGGATATTTATCCGACCCTTTGTGAACTGGCAGGACTTTCCCTGCCCGGGCACCTGGAGGGAGCAAGCTTTCAGAATCTCTTATTTGATGAGGATGCTGTCAGCGACGGCGTGGCAGTCTGTCAGTGGTTCAAGGGAGTTACCACCATCCGGGAAAACTATTTCTACACGGAATGGATTGACGATGAGGACCGGATGTTTACCCGGATGCTCTATGATCATTCGGCAGACCCCGATGAAAATGTGAACATTTCGGAACGACCCGAAAATGCCGCCATCATTGAAGAACTCAGTGAGGAAATGAGGCGAAACAGGGCGGCGGACTATTTCCGGGAAGCCCTGCCAACAAGCTACTGAAATCCAGAAGTTTCAACAATTAGTTGATTTATGCCCTCCAGGGCCGGGTCCTGTCTGTTACATTTTCCAGGGCACCGAGTGTGATGTTCACATCATCGATGATCTGGAAATCGTACATCCCCACGCATAAAAAGTCAGCACCGCTGTTGAAGGTATAGGAGAAGGCCTGTTCGGGCCTGATGGAGCCTGCTGCCAGGGTTTTAAATGCGACCCACGGCTTCTCCAATGTCCCCATGAAACGAATGGTCTCCTGAGGATCGAAACAGTACATGTTATCGTGCCAGACGGGGTGTTTGGCCGACCAGTAATCGTGGGTGTGGAGGGTTTTCATCCAGAAATCGTGTTCCAGTCCCAGTTCCACACACTTTTTGATGGTCTGGATCTTATGTGCACCGATGCCCACCGACAGTCCGTTTTCACGTATCATATCCATCACCTTTACCAGCTTTTCAGGCTGGTTGTTTTCTATGTAGTAATCGGCTGTCTCGCCCTGGATGTAACATGAGTTAGCCCCGTCATCGATGGCCTTTTTAACCAGGTCCATGTATTTCCCAAAATCCATGGGCTTTATACCATCCGAATAGTCCAGTCCGGCACAGTCGGTAATGAACTGGATTTTTCCATAACCTTCGTCCCAGTACTCCCTCATCAGCGGCATAACCACAGGGTTGGAGAGTATGGTGTTGATACCCGACTGCTCGGCAAGCATCAGTGTGCGGAAGATCCTGTCTTTCTGATGATAGTTAAGGACAAGGGAGGAGACGTAGATCAGGTCGCGTGAGTGAGCATATCCGCTGAGAAGGTTACCCCCCAGGATCAGCTTCGAGGACTCCATATTCCCCAGCATTCCTTTTGGCAGGGTGCCTTTTAACAGACTGGTCTCACTGGTAAACTGTTTTCCTTTCAGATCTTTTAGCAGATCACTGTTTCCCCCGGCCATGATCTTTTGAACAAATTGCTGGGTGGCTCCTGAAGTGGAGTCCACCAGGTTCTGTTCCTCCATGCTGTTCATTCTGGTGCGTCGAAGTGCCCCATATACAACCGCACCCAGGAAGGGAACCGTAGCCAGGTGTTTCAGTACCTCCCGCCTCTGGATCTGACCCACATTGGCTTTTGTCACTTCCGGATCGGGTTGTCCGTGGTCCAGTTTATGCATGGGTTTTTTAGACATCCGGGAAAAGAGTCCATCCAGGCCCAGGAACATCCCTGTTGGAAAGAACATCAGTGTAACCAGCGCCAGCATTTCCAGGAAATCCTTGCTGATGAAAAAGTATGAGCCTTCACGGAAAAATCCTGGTTCGGTGAGCACAGGAGGGTGAGAGATGTAATACATGAAGAGCAGGGCGATCCCTGCCACCTGTGAAATCCTTGTGAAGAGCCCCAGGACCAACCCCAGTCCTATAAGTACCAGTCCCCAGGTATTCAGGATGTTAACAAATGTCAAAATGGTTTCATTTGCAGCCAGCGCATGGTAGAGTCCGGCCAGGGGGCCGGTGGCGCTTTGAAGATAGCCTGCAGCAGTCCATTCAGGATTAAGCAGTTTGGTAAGTCCTTCATATAAAAAGTGCCAGCCAATGGCCACCCTGAGGATGGTCATAACCATGTAGGTTCTCTTTTTTTGCCTGTTATCAACCCCGATTGTCTCCATCTTTTTTGCTTTGTATTTTTACTTTCCTGATTGCTGTGCAAATTAGTCCACTTGAACCATAATTCAAACCCCCTGGATGGATTCATGAAAATAGATGACCCATTTATGAAACCATATGGCTATTTTTAACATTTGGTTGAGCAAAGTAACCCCGAATTTTGGAGTATCATTCAAAAATCATGATCATGAAAAATTTATATTTTATGCTAACCCTGTTACTCCTTATGATGATGATCTCTTGCAAAAGCGGATCGGAGAAAAATGCGGGTACGGCATCATTGCCCTCATCGGAAACCCTTCGCCTCTGCCCGGAAAATCCCAGGTATCTTGAATATAAAGGCGATCCGTTGATCCTGATCACCTCGGCCGAGCATTACGGCTCGCTGGTAAACCTGGATTTTAATTATAAGTTGTACCTGGAGTCACTGGGGAAAGAGGGTTTCAATTACACAAGGATTTTTACGGGTACCTATATCGAGCCGGTTGAGAATATCTTCGGGATCGAAATGAATACCCTGGCCCCGCTTCCAGACCGGTTCCTGGCTCCGTGGACCAAAACAGGGGAGAAATACGATCTGGGAAGCTTCAATCCCGCGTATTTCAGCAGGTTGAGGGATTTTATGAGCGTAGCCGGTGAGAATGGGATCATGGTGGAGGTGACCCTGTTTACCTCCATCTATGCAGAGAATGCCTGGCTGCTCTCGCCGTTCAACATCAAAAACAATGTAAATGGAGTGGGTGAGACTGAATTTAACAGGGTTCATACCCTTTACAATGGCCAGCTGAAACAGTTCCAGGAGCAATATATCCGGAAAATGGTAAGTGAATTGAATGGGTATGATCATTTTTTCTTCGAGATCCAGAATGAACCATGGTCTGATCATCCGTGCGGGGTAACTTATGTAAACCTGGAAGATGATGATGTGTTTTCCAGACCCTGGCAAAAAAAAGTGGAAATTGCAAACGGTTTGTCCATGGAGTGGCAGGCCTGGGTCACTTCAGTCATCCGTGACGAGGAATCGAAAATGGCAAACACACATCTGATTGCCCAGAATATCTCTAATTTTCAGTATGATATTGAGCTCCTTCCTGAAGGAGTATCCATGGTTAACTTTCACTACGCTCTGCCAGGGGCTGCCCAAATGAACCTTGATTTAGGGGGTGTGGTGGGACTGGACGAAACCGGTTTCATGCCCCATGAGGACCAGCTCTATATCAACCAGGCCTGGCGGATCATCCTGTCGGGAGCCGGCTTGTATAATAACCTGGATTACTCCTTCACTGTGGGTCATGAGACGGGCGACTGGACCATCCCGGAGTCCAACCCGGGGTGGGGCGGACCGGAATTCAGGAGGAAGCTCTCCATTCTGAAGGAGACCATGGCACAGGTACCATTCCACCAGATGGATTACTCCGGCCAGATTTTGGAGTCAAACATACCCGGCATGAAACAATATGGTCTTCAAAAACCGGGGGAATCCTACCTGGTCTTTATTGAGAATTTTGAAGAGGGTGAATTGGTTCCCCTGGTACCCTCAAACCTTTACCAGGTGACCTTTATCAATGTGGATACGGGGGAAAAGGGCAGCAATGAGGTGCGCCTGGGCAATGGAGAAGCAATTCAATCCCCCTACCCGGAAGAACAGGTGGTCCTGTTGATCCATCAAACCTATTAATTCAAAACCTGAGCATATGAAAACGATCCTGATCGCTTTGCTATTTGCATTTATGGTCACAGCCTCTATGGCACAAAACAGCATCCTTCCCCTCTGGGAGGGAGATCCCCCCAATTACCGTGAAACGGGTGAGGTAACCATCTGGGATACCGCAGATATCGTCAGGGTAAGGAACGTTCAGAAACCCGACATAGCCCTGTTTCTCCCGGCAAAGAAGAATGCTACCGGGGAGGCTGTAATCATTTGTCCCGGAGGTGGATACAACATCCTTGCCTATGATTGGGAAGGAACCGACATTGCCCGTTGGCTGAACTCCAAAGGAATCGCCGCTTTTGTATTGAAATACCGCCTTCCCGGTTCCTCAAGCAACATCGAACCTTACAAATCACCGCTCCTGGATGTCCAGCGTGCCATGCGCCTGGTCAGATCAAATGCGGAACAGTGGAATGTGGACCCGGGAAAGATTGGAATCATGGGATTTTCTGCCGGGGGACATCTTGCATCCACCCTTTCCACACATTTCGATGCCGGGGATGCCCTCAATCCTGATCCGGTTGAGCGACACAGTTGCCGTCCCGATTTTTCAATATTGATCTATCCGGTGATCTCCTTCACAGGTGAATTTACCCATGCAGGATCCAGGAGGGCATTGCTGGGAGCGGAGCCCGTCCAGGCGCTGGTGAACAATTTTTCCAACGAATTGCAGGTCACAGGGGAGACCCCGCCCGCCATCCTGATCCATGCAGGGGATGACAGCGGGGTGCCTGTTGAAAACAGCATGGTTTATTACCAGGCACTCCGGGCCCACCAGGTCCCTTCAGAATTGCATATCTATCCATACGGTGGTCATGGTTTCTCCCTGGCCATTGGGCAGGGGCATCTTTCCACCTGGACGGATCGGGTTATTGACTGGATAAGGTACCTCCATCCTTAATGCCTTTTTTATGAACAGGATCATCATCGCACTGGTATTTTCATGGCTCGCTGTGACAGGCTTTACCCAGGAGCATCCGGCTGAATTTATATGGAAAGATGCCGGGGGAATGGGGCGCCAGCAGACCGTGTTATTCAGGAGGAATCTTGAATTGAAAGCAAAGCCCTTATCGGCCAGCATTCATCTTTTCGCCGATTCCCGCTACCACATCTATGTGAACGGGATCCATCTTAATTTTGGTCCCTCGCGTTTTTATACATCCCATCCCGAGTATGACACCTATGACCTGGCCAGCTATCTTAAAAAGGGCCGGAACGTAGTGGCTGTGGAGGTGCTGGCCAATGGTACAATGACCTTCCAGGTCCCCCTGAGTATCGGTGGGTTCATAGCCTGGGGCACGGTGGAGGATGAAGCCGGAATTGTTTCACTGGAAACACCCGGAGCCTGGAAGATGCAGGCTTCAGAAGCTTACGACCATGAAGCCCTGCGTTTCTCCTTTGCATGCGGACCCATGGAGGTATTTGACGGCCGGAGGCAGCCGGCTGAATGGAATATGCCTGGATTTGATGACAGCCAGTGGAAAAATCCGGTTTTGATCAGGGATCAGTCCCACTGGGGTACTCTCACTTCCCGCACCATTCCGGCTCTGACCCAGGATGAGCTGGTTCCGGAGGAGTTACTGGGGATTTACAGGGAACGCAATGATGAGGATATCTACACCTTTTTTATCAAAACACCCGACGAGACCCAGAGCGACTATGGATCAGGCAATCAGGTATACGCCAGTACCTATATCTATTCTCCGGTTCACCAGGATGTGGAGATGGGATTATGGTGGGGTCAATACTATCTCAATGGGAAAGGGCCACTGAAAGTTTCAGGCACAGAGCCGGGGAATCCGGTGAGGGAGAACAGGGTTTTCTCCCTTGAAAAGGGATGGAACTTCCTGTTTGTAAGCTATGTGGCCATCTGGGGCGGATGGGATTATTACATGACTGCCCCCAAGGAGGCAGGCCTTATTTTCTCACCCCATCAGCAAATGGAGGGAGATCAGTTCATGATGACGGCAGGCCCTTTTCCCAAAGATGCCGGGGTTTTTGATCCGGACCAGGATGATCCCGGGGATGACCTGAAAATATTGAAAAACAAGAGTTTTCAATGGACTCCCAGGGAGAATCCTGCCATGGGTGCTAATCCGGCCAGGGACCTGGTCTGGTCAGAACCTGATTTACAGAAGAACCTGAAATCAAATGACTGGCAGGTCACGGGCTTTGAAATCGGGGAACCGATGCAGTTGGTTTTTGACCTGGGCGGGAAAAAACTGGGAAGGGTATTTTGCGAGCTTGAGGCCGGTGCGGGAGCCGTGGTGGATATAGCCTGGTCGGAGGATCTGGATTCACGGGGGATGCCCTTTCTTTATAAGCGCCTGCAGATCAATGCAGCAACACGCTTTATCACCTCCGGGGGTAACAGACGATATGAAACATTCAAACCTTACGGGGTAAGGTATCTGCAGGTAAGGATTGATCCCGGACCCGGATCATTGATTCTTCACAGGCTGGGCCTGGTGGAGCAGGTTTATCCCTATGAGAAAAAGGGGAGTTTTTCCTGTTCAAATCCCATGCTGGATAAGATCTGGGAACTGGGCTGGCGGACCCTCAGGGTATGCTCGGAGGATTCCTACACCGATACCCCTTTCAGGGAGAGGGGCCTCTATGCCGGGGATGCTTTGCCCGAATACGGGATCTCCCTTGCAACTTCGGGCGATTCCCGTTTGATGAAAAGATCCCTGATGCTTTTCCAGGACATGTACCGCGACAATATGCTCGAAGGCAAGGAAGAAGGATTAAACGATTTTGTGCTGAAGACTTTGCTGGAGCTGGAGTGGTATTACCATGTAACCGGAGACCTGGATTTCCTTAAGCTCCTGTATCCTAATTACCATTCGCTCATGCAGCACATCATGCAAAGAAGAAGTGAAGCGGGTACCTATCCGACCGAACGCGTCTTTATCGAGTGGACACGGATTGACAAGTCAGCCGATCTTACCGCCTACCAGGCCCTTCTGGCCAGAAGTTTTAAAATCATGGAGAGACTGGCCCATGATGTGGGACATGCAGAGGAGGCCATGATTTACGGAGCAGAAGCTCAAAGGCTGGCTTCAGTTGTTGCCGCGATCTACTGGGATTCCTCAAAGAAGGTTTACCATGATGGATTTAAAGAGGGTCGGGCCATTGATCACCACTATCCCATATCAAGCGTCTATCCCATGCTCTTTGATCTTTGTCCCGAACAGCAGAAGAGATCCATTTTAAGTTACCTGGAAACCGAACTGAAGGAGATCGGGGAGGAGACCCGAAACCGGAAGATCACCCCCTACGGGTCATTTTACCTGTTTGCAGCACTCTACAAGGAGGGAAGGGCAGATCTGGCCGAACAGTTCATGCTACAATACTGGTCCAGGATGATCCACCAGGGCGATGATACATCCTGGGAAAATTTCGATATCGGAGGCGAACAACAGGGAGGGCAGGGGACTGCCAGTCATGCCTGGAGCGGACATCCTACCTTCTTTCTTTCCACCGAGGTGTTAGGGGTGAAACTGGGATTTAATCATGGGTTTGATCGGGATTCTATTGAAATATCTCCACAATCAGAGACTTTAAACTGGGCCCGTGGTACAGTACCTCATCCAGCTGGACTGGTGCATGTGGATTGGCGGATTCAGGGCAAAATGCTTATGATGAAGGTGATTGTGCCAGAAGGTGTTAAATATAAAGTAGAGCCCCGCGGAAGGCTGGCAGGGTTTGAGCTGGAGCTGGATGTGAAAACAGATTGACAGCGCCAGGATTTTGCAGGCACCCTCACCTATTTAATGATACTTACCCTGACGGTGTAGTCCACTGATTTACCCTGGGCTTCCAGTGTATATTTAACGGGGGATGAGAAGTTATTCAAGGTCACCCCGCTGGTCTGCACTACATCGCCGATCTTTACAACCGGATTATGGGCTGTGGTTGTAAAGCTGGCATACAATGAATCCACAGGTGTTCCCTGTAATACATTCACCTGCAGGTTATAACCTGATATTTCCCCATAAACCGGGGGGACCAGCTGTTCAAAGCCAAAGCTAAGGAATCCGATCTCCTCCTCCACGATCACGGTATACTCATTGAATGAGCCATCTTCCGCTGTCACGGTATACACGACCTCATTGGTGAAATCATTCTTTGTGGTGCCGCTGGTCTGAGCAACACCGTTCACCGTCACGACTGCTCCAGAGGAAGAGGTCTCGAATTCAGCTCTCAGCCCGGAAAGGTTCGAATTCCCCGCAGGAAGTGTTACGCGGATCGTATTGCCGTCAAAGATTCCGGGAACGCCCTTGATCGCAAATGAAATCAATTGTTTGGCCGTGTCGGGGATCGAATAGGCACTTGCCAAATAAGAGGTGGTGTTGCCATTCTGCGCTGTTACTATGAACTCCACGGGATTTGTAAAATCGTTGGCGGTCTTTCCGCTTAACTGTTCCACGCCACCGACTGTGACCACTGCAAATTTCGATGAGGTTTTGAAAGTAGCCTTCAGCGTTGTCAGGTCGGTTCCGAAAGGAACGATCGTCTCGATATCGTGTCCGGAAATCACGCCCACCACTTTGGGGCTCCGGAACCCGAATTCAATCAGTTCAGCGCGACCGTCAGTGATATGGATCACCAGGGAATCGGCATCTTCATAAACTTCTGTTCCGTTGTTTCCGTAACTGGTGGCCACGATGGTGGCCGTAAAGGTTCCGGGCTCCGGGTAGGTATAAATGAAGGTCTCTCCGTCCATAGCAATGCCTGCATCCAGACCGTATTTAGTAAAGGCATGGTAGGAATCACCGGTCCAGATACTGAATGCCTTGCCCTCGCTGCAGTTTGTAAAAGTCACAGGTTCACCTACATTGGCATCGGTAACATCCACTGAGAAACAAGCCCGGGGCTCAGTAATATCCTCTTTATTGCAACCCGGAAACATCAGGATTCCCAGGATGGGGAGTATCGCGGTGAATATCTTTTTCATGGTAAATGGGCTTGATGTTTTCATATCCTTATCAGTAACCAGGGTTCTGTTTCAATAAACCGTCATTCATGCTGATCTCTCTTTGAGGGATGGGAAAGACTTCGTTCTTGTTTGGTGTGAAGTCCGGCATATAGAGGTTAATATTGGTGATCCAGCCTGACTTGGTCCATCTTACCAGGTCGAGAAATCGCTGAATCTCAAATCCCATTTCAACCCTTCGCTCATGCATGACTGCCTGCCTTATATCCCAGCCCTTCCGGGCCATCAGTTCTTCTACATCTCCCATCCCAACCCGGCTCCTGATCTGATTAAGCAAGGATGCAGGTGTTTCCCCAATGGAGCTGGTGGCTCCATTAGCCAGGGCTTCGGCATACAGGAGCAATATATCGGCATATCTCAGTATTCTCCAGTTATTGGGAAAGTCAATGTTCTGATTGTCATAGTGGATAGGGAAAATGGTTTTCTTGACGATGTAGCCGGTATGGAGGGCCATGGTGGAGGGCTCGAATGGCACCATGTAAAGATCCCTGTTCTCACGAAAATCGATGATCTCACCCCTTTGCCAGACGGATGCGTATTTCCGTACATCGTAAGGGAGACCAGCTGGGCCTGGACTTTCGAATTCGTTCACAAAATCCTGGGTAGGCACCAAATTTCTCCATCCGCTGGCAAATCCGTTGGAATTCAGGACCTGGGCCCGGTGTGATGTGGTCGCACCCCAGTGAAGATAAGGATTCCAAAGTGTGTGGCTGGAGAACTGGACTTCAAACAGTGATTCCTCGTTGTTTTCGCCACCCTGGGCGGTTGTAACCCCACCATAGCCGTCGGAGAAGGGTAACTCGGTGAAAACCGACATGTATGCATTGAAGTATCCGGCGCTGTCCTGGGTGAGTGGCCGGATCAGCCCGTAGTTCCCCGATTGAATGATCTGTTCGAATTGCTCTACCGCTTTCTGCCAGTAGTTCTCAACCGGATTCTCTTCCCAGCAGGCCCTGTAAATATAGGACTTGCCCAGCCAGCCAATGGCCGTTCCCCTGGTCACCCTTCCCACATTCGAAGCATCGTAGGATTCCGGCAGATCAGGTATGGCTTCCAGAAGATCGATCTCGATCTGGTCGTAAAACTCCATGATATTTTCAACACCCGGCTGTTTCAGTTCGCTGGTGAGCAGTACCTTGTTTACCAGTTGAGCCCGACCGTAAGTGGTTACGATCATCCAGTTGAAATGGGCCCTCAGAACTTTGCATTCGGCTATTAATCTTTGCTTCAGTGCTTCATCCATTTCGATGCCGGCCATTTTTTCCATGGCCAGGTTCGCCCTGAATATGCCCCTGAGGGCATGAATGTATATTTCATTGATCCGGCTATCCGTTGTAAGAAAGGTGAAATTATCGAATGGCATCCCCGGGTTCTCACCCACACAATCATCGGAGGCGATATCCAGCATAATGAAGTAATCCCTTCCGTAGAGGGGAGGGGCATGCAGGATCTCGTAAACGGATGTCACCGACATGATGGCATCTCCCTCCGTTTTATAGAAGATATCCTCCTGTAATGCATCATCGGGGGAAACATCCAGCCAATCAGCTGTGCATCCAGCCATAATCGATGAAATTAGCAAAGTCATGAAATATTTTACTGATCTCATATATGTTCTATTTGTTGTTTTCATCTTGTAAACCCCTGCTTAATTAGAAATCCACCTGTACACCTAAGGAGAAGGTCCTGGCCTGTGGATAGATCCCGTCGTCCACACCCACGTTTAGCGTTGGTGCTCCAACATTGGTGGTGTGGTTTGAGGTACCTACTTCCGGATCAAGACCCGAATAGCTTGTGAATGTGTAAAGATTCTGTGCCGAAATATAGATTCTCAGGTTGCTGATATTCACCCTGTTAACCAGTGTAACCGGGAGGGTATAACCTACCTGCAGGTTCTTGATCCTTAAGTAGGATCCATCTTCCAGCCACCAGCTTGAAATCCTTGAATTGTTGTTGGGATCGTTGACGATGGCCCTGGGTACCTCTGCGGAGGTGTTGTCAGGCCGCCAGTAATCGAGAACAGATACCCACTTGTTGGGATCCTTCACATACTCACCCGGGATATTACTTGCCAGGTTCACCTCCCTGGCAGCATTGTTGTAGATATCCACGCCATACACTCCCTGGATCATCAGGGACATATCGAATCCCATGAAATAGAGATTAAAGTTCATACCGTATATAAGACTGGGAATGGACTTGCCGATATGGGTCTTATCGGAATCGTCATTATCGATCTTCCCGTTTCCGTTCAGATCCTTAAAGCGGATATCGCCCGGGGACGTTGAGAGTGCCGGATCATCACCCGGTGTTTGCAACGCATGGTTTGCGATCTCCTCCTCACTCTGGAAGATGCCATCGGCCACATATCCATAGAAACTGCCGATCGAATACCCCTCCTCGGTTTTCGTCCTCAGGCCAGAGTTCCACAGGGCATCTCCTCCTCCAAGGGAAATCACTTTGTTCTTAATCGTTGCAGCGTTGGCGGTGATATCATAATTCAGCCTGCCCTCCATTTTGCGATAGGTAACGGAGAATTCTAATCCCTTGTTCTGTACCTCCCCAATATTGAGGTAGGGATCAGCGTTGCTATGGTACCCTGCTGTGGCTGGTATGGGTATCTTTACAAGCATGTCCTGGGTGTTTTTGATAAAATAGTCAGCGGTTACCAGCAGCCTGTTTTCAAAAAATGCGATATCGGCACCTACGTTGGTCTGGATGGTCGTTTCCCATTTAATGGCCGAGTTTGGATAGACATTGATGGGGGCCGCTCCATAATGCAGTACCTGGTTGTTACCGAATATTGCAGGAGAATGGTCCCCTGTCTCCAGGAAGGCGAGATAGGCATAATTAGAGATATCCTGGTTGCCCGTTTGGCCCCACCCGAACCTTAGCTTCAGGTCATTGACCAGTGGGACCGACTGGAAGAAGTCCTCATTACTGACCCTCCAGCTTCCGGCAAAGGAAGGGAACAATCCCCATTTGTTTTCAGGTCCAAACCTGGAGGATCCGTCCCTGCGCAAACTCCCGGTAAAATAGTAGCGGCTGTCATAATCGTAAATAATCCGACCGAAATAGGAGATCAGCCTGTATGAGATCCCGTCCCCTCCATCTATCTGGGGCAGGTTGTTGGTTCCGTCTTCCCTTTCAATATAGGCCCAGTTGCCCACATTGGTGAACAACTCCGACACATCCTCCACATCCACACCGATGTTTTCCCCGTAATTAGTTTCAGCGTTGTGCCCGAGCAGTACCGAAAAGTTGTGCTTTTCAAATGTATTTTTATAAGTGAACAGATTATCGATCATCAGCTTGTAACCATTGCTGTATCCGTCGCTGATGGTGGGATATTTAACACTTGCATTCCCGTTGTTATACGCCTGCGTATAGCTGTAACCTCTATTTGCATTCTGAACTGCACCTGCATTCATACGATAACTGAACCCCCGGAAGAACTCATACTCCAGGTATCCGCTGAGCACCAGCCTTGAGGTCGTGCTCCAGTTGTTCCGTAACATAAGGTTGGCAACCTCGTTGGAATAGTCGCTGATCCCGGTGGTGGTCGCAGAGGGTTGTGCATAACCACCCAGGTTAGTGGAATCATATACGGGCAAGAACGGTGCGGTCCGGTAAGCAGACCGGAAGGAACCGCCCCCGCTTGGATCCTGGTAGATCCTTGAAACTGAGATAGAGGCTCCGGCACGGAACCGTTCTCCCATCCTGAAATCGGAATTGGCCCTAAGGGTATACCGTTGAAGATGAGACTTGATCACGATCCCTTTTTGATCGAAATAGCCTGCCGAAAGGCTGTAGTTGCTGTTTTCGGATCCTCCCGAAAAGGAAAGGTAGTAATTCTGAATACTGCCAGTCTGTGTGATCTCATCGATCCAGTCGGTGTTATTGCTAATCACATTGCTGTCGCGGTAAACTGCCTCCGGTACCAGGTTTGAAGCAGAATACATACTGTCGGCTAATGCCACATACTGATCTGTATTCAACATTTGGGGCACCTTGAACATCTTTGAAATACCTGCATAAGCTGAGAAATTGACTTTCACTTTGCCGGATTTCCCCCGTTTGGTGGTAACCATCACTACCCCGTTGGCAGCCCGGGAACCATAAATGGCCGTGGCGGATGCATCCTTAAGGATGGTCATGGATTCGATATCATTCGGACTGATTGATAGAATGTCTGAACTGGACATGGGGATTCCGTCCACAATGTAGAGCGGTTCTGTATTGTTCACGGTGCCCACTCCCCTGATCCTCACATTAATGGGCGCTCCCGGCCTTCCGGAGCTTTGGGTTACCTGTACACCAGCCGCCCTTCCCTGCAATGCCTGGTCGATGCCGGCCACCGACTCCCTGGTCAACTCTTCAGCGGAAACCGTGGCCACCGATCCGGTCAGATCGGATTTCTTCTGCGTGCCGTACCCGATGACGACCACCTCATCAAGCTGTTTGACATCCTCTGCGAGTAAGGCATCAATAATGGTCTTGTTGCCGATTTCAACCTGCTGGGAGAGATAGCCGATGTATGAAAATGAGATTACCCCGGCTTCACTTGGTACCGACAGGCTGTAAATTCCACTGGCATCCGTCACGGTACCCCTTGAAGTTCCCTGCACCTGGACGGTTGCCCCGATCAACGGGGCCTGGTCCTTCGTGTCCCTCACCGTTCCCGTAATGGTTCGATCCTGTGCAAATACCATGGTAGTATTGAACAACAGGATTGTTGCAAGCCTTATCATTCGATAAAATTTCCTGGTAGGCGTCATCTGAATTGGCGATTTAAGTTTTGGTTTGGATCCCTGCAGCATTTCCAGTATTTCCATGCCGGACACGGCAGGCTGGAAAGCCATCGGAAGCCTGAGATAAAAGTAGAGAAATATGACCTTGTCATCAAGGCAAAAAATCCGTTATTGTATCAAATGATTCCAATATTTTCTCATTTATGGTTTCGTATATTTAAAAATCATAAATTAGGTCATCCCGATTGTATCATTCAATTAAAACCAAGTGACCATGAAAAAATTCTACCAATTAACACTGATCATTCTGTTCATTGCCATAGGGGCATTTTCCCAGGCCCCGGCCACATGGATGGATAATTTCGATAACAACGACCTGGACACCGCCATTTGGAAAGAAAACCCTGGCATCTATATGCTGACCGGGGAGAACGGAGCGCTCTCCATTGCAGTTTCCAAAGCAGCGCCCTGGGATGGTTTCTTCCTCAGGTTTCCTGATAAAATCAATCTGTCGGAGCATCCCTATGCCAGTATCCAGATAAAGGCGGACACCGCCTTGAATTTTCGGATCTACCTGTGGGACGAGAATAGTGAGGATACCCTTTATAACCAATCCAGTGCGGATGTCTGGGTGGTCCCCGGGGAGACTTATTATACCTATTATTTTAATTGGAGAGGCAAGTTCCTCCATTCCACAACCATTGATGAGGAAGAGGTGATACTGGACATGGATTCCACCGATATCGAGGGATTCCTGATCAACGTTGAACCGGGCGTTGATAATCCCCTTTACCAGGGCACACTGATGTTCGAGAACGTGATGGTAGGGGAGGCTGCTGAACTATCTTCTGCACAGGCAATGGTGACCTCAAGTGCCATTGGATCCGTTGGCGCAACGGTAATCAGCGATATCGCAGAAGGAACCACGGTAGCTGACCTGATGGCAGGCATCACCCATAACGGCGATGAGATCATGATATTTACAGGAGGTTCGCAGGGGAAAGCCGGTGTGCCGGCAGAGGGGACGGAGGTCGTCGAATCTTCGATGGATATTGTGGTGGTTCTTGAGGGTTCCAACCCGAAAAAGTACGATCTGCTGGTGGCGCCCCCGGCCCTTCCCTGTTATTACCGTTCAGATTTCCCCACTGTAGACGCGGAAATCGAAGCGGTGTGGGAGACAGTTCCGGTAATCGAAATGGCGCAAATACTGAATGGTCCCGAGAACATTACGGGTCCCACCGATTTAAGCGGCAAGTTCAGGGTATTGTGGGATGAAGTATCCCTCTTCTTCCTTGTGGAGGTGACCGACGATGTGAAAATAACCGATACGGGCTTCCCCACACCCTATGCAGATGATTGCGTGGAGTTCTGGTTCGACCTGAACAACAGCAAGAATTCTGCCTACTTGCCTTCCGAAACGGATGAGTATCAAATCATGTTCCTGAGGGACAACACCACTCTGCACCAGGTGGACCACAATGACCTGATCAATGGCATGGACTGGGCCTGGCGCGATACGCAGAGCGGGTATATGTTTGAGGTTGAGATGCCATGGCTGACTGCCTTCAAATGGATGGAAAGATATGGGGTTACTCAACCTGAATTTGGCCAGAAACTGGGATTCGAAGTCCATGTCAATGACGATGACGACGGGGTAGACAGGGATTCTAACATCGGCTGGTTCTATTCTACCGACCGGGCCTGGACGGATCCTTCAACCCTGGGGGATATGAAAATGATGGAGGAGATCTATGTATCGGTCCAGGAAGCAGTTTCCTCCCTCCGTTTCAGGATGCAACCAAATCCTGCTTCGGATCAGCTCCAGCTGATCAGCAATTCTGTGATCAGCTCTATTGAAGTGTTCAATATGAACGGTCAATGTGTGAAGAAGGTGCAGGGAAGCAATGTCAGGCTGGTAAATCTCGATATTGCAAATCTTCCCAACAGTATCTACCTGATCAGTGTATGTGACCTGTCCGGTCAGTACACGACTGGCAAGTTCATCAAGGAATAGGCGAATCAATGGCCAGAGAAGAGGGCTGCCACGGAGGGATCTGTGGCAGCCTTTTTGGGTATATTATTATATCAAATTGGTCTGGTATTTTCTCAAGGCCGATTTCGAACATTATAATAATGTAATTTAGAGAATCAAAACAAAATATACTAAAGTTCATTTACTAACTAAATTTTTAAAACAATGCTAAAGGTTTACAAATTCTTGTTTCTTGGTGCCATGATGGCACTTGCAGTGACAGTTTTTGGCCAGGGGATTGGTGTGATGATGACTGCAACACCACCCACCATCGACGGAGATGTCAGTGATGCTGCCTGGGATGCTGCATCCTCCATGGCCATCGACAATGTATCCTCCGGAATGCTGGATGATGCCTTTGCGGCCGAATTCAAGTTACTCTGGGACGCAGATAATCTCTATTTGTCAATCAGTGTGGAAGATGACACCTTAAGAAATGACAACAAGCCGAGCGGTTTTGCACAGGACCAGAATGATTTTATTGACATCTATATAGACATGGACCGTCTGTTCCCATACACCCAGAATAGGGACAATGGGAGCTGGTGGAACCTGTATGATGTGAATGATTTTCAGGTCCAGTTGCTCAGGGATGATCCATTTATGAACATCGGGGGCCAGTTCCCGGGGCAGACCATCAATGCTGCTGCATCGGGAATCACATCTGCCCAGGCTGAAGTGACAGGTGGCTATACCATCGAGGTGGCTATCCCGTTCGACAACCTGGTGGCCGGAGGCTTTGACGCAGTTCACAACGCCCGCCTCGGGTTCGAAGTCATGGTCGGAGACGCCGACGGGGACACCCTCCGTGACGGTCGCCTGGCCTGGAACATGGCAGCCGGGGTGGATCTCGCCTGGCAGAATCCAAAACTCTGGGGCCTGATCGTACTGGATGACGGTTCGGGGGCCTCGCTTCCGGCTGTCAACCCGGCAGTGGAAATGGCTGTTGCTCCTCCCACCATTGACGGCGATGCAGATGCCATGTGGACCGAAGTGCCTTACCGGGAGATCGCCAATACCTCCTCAGGGAAGATGGATGTCGGATTTGCCGCTGAATACAAGACCCTGTGGGATGCGACCAACCTTTACCTGCTGGTGGATATCATGGACGATACCATGCGAAATGACAACAAGCCCAGCGGTTTTGCACAGGACCAGAACGATTATGTGGATCTTTATATCGATATGGACCGGTTGTTCCCCTTTAAGGCAAACAAGGACAACGGCAGCTGGTGGAACACTTACGATTTGAACGATTTCCAGGTCCAGTTGCTCAGGAATGATCCCTTCCTGAACATCGGAGGGCAGAATCCCAACCAGACCATCAATGCAGCCGCTTCGGGGATCATTTCCGCGCAGACCGAGAAAGCAGACGGATCGGGCTGGATGCTGGAGGTACAAATCCCCTTTACCAACCTGGATGCTGAATTCATGGCCGAACACAATGCAAGGCTGGGATTCGAGATCATGGTGGGCGATGCAGACGGTGATACCCTCAGGGACGGCCGGGTGGCATGGAACATGCCCGCCGGTGTGGACATGGCCTGGGGCGATCCCACCGAGTGGGGTGTTCTGGTTCTGAGTGACGGCAGTGCCATCTCAGCTCCGGCAGAAGGACCTGAGATCATGGAGGCAGCTTCTGCCCCGGTGATCGACGGGACCATTGATGCCCTCTGGGGCAGTGTGGATTTCAGGGAGATTCGGAATACCACCAGCGGAGTCATGGATGGTACCTTTGTCTCTGAGTTCAAGGCAGTTTGGGACGCCACCAACCTTTACCTGCTGGTGGAGATCCAGGACGATATACTGAAGAATGATAACAAACCCAGCGGTTTCGCCCAGGATCAGAACGACTATATCGACCTCTACCTGGACACCGATATGAAGTTCCCTTATACTACTACCCAGGGGAACGGAAGCTGGTGGAACTACTACGATACCACCGATTTCCAGATCCAGTTCCTGAGGGATGCAGCCTTCCTGAACATCGGCACCCAGAACGGGGCCAACGATGTGGACAGTGCCGCTTCGGGGATCACCTTTGCCCAGGCTGAGGTGAGCGGTGGATGGTTGCTGGAGGTGAGCATTCCATGGGCCAATATGGATCCTGATTTCCTGCCGGCCCATGATACACCCATCGGTCTTGAGGTCATGGTGGGCGATGCCGATACGGATACCGTCCGTAACGGGAGGAACGCCTGGTTTATGACCAAGGACCTGGCCTGGCAGCAACCGCTGCTCTGGGGCACGGTCATCCTGAGCGACGGAGGAGACATTACCACCAAGGTACTTTCCCTGTCGAATGACCTGTTAACCACATCGGTCGGTATGATTGACGGTGGTTCCATCATTGAGATCCCGCAGGGGACCAAAGCTGCAGAACTGGCAGATGCCGTGACTGTATCCCCCGGTGCAACTGCCGAGGTATTCCAGGGAGGCAGCGTATTGGCCGATCCGGAAAATACGGACATAGCCGAGGGTATGGTCCTTCGCATCTGGTCAGAAAAAGGCCTGTGGAACGATGTAGCCCTGGTGCTGGAGGCTGTTCCCTCCGGACTGTTCGAGGATTTCAATAACCCGGTTGTGGTTGACTCCGCCGTGTGGTTCACTGCCAATCCGCCCATATTTACAATCACCATGGAAGAACAGGCTATGAAGTATGAGATGGCACAGGAGGCATTCCACAATGGAGTCAGCTGGCAGGTAAAACTGCTGGATCTGACCGAAAATCCAAGGATCAGCCTGGATATCAAGATCGAGGATGCCACCTATGATGACCTTGGAGGAGGCGGACCGGCACCGGCTGCCACGCTTCCGGTACAGATTTCCATATGGGGGGCCGACGAGACCGGGACAGATGTTCGTGCAGGTAACTTCACCATTGATGTTCCTGCGGCCGCTCTGGGAGAGGGGACCTATATAACCTATTTCTATGACATGACCATGGGTGATGCTTGGGATGCGGATCTCTCACCATCGGTCATCGACTCGGTAACCTGGATCCTCTTTGAAACAGTCAAATGGCCGGGAGTACATAATGCAACCATCTGGATCGATAATGTGGCCATCGGTGACGAAGCCCTTGAACCGCCATTGCCTAAGAAAACAGGTTACCTGGAGGATTTCGAGGGAGAGATCAACATGGATATCTGGGATGCCAACCGGGGAGAACATCCCGATGGACACAGGATCTTCACGGTAAGCGGTGACAACGGGACCCTGAAAGTGGAAATGGACCAGCTCAATTTCCCGGATGGTGAAATGTTCATCTTTACCGAGGAGGAGTGGGTGCTGGATGTTTCCGATCCTGACAACCAAATTGTCACCATGAAGATCAAGGTGGAGGATGCAACCTACGATGGAGGGACAGGCCCGGTGGCCATACCGACCATTCCCTTCCAGGTGAGCCTCTTTGCCGATATTGATGATCCCGCGACGGAAGGTGTGGACAGGACCAGGGTGGCAGCCAAATCTTTCCAGATTCCAGTGTCTGCAACAGGGGAAGGAGAATTTAAAGAGTATATCTTTGATTTCGCTCCGCTGATCGCCAGTGCTTCGGCTCATAAACAGGAGCAGGCCGCCAATATATGGGCCATCCTTTGCGAAACGGTTCAGTGGCCCGGTACACACGAAGCCACCTACTGGCTGGATGATGTAAGGATGGGCGACGAGGTTGTTCCCTATATTCCTTCCAGTGATGCCACCATCCATGCAACCATTTATGGAGAATTGGGTGAAGGTGAAATCACCATGGTGGACCCAACGGTGTCGGTTACTGCCTTCAAACTGGGAATCACTGTAAATGAAAAGGCCACTTTACAGGTACTGGACGGACCAGGTGGTAGTGAGGTCACCAATCCCGACCGGACGGATGTTGCAACTGATATGGTGGTCCTGGTTACCGCCGAGGACGGATCTACCATGGAGTATACCATTACGACGGATCCTACCGGTATTGGCAGGCTCAATGGAGAGGTGATTGATGTATATCCGAATCCTTCACATGGGATTCTGAATATCAGTAATATTGCTGCATTCGAACTGGTGAAGATCACAAATATTACCGGCCAGACCATCCATGTGGAGGAGGTTACCGGGAACAACATGCAGCTCGATATCTCAGGGTACGATGCTGGGGTGTACTTCCTCCGGTTAGAAAATGATGCCAGTGGGAGTATTGTGAAGAAGTTCATAAAAAAGTAAACTGATCATTCAATGAAAAAAAGAGGGGCTTAGGCTCCTCTTTTTTTTAAGTTACCGGTCGTGAGAACCATTCTATGCCAGAAAACGCCTCATTAAAAGAAGCCGACAGAGCAGTTCTATTCAGGGTCATCCTGGTGCTTATGCCCTTTTTCATCCTTGGATTCATTGAACTGGCACTGAGGGTGGCAGGCGTTGGAAAGGAGGTCCCTTTATTTTTAGACGATACGGCTCATCCGGGATACCTTCAGATCAACCCCCGGATCGCACAAAGATATTTTCTCGATCCCGAAGCTGCCCCGCCAGTCCACTATCCTCCTTTCCGGAGCGAAAAATCCGATCGAACATTCAGGGTGGTGGTCCAGGGAGCCTCCACGGCGGCAGGAATACCCTATAAGCACGGAGGGAGCTTCCCTTCCATGCTGGAGCACCGGCTTCGGGCATCACTACCGGGAAGAGAAGTGGAGGTGGTCAATACGGCGATCACCGCTGTTTGTTCCTATACTTTGCTGGACCTGGCGGATGAAATCATTGCCATTGAGCCGGATGCAGTCATCGTTTACGCGGGTCACAACGAATACTACGGGGTACTCGGAGTCGGCTCTTCCCAGCAATTGGGAAGGATCAGCGGACTGGTCAGGTTTTACAACGGACTTAGCCGGCTAAGGATCATCAGGTTGATGAAAAAGGCACACGGAGCACTTCTTTCCAGGAAAACAGCCGAAATCATCTCAAGGCCCAACAGCACCCTGATGGAGAGAATGGTGCTGGAAAGGGAGATCCCGTATGGCTCAAAATTTTACCGGCAGGGAGTGAACCAGTTCGGGGAAAACATGACCAGGCTGGCAAAGAAGTACAAAAGAAACCATATACCCATTTTCCTCTGTACACTGGCCAGTAACCAGAAGGACCTGGAACCTTTCATCAGCGATGAGGAGCCCGGGGAGCAGGAAAGTGCGCTTTACCATTATAATCTGGGTTGGGAACTTTTGGAACAGGGAGATACCGTGGAGGCAGGATCCAATTTCACAAAAGCTTCGGACCTTGACCTTTTGCGATTCCGGGCACCCTCTGAGTTCAATACCCTTATCAGGAGTATTGCAATTAACCAGGGAGCCATCCTGGTGGACATCCGGAATACATTCGAAGCAGGTTCCCCCGGGGGGATTATCGGGAATGAGCTGATGACCGAACATGTACACCCCAACATCCAGGGGTACTTCCTGATGGCAGATGCATGCTACAGCTCCCTGTACGAATCGGGGATCGCACGGAAGGACTGGGGGCATTTTGTCCCTTCTCCGGAGGCCAGGGGGGATTTGCCGGTCACCGGGGTGGATTCCGTCTATGGTCATATCGGGGTCCTCATCCTGAAGAATTCATGGCCGTTCAAAGAAGGTGTGGCAAACCGGCAAACTGCGTTGGAGGTATTTACCCCAAACGATTTTGTGGATTCCCTGGCGCTTGAGCTCTTTTCTGAGGAGATCAGCTGGGGGGAGGCCATGAACAGGCTTTACCAGCATTATCTGTCGGAAGGAGAGTTCCGGAAATCGCTGACCGTAGCCAATGCGCTGCAGATCGAACTGAAAGGTTCAGGTATCCCTTACAACATGGCGGCAAGGGCCTACAGTGAAATGGGCCAGCAGGGACGTGCCGTGGAGGCTCTCCGGCGTGCCTTTGAAATGGAACCGATCCCCCAGATCGCCTATAACCTGGGCAGCAGTATGATCAAAACCGGTAATCTGGCCGGTGCCGTGCCTTACCTGGAGTATTTCCTGCAGGATCAGCCTGACAGAAAAGACGTCGCTGCCAAACTGGCGACGATCAGGGAGCTGCAGAAACTGCAGGATCAAGTCAAAGAGTCACCCGACAGCACAGAACTCTATATTTACACAGCTTACCATTACATGCAGCTGAACCTTCCCCGGTTTGCCGATTCATTGTTAAGCGAGGCTTACAGTCGTGATCCGCAAAATGCCCTGCTGAACAAACTGCTTATTGAGTAATGGGCCGGAAACGTGCAAAAATGACGATGGAAGAAAACATAATAGGTGTCCCAAAGGGAAAGTACTTGATCCTGATCCTCCTGATATTTATAGGTCCGATCAGGGGATTTGGTCAAATCCTTATCAGTGAGTTCCAGGGATTGAATACCTCAACCATCAGGGACTCTGATTTCCAATCCTATTCTGACTGGCTTGAGCTCTATAATTCCGGTCCGTCCGAAACAGACGTGTCCGGTTACTGGCTCACCGACGACCTTCTTCAACCCGATCAATGGAAGATCCCTTCCGGCCACCTCATCCCCTCAGGGGGAACCCTGTTGATCTGGGCGGATGGAAGAGATACAGGCCTGCATGCTGGTTTCAAGCTGAGCGGCTCGGGTGAGGCGATCGGCCTGTTCGATCCGGTTGGTGCGGTCGTCGATACGGTGGTATATCCTAAGCAAGGTTCGGACCTTTCCACCGGAAGGGCCTCCTCAACGGGAAGATGGGTCGTGTTTACCAACCCCACACCCGGGACCCTCAATCCTGACAGCGGATTCGATGGAATTTCAGGAGAGCCACTGATCTCAATAAAGGGAGGATTCTATTCCCATCCGGTTGACCTTGAGATGGGCCCTCCATCGCCTGGGGGAGTGGTAAGGTATACTTTGGATGGTTCGGAGCCTGATACGATCTCTCCCATTTGGGAAAACAACTTGCTTCTTTCAGTTACGACCATCCTCCGTGCCCGTGTTTTTGAGGATGGGTGGATTCCGGGAAATACGGTCACAAACAGTTATTTCATCAGTGAGCAGGGTCATGATCTGCCGGTGGTCTCAATCAGCATCGATCCGGACCAACTATGGGACCCGCAAACCGGCATTTATGTGAATTACACGGAAGATTGGGAGCGCCCCTGCGGAGTTGAGTTGTTCTCGGCTTCCGGTGAACCGGAGATCAGTTTCAATGCGGGGCTTAAAATATTTGGGGGGACCAGCCGCAGTTCGGCCCAGAAATCCTTATCCATAAATGCGCGGGGCCGTTATGGTGAGGAGTTCATCCATTATCCCTTACTTCCCGGGAGGGAGAATGATCTATATGGTTCTTTTATCTTGCGCAACGGAGCAAATGACTGGAATGGGGACTGGCGGGGTACCATGTTCAGGGATGCACTGATCCACACCATCGTGGAAAACCAGATGGACCTGGATTACCAGTCCTACAGTCCCGTGGTAGTTTATCTGAACGGTGAATACTGGGGGATCCTGAACCTCAGGGATAAACATAACGAGGACTATTGTGAGATCCTTTATGGGGCCGACCCCGACAAGGTGGATATCATCAAGCACAATGAGGTGGTGAGCGGGAACCGGGAACGATACGATGAAATGATGGATTTCTTTGAAAATAATGATCTTAATAGTAATGAGACCTATGGGGAGGCTGCATCGATGATCGATACAAAGGAGCTCATCAATTACCTGATCACCGAGATCTATTCATGCAACATTGACTGGCCGGCAAACAACCACCGACTGTGGAGCCCCCGGACAGAGGAGGGAAAGTGGAGGTGGATGCTCTTCGATACCGAATTCGGATTTAACGGGTTCCAGTGGGCCCCGGTTACAACCAACATGTTCACCAAGGTACTGGACCCGGATATTGACGATTACGTGAACAAAGGCCTCAAAGCACCCTGGGCAACCAGGGTTTTCATCAAAATGACCCAGAACGAGCAGTTCCGCAATGAGTTCATCAGCAGGTACCTGAGCCACATTTACACCACCTATGACCCGGAGCGGGTTTACCGGATCGTGGATTCACTGAGCGGGAGGCTGGAGAACGAGATGCCCAGGCACATCGCCAGGTGGGGCAGTGAAGGGGGGATCTACGATATGAATGTCTGGCGGCAGAATGTACAGGGCATGAAGGATTTTGCCAGGGACCGTCCTCCCCATGCCATTGCCCACCTGATGGAAACCTTTCAGATCCAGGAGAAAAACCGGGTGAAGCTGGAACTTGAGTGCCGCGAAGGGGCCACCATGGTCCTGAACGGGATCCCGCTGAAGGATCCGGTCTTCTCAGCCGATTTCTTTCGGGGAAACCCGGTCACAATAAACCTGGATCCACACCCCGGTTTTCTTTTCAAAAGCTGGACCCTCATTGGTTCGGCTCATCTGGAAGAGGAATATATCCAAAAGGGAGATGAGTGGAAATATCTTGATGATGGAAGCGACCAGGGAACCGGGTGGACCGGAACAGATTTTGCGGACCAGTCCTGGAAAACCGGATCTGCCAAATTCGGCTACGGTGAAGGAAATGAGCAAACGGTGGTTTCTTACGGAACAGACCCGGATAACAGGCATATTACCACCTATTTAAGGAAAATGTTTGATGTGGAGGACAGGGATGCAATCAGTCTGCTTGATTTGAAGATCCTGAGGGATGACGGGGCTATCGTCTACCTGAATGGCATTGAAGCCGCCAGGTCCAATATGACCTCCAGGAGTGTAAATTACCAGACACCCTCCCTTCAGTCCGTTACCGGTGCCGATGAATCCTCCTATTTTGAATTTTCCATCGATCCGGAACTCCTTGTAAATGGAAGGAATACACTTGCCGTTGAGCTCCACCAGGCCTCGGCCAGCAGTACTGATCTTGGATTTGACCTGGAGCTTACCGGTATTGGAAAGGAGGAGGCCACTGAACTCCTGGTGGACACCATGTCCCTCCGAATGATCCTGGATGGGGATACGAAGTTCGTGGCCCTGATGGAACGCCAGGAACTTGATATCAAGCTTGTTTTCAATGAGGTATTGGCCAGCAATACCTCCGGTACCGTAGATGATTTCGGGGAGGAGGAGGATTGGATAGAACTGTATAATACTGGGGATAAAGCGGTGGATATGGCTGGCCTTTACCTGACGGATACGCTGACTGATCCCGCAATGTGGGAAATTCCCACAGGATATCCGGGCTCAACTACGGTGGAAGGGAAGGGCTTTATTCTTCTCTGGGCAGATGGTGAATCCGGACAGGGCCCTCTTCATCTGGGATTCAAGCTGAGCAGGGAGGGTGAGAAGATCGGACTCTTTCAGAAAATCGGGGATGAGATGGTCCTGATCGATTCGGTTTCATTCCCCCCGCTGGAGGCCGATGTTTCGCTGGCCAGGGTGCCGGATGGCACCGGACCCTGGATGAAGTTCGGTGAACCCACTCCGGGAACATATAATTTCTTCACAGGAGAAGAATTCCCGGAGGAAACGGTAAATGTATTAACCCTTTTCCCCAACCCTACCAAAGGATCATTTACAATCCGGTTACCTGCGGATTGTATCCCAACCGGCAGTTATATCCCGGAGGTGACCGTATTCAGTATGACCGGGCAGGTGATCCTGCAACGCAGTTGTCCGGAAGGGGAGGAGATTGTGCTTGACCTTTCCTCCCGGGAGAACGGATTGTACATGGTCCGGATATTTACGGGAACCCGCTCACTGACAGGACAAATCCTGCTAGTGAAATGAAATGGCTCACAGAAGTATTAATATAATGGATCAATTTGAAAAGCGATTTGACCCATTTCATCCGGTATTTCACTAATATTAGAAAAACTTTTTAACCAAAAATCGTTGCGTCATGAGAAAGATAATTCCGTTGCTCGCTATGACCTGCATGCTCCAAACCAATCTGTGGGCACAGGTTCCCTCCACCAGTTTTGAAACGGACTTTTCGCCAGGTGCCCCGACCGGGACCTGGTATGACTGGGTGAATCCTCCGCAAATGGTGGTTACATTCGAAAACGATGAGATGCATGTGGTCATCAACCGCACCATGGGGAGCAACTGGGACCGGCTGGCTTTCTGGGTAAATCCATTCAACATTGAACCGGGCCCATACTTTTCGATGAGGATCGCTTCGGATTTGGCCATTCCCCTGGGCATCACCTTCAAGGACACCACGGGTGCCACCCTTAATTACAGTGTGAACCTGACAGGAGGCAATACATGGGATGAGGTTTTCATTAACATGACCGGTGACTTGCCAGACCTGGAATCCCCGATTCTTGCCGAATTGCAGTTCGACCCCGACCCGGGGACTGCCCTGCAGGCTACCTTGCTTATTGATGACGTGAAATTGGGGAATGCCGCCAGGCCTTCACTTAAACCTCCCACCATTCAGCAGGTGGGCGACATGCTGCTCCCTTTGGATGCAGGCCCCCAGACAGTTTCTCTCCAGGGGATCTCAAACGGGGGAGACCCCGGACAATCTATTTCTGTTTCGGCAGCCAGCGATAATCCGGAACTGATCCCTTCCCTGTCGGTAACATACGCGTCACCGGATGCGACCGGGATACTGAGTTTTACCCCGGCTGCCGGGCAAAAGGGGGAAGCCACCATTACTGTGACCGTCAGGGATGACGGGATCCTTGAAAACGAGACCATGATCTCCTTCAGGGTACTGGTGATGGAGTATGGGGGAGATGGATTTACGGATGATTTTGAGGCCCCTGAACCCGATTCAATGTGGAACATGCCCAATCCCGATTATGGACTTTCCCAGTCGGGTGGTATTCTCCTCGTGTCCGCCAGCAAGAATTCCGGGTGGGAAAGCTTCTCAAGGGACCTGCCAGGTTATTACGATATTACCTCGGGCCCCTACCTGAACCTGGATGTGAAGGGATCAAAGCCTTTTTACCTCCATGCATACCTGGTCGATGCAGAGGGCAACACGGCCATGCGGCAACTGCGGATCCTGCAGACAGACAAATTTGTGACCGCCTCGTTTGATTTTTCGGATGCCGATGAACTTAAACTTGACCGGATCACCGGAATGATCTATGCTTTCAACGGTACAGCCCTCACATTTGAGGGAGATATCTGGTTCGATAACCTGAAGCTGGGTACGGCAGCCTCCAACATGGCTTACATGGCGGCTGTACCGGACCGGTCCGTCTATCTTAATTCGGGGAGCCAGGAATTGTTCATCACCGACATCACAAATGCAGGCGGTATCGCCGTGGCAAGCCAGGGGGTGGTGGTTGAAAACCTGGCATTATCTGATATCACCAATGGGATAGCGACCCTGACCTTTCATCTGATCACTGATGCAACCGGATCGGATACAGTCACGCTGACCGCTGAAGGATTGCCGGGGTATTCAGATTATACGGAGACCTTTGTGGTTTCAGTGGAGGAGAATTTGGCTCCGGTAATGGACCAGGTGGAGGATCTGAGGGCCGCCCTGGGTATAAAAGTGGAAACCCTCCTGGAAGGAATCGACGACGGAAACCCGAACAGCGAACAGGCCCTTACCATCAGTGCTGCAAGCAGCGATCCGGTTGTGATTCCCGGTGACATTGCGATTGAGTACCACGGGGGGCCTTATGCAACACTGGTTTATACCCCGGCATCTACCGGTTTGGCAGAGATCACCGTCACGCTTACGGATGACGGTGGCGGGGAGGACGATACAGCTACAATTTCCTTCGGGGTGGAGGTTTTTGCAAGCATTAACCATCCCCCTACCATTGCCCCGGTCGATAAACAAAGTGTATTCAATGATCAAGGGGAGGTTACGCTCGAACTAACCGGCATTTCTGACGGGGATGACGGGTCACAAGGTCTGTCCATCTCCGCCTGGAGTTCGGCAGACAGCATCATTCCAAATCCGCTTTTGGTTGTATACGGAAGTGGTGAAACAGCACAGCTGAAGTTTACTCCTGAAGCGGGACATACCGGTACCAGCACGATCACCGTGAAAATTGTGGACGACGGGGGAACCGCTGAAAACAATGGTAACGATTCGGTCACTATCGCATTTGAAGTGGATACAAGGATCGCGCCGCTTACCGGTTGGGTTGTCGATCTGGGTGAAGGGGAGCTGCATGATTATCTCAAACCTGAATCGGAAGGGGTGATTTTTTTTACATCCGTTGTGGACTCGGGTGACTTTAATGCACTGAAGATCGTTATGGTGAATAAGTGGGAGTTCGGCGGCATGTGGATGGACCTTCCTGTGGAGTTGGAACTGACCGATAATCCTTATATCTCATACGATATCTATCCTGTGGGATCCACGCTGACCAAAACGGTGGATGGGGTAACGACACCCATTTCGGACACCTATCACTGGAACTATTTCTACGATGTGGACGGGCAGCGGAACATTCTGAATTCAGGGGATCATATGTTCCCGGTCCCACCAGACCAGTGGACGACCCTCTCGTTCGATTACAGCGACCCGGGGGATATGCAGACCAGCGAAGGCGCGGATATCCTGAGTAACCGGATCAATGCTGTACTGTTTAATCTTCACTGGAGGCAGGGGGCATGGCCCTTCACCGATATGTCGGGTACGGTTTTTTACAGGAATATCAGGATCGGCGACCAGGCCATCATCCCAGAGAGAACCCCGGTGGCCACTCTGGATGAAGTAGCCGGGCAGGCCCGGTATGTTAACTCAGGTGAATATGCAGTCACCCTTACTGGGATCTCCGACGGAGCCGGTTCGGTGGACGGTGTGAGCCTGTCGGCTTTTAGCGGACGTTCCAGCGTAGTTCCGGACCCGGTGCTCGGCCCGGTTATGCCCGACGGCACTGCCACACTCACTTACATGGTAGGGGGGAAGACCGGTACCAGTCCCATCACAGTGACCGTGTCAGCCGCGGGTTCAGATCCGTCGAGCATATCATTTGATGTCGATGTCGTTTCAGATGAAGTCAGCAAAATGGCCACCGTTCTGGTGGACAGGGGTGAAACATGGCAGACCATCGAAGGCATGGGCACCTTTGAAAATGAAAGGCGTTGGACCGACCTCTATGCAAGAGATATGGGAGCCTCCGCTGTCAGGATCGGGTTGATCGGCAACCAGATCGAACCTGTGAATGATAACAACGATCCCTTCATTCTGGACATGAAGGCACTGAATTACGGCGCAATCGATTTCGGGTATTTCAGAATGTTGAAAGAGGCCGGGGTGGAGACCTTTATACTTACCTCCTGGAGCCCGCCGGCCTGGATGAAAAAGAACCTGTCGGAGGACTGGCTGGAACCCAATGCCGAATGGAATACGAATATCGCCCTGAACCGGCTTGAATTCCACTACTATGATGAATTTGCCGAAAGCATGGTGGCCGTGGTCCGGATGTTCGAGCAGGAAGCGGATATACACATTGAGGCCATCGGTTTGCAGAACGAGCCGGCTTTTGACGAACCCTATGCCTCAGCCATCCTTGATCCTTTCTATTTCACTTTGTTGATTGAAGTGGTGGGCAAAAGGTTCGAAGCGGAAGGGATCACCACCCGGCTCTATATGCCCGAACAGGTTGTGGGACAATACAATAATTCTAATGCACAATACCTTGATGCACTGCAGCATAACGTCGAAGCCAATCCATATTGCGATATTTATGCGGTGCACGGATACGGGGAGGATGGCATCACACCCGGGGTTCCGAGCTACGCCGAGTGGGTGGTAATGTATGATCAGGCCCAGCTTGGTGAGTACCCGAAAAAGGTATGGATGACCGAAACCCATATCGGTTACAGTGGCTGGAACAGTGCGATTTCTACTGCAGGTGCCATCCATGGTGGTCTTTGGGCAGGGAACATCAGCCTATGGACCAACTGGTCGTTCGGGGATATGCAGATGACCAGGAATATACCCAATTCAACTTTCTATGCCTGCAAGAATTACTTCAGGTATATCCGGCCTGGTGCTTTGAGGATCGGGACGCATAGCAATCACCCCGATGTCCTGGCCACTGCCTTTGAACACCATGAGGACGGGACCTTTACGGTGGTACTGATCAACAAGGGGAACAACCCTGTATCGGTCGACCTGTCAGGGAACAACCTTCCGAACCACTTCTCATCATTCCGGACAACCGAGTTTGAAAACTGCCTGGAGGTGAATCCGTTGGAGGGAGAGATGTTCATTCTGCCAGGCAGTAGCATCACCACGCTTTATGCTACTGACAATCCGTCATTGACCATAAATGATATTTCCAGCCTCTTCCTGAAACAGGATGACCCGAAGCAGAATGTCCCCATGTCGGGTATCAGTGATGGAGAGGGAGCGACAGCAGGTCTTTCCCTCAGTGCTGAATCCTCAGATCCCATGCTCACAGGCGGGTTAACCGTTACTGCCGTCCAGCCTGACGGGACCGCTGAACTGAGTTTTACACCCGGGCCAGGGCTTTCAGGTTCGGCTTTGGTGACAGTCACCCTTACCAATGGGACAGTTTCAAGGGAGGTTAAATTCTACGTTGTGGTTCAGTCAAGCGTGGGTTTAAGGGAAACCAGCCAGCAGCAACTGAAGGTATACCCGAACCCTGCCACCGATCAGCTGATGATCGAACTGCCATACACAGGGATGGATGAACTGGTTGTCACGGATATAATTGGCCGGACCGTCCTGAGCAAGGATATTGGATCCGGGCAGTTGATCTCACTCAATGTGAATTCACTGGAAAGTGGCATGTATCACCTGGTGGTCAGAAATGGAAAGGACTACCTTTATGCCAGGTTCGTTGTGAAATAGCAGGTTAGTCAGTGGACAAAGCTTAAAAATTTTTCTAATTTGGTACCGGGAGCTATAATCCCGGGAATGAAGCGACTACTTTTACCAATCATTCTTTTCATCAGTCCATTCCTGGCCCTGCATGGCCAGCGGTCGGAGTTGCGTTTTCAACACCTGGGTGTTGAAGACGGACTTTCTCATAGCCTCGTTTCGTCCATTGTGGAGGATACCCTGGGATTCGTTTGGTTCGGAACACAGGATGGACTGAACCGTTATGATGGGTTTGGTTTCAAAACCTATTACAAGGGGAAAACCAGCCGCAGTCCCTCCGACAGCTGGATCACCCAGCTTTATGCAGACCGTCATAACCAGTTATGGATCATTTACAATGGTTCGGGTCTTGAGCGCTTTGATCCGCAAACGGAGACTTTTCATAGCTATCTCCCGGACCCCCTGAAAGAGGGATCCATCTCCAGTGTCGTATTCTCGGGTAGACAGACCTACTCGAGCAAGAGGTTTTTTGAAGATTCTGAAGGACAGCTCTGGATCGGGACAGAACAGGGACTGAACCTTTACAACAGGGCAGAGGATCATTTTACCCAATACATGAGTGACCCTGATGATCCCGCCAGTCTGAGTGATAACCGGATTGTAAACATTTTCGAATGTGGCAGGGGCTACCTCTGGGTGGGTACGATCAACGGATTGAACAGAATGGACAAGCTCACAGGTAAAGTAAAGAGATTTATGTCGGCCCCTTCAAGTGATTTTCAACTGAGAAGTCCCAACATATCCTCGGGTTTCTGTACTCCGGATGGAAAAATCTGGGTGGGGACCCAGGCTGGTCTGGATATTATACTTGAGCCCTACAATGAGTATTCGAAAGTTGTTCATCTGGTTACAGAACCGCTTAATCCCAATCACCTGCCCACCATCCACAATATCTTGATGACCACCACCGGGAAGATGCTGGTGGCAT
>JAWOHR010000166.1:0-4152 GCA_046485075.1 Bacteroidales bacterium
ATCACATCCACCACATCCTTCACATAGATAAAATCGCGCAGTTGCTCCCCGTCCCTGAACCGGGGATTGTGGGAGCGGAACAGCTTCATCCCTCCCGTAGCCCTGATCTGGTTGTAGGCATGGAAAACCACCGAGGCCATGCGACCCTTATGGTACTCGTTCGGACCATAGACATTGAAGAATCTCAGTCCGGCCCAGAAAAAGGGCTTTCGCTCCTGTGACAGCACCCACTTATCAAACTCGTTCTTGCTGCGGCCGTAAGGGTTCAGCGGTTCCAGTTTTTCTACCAAATCATGCGAGTCGGAATATCCATGCTCACCCAGTCCATAGGTAGCCGCTGAACTGGCATAGATCAGCGGCAGCCCGAATTCAACGCAGAGGTTAAACACCTTCTTGGAGTAGCCGAGGTTCAGCTCCTGCAACACATCCCAGTTAAACTCGGTGGTATCGGTCCTCGCCCCCAGGTGAATGATCATCTGGATCCGGCGGTGTTTCTCCCTGGCCCAGGCCGGGAAAGCCCCCCGTTCCAGCAGAGCGGTAAACTCCTTCCCCAGGTAATTGCTTTCCCTGTCCTGACGGCTGAAATCATCCACCAGCACAATATCTTTATAACCCGACCGGTTCAGACCGGCAACCAGGTTGCTTCCTATGAAGCCCGCGGCTCCTGTAACAATGATCATCGTACCAAGATAACGATTTTTGATCAACCTATATTTCATCACGGGATGAACATTCTGGCGGATAATTTCGTTTCTTTACTATACTGAACCATGATTTACCTCACACGCAGAGAACGTTTCAGTTCGGCCCACCGGCTTTTCAACCCTGCCCTGTCGGACCGGATGAATGAAGAGATTTACGGGCCATGCTCCAATCCCAACTGGCACGGGCACAATTATATCCTGTGGGTTACCATCGCCGGGGAAGTAAATCCAACAACCGGGTACGTGGCCGATCTCAAGGAGGTGGGACGGATCATTCGTGAGAAGGTTATCGTTAAACTGGATCACAGGAACATCAACCTGGAGGTTGATTTCATGAAGGGAAAGTTTGTCTCCACCGAAAACCTGGCCATTGGAATATGGGAACAGCTGGAACCACATTTTACCACGCTGGGGGTAAAACTCCATTCGGTGAAAATTGAGGAGACTGAGAACAATACAGTGGAATACTTTGGAAAATAAACAACATGGAAAATATCAATAACGGACTGGGTGAGAACCAGGTGGGTGGATACGACCGGATTGACAGGTATGATGATCAGACAACCTTTAAACTGACAGAAAGTTATCTTGATGTGATCAAGCTCCTGGGAGAGGATGTAAACCGGGAGGGGTTGAGAGAGACGCCTCAGCGCGTGGCAAAGGCCATGCAGTTCCTGACCCAGGGATACGGGACCGACCCCTCCGATATCATCAAGTCAGCCATGTTCCATGAGGATTACAAGGAGATGGTCATCGTGAAGGATATTGAACTCTTCTCCATGTGTGAACACCACATGCTCCCTTTCATCGGGAAGGCTCACGTGGCCTATATCCCCGACAAAACCATCACCGGGCTCAGCAAAATAGCCAGGGTGGTGGAGGCCTTTGCCCGCCGGCTGCAGGTACAGGAGAGGCTCACCGTCCAGATCCGCGATTGCATCCAGGAGACCCTGAACCCCATGGGTGTGGCAGTGGTCATTGAGGCCCTTCACCTCTGCATGGTCATGCGGGGGGTACAGAAACAACATTCGGTCACCACCACTTCGGCCTTTACAGGCGCCTTCCTGCGTTCGGATAAGACCCGGGAGGAGTTTATCCACCTGATCGGGAGCAAGCTTCGCTGACTTTCATATCTTTGTAAAAATTAACAAAAGCATGCAGGCATTTGTATTTCCCGGACAGGGAGCCCAGTTTGTGGGTATGGGAAAAGCGTTGTACGAACAGCACAACCTGGCTAAAGAGTTATTTGAACAGGCCAATGAGGAGCTGGGATTCAGGATTACCGACCTGATGTTCTCGGGATCGGATGAGGATCTGAAGCAGACCAGGGTCACCCAGCCCGCCATTTTTCTCCATTCGGTAATTCTCGCCACGACACTGGAGGGATTTCAGCCCGATATGGTGGCAGGACACTCACTGGGAGAATTCTCCTCACTGGTAGCCAATGGCACCCTCTCCTTTATCGACGGACTGAAACTGGTTTATAAAAGGGCGCTGGCCATGCAGAAAGCGTGTGAAGCGCAACCCTCCACAATGGCTGCCATCCTGGGTTTGGAGGATGAGCTGGTGGAACAGGTCTGCAACAACATTCCTGAGGTGGTGGTGGCAGCCAACTACAACTCGCCCGGACAGGTTGTGATTTCAGGCTCCATTCCGGGCATCGACCTGGCGGTGGAAGAACTGACCCGGCTGGGTGCCAAAAGAGCACTGAAACTTGCAGTGGGAGGTGCCTTCCACTCACCCCTGATGGAACCGGCAAGGGCCGAACTGGAAAAGGCCATCCAGGCGGCCCCCTTCAGCAGGCCGGTTTGTCCTGTTTACCAGAACGTCAATGCACTTCCCTCTACCGACCCCGGTGAGATTAAAAAAAACCTGGTGGCACAGCTCACTGCTCCTGTGAGGTGGACCCAGACCGTGAAAAACATGATCGCCGACGGCGCCACCTCCTTTACCGAGGTGGGACCCGGAAATGTATTGCAGGGGCTGATCAAAAAAGTGGACAGGGGGATGACCACGCAAAGTGCATAAGGGGAGCTGTAAAAAAATATACAATGAAAGTCTTAAAATTCGGAGGTACCTCTGTCGGAAGTACGGAAAACATTAAGGTAGTGAAGAAGATCCTCCGGGAGCAGACCGGACCCTGTGCGGTGGTGGTCAGTGCTTTTGGAGGGGTCACCGACCAGATCATCCGTATTGCCACCATGGCCAGTGAACGCAACACCGCTTTCCGGGAAGAGATGAAAATGATCCGTGACCGCCATCTTGAGACTGTGAAGGAACTGATGACCGGTGCTGCGTGCGAGTCGACCCTTGCGGAGGTGGAGTCCATGGTGGGGGAGTTCCAGGAGGCGCTCCAGGGAATCTACCTGCTGCAGGACCTGAGCAACAAGACACTGGACTTCCTGCTCAGCTTTGGTGAACGGTTATCGGCAACGATCATCTCCAGGTACGTGGAGGGGGCGGTTTTCATGGACTCGCGCCAACTGATCCATACCGACAGCGGCTTCGGGAATGCCAAGGTTCATTTCGATATTACCTACCGGAAGATCCGCAGCGGGATGGAATCGCTTCAAAATCTGGCGATCCTTCCGGGGTTTATCGCCTCCGACGACCAGGGGCGCACCACCACCCTCGGAAGGGGTGGTTCGGATTACACCGCTGCCATCATTGCTGCGGCCATGAAGGCAACTGTGCTTGAAATATGGACCGATGTAAACGGTTTCATGACCGCCGATCCGCGCATGGTACCCGGGGCCTACCCGGTGGACTGCATGAGCTATGAAGAGGCCATGGAGCTCTCCCATTTCGGGGCAAAAGTGATCTATACTCCCACCCTCACCCCTGCCTACAAGGAAAACATACCCATCCGGGTGAAAAACACCTTTAATCCTGACCAGTCCGGCACCCTCATTTCGAGGGATATCAAGTGCCAGCAATCTGAAATGATCAAGGGGATCTCTTCCATCAACGAAATCACCCTGATCACCGTCAAGGGAGCAAGCATGGTGGGGAAGACAGGGACCTCTGCCAGGGTATTCAGCTCCCTGGCGCGATACGATGTGAATGTCATCCTGATTACCCAGGCATCCTCCGAAATGACCATCTCATTTGCGGTCTCCCCTTCTTTTACCAATACCGCCGTTGAGGCACTCAGGGAGGAGTTCGAGATTGAAATCGAACACCGTAAGGAGCTGGAGATCGAAGTGATCAGCGAGCTCTCCATCATCTCCATTGTAGGGGAGGGGATGCGGCACAAACCAGGGATCTCGGCCATCCTTTTTAAATCACTGGGGCGAAACGGGATCAGTGTGATCGCCACCGCCCAGGGATCCAGCGAACTGAACATTTCGGTGGTGATCCGCCGGACAAGTCTGAAAAAGGCCCTCAACCTGATCCATGAAGGTTTCTTTCTCTCCAATTACCGGGAGCTCCATCTCTACCTGGCAGG
>JAWOHR010000171.1:0-14283 GCA_046485075.1 Bacteroidales bacterium
GTGGAGAGGTTGCCATCCTTCCCGAAGAGTGGTTTGCGCGATACCGGTCCATGTTTGAGTTCGGGAAAATAGAGGGGGAGAGGATCCGGATCCACAAGCAGCATTTCTCGATGATGGATGAATCTATCAGAGAGTTTCATACCGATACTCTGGCGCGCCTCGAAAAACTCAGGGAGGCAGAATCTATTCCCTCGGTGATGATTCCCAAGGGATTGAATGCAGAGATGCGGCCCTACCAGGTAGAGGGGTTTACCTGGCTCTGTTTTTTGCAACAATATGGATTTGGGGGATGTTTGGCCGATGATATGGGCTTGGGAAAAACCCTGCAGGCCATAGCCGTACTGGTGCGATCCAGAGAAGAGGGGACTCCTCTGCCACTTCAATCAGCCGCTGAGCCCTCGGGACAGCTCTCCATCTTCCCGGTTGAAAAGCGAAAACGAACCTCTCTGGTGGTTGTTCCCGCGTCTCTTATCCACAACTGGATGAGTGAGTGTGCACGGTTTGCACCAGGTTTTAAGGTCTGTGCCCATGTGGGAAACAACCGGAACAGAACGCTTTCAAACTTTGAATATTATGATGTGGTCCTCTCAACCTACCATACAGTACGCCAGGACATTGAACAACTTTCCGATTTCCACTTTCATTATATCATTCTTGATGAAAGTCAAATGATCAAGAATCCCTCATCCAAGCTGTATCAGGCAGTAGTGGATCTTCAGTCAGACCACCGGATTGTGTTAACCGGAACCCCCCTTGAAAATTCCCTGACCGACCTCTGGTCTCAGATCAATTTTGTGAATCCAGGGTTGCTGGGGACCCTGAGTTTCTTTAAGCGGGGTTTCGTTCAACCCATCGAACGTAAAAAGGATGAGCAGCGGGAGGAAAAGCTGAAGGAGTTGATCAATCCCTTTATATTGAGGCGTACCAAACAGGAAGTGGCCCGTGAATTGCCACCGGTCTCTGAACAGGTACTGTTTTGCAGCATGACCGAATCTCAGCGCAGGATTTATGAGGAGGAGAAATCTCTTGCCCGGAACTCCATCCTTGAAAACATGGAAGAAGCTGGTATGGGGAATTCATCCATTATGGTGCTGCAGGCACTGACACGGTTACGGCAAATTGCAAACCATCCTGATATGATGGATGATCACACCGGGATCGAATCCGGGAAATTCACCGAAGTGTGCCGGGCTGTGGAGAGCGTTGTTTCGGAGGGTCACAAAGTGCTTATGTTTTCATCATTTGTGAAACACCTTCAGTTGTTCAGGACCTATTTCGATAATCTTGGAATCAGGTACGCGTGGCTGACCGGATCTCAGACACAAGAACAGCGAAAGGAAGCAGTACAAACCTTTCAGAAAAAGAGCAGCTGTCCGCTGTTCCTCATCTCCCTCAAAGCGGGAGGGGTCGGACTGAATCTGACTGCAGCAGATTATGTATTCATTCTTGATCCCTGGTGGAATCCTGCAGCTGAGCTTCAGGCCCTGAACAGGGCTCACCGGATTGGACAGGATAAGCCTGTATTTGTATACAGGTTTATATCAAGTGATACCATCGAGGAGAAGATTCAACGGCTGCAAAATCGAAAAAGAGAGCTGGCAGAAACATTTGTAAACTCCAATAATCCGCTCAGGGAGCTCTCACAGGAAGAAATCCTGGAACTCTTCAGCTAGCCGGACATAATACCCAGCCGAAAAATCTCGTCATCCTTTTATACCTTTGGTTCATGAACGATTGTTTGATTGGAGAGATCATTTACCGGACCAGCAGGTCGTCCGGACCGGGGGGCCAGCATGTGAATAAGACAGAATCGAGGGTTGAGCTGATCTGGAGTCCGGGTGACTCCAATTGCCTTGATGCAGATCAAAAAATAAGGCTGAAGCTCGGCCTGGGAAGCCGGTTAACTGAGAAGGGAGAGCTGATTCTTGCATCGGAAAAGTTCAGGTCGCAACACAGAAATAAGGAGGAAGTGACCGAAAGGTTTCTCAGGCTTGTGGCTGTCGGGTTGACGCCACCAAAAAGGCGGATTCTCACCCGGCCTACCCGGCTGAGCCAGGAGAACAGGATCAGGCAGAAGAAGATTCGCGGTGAAATAAAAAAAACCCGAAGGGACAGGCCCACCGATATATAATTTTTGTAGCATATCCACCTGCAATGACACTTTCAAAATACCTACACTTACTTACGATCTTTATATTTTCAGTGACCTGGAATCTGATTCAGGGCCAGAACCTCGACTCGCTGTTGAACAATAAGCGGGTCTATGGTGCGGTAAATATCGGAGACCTGGCCTTCCCAAAGATAGACGGAGCGCTTGATGATGAGATCTGGAGCTTAGGAGAGTGGCAGGGTGATTTTACCCAGCAACAGCCCACGGGAGGGGTCTCCGGCAGCGAAAATACATATGTGAAGGTGCTTTATGACCGCTCCAATCTTTTCGTTGCGATCATCTGCCAGGATTCGGAACCTGAGTTGATCAGGGATATTTTCGACAGGCGTGATGCCTTGAACGGTGATATGACCGGGATTGCCCTTGACAGTTACCTGGATAAAAGAACAGCTTTTGAGTTTAACCTGAGTGCGGCCGGACAAAAGATGGACCTGAAACATCTGGGGGACTATCAGTGGGATTTTAACTGGAACGGGGTTTGGGACGGGGCTACCTCCCGGTGTGATTCCGGGTGGATCGCTGAAATGAAAATTCCTTTCAGCCAGATCAGGTATACTGACAAAAATGAGCACGTTTGGGGAATGCATGTCTGGAGGTGGATCTCCAGGAAGGCAGAAGAGGACCAGTGGCAGTATATTCCCCTTCAGGCCCCTGCTATGGTTTATCTTTTTGGGGAACTGCAGGGAGTTGATAACATCCGGAGTTCACGGCAGGTTGAGCTTCTGCCTTATGTTTCTGCCGCTTTAGAAACGAATCCCGAAGGGGATGGTGGTCCTGCATTCAGGCCCAATGCCGGGGTCGATGCCAAAGTGGGAATCAGCAGTGACTACACCCTCGATCTTTCCATTAATCCCGATTACGGACAGGTTGAGGCCGATCCTTCGGTATTGAATCTCACTGCCTATGAGACTTTTTACCAGGAGAAGCGTCCTTTTTTCATGGAGGGGAACGAGATATTTGATTTTGAACTGGATGGTGATATTCCATACTACTCAAGGCGTATTGGAAGTGTAGCGGATTTCCCTGGCAGTGCAGGCTCCTGGAGCATCTCCCATATCCCCAGGAATACAACCATTCTCGGGGCTGCAAAATTGACCGGAAAAAGCAGCAAGGGTTTGTCGGTTGGACTGGTAAACGGACTTACTGCTTCGGAGTATGCCCTTGCCACCAATGATGAAGGAGAGGAGAAGGATATTCAGGTTGCACCCATGAGTAATTACCTGTCGTCTCGCATCAAGAAGGAGTTTAGTGAAGGTAAAACGATAGTTGGCGGAGTTTTTTCATTGGTTAACCGGTTCTCCGATGATTTCCTTTTGCTGAAGATGATGCCGGCCTCATCTGTAAGTGGCGGACTCGACCTGTTGCACTACTGGAACAATAAGAACTATTATTTTGAAATTAAATCCATTGCCAGTCAGATGCAGGGGAGCCAGGAAGCGATTTTGCAAAAACAACTCTCCCATATACACCTCTTCCAGAGGCCCGATGCTGAGTACCTTTCGGTGGACAGTACCCTGGAGCAACTGGGGGGCCATGGGGGTGTGATTCAGGTGGGAAGGAAAGGGGGGCGTTTCAACTTTGACCTGCTGGGACAGTACCGCAGCCCTGGACTGAATCTGAATGAGATGGGTTTTATCAGACAGGCCGATTACTTTGGTCAGGGGGTAGATCTGACTTACAAAATGAACGAACCGGGCAAGTGGATCAGAAATTATAAAATTGAACTGAACCAACAGGCTCAGTGGAGTTTTGGAGGAGAAAATACCCTCAATTCGGCAGGTGTTTCCTTTACCCTTATGAGTAATAAACTCTGGACCTATATGCTTACCTACAACTATGAGTTCACCCATATTAATACCCGGGATCTGAGGGGCGGGCCTGGGTTGAGGATAGATGGGGAGCACCTTTCCGGGGTATACCTCTCGACCAATGGTGCCAAAGATTTATCGGGCGACGCGGGGTTTCATTATAATACATTCGGGATGGAACATTCTCACCAGGAGATTATACATGCAGGGATCACCTGGCTTCCCATCCGTAAGATAAAATTAAACGGGCGGGCAGTGCTGAACAATAATCAGTTTCACCAACAGTATGTTGCTACCCTCTCCGGAGCAGGTGGTGATCAGTATGTCGTGGGCCACATCGACCAGAATACCCTCTCTTTCACTTTAAGGGCTGAATTGTTTCTGTCTCCCGAGTTATCACTGCAGTATTATGGGAGTCCCTATTATTCGGTTGGAAAGTATGAGCGGTTTGGCAGGGTTGATCAGGCTGGCTCCAGGGAGATCTCCCAAAGATTGGGAAACCTGGATGTTATTTACGAAGAGCCATCCAACTCCTACTGGTTTGATTACAATGGGGAATCGTTTCAGTTTGGTAATCCCGACTTCAGCTTTCTGGAGTTCCGGTCCAACCTGGTTTTCCGCTGGGAGTATAAGCTTGGATCAACCCTCTACCTGGTTTGGGCCCATGACAGATCAGGGTGGGAGAGTCTCTACAATCCCATTTCAGAGATCACTGGTGATCTATTCGGAATACAGGGAAATAGTGTATTTATGTTCAAATTGAATTTCTGGTTCTCGGTATAGCAAATTATTTTTATTTTAGTTTAATCTAAAAACTTCATACATGAAACGCAGGTCTTTTCTCACTAACAGTGTTGCTGCCACAGCCCTCCTGGCTGCCGGTGGAATTTTGAATACCGCCGCGGCCCCGGTTCAGCCGCCAAAGGCAAAAAAGAATGTTTTTAAACTGAAATATGCCCCCCATTTTGGCATGTTCAGGCATAGTGCCGGCGAGGACCTGATCGATCAGTTACAGTTTATGGCGGATGCTGGTTTCAGAGCCATGGAAGACAACGGGATGAAAAACAGGGAGGTCTCCGTACAGGAGAAAATTGCAAATAAGATGGCCAACCTGGGGATGGAGATGGGTGTTTTTGTGGCCCATACCATCTATTGGAACGAACCCAGTCTGACCCATGGGGACCAGGAAAAGCTTGAACAGTTTCTTAAAGAGATCAGAGAATCGGTTGAAGTGGCCAAACGGGTGAATGCAAAATGGATGACGGTGGTTCCCGGTTATGTCAGTTTGAAAATGGACATGGGGTACCAGACAACCCATGTGATCAATGCCCTCAGGAGGGCCAGTGAGATACTGGAACCGCATGGTCTGACAATGGTACTGGAACCGCTCAATTTCCGCGATCATCCCGGTCTGTTCCTGAACAAAATTTCACAGGGATATGAGATCTGCCAGGCAGTGAACAGTTCAGCGTGTAAGATCCTGGATGATCTTTACCATATGCAGATTCATGAAGGAAACCTGATTCCCAATATTGATCTGGCATGGGACGAGATTGGGTATTTCCAGGTTGGCGATAACCCGGGGCGTAATGAACCCACCACCGGCGAGATCAACTACCCCAATGTTTTCAGGCATATCCATGAAAAAGGGTATACCGGTATCGTGGGAATGGAGCATGGAAACTCGATTCCTGGCAGGGAGGGAGAGCTGGCAGTTATTGAAGCTTATGCCAGTGTGGATCAGTTTTAGTTACAGACTATTCGGGGGCGGAACCTGCCACCGGAATCACCGCCTTCATGTCAACAGGGCCCAGTGCCAGTTCCCCTTTGGGTCCAAGTTTAAGGTCTGAACCCATCATCTCATCCCAGGTCACCAGTTTGCCGGTGTAGGCCGACTCACGTCCCATGATCGCGGTCAGTACCGACTTGGCGGTCTCCTCGGCCTCAACAATCTGTTTGCCGGTCCGGATGGCAGTAACCAGGTCTATGTGTTCCTGTACATAGGGACTGTTCATGGTGGGCTCACCTGCATCATCAACCGGGGAGTTATATTCATATAATACATTTCCATCCATATCCCAAATGGTCTTTTCACCATTGGTATACCCTTTTGTTCCCATGATCTGTTCACTCACATTGTTGGCACAGTCGTTAATCTGGCGGCACATGCTGTTCATATGAATCTTCTGGTCGTATATAAAGTCGACACTGAAGTTATCATAGCAGTCGCCTGTGGGTCTTCTGAGCCTGGAACCCATTCCCACGGCTTCTAATGGGGCGCTTCCCACAAACCAGTTGCTCACATCGATATTGTGAACATGCTGCTCCACAATATGGTCACCCGATAACCAGGTCCAGTTCACCCAGTCCCTTAGCATAAACTCCATTTCGGTCCATGCGGGTTGCTTTTCACGATGCCACAATTTGGACTGGTTCCAGTATACATTGGTAGCGACAATTTTACCGATCATGCCTGCATTGACCCGGGCCAGAACATTGTTATAATTCCATGAGTGCCTGCGTTGTGTTCCTGTAACCACGCATAAACCTGCGGCTTCTGCCTGTTTGGATGCGGCCATGACAGCACGGGCCCCCACAGGGTCAACGGCAACGGGTTTCTCCATGAAAACATGTTTGCGTGCAGCCACACATGCCTGGAAATGTTCAGGGCGGAAATAGGGGGGAGTGGCCAGGATTACCATATCAAGATCCACCTCCAGGAGCCTTTTATAAGCATCAAAACCTGTGAAGCAGTTGGCATCGGCAACTTCAACGCTTTTCTCGTCTTTCAGTTTTTTTCGAATATCGTCAATTCTGTCCTGGAATACATCTGCGATGGCCACGATACTCAGGTTGGGACCTGCGTTCAGAAAATCGATTGCTGCACCGGAGCCCCGTCCGCCGCAACCTACGACACCAGCCCTGATCGGTTGTCCATCCTCTGCCGCAGCAAGTATGACGGGTTCAGTTACTTTGCCGGGGGTCTCTCCTGTTGCACAGGATTTAATAATTTGACTGGCACCGATCATGCCGATGGCACCGATAGCAGATTTTTCAAGAAAACTCCGCCTGCTGGTTTTATTGGAAGGGTTCATACGTGGATGATTTATAATTAGAAATTGGTTTTGACAATGTAACAATTATTCTGACAATTCAGGTTCAGTAGTTTCACAAACTACTCTGAATCCCACATGGATACAATCGGAATACCACCAGATACTTTTAGGGATCTGTGGATCGGTTTTTAACCACTGGACGCTTCGGGTAGCCTCCCGGGATGCACATCGGACATTTTCTGCCCCATCACGAAAGGATCCTCCTCTTACCACATGTTCCTCTCCGCTGGGAGGTGAAAAAGCATCCTCAGCATACCAGTCCGAACAAAACTCAGCCACATTCCCCAGCATATTTACGAGCCCAAAAGGATTCTCTCCCTTTAATCCTGCTACGGTTGGCCGGGCTCCGCTGTTTTCGGCATAGTTGATGAAACCATTGATCACGGTTGTGTCTACTCCCAGAATTTTGTTCCTGATTCCCTTGTCGACATATTTTTTGGGGTCTCCTTCAAAGAAATAGGGAGTGAGAGTTCCTCCCCTGGCTGCATATTCCCATTCGGCCTCGGTGGGTAACCTGTAGGTTTTACCGGTGATTTTTGTAAGCCACTGGCAGTAGATCTCAGCTGCATAGTGTGTCATGGTAATGGCTGGCATGTTCCCTTTACCCCATCCCTGGTCCGGTGCTCCCCATGGCGGCGTGGGCCCTGATATGGCGTCTACATCGCCTGTGTTCACGTTAAGGTAGGCATCGGCTGTTTTCCCCTGCGCCCCGGTCTGTTTGAAAAATGTCAGGTATTCATTCCAGGTGACTTCTACTCTGGCCATATAGAACGGGCTGATGGTTACATCGGCGGCGGGGCCTTCATTCTCTCTCCTGAAGGGCTCTTCTTCCGGGCTGCCCATGCGGAAAGTTCCACCGGGAATGGCAACCATTTCAAAGCTTACGCTTGATCCGGGGATATATTCGGTGAAATTGCTGAATCCTTCCATGATACCGGGTTCGGTATAGATCTTTTCATCAACAGTTTCAGTGATACCAAAATCGGCATTCTTTGCATGCAGTCTGTTGGGGTCGTAGTGCCCCACCGTGATGTGGCAGTTGATGCAGTGCAGGGCACCCTCCTGGCGCTCGTAATAAAGATGAGCGTCGAGTCCGTCCTTGCTAAGTCCAAGCGGAAAATTATTCTGGTGGCAATGGATACAGGCGCTTTCAAAGGTATGAAGCTTTGCATGATCGATCTGGGATTTAGCTTCCCAATTCAGACTTTCCGGATCCTTAAACCATTTGCCCCAAACGTCCCTGATACCGGTCCTGACCTTTTGGGGAAGGTATCCTTCACCGTGGGGCGGAAGGTGGCAATCCACGCAATGAACACGGATCCCCCTCTTATTGTCGTAGTGGGTGGAGAGTTTCCAGCTCTGGGTGGAGTGGGGGTGGATGTGGCACGATTCACAATAATCATCAGCCGATGTTTTCACTATGGCTTTATTTCCAAGAAAAATCAAAAGGGCTGTTAATATTACTCCCGCAAGGAACAGGAATCTTCCGAATGGTTTTATTTTTCGTGTCATGAATCAGGTCGGGTAAAGAAAGCGATTTTTGCTTTTTTATTCAAGCCTGTGACGCTTGTAATAATTATTTAAACCAATTCTAAAGATTGACTGAGTAATCAACCAGGCTCTGCCATTTTTTAACATGCGCTCCTGAAGGTTTGGCAGCTTCTGCTTCAACAAAAGCCATGATTGGTTCAATAGAACAGTCGGATCGTTCATTTATCCATTCTTTCCAGTTACAGGCATAAATTTTTCCCCCATTTATTTTCGTTTCTGCCATCATATTGGAAAGAATGGTCACATCGGCTATGTTCATCTGATTGGATTCAACAGGCATGAAAATTCCTATCGATTCAAGACGGTTGATCTCACAAAATGACTGACTGATACCCGCACCAAAATGGAATGGAACATCCACTGCCGGGATCAGCCCCTCGGAAAAGCCGTTGGGAAAGATCTCATTGATGGAGAAAACCTTCAGAAGATCGGAGAGAATAAGCGGATCTTTTCCTGAAATTACGGCGGGTTTGCGGGAACGGACTGCACCCCTGAAGGTTTCACCGATCCGGATCATCCCCCTGATGGGTATATGCAAATTCAACGCCATGGAGAGAATAATATTATTGAATTCTATAAACAGCTTAAAAACCACACTGTTCAGATCGGCAAGGGTCTCCTCATCATAGAGTCTTGAAACCAGGATCATACGTTCCGAGAAGTTGAGGAATTGCGGTTCGATTACCCTGAAACCCCATGAATAGTTTTTTTTACGGGCGCTATAAATCTCCTGCCCGATATGTTCATAAAAAACCTGGATTTTATCAATCTCTCCATGGGCCACCATTTCGCTGAATCCGAGGATTTCAATGCATGCGCTTAATTGGGTATGTGGCTGAATGGGATCGTTTATGGGCTGAAAAATCTGGTTAGGGGTATCATTCATTGGGTTAGTTGTTTCAGAAGTATCTTGGTTTATACGAAGTTACACTGAAAATGTTACCGGCGTAATCCGTTTTATGATGTATATTTTGGAATCATTTAGTAGTTTTAGTGGTGACTAATCTACTAAATAAATCCAATCCGACTGATGAGAAAAACAATCTTCTTACTAATGGCTGCACTATTTCTTTCTTCCTGTGGCCCTTCCGATAAACAGGGCCATCCATCCGTGGATGACCTTTATCTCTCCTGGGAATTTGTAGGGAACAATCCGGAGCAAGGATATTATAGTGCGATTTTTATTCTAAAAAATACAGGAGAACAATCACTTAGCGATGCCAACTGGAACATATACTTTAGTCAGATGGGGAAGGGAGTCATTGATCATTCTGTTACCGGAAATGTAATCATCACTCATATGAACGGGGACCTGATCCGGATCTCACCAGGGAAAGGTTTTGTGCTTGGGCCTGGTGAACAGGTAGAAATTGCCTACCAAAAGCCGGGTAGCCTGATCAAGGAGGTGGAGGCTCCTGCAGGGTTTTATATAGTATTTGAAAATCCGAAGAGCGGGGAAGAAGAGGTTGCTGCCATTCAGCATTTTGATATAAAACCCTTCCCGCCCATGGAGATGATCTTTCCTCCTTCAGGTGGGATTCCTCTGCCCGATGCAGCATGGCTCTTTCAGCAGAATGCCGGACTTGAGAAGCTGAATCCTTCTGAGATTGAAAAGATCATCCCAACTCCGGCTGTAATAAAACCCTGCAAAGGTGCCGAGATTCTTATGAGCGGCCTGGTCATCCGTTACCAGAAGGGGCTTGAAAATGAAGCCGGGTACCTGGCCGATATGCTGGAAAAGGTGATGGGAACAAGACCGGGAATGGTACCAGGCCATGGAGAGGGAACGAACCTGATCAATCTCTCCCTGTCAAAATCGGGGTCCAGGGAGGGATATCAACTAAAAGTGGTCGAAGGGGCAGGCGTCCATATTGAAGGTGGAGATGCAGCTGGACTCTTTTACGGAATCCAAAGCCTGCTTGCCATGGTTCCGGTTGAATTTTGGAAAAAGCCTCAAATAAAACTTGAGTTAAATTGTACCGAGATCACTGATTCACCAGCATTCCATTACCGCGGAATGATGCTGGATATAGCCAGAAACTATCATAAACCTGAATCTGTAAGGCGACTGATTACTGTGATGGGTTTTTACAAACTGAACAAGCTTCACCTTTCATTTACCAATGATGAGGCATGGAGACTGGAGATTCCTGGATTGCCCGAACTTACTGATTTGGGAGGTTTCAGAGGTCATACGCGGGATGGCAAAGACCGTCTCATACCTGCCTACGGATCGGGTCCCTTTCCCAATCCTGAGGAGGGCATGGGAAGCGGGTATTTGACAAGGGAGGATTTCGTGGAGTTGCTGAAGTTTGCCGCGAACCATCATGTGGAGGTGATTCCTGAAATCAATTTCCCCGGTCATGCGAGGGCGGCTATTTTTGCCATGGAAGCCAGGTATGAAAGATTGAAGGGTGAGGGGAGGATGGAGGAAGCCAATCTCTACCGGCTTACCGATCCGGATGACCACTCGGTCTATAATTCAGCTCAAAACTTCAATGATAATGTATCATGCGTTTGCAAAGAAGCCCCCTTTCTTTTTTTCGAAAAGGTGGTGGATGAACTGGCCGGAATGTATAAAGATGCAGGTTTGGAACTGAAGGTAATTCATACCGGAGGGGATGAGGTTCCGGCCAATTCCTGGACCGGTTCACCCCTTTGTAGTGATTTTCTTAATTCCCATCCCGAGATCGACGGGCCGTCCGGGTTACAGACCTATTTTGAGGGTCGTCTGCTCGGGATGCTTTCTGAAAAAGGATTGATCATGGCCGGATGGGAGGAGATTGCATTGATAAAAAACAAAGAGGGGAAATGGGTTCCAAACCCCGATTTTGCGGGAAAAGGGATGCTTCCCTACATATGGAACTCACTTGGAAACTCTCTCGATTTGGGCAACCGGGTCGCCAATGCAGGATTTCCGGTAATTCTTTGCAATGTGGACCATTTTTATATGGACCTGGCCTATAACCACCATCCCTCTGAACCCGGACTATACTGGGGAGGTTTTGTGAACACCCGTCGGGCATTTACTTTTGCCCCGTTTAATGTATTCAATACAACCCTGACAGATCGCTACAACAGGCCCATTGACCCCGAAACCAGTTTTGCGGGAATGGAAAAGCTGGAGGTGACTGCACGGAAGAATATTTCCGGACTTGAAGGACCCCTGTGGAGCGAGACCCTCAAAGGCAAAGAAATGCTTGAGTACTATTATCTTCCTAAGATGTTGGGACTGGCTGAAAGGGCCTGGGCCGGACAGGCTGAATGGGGAGATATTCCGGAAAGGGATAAACGGATGGATGCCATTAACAGGGACTGGAGCGGATTTGCCCATACCATCGGGTATCGTGAAATGCCGCGACTCGACCATCTGTTTGGAGGATACAACTACCGTTTACCTCCCCCTGGTGCTGTCGTACAGCAGGGCCGGCTTCTAGCCAATGTAGATTTTCCGGGATTGTTCATCCGGTATACTACCGACGGGTCGGAACCTCTTGCGGATTCGCCTGTTTATGAAGGTCCCGTTGAGGCAACCGGAATCATCTCCCTGCGTTCGTTTGATACCCGTGGCAGGGGCAGTTTAACTACAAAGGTGGATTGTACAATTCATTAACAGCCATAACCAGGAACATGAAATTGGTGGCACCGCCACCCATTACATATTCAGTTTGTTGCCAGAAAAATGGCCAGGTCTTGAGTTCAGGAAGGTCGGGACGGATCAGGGCAGTTCCTGAGACCACTCCGCCAGGTATGAACGACCAGTCAGCCCGGTTGACCCCATAGGCTACTTTAATGGAATTGGATCCCACCCCCGAAGCAAATGACGCGTTGTTGGGTCCCGGATGGACCCCAAGGATGAAATTCAGTGCATGTTCAAAGAACTCGGTAGGCACCAGTTCAGGCCATCCTTTATGATAGAAATACTGTTCCACACCGAATCGCTGGATATTCCAGCCTGCTCCCCAGATGTCGGGCTTATAGGGAACCCCGTAGGGTGAATCGGCTTCCTGCTGTTTTTTCAGATCCTCCTGGAAAGCCTTTACCGCTGTATGAATATCGCTCTTAAAAAGAGGATCATCGATATATTTGATCACACTTCCGATGGCCCATCCGCAACGAGGTAAAGACTTCAGGATTTCAGCCTTCATCTCAACGAGCGCATCGGTGTAGGCCGGATTTTGAGTGGATAGAATTAACTCGGTCAGGGCGACCACCTTTTGTGAGGAGAGCCCTTTTATTTCAGAGATCCCTTCCCAGAGCGCAATGGCAGTTTCAAGTGACTCCTTCGCCAATTCCGGATTGGACTCTCTAAGAACCCTGGATGCGGCAGCCAGACCCTGGATCACCTGCAATTCACGGCGGGGATTCTGTTCTGTAAATACCCAGCGGTCGTCTTTGTTGCCGGGGAGGTTGTCGGTCATGGATGCAGCATCACCCAGCATCACATATTGCCTGAGGTCAGAGCAGATGATCCCACGATATAGACGGCCCAGGGAACGATATCCTCCCAGGATGGTCGCAAGTCCGTGTTCGATTTGTTGTATGGCATCGGAAATTCCATCGGACTGGTGTATCTCTACAAGGTGTCTCTCAAAATCGATCATTGTAGCATCATGGTCGAGACCGAACTCTTCAATCATTTTAGCCAGCAGCCATACAGTCCCTGACTGGGACTCCACCCTCAGGTCATAGTCTCCTGCGTCATGCCATCCGCCCTGGTTCAGTCCCGGAACCACCTCCCCCGCATGATATTGGGTATGGTTCTCCTCTGCCTGCTGGTAACCATCAAAGTGGAAGGGGGTTGGAGGCGCCATTTGTGCATCGTCCATGTGACACAGGTCGTGCCATACCCTGTATTTTTCATTTACCCTCATGTGACACATCTGCACGGGCAGGTAGTACTCCAGTGTCGGCTGCCAGGTTCCTTTGTCATAAATATCCTTATCAATCCGGAATGCATGTGAAAGCTTATCGCCATAGGCAACCTGGTAAATTCCTGGTTCATCAATGGAAGAAAAATCGAGGGTAGCGTATTTATACCTTAGAAACTCACCCCATAACCTGGTCTCCTTTTCCATAACCATTTCACGACCCTCTTCACCAAGTCTGAATAATTTAAATTCTGGCAAAGGGGTTTCCCTTGCATCCAGCTCAACGATTGCTTTTTTCTCCTGGTTGGGGTGATAACCAAGCTGTGAAACCTGGATCACCGGATCGTATTTCCATCCCTTCACGGTGTTAGGGGTAATGGTCCATCGGACTGCGCCCTTGGTGGCACCTTTGGTGATTGGACTACGAACGATGTACCAGCCGTTGTTATGGTTGGTGCGTCCATCCCACAATTCAATCGGTTCCGATTGAGATTTGATAACAACGCGTTGCAGATCAAGTTCAGGCGCAATGACCAGGGATCTTCCGGTGGCCAGCGGTCCGGTCAGCAGTTCTCCATCAAATTCCTGCACAGACCCCACCGGCTGATCCATAAATATCCCCGAGGTACCATCCATCAGGTAAGATTTCCCGAACAGGTCGCCCGGGAATAGTTCCAGGTTAAATCCTGCCCTGTCGCACCATTCATCCGGAAGCGGTTCATCCAGGTCGACCGATACAGTAAAACTTCCGTCACCTGTTGCTTTGA
>JAWOHR010000183.1:0-9386 GCA_046485075.1 Bacteroidales bacterium
CTAAATTCAAAGGTTCCTCTATTTTCAATAATCCCCTGTGGGAAGGCATAACCGTTGACGGGATTGATCCACCAGATTCTCAGCTTTTCTCCTGGAATGGCCGCGGTACTCACGATTGCACCGCTGATATAGGGAAGGTAAGCCATGATAAAGCTGGCATCATTTTCACCGGGCGTGCCATCCCTGCACACCTGCACGTGATCGGAAGCATGGGAGGGATGAGTCCCGGTAAGGATTCCCTGGTCGGGGAAACGGGTCAGGAAAGGCCGGGATTCCATCAGCGCCCTCAAATGGCCCAACTGGCCACTTCCCGGATCCTCCAGGGCTTCGTCCCATGTTTTATCGGGCCATATCCTGCCCTTCCCGTCATCCCGGTTTATCTGCCAGATGTTGTTGTTGCCATACGTATGGCCGAAGGCGCCTGCAAAGACCGACCAATAGGCCTGTTTCCGAACCTCGTAATCGTCATGTCGCCCGTTCACCGGGTTAAAACAGATCCCGATACCCTCGTAGGCAGGTTCTCCGTTAATAACAGGTTTGGGTGGTGTAAGGGAGTAGTCATTGAAAATCCAGTCGTAAACCGGAAACGAGGGAGCCATATGTCCCGTTTGTATCATATTGAAATCGAGCCAATCGCTGTGGTGCAGCCAGGTTGAACTGGTCTGTTGCCCCCTGGGATGATAGGATTTCAGATGACTCCCCTCATCCCCCTCTTCCAACCCTTTCGCCATGGCATTCCAAAGGTCTATTTGCGGACCGGCCGGCCAGTCACCGCCAAGAATCCACACCACGTTGGGAGCATCCCTGTACCTTTCTCCCAGGAATTTACCATAGGTGTATGCATTTTCTTCATTAAATACGGCCACCTCATTCACCAGGGGGTGCGATCCCGGAAGAACCCAGCTATGCCAGGTGGGCAGGAGGGCCAGAACAAGACCGAGCTCTTCTGCTTTTTTCACTGCAAAATCGACCAGTTCAAAATAACCCTCGTTGGGTTGCCGGGGATCAAAATCCCCGAAAGGGAGGTTTCCTTCCATATTCGGAAAGGTAAGTCCCTCCAATTCACTGACGATCACGGCCTGTATAACCGTAAACCCCTTCCCGGCCCGGTTTCTCATATAGTATTCCATCTCCTGCCTGTCAAGCCGGTGCAGCATCTCCCAGCCGGTATCTCCCAGCCAGAAAAAGGGTTCACCCTCCCGGGTAACCAGGTAGCGGCCATTATCAGAAACCTTAAGAAACTGTGCATGCATTGCCGGTTGCAATACAAAGAGGGCAAAAAAGCCCAGGATTAGTCTGCGCCTCATTATTTTTCTCATTTAAATGCATATAAACAAATCTCCCGGTAGAAAGGTACCACGATTTTCCTACCTGAATTCAATCCAGTCCACCGAGAAGAGCTCCTCTCCTTTCCCGTCGAACACCAGCCAGAGGGCATGAACCCCCTCCAACGCTTCGGCGGCCGATGAGACTTCGACCCAATCCTTTCCCCCGTTGGCTTCAGCGACACTTACATACCCAATCCCGGGACCCCATGGCATATCCGCCTTCACACTGATTCCCCCCTGAAAAGTTCCCGGTTTTACCCTTACAATAATGGAGTCAACCCCGCTTCCGAAATCCACATATTTGAAGACCGCCTTATCCTGGTCCCTGATCCCGCCCAACTCCTCGTTATCCTCTGCACACATCTGTATTCTCACGTTACCATACAGCAGGCAGGCCCGTTCGGCCGGGATCCTGGAGACCGCCTTAAAAGGAGGACCGGCACCCTGACTGGTCATAGGGACTTCATCGATGGAGCCATCCTCATTGAAGGATATCGGCTCTATACAGGCTTTTCGCATCATTTTACTGTTGTGGGTCGCCCTGTGGTAAAACACATACCACTCTCCGCCGAACTCCATGACAGATCCATGGTTATTCCAGTTACCCGGATCACAATGATCGTTATCCACGATCACTCCTCCGTAGGCGAAAGGGCCCATGGGTGAGCGACTGGTACAGTAACCGATGCAGGTGGGCATGTCGGCCCGGCCCAGGTGGGCGTATAACAGGTAATAGATCCCGTTTCGCTTCACCATGTGGGCACCTTCATGAAAGAAGTGATCCTTCTCATTGATCACACTTTCGTTCAACGTGGAGAGATCGGGGGTGCGCATATCGGGGTTCATCCTGGCCATCTTCACACTGGTCTGACCCCAAATGTAGTATGCCTGTCCGTCATCATCCATAAAGAGACATGGATCTATCTGGTTATGCCCGCCTGTTTCTATGGCTGTGCCATTCAGAAAAGGACCGGCAGGACTTTCAGAGACGGCCACCCCTTCTGCATGGGTGGGATCGGGCTGACAGTAGTAGAGATAGAAGGAGTCTCCCTTCACCACACAATCGGGTGCGAACAGCAGGGCATCACTGTAATCAACCTGGTCTCCCTCCCCTTTCGATGAAAAACTGTTCTCATGAATGGTCCAGTGGGCCAGGTCGCCTGTGGAAAGCACATGATATTTGTAAGAACAATAGTATTCCGCACTTTCATCGACCGAACCATAGATATAAAGCCTGCCATCGTCCCAGACCTTTGCGGTGGGATCAGCCATATACAGACCGGGAGGCACAATGGGATTCTGTGACAGTATGGAAACAGAAGCGCATATCAACAGAGGAAGAACCAGACCTTTGATCATACCGGAAATCATTCAGAAAACCAAATTAAACCTCAGGTTCAGGCCCATAGATCAGAACACTGCCCAGGTGCAGGCCATATCCCTTTACCGGATCCTGAAGAACGATCTTCACCTGATGCGGACCAGCCGGCATATTGTATTTCCAGGCCACATCGTGCTTGCGTTTGCTGAAGAGGGTGGGCATAACCGTCTCCTCGTAAAGTTCACCATCCACATATACCTCCAGCTTCAACTCGGACTCCTTCAGTGATGGATCCTCCTTCACGGCCTCCCCTTTGATCACAAATCCAATTCCCTCGAAGTCAAAGGTATATTCGGTTTTACCTCCGGATAGCAATCTTTGTTCACCCCATCCGATGTTAATAATTCTCACCGGGAAGTGACCCTCAAATGCTTTCTCAAACTGAACCACCCCGGGCTCCTGGAGCGGGATCACCACTTCATCGGTCCCGGTCTCTCCCCCGTTCCTGCCGATCATTCCCAGCGCCTGCCGGAAGCTCATGTCGTAAGTGTCGTTCAACGAAAGGGTGGTATACCTGAAATCCATCCCCTCAACCCTGTCCAACCCCTGTTTCCAGAATGACGGGATCGCATCATAACCCAGAATGGTGCCCAGGATTCCCCCGGCACTGGCTGGATTACAATCCGAATCCTGTCCGCACCTTGTACTGATATCGAGCGTTTTGCCGAAATCACCCTCCCCATAGAGCATCCCGATCACGATGTAGGCGGCGTTGATCTTGGCATCGATGTTGAAAGGAAGAAATACGCCATCGGGACACCCGATGTCGGATGACCACTTCCTTTCCACCTCAAACCAGGTGCGTTTCCAGTCCTCCGGAAACTGGCTGTGCCAGTTAATGACATCATGGATACACTGGAAGAACTGGCTCTCCTCAGGGATGGTCCTGAGTGCCTCAGAAACAATAAACCCTATGTCGCTGGAATAGAAAGAGAGCGAATACATGGCTGCCACATAGACCCCACCATACCAGCCATCCCCGTAGTTCATGATGTGACCCACCCGGTCGCACACCTCGGAGGAGGAGTTGACCATACCCGGGTTCATCAGTCCTGCAAAGTCAGCTTCGATCTGAAAATCGATATCATCGGCATGCGGATTATTCTTCCAGTGTCCCGATGCAGGTGGTTCTATCCCGGTCAGGATATTGTACCGGGCAGCCTGGTTGGCATGCCACAGGTTGTATTCAGCATTGGCAAAGGCTTTGGCATGAGACAGCGCGGGAGCGTCCAGTCCCTCTTTCTCAAAAACATCCACGAAAGTCAGGTCCATATAAACATCATCATATAATCCCGGGGCATGGTTGTAATACCACTCCATTCTGGTCTCATCCCACACAATGGGGACATAGTCCTGGATCATGGTCCCATTAAATCTGAATTCGGTGGGTCCGCCATAGGTACACCCGATCACCTGTCCGGCCCAGCCTCCCCTGATCTTGTCCATCAAAGCCTGCTTTGAAATGGTGAACTCCGCAGGATAGGTTTGTGGTGTGTGCGGATTGTTTGCCGGTCTGCTGGTGCAGGAAAAGAGCAGTGCTGTGAGCAGCAGGGTTAAAAAATGTTTCATCATCGCTATATTTTTTTGTTCAGGAAATATTCGGTCTCCTCCCTTCGGGGGATTGAACTCTGTGCGCCCATTTTCTGTACCGAAAGGGCTGCTGCGGCATGGGCCATCCGGATGGCCTCTTCCATGGGAAAACCCTCGGCAAGGGCAACGGCGAGCTGACCATTAAATACATCGCCTGCTGCAGTGGTATCAACGGCATCGACACTGAACCCGGGAATCATCTTTTCAAGTCCCGAGCCAGGGTCCGACACGAATGCACCTGCTGAGCCCATGGTAATGATTACGGTCTTCACACCACGCCTGTGCAGGACCTCTGCGGCCTTTTTAGCCTCCTCCACCCCTTGCACTTTAATCCCGGTAAGACGCTCAGCCTCAGTTTCATTGGGAGTGATGATATGAACCCCCGAAAGAATTTCATCGGACAATGTAGCTGCAGGAGCAGGATTCAGAATCACCTTTGTGTTGAACTCTCCGCATAAACCGATCGCTTTCTGAACCGTCTCCAGTGGCGTTTCAAGCTGAATAATCATATAGTCAGCTTCATCAAAAGCCTCTTCAGCCTCATCCAGGTCATCGGGATGCAATTCTGCATTGGCTCCGGATGCCACGGTAATTGCATTCTCTCCCCGGTCCGAAATAGTGATCATGGCAATCCCGGAGGGAACTCCTTTACAAACCTTTATATCCTCCGTATTGATGTGGTCCAGTTTATAAGCTTTAACCGCATCAGTCCCATAGGCATCATCTCCCACAGAGGCAATGAAAACCACATCTCCTCCGGCACGGGCTGCAGCCACGGCCTGGTTGGCCCCTTTCCCCCCCGGGAAGGTCATAAACCTGCCGCCAAGCAGCGTCTCTCCGGGCCGGGGAATCTCGGGTACCTTAATGATCAGGTCGGTATTGGAGCTTCCTACTACCAGAATTTTTTTCATATCGTTTGATCCATTTAAGGGTAACACTATACCAATCGCGCAGCAATAATCAGGCTCAGTCCGGTAAGAAACAGCAGGAACATGGCAACCAGGATTCCCTTTAAACCTTCAGCTTTTCCAAACTCCTTCCAGATAAAGACACCCCACAATGCCGCAATGAGCGTCGCTCCCTGTCCCAGTCCGTAAGAGATTGCATAACCAGCCTGTCCCGATGCAATGATGCTGAAGGTCATCCCGAGGCTCCAGATCATCCCTCCCAGAATCCCGATCATGTGAAGTTTCCTGTCGCCCTTTTTAAAGTAGTCTTTGTAGGTGGCCCGCTCACCTGATACCGGCCTGTACATGAAAAAAGTGTTCCAGATGAAATTGGAGAGCAACAATCCGACCGCGAAGATCACCGATGCTGTATAGGGGGTCAGTTTGCCTGCCTCCGGTGCGGTAAAGTCAGTGACCATGGAGGCGGCCACAAAGCGGTAGAAGAATCCCATAAGGATGCCTCCCAGGACAGAGATGACAATTCCCCTGGTGGTAGCCGACATGCTTCCGCTGCCTCCGCTGTGTTTGCGATAGGCGATTGCATCCAGAAAAATCGCAAGCACAACCAGGGCCACACCCGTAAAGAGAATGACCGGGTTACCCAGGGGCGTGGCCAGGTAATTTACCACCACCCCGATCACCAGGGCCAGTCCGATTCCAATAGGAAAGGCCACAGCCATTCCTGCAATATTAATGGCCACTACGATTAACAGGTTGGCGATGTTAAATACGGCACCTCCCAATAGCGCAGAACCAATGGCCCTGCCGTCGGCCTGTCGAAGATCCGCCAGGAAAGCTCTGCCCTCCTCCCCGCTGCTTCCCATGGTAAAGGCCAGGATCAGTGAGAGGATCAGTACCCCCAGGGAATAATCCCAGTAAAAGAGCTGGAACGCCCATTTTTTAGATGCCATTTTCTGGGTATTGGCCCAGGAGCCCCAGCAAAGCATGGTGATGACACACATGAGAACCGCAACGAGGTAAGAGTGGATAACGACCATGGATAATGAGTTAGTGGATTTTAAAAGTAATCATTTTAACAGGACCTGCAAGACCGCTTTCGATCAGGTCATATTCTTCATTCGGGATGCTGCTCATGGGGTAGGTCCATGCATTGGGCAGCCGTCTGACATTGGTCTTTGTGCGTCGCTGACCGACAGGCAACCTGGCATCACCTGCCAGCCCGTTGGCCCAGGTATTGGCAACTTCAATCCTCAGCTGGTTTTTTCCGGGCTTCAATGCATGGGTGATTTCTGCACTGAATGGCTTTTTCCAGAGAATTCCCAGATCAGTACCGTTCAGATAGGCGTGTCCAACTTCCACAATAGTACCGAATTCAAGAAACATACGGACACTATCATGATCAGCCTGAACCTGCCATTCAAAGCTCTTTTCATAGGTGGCAATCCCGGAAAAAAAACGGATTCCATCCTCTTTGCTCTGGTTCCAGTAAACCAGCGAATCAAAAATAGTTTCACCTATCCCGGCCGATTCCTCCGGGAAATATACTTCCCACTCACCAGCAAGTTCTTCCTGCGCCAGAATTTTCTTCTCCCCGCTTTTCCCGATCCAGGAATCACTGGTGACCTGATGATCGCTATCGGTCAACTCAGGAGCAAAAACAAGGAAAAGCGAACCATGGGCATCCATGGAGAGAGGGATCCTGGTTCTCCCATCCAAAGACCCGGTCTCACTTACTTCATACATTTTCCCGGAGGCAGGATCCCATAATTCCACCGCTTTGCCATTCTGCCTGAAAGTGGCAATGCCCGATAAAGGTTTGTCTGCTGTATTTCTCAGGAAATAGATATCTAAATCGCCCCACTGCCGGTGTATATAATCCAGGACAGCAGGATGGTCGGCTCCCTCAAATTCAAAATCGGCAGGAATGCCTTTGTCTTCCAGGATTGAACGCAGGTCCCTGCCCCAGAATACCTTACCCTCACCATAAGGATTTGAGGTGAGCTGCTCTCCGTCACAGGCGCCCCAGACCTGTTCTGCAAGATCCTTCACCTGCTGATCCCTCTCCTCCCAGTTGAATAATCCATGACTTCTTGATGGTTTCGGTCCGATGACTGTGGCACCTTCCCGGACCAGCTTCTCGATTTTTAAAAGAATTTCGGGCTGCATATATACCTCATCAGGAAGAGACAACAAGGCATAACTCTGCCCATGCGGCAACACGAGCCTGCCATTCTCAATCCCCAGCCTGTTCAACAGGATGTCCGAGTTGCATACATCATAATCGTAACCTGCACCAAGACCCTCTACCAGGTGTTTGGCCGGGACAAAATTGGGAACCGAATCACCATAATAGAAGAGTACATCTCCCACAAAATTGCCCTGCTGCAACATATAGCTGCACCGGGCAAGATAATCCATCCATGGTCTGGCCATGGGCCACCAGATGCGATGCTCATTGATCAGGGTACCGAAGGCATACACCCATCCCGGGGTACCTGCCTCCACGGGAGTATGCGGCCAGGTATGAAAGTTAATTCTGTTCAGACCTTCGCAAAAGGCCCTGTCGGCAGTTGGTTTCAGATCGCCCGGACCCTCATTCCAAAGATGAGTGCCGGTAAAAGCCTCTGCTTCCACAAACTTTTGGTTATAAATATGGGATGCGCTCGCCACTCCCTTAATCACATCCAGATCCTCCAGGTAGTGCTTTTCCCGCTCTGTACCTTTAAAGCTTCTCCAGAATTCCGTGTTCTCAGGTAAATGCCAGAATTCACCTCTGGGAAAACTCAATGAACCGGAAGATTTAAGGGATTCGAACGGACAATTGTGAACCGGCATTCCGGGACCAGCAGCCTCGGCTACAAATCCAACCCCATGCTCCTCACAGATCTCGCGGGTACGGGCATAGTGGTTTTCGATGATTAAATCCGACAGTACCCTCCTGTAATCATAGAGAAATCTTGAAGTAGTATTATTGTCTTTTACAATTCTGCCATCCAGAACGGGAAGGTAAGGAAGCATGCTGTAGCCCATGCGATTTTCAAACTCTGCGGTCATCTCCGGAGTCCAGAGCTGGCCCTGAACTTCATAACTGTCGGTATAAAAGTAGCTGAGTCCCGATTCCCCTATGGGTATGCCAAGTCTCTCCTCCAAACGATCGATGAAGAAGTTAATGTGCCTTTCACTGGCTTCAGCATTGAAATGGTCGATCATGGGTCCCCCTGAATTGGGAGTGCTGGAGATCATCGGTTGTCCCGTATTGGTGCAAACGTAACGCACCAATTTCCAGGAGCCCTGAGGCGCCTCCCAGGAAAGGCTGCCCGATGAATCCATGTATTCGGTAAGATCAATCACATCTGATTCAATAAGCCCATCTGAATCCATTTGATAGGCAATGAGTGCCACTTCCCTGTAATACTCCGGCAAACCATTGTCGCCCATGGGGATCATCGCTTTAAACTTCCGGCCTTCTTTGCCTGCCATTGCAGGAAGCCCGGGGAAAGCCAGGTTTGCCTCAATCCGGCCCGGCCCGGTTATATCCAGACTTGAAGAGAATAATCCCATGGTCTGGTGTTCAGGTAAGGTCCAGGCTCCGCCGGCATTCCATCCACTTGCAATAATCAATCCCAGATCCAGGCCCAGACGTTCGGCCTCATGAATCGCAAAACAAATGGCCTCCACTGATTCATCACCCATGAAAGGCGGACCCGCGGGCATGATGCTGTCTTCATCCACCACACTCCGCACATCCCAGATGTCAAAGCCTCCCATACCCATCCGGGAAGCCTCCTCCATCTCCCTGGTAATCTCCTCCAGGGAGAAATTACCATCCACCCAGTCCCATAAGGCCCTTGGCCTTGACTCAGGGGGTGGAGTTACAAAACCCGCTCTAAGCTGACTTAAATTTGAATCCTTTGAATCATTACAACCCTTGAAACAAAAGAGTGTAAATAACACGACAGAAAGTGAGAGTATCCTTCTTATCATGGGTATTATTCCTTGATTTTAAGCTGCTTTCATAAAAATTTCCGCACTGAGCACTTTTCACTGACCACTGAGCACTTTTCACTGACCACTGAGCACTGTGCCCTGACCACTGAGCACTTTGCCCTGACCACTGAGCACTATTCTGTAATTCTCGGCCAGTCATCGGTGCAGAATGAACTGGCAGGCAGTCCCTCC
>JAWOHR010000191.1:0-3819 GCA_046485075.1 Bacteroidales bacterium
GGTTCAGTCTGCAATTTGATGACGGAAGAGAACTGATGTATTACCAGCTTAGATTGAAAGATGGTACCGCAGATCCCTTGAGCAGTGGAGTTTTGGTAGACGTAGATGGATCAACAAAAAGATTAAAGCCAAGCGATATAGTGTGTAGGCATAATCGGCAATGGAAAGCATAAAAACCCTTGATGTGTCCTGATGCACTAAACTCAGCGCCAAATCGATGAGCGTTCTAAGTTCGGGCTCATACGAGGCGATGGGAATTCCCTGGTATTGATCATTTACACCAATTAATATGGATACCAGGTTATAAGTTTTCCCCTCATCGACCCTGCATCTGACCGCCTGGATCAGCCTCTGGGTAGTCCACCCGGTAGTGGCAATGTAATCCGGATACATTCCTGATACCCCAAGTTTTCTTAATTCATCCATAAACTGGTGGGGCCATCTGCCGGAAACATCCACACTCTCACCAATGGTGTAGGAATCGCCAAGGGCAAGCATGGTCACTTCCGCGTTTATTTTGATTTGCTGACCGGTCACTGTGATAGATCCACCAAAAAGTGAAAGCAGCAAATATAACTTTTTCATTTTAGCCGGTTTTGAAGGAAACAGGCCAGGATCAGAATTGTTTGAAAATTACTCACAGGCAAATCCACTTCTGAACATTATTGGTTAAATTATGTTTAATGTTTAGATTAATTCTTTAAACAATATAGATCATGCTGCAACAAAAGATAAATGGATTCACACATGATGAAATCGGGGATGAACATCTCTTTACCGGTCTGGAGACCCCGATGAAACCCAATGCATTTGAAATGTCTGATGAGGAAAAAAAATACAGGATTGCCGGACATTTTGCAGAAATCATGGACATTCTGGGTCTGGATCTGAAGGATGATTCACTTAAAGGGACTCCTCAAAGGGTTGCCAAAATGTATGTGGAGGAGATTTTTTCAGGACTGAATCCAAAAAATAAACCCAAGGCGGCACTCTTTGACAATAAATATCGATACAATCAAATGCTGGTTGAGAAGAACATTACTCTTTTTTCCAATTGTGAGCATCATTTTGTACCCATTATGGGAGTGGCCCATGTGGCCTACATTTCATCCGGAAAAGTAATTGGATTATCTAAATTGAACCGGATCGTTCAGTATTATGCCAAACGCCCGCAGGTTCAGGAGCGTCTTACGAACCAGATTGCTCACGAATTGATGGAAATTCTGAACACCAGTGATGTGGCTGTTATTATTGATGCCAGGCACCTCTGTGTATCCTCACGTGGTGTGGAAGACAATTCTTCAAGCACCGTAACTACTTTTTATGGCGGCAGGTTTAAATTACCTGAAAAAATCAGTGAACTTCAGAATTTTATTCACCACGGGATTTAAAAATTTGAATCATGAATCACTTTTATGAACTGCATGCCAGGACTCCCCAGGGAAAAGAGCTTCCCAAAACCTTCATCAGAAATACAGGGATCAGGGCCTTGTGATCATTGGATTCCCATGTAACCAGTTCCTGGGCCAGGAGCCCGAATCCAACGATACGGTGGAGCAGCATTGCCAGGTGAATTTCGGGGTCACCTTTCAACTGACAGAAAAAATCATGGTGAACGGTAAGGAGACTCACCCGGTTTTCAGGTACCTGAAAGATCAACTCCCCGCAAAACTTGGGAAAAAGATTCAATGGAACTTTACAAAATTCCTGATCACCCCCGACGGTTTACCCTTTAAAAGGTTTGCCCCCACGGCCGCTCCAGGTTCCATGGAGCAGGATATCCTTTCCATATTGCCTCAGTCATCCATTTAAAATCAGATGTTTTGTGGGTTTAAATGACCCGGAAAGCTATGGATTGATGGTTGCTTGTTTATTTAATCGATTAAATGAACATAGTGAGTAGAATTCGTTGTATTGGGCAAACCAGCATAATTTATGGATGCTAAAGTGATAAAATCAATCAAAATGATTCATCCTACAGATATTCTATTACGCTTTATAAAAGATATCCTTATTATCTATTAATCTATTTATTAGGGTATTACCTACATATTCTCATCGGTAGGATGATATAAACAAGAAAATAGTGATTAAAATATTTGACAATTTAAACGATTAAGCATATTTTTACTCTCAGTACAAAGTTCTATTTCAAGAAATGGTTCTTCAGATGATCCAACTTCAAACTAAAATTTAAAAATATGAAAAAGGGTTTATTATTTGTGTGCATGGCAATCCTGGTTACTCTAATCGGATTCACTTCCTGTGAGAAGGATCCGCCGTCGGCCGGCTTCACCTATGTAGCGGAAGGCTTTACCGTTACTTTTACATCCGTTGTTACCAATACAGACAGTTACACATGGGATTTCGGTGACGGAGGAACAAGTACTGAAGCTAATCCGGTATATGCGTATACTGAAGCCGGTGAATATGAAGTTACCCTGACAGCAACAGGTCCCGGAGGGACAGATTCAAGGGTACAAACCCTGACCATTTCACCTTCGGCTGAAGACCTTAAAAACATGCTCTCAGGAGGTGCAGCGGCCACCAATGGAAAAACATGGGTGTTAAACAGGATCTATAATGCACAAACCGATGGGGGGAGTGCAGTTGATCCCGGGATGTTCCTTTTTGTTGGTTTGGCGGATAATGTCCTTGATCTGATTGGAATGGGGTCTGAGTACGACAATGAATTTACCTTCTATCATGACGGCAGTTATGAAGTAGATCTGGTCAACGACACCGCATTAACGGCAACTCTTTTTGGCTTTTATGGCGGGGAGGTGTTATTATATACGATGGAGAACAACCTGTATGGGCTCAACAAATCGTCGTATACAGCTCCTGAAAGCTCAACGTGGACCTTTCATCAGGAGGACCTTGTGGTTGACGCTGTTCTGAATCCTCTTGATACTCTGGTGCCTGCTGTACACGCGAACGTTACCTTCAGCGGAATGAACTGGGTATCTCTTTCCGAAGGAGCCTACTTTGGCGTGCTGGATTTCCCAACTACACGAAAGTTCATCATTAAGTCTATTACCAATGAAAGTCTGAATGTTGCACTTTTCGTTTGTGCATACTGGGCAGATCCAGCCGGTTCAGGTAACCTTCCCACATGGCTGTACCATCTTACCTTTGTCCCCAAGGAATGATTTTTTGATGTTTAGTAGTGTGGTTAATCAATAGCGGAGGCTGCAGGAAACTTTGAAAAAAAGTACCTGCAGTCTCTTTTTTCTAAAAAGTTATGGTTCGTCTTGCTCTATTTTCACTATTCCTTGCTTTCATGGCCTCAGGTTATACTCAGTCGCCTGATAAAATCAAAGAGGGAGATGCTGCCCAAAGGTACCAGGAGTTGAATATACCGATGACCGACGGGGTTCTGCTCAGTACCGATGTTTACCTGCCGAAAACCAGAAAGAGGTGTCCCACGGTACTGGTCCGGACTCCCTATGGCAAATACGCTGAAAAATGGATGGGGAAAGCTTTTGGCTTCTTTAATATTGCAGTTGTGGTTCAGGATTGCAGGGGCCGGTATAAATCGGGGGGGGAATTCTATCCATTTATTAATGAACGGGTAGACGGTTTGGAAACGCTAAAATGGATCAGGGAACAGCCCTGGTCCGACGGCACGGTTGCCGGATGGGGCAGCAGTTACGTTGGCTATACCCAATGGGCCGTATCTGACTCGCTCAATTTTTTAACCCTTGTGGTTACAGGGGCGAATATTTATGATTTTACCTATCCGGATGGCCTGTTCTCTTTACAATCTGCCTTCACATGGGGATTTCAAAATGACAGTGCGGTTTCAAAATCCATTCC
>JAWOHR010000017.1:0-20669 GCA_046485075.1 Bacteroidales bacterium
AAAGAGGTGGAGGGAATCCACTCCCGGACCGATTTTGACCTGGGAAGTCACCAGGAGTATTCAGGGAAGAAAATGCAGTATTTTGATCCCGAAACCAATAAAACCTATGTTCCTTTTGTCGTGGAAACCTCCATTGGTGTAGACCGTATGTTCCTGCAGGTCATCTCCGCGGCCTACCAGGAGGAGACACTTCCCAAGGAGGATGGTTCAACCGACTCAAGGGTGGTGTTGAAATTGCCCCCGGTTCTGGCCCCGGTTAAACTGGCTGTATTCCCGCTGACCAAAAAGGATGGTCTGCCTGAAATGGCCCGCAAGATCATGAATCATTTGAAATTTGATTTCAACTGCCAGTATGAAGAGAAGGATTCCATCGGGAAACGTTACAGGAGGCAGGATGCCATCGGGACCCCCTTCTGTATCACGGTCGACCACCAGTCCCTGGAAGATGACACGGTCACCATCCGTTACAGGGACACCATGGAGCAGGAGCGGATCCAATGGACAAAACTGGGTGAAATGATCAGTGAAAAAGTGAGCATGCGTAAGCTATTTGAGAATATTACATCATAAACCTCAGATTATGAAAAAAGCCCTGATTGCATCCCTGGCCTCGTTTTCCAGGACCCATCTGATCATCATTCTTGCTTTCCTGGCCCTGGGAATTGCTTACATGAGCCCCGTTCTGGACGGTAAGGTTTTGTCTCAGCACGACATGACCCAGTATGACGGGATGAAACAGGAGTTAACCAAATTCCATGAAGAGACGGGCGAATACTCCCAATGGACCAACTCGCTTTTTGGGGGAATGCCGGCCTTTCATGTGGCCCCGACAGGAGGTAAAACTACCATTTTCAGAGAGTTTTCAAAGGTTGTCCGACTTGGGATAGCCATGAGAAACCCGGTGGCGATTCTCTTTGTATACCTGATCTGCTTCTATGTGTTGTTGCTTTCCCTCAGGCTCTCTCCGTGGGTAAGTGCCATCGGGGCCATTGCCTTTGCCCTCTCATCCTACAACCTGATTATCCTTCAACCCGGTCATATTGCCAAGGCATACGCCATTGCCTATATGGCCCTCGTGGTGGCGGGGATTCTGCTTACCTACAGGGGGAAGTACCTGGGTGGCGGCATCCTTTTCATGGTCGGACTGGGATTGGAATTGTACACCAACCACCTTCAGATCACTTACTACCTTCTGCTTACTTCCCTGATCATCGTGGCAACCAAAGGTATATTTGCCATTCGGGAAAAGCAGGTCAGAAAGTTCCTGATTGCCTCCGGGGTACTGTTGGCGGCAGCCATCCTGGCTGTTCTGCCTAATTTTTCAAGCCTGTGGGTCAATTACGAAATCTCCAAACAAAGCATGCGGGGAGAACCCGAACTAACCATTAATCAGGAAAACCAGACTACCGGTCTGAACAAGGATTATGCCCTTAGCTGGAGTTATGGCAAAGCTGAAACTTTCTCCCTGATGATCCCCTACATGACAGGAGGAAAGACAGCTGCGATGGGAGAAAATAAGAAAGCAATGGAAAAGGTAAGCCCGCAACTCAGGGAGACCATCGCAGGTCAGAACCAGTACTGGGGAGCCAAAGCCTCCACAGCGGGAGATAACTATTCAGGGGCCATCACGGTCTTTTTCTTTGTACTGGGACTGATCCTGATCAAAGGCCCCATGCGCTGGTGGATCCTCATCAGCAGTATGCTCTCCATCATGCTGGCCTGGGGTAACAACTTCCCGGCACTTTCCGATTTTTTCCTCGACCATGTACCTTATTATAATAAGTTCCGTACCGTGGAGATGACACTTGTGATCGTCTGCTTCAATATCCCGTTGATGGCTTTCCTGATGGTCGACCGCATTCTGAAGGAACCCGGACTTTTTATTCAGCATAAGAAGCAGGTTCTGGTGGCATTCTCACTAACCGGGGGGCTCTCCCTTCTCTTTTTCCTCTTCCCCGGGATATTCCCTTTCTTTACTTCCCAGGAACAGCAGATCTTCAACCAGCAACTCGCCGGTGCCAATCCCCAGTATGCCTCCCAATTCAGACAATTCATGGATGAGCTGGAGGCTGCCAGGATCCACCTGTTCAGGCACGATGCCATGCGCAGCTTTATACTGATTTCACTGGCATTTGGCCTGACCTGGTTCTATGCCAACAAAAAACTGAAACTGACCTGGTTCCTGGCAGGGCTGGCGCTGCTGATTACCGTGGACTTGTGGACCGTCGACCGCCGGTATCTAAATAAGGATAATTTCGTCAGCAAAAGGGAGCAGGAAAACACAATGGCCACCTCAAAGGCTGATGCGATCATTCTTAAGGATCCGGACATCCATTACAGGGTGGTTAACCTAACTGTGAATCCCTGGGCAGATGGAACCACTTCCTATCACCATAAGTCCATCGGAGGATATCATGGGATTAAGATGCGGAGGTACCAGGAACTGATTGATATCTACCTCTCACAGGGCCTGCAGAACATCATAAGCGTCCTGAATACACAACCCACCCAGATGCAGGTGGACTCGGCACTTGCTTCCCAGCAAGTTTTGAATATGCTCAATACCAAGTATTTCATATTGAATCCTGCATCCCAGCCCCTCAGGAATCCCCATGCCATGGGTCACGGCTGGCTGGTGAACGACTACAGGCTGGTGGAGAATGCCGATGAGGAATACCTGGCTCTCGGCAATACAGATCTCAGGAGGGAGGCCGTAGTGGACAGAAGGTTTGAAGCCTATCTTTCTGACGATCTCAGGCATGCGAATCCGACCGGGAGTATTGTGCTCACGGAGTACCGGCCAGACCGGATGACCTATAAGCTTTCGCTGGACCAGAAATCCCTGGTGGTATTCTCCGATATTTACTATGAAGGAGGCTGGCGGGCAAGCATTGACGGGGAGCCTGCTCCCCTGCTCAGGGCTAACTATGTATTACGTGCCCTGCCGGTGGATGCTGGGGAACACGAAGTCGTCCTCTCCTTTGTCTTTGAACCCTACGAAAAAGGAGAGAAGATATCCCTTATGGGCTCCTGGCTGATCCTCCTGCTTATGGTTGGTAGTGCCGCCTACTATATATATGGCAGGCTGCCCGGGAAATCAGGGAAGGAATGATATACCGATTCCGGCACCCGGGTACCAGTGATCCATGGGAATCTCCTGGAAGAAAATAAAGCTTCTGCCCGTTTCACTGGAGAAATCTGCCAGTTTACTGGTGCAATGAGCGTTATCTCCCAGGATAATTGTTCTGTCGGTGATAAGCCCTTGAATGGCCTGGTATTCCCGGTACTCATAGTCGGCTGAATGGTCGCTGTCATTGATGAACAGATCAATCTTCCCGCGGATTCCTGACAAACTTTCAAGAGAATCGCTGTAAAGGATTTCCCCGACTTCCCTGTACGGCCCTTCCATAAAATACCCCGCCTGCGGGTTAATGTCAGTTCCGTAATACCTGCCTTCCTTTCCCTCTTCCCGGTTCTTTAACAGGGCAGCGCACAACAAGACAGAACTTAAGCCTTTATCCACGCCGGTTTCGATGATGACCTCCGGCTTCATTGCCCGTGCAATGGCATACCAGCCCAGCCTTCTCCCAAAGCGTACCTCCCTGTCGGCGTATCTCCTTTCCGGGGAACGTTCCATGCATTCCGAATGGTATCTCGCAGAGTCTCATCCGACTGAGCCTCGCTGATGTATTTCAGTATCTGCGAATAGTCCGTTTTGGTGACCAAGGCAATGGTATGGGCCAGGTAGCTTATATTATCCGGCGTGAGATGGTAGGTGAAATTTGTATCTTCCTTTGATCTGAAGCCCCATTTCAATATCTTGAAGTAAGTTCCCCGGTAATATTTCGATGCCACAAACAGCCGTCGAAAAAAATTAAGAATCCAAATACGTTTTAGCAGTCTGAAGAACTTTGCCATAGCTGAAGAGATACAAAAAGCTGATTACTTATAGATTATTGCATACAGAAGGGTCTTTTCAACTCCCCCTGTGCTATACTTCAGGCCGCCGCAGTTTTCAGCGATAAAGACATTCCAGCTTTCCGGACTCCAGAAATTAATATGCCCGGTAAATGTGTCGTATCTTCCATTGGGCACTGTTACAATCAGGATACCCTTATCCTGGACCATGTCAAGCAGGTTTGTGAAAGCTTTTGCCGGGTGAAGGATATGCTCTATGACCTCTGTGCAAAAAACAGCGCCAAATTGCTCCGGATACGGGTGGTTAATGTCATGCACTACATACTCGGGTACCGGATTTACCTTAGACGCCACCTCTATTGCAGCCGCAGCATATTCCATCCCCACCTGCGTGGAAACGGGGTAACTATCCGAAAGAAATTTTAGCAGTAACCCATTGCCACATCCGACATCAATTATAGATTTTCCTGATAGATCAATGTCATGTTCCTTCAGGATGGAAAGGGTTTCCTTAAACCTGAGGAGAACCTCTTTAGACAGAAATCCTTTGCTTACCTTTTCATTTGCCCAGGCCTTGTTAGCCGAGTCCACATCATTAACCTCTATGGCAGAATGTACTTCCTCCTTCCTGACAAAGCTAATGTCTATACCCATTTTATAAAAAATCTTTTTAATAAACAGGAGGAGCCCTTTCATAGTCTGTTGTAATTATTGATTTAAAATTTTTCTGTATCCCCGGAAAATTTCAAGCTGTTAAATGCTTTAAGCACAACCGAATTCACATTGTGAGAAGGTTTGTAAAAGTAAGGAAATTCTGCAAAAATACCTACAGGGCCTGGCATTGGCCTGGCTTTTATCCGGATCACGCAACAGGGTTTCAATTTTTGAAGCTAAATCATCGGCATCTCCCTCCTTAAAAAACAGGCCATTGTGGCCATCACTGATCAAGTCCCGTTCAGTTCCATCACAACGAGAACATATGACAGGTAAGCCATAAGCCATTGCTTCATTAATGGACAATCCTCCCATTCCGCCAAGTACATAAACAGCCGAAGAAATGATTTCTCCAGCCAGTTCCTCTGAATCGTATATAGCTCCATGAAATTTTACTGCTCCCTCAGGGAGTTTCATCCGGGCCATTCTTTTCAGGTTCTCCTCCTCCGGTCCGGATCCAATGATAGAAAGCTCAATATAATCATGGGACTTATAAAGATGTGATATCGCTTCAATAAGCAAATCGACCCGTTTCCATTTTACAAGACGGCCCAGGTGTAAAATTTTACCGGGCTTTTTAAGTGCCAGGCCCTTTTCCTCTAACATGATACGGGTTTCAGATATTTTATCTGTATCCGGTGAATTGTAGGTGAGGAAAATCCTGTCACGGCTTATCCCAGGACTTTCTATCTCAAGGTTTTCATTGTAAACCGTATATTTCCTGTAATACTTTATGGCCTGGTTCTTTGGAGCTACCATAAAGGGAATCTCCCTGAAAACCAGCTAAATATTGTTCCTTCTTTGGACACGTCGTGAGTTGAAATCCAGAGCATAATTGAGGATGTAGGGCCAGCCAATAACCAGAATATCGGGCGAAAGCCGTGTAATTAATGCATGCAGGTTCTTGAAATAAGGTTTGTTAAACTTCCCCCTGTATTCCTCCAGCTGAAAGACTGAAAAGAGTTGTTCGTCTTCAGCATCACCGAGTTTTATCCCCTTTCCCAGGGATAATCCTCTTTTCTCTGGAATAACTACATTAACATGAATTCCATGACGCGATACCAATTTGTTAAAGAGCGCAATCAGATAATGTGGCAGTCCAATGAATGCAAACAGGACTTTTATTTGTTTATTCATCTCATCCCCTGTGTTTACGACCCAATCCAATAATGCCTGACAATTTTAATACAATTGCATTAAGATCATCCGAAAGCTTGTAAAAATAGGCAAAGCCTAAAAAAGTGCCTCCCATGATCACACTGCGGTAAAGGGAGTCGAGGAACCAGTTATCCAGGGTTGGAAGAAGAAAATTGATTAAAAAGGAAATGGAGATCAGGGCGACCACCACCAGTGTTCTGCTAGTGAAAGGTTGGATCCCCAACCTGCTGTAAATAAACCATATAATAACAGTATTTATCATAAAGTAAGAAGAAAGTGAGGCTATAGCAGCTCCTGTAATCCCCAGTACTGGTATTAGAATTATATTTCCCGCTACAGTTATAATGCCCAGGATCATAACAAAGAGGATCATGTACCTGTAATACTTTGAATAAACCAGAATCAGGGTGTTTATCCCTGTCGTTACATCGACAAGTTTGGCCAGACCAATAAACAGCACCACAGATTTACCCGCCGAATAAATTTCTCCATTTGGCATCAGGTGAAAAATACTGTTAATATTGGCCCAGAGAATCAAAAGAAGAAATCCCCCAATAATAAGTTGATTCAATGAATAACGGATATACAAATCCCTTAGCCGAAGCATATCATCCTTTTCAATACTTTCGGAAATAAAGGGGGCACTTATCTGCATGGTAGCCTTTGAGGGAATCTCTATAATGGAGGCCATAAAATAGCTGATAGTATAGATCCCCGTACTGCCAAGCCCGATCATTGACGAGATCATAAATGCATCTACTTTGGTTACGACGTTGGACCCAATACCTGCAAATAACATAAACCCCATATATGGGAATACGCTGCGCACAATCTCCTTTGGAATATTTTTTCCCTGCTCCTCCGTAGTCATAATACGCTGCAGTCGCCTGAAGTAGGAAAACAGAATGATTACTGCCAGTGCATAAGAGACGATAACAAGTATGATGTAAAGATCAACTGACAATTTCAGGTAAAAGAAGAGAATGGCTGAAGCAATCAGGAGAAACCTGAGGATAAGGTCTCTGATCAGTTTTGGGATTGTTATCCGGTAATAGGCAACGGAAAAGTTTTCAATGATCCCCAGGTAAATACATACCAATCCAAAAGGAATGATAAACAGAAAATACTTGCTGAAAAGGGGTGAGTTTTCAGAAAAGAGCCCCTGCAGGAAATCTTTCCCAAGGAATAACAGGGTTGCAAAGAAAACAAAGCTGGTAAGAGGTAAAAGCAAAGCATACCTGTAGGCCTCCTTTATTAATCCCATTTTCTTCAGCTGGGGAGTAAAGCGGATGATCGCATTTGGGATCCCAATTTGCGCAAGAAAAGCAACCAGGAAAGCAGAATCAATCAGGATGCGGTTCAACCCGATCAATTCCGGAGTCAGAAAATAAGGATAGATAAAGATGGTGGAGACTGCTCCAACTGCGGCTCCGGCATAACTTACAATGGAGCCTTTAATGCTTTGCCTGATAACTATCCCCACACCATTTTTCTTTCATATCAAAGAAACATAAATTTCACGTTTATAAAAAGTGAAAGAGATAAGTAGAATATTCTACCTTACAAGCAATTTAGGGTCAGAGATGAAAAGCAGACTCACCAACATACAGGTCGACTATGTGCTTGATCACATCAGTCACCATGTACTACTGGATGAAGCCCTGAGGATGCGTATTGCGTATGGACAGAAACCGGTTCCGGGCGCAGCCAACATCTGCTTCCCCGCATCTGAAGAAGAGCTGGACCTGGATAAGGTAATCCGGATCGACACCATCCCCGTACTATATCCCGTAGAACAAGATTCCGATTCTTTCTTCAGCATGGAGGATAAGCATCTTTGCTTTCACCACGACCTGCTGAAATCTGTTTTTCACCTCCTGTCGGGATACGAGGAGATCAAGAACGGGGCAAGGGATGCGTATGGCAGGTTCCCCTATGCGCAATCGCTTCAGTTCAGGCTGAATATCATTGATAAGCCTGTGGTGAATTATTACATTGAGATCATCGTGGAGGGTATCAGGCTCTTCTGCGAAAAAAACAGCATTCCCTTTCAATACAGGCCTTTATTAAACAGGCCCGTATTGATGCTGAGTCATGATGTGGACCTTATCAATGCCTACGATTTTAAGGAAACAGCCTATAAATTCAAGCAGATGCTCGGACTGGCCCCCTCCCTGTTCAAGCTGCGGGACAAGTTCCGGGACTCATTTTCAGCCCTTTGTCATTTTCTGAATCCATTTTCACGAGAAAATCCCTTCTGGAGCTTCGATAAACTGATGCGCTGGGAAGCGGAGAGAGCATTCCACAGCAGCTATTATTTCCTGGAAAAAGATGGCAGCTATGACAATTCCCGCTATCGTTTCCACCATAAGAAAATCCGGGACTTACTCAGTGTATTGTCAGAGGCCGGACATGAAATCGGGATACACGGGACCATGCAGTCCTATGATAATCTGCCCGCCATGCAGCGGACCTTGGAGCATCTCAGGGAGGTAACTCCCGAAGCGGTGGTGGGAATCCGGCAGCACTACCTGAGATTCAAACCCGGCCATACGGCTCAAATCCAGTCTGAAGCCGGGCTCAAGTATGATGCCAGCCTGGGATTTTCAGAATTCGAAGGATTCAGGAACTCCTATTGCTGGCCTTTTAAGTTCTTCGATTTTCAGAATCACCGAAGCATGGACTACTGGGAGATCCCCCTCACCTTTATGGATGTAACTCACTTTCATCATCGTAAACTGAACATGGAGCAGTCGGCACGGGCAATCAGGAACCTGGCCGAAGAGGTCGCCAGGTTCAACGGGGTTTTTTCCCTGCTCTGGCACAATTCCTTTTTCAATGAACGGGAGTTCCCCGGAATCACCGCTCATTATATAGGAATTCTTGATCACATGAAAGCCCTGGGAATGGAAGGGCTCACGGGAAAGGAAATTATTGAACGAATGAAGCGAAGGGACGCCGGCAAAATTAGAAGCGCCTGTGCCTGATATAGTAGTTGGTTAGCCTGGCCCCAAACACAAAATGACGGAGAACAGTTGGAACCAGGCCATAAAATCGACGCATGATTTTAAAGCGCTCCTTCAAGCCTGCTTTAATGTTATGCCTGGTAAGTCCGCCTTCCAGGAATCTTGAAAGGATCAGGTTCGAATTGTGGATTTGAGCGGCACTTTTCGTAGCCCGGATGGCCCAGTCTATATCGGCCGACAACCGGTATTCCAGGTTATACTCCGGGGCAAGGTCCCGTTTCACGATGATCGACTGATGACATACCACCATACCCTGCCGGAAGGATTTCCAGGTAAGTTTTACGGGCGGTTTCAACCGCCGGTCGCCTATCTCCTTCTGTTGCTCATCGATAATCATGGTGCCCCCGTAAATGATGTCAGGCATCCCCGTTACTCCTTCCATCATCCTCTCCACCGTATCATTACTATAGATCTGATCGCCCGAATTCATGAACCAAACATAATCACCGGTTGCCAGCCTTAACCCTTTATTCATGGCATCATACAAACCACTGTCGGACTCACTCACCAAAAGATCCACTCCCTTGTACCCGGCGATTATCTCCAGGGTTTTATCGGTCGAATTCCCGTCGATAATGATGTATTCAACAAGCTCATAGGTCTGGCTTGTCACACTTTCAACAGTCCTTCCAATGTGACGCTCTCCATTGAATACAATGGTGATGACCGATACCTTTGGAGCGCTCATTCCGATTGTGGGTCTTTATTTAATATCTTCCTGTACAGATCCATATGCATCTCCACCGAACGTTCCATGGAAAAACGTTTCAGTGCCAGATCGCGTGTACCGGTCCTGAGTTGAGCATAAGAGCCAGATGACAATACCCAGCTTATCCCTGCGGCCAGGTCGCCGGAGGACTTATGCTCGGCCAGATAACCATTTACCCGGTGTTCGATCATTTCGGGGATTCCACCCGTATTAAATCCCACCACCGGGGTTCCGCATAACATTGATTCGATGATGGTATTGGGGAGGTTGTCCTGCAGGGAAGGGATCACAAAAAGATGAGCCGCACTGTACAGTTCAACCATGGTCCGGGTTGAATGAACAAAGGCAATATTTCTAGCTTTAAGCGGAAAAGACTGAACCACATCCTCCCTGGTCTTTCCAAAAAGCAAAATCTCCACATCGTTTTCAATTCCTGCTTCGCTGGCAATCACCCTGATGGCTTCAAGGAAATAGTTGAATCCTTTCAGCACATTCTTCAGGGTGGCAGCTCCAAACAGGATGTATCTTTTCGAAGGGTCCAGCCCCAGGCTGTAACAAGCCTTCTCCCGCTCCACAGGCATGAAGATCCCTGGATTTACCGGGTTATGAATGCTGGTTACCGGCCAGTGATAAAGCAGTGAACTGGCCTTCACACACTTCTGAAGCCAGTTGCTGGGTGTGATTACATGTACCTTACTATCCCTGAAAAGATTCTCCTTCTTTTTCCAGATGCGGTTGGAAAGATCCCCTTTACTGGGTTTTTTAAGATAGGGACACATTCCGCACTCCCTGGTGTACTCCCTGCAGTCGAGGGCATAATGACACCCCCCGGTAAAGGGCCACATATCATGGAAGGTCCATACCACCGGCTTTCCCGAATGAAGCAGTTCTCCCAGTGTTTTAAGGGAAAGAAATCCCGCATTGATCCAGTGAAGGTGAATCACATCTGCCTCCATTACCAGGGGATTCCGGATGATGCTCTCCCCGGTATTGGCCAGGGAAAAAAGGAAGCGTATACCCGGGGAACTTTCCTGCCTGAGAAAGAGCAGGCGCTCCAGGATAAATCGAAACAGGTTAACCCACCGTTTTAAAATTCCATGGGTAGTGGATTGAATGCCCATCTGTACATTGTCACCCTCCTGAACAAGCATACTCACATCCACATTCTTCTCACGTAATGCATCCAGTAACCTGGAGGATGCAATCGCTGCCCCGCCGGTGGTTGGATGTTTGGCTATGAGAAGGATTTTCATCTTATGCACCAACCTTAATGAATGAAATCTCTTCACCGGAAGCAGACACATTAAATATCCTGTAGCCAGCCTCGTTAAGTTGTGAAATGGCCTTGCGGGTCTTACCGGTCCCAATATTTGCAAACCTGTGGTGAAATTCGATCAGCAGCTGGGAGACGGGCACAGCCGATTTGAGGATATCTTCGATAACCTCATACTCGGCCCCCTCTATATCCATCTTGAGAATATCGATGGCTTTGTGCCCCAGCATTTGAAGAATTGTGCCTGCACGATGAACAGGCAGCAGGTGTGTTTTCGACCCTGCATCCCCTATGTTTGCCAGGTCACTGATTTGTAAGGAGTGAATGTTTGCCTCCGCCGGTTCGCGGAATGTTACCGTTCCATCCCCGGAGGCCAGGCCATAGGGATGAAAATGAAACTTCTCAGTGAGATTTTGCCCTGCCACCCACTTAATGGAACGTGGCGATGGATCAAAGGCATGTACATCTAACTGATAACGCTCAATCAACTTTAGATCAAAGCAAACATCCTCACCTACCCCGAAAGAGTAGATCACAGAGTGCTCATCCAGGTTATCGGGACAGAAAGTCCACTCAGCAAACCGGTTTCCAAAAGTGATGCGGGGCCGCTTCACCTGTCTGAACTGGTAAAAGTCTTTACCGATTAAAACCTTTCTGGCCCTTAATACCCTGGTAATTAGATCATTCATAAATTATTACTCCCTTATCTCAGCAATCCCAAATCCGCTTCCATCTTCTCCACAATCTTCCGGTAATCAAAGGTAGCTTTTATATACGCGGCCCCTGCTGATCCCATTGCCTTTCGCCGATCCGGATTTCCGATCATCCACAGGATTTTTTCCGACAGATCCCTTAGATTACCCCTTTCGTAAGTGAGACCCCCTTTTTTCAGGCGTTCAGTGTTGGTCATATCCTCCTGCATGATGACCGGTAAGGAACAAGCCTGTGCATCGAGAGCGCTCAGTGTATTCTCAGCCGGAAAAACAGCAAAATCGGCCATGGAATACCATCCAGCAAGCTCCGGGACAGGCACTGCCGGAACAAACTTAACATGTATTTTTTCATTGATAAAACCGACCTTCATATTCTCCTCAAAGTAGGCCTGATCGGATGCCCCCACGAAATAGATATAAAACGGTACGTTGATCTTCGTTTCAATCAGTTCCAGGGCTTTGAGTACCAGGTGGGGATTCTTCCGCCGGTTGATTTTCCCTGTATACAACAATACACACTCCTGCTGACCAATCTGCTCCTTCTCTCTTAAGCGGGTCCGCCTTACAGGGTCATAACCAAAGAGAATCAGATCAGTACCGATGGGAGAATAGAGGATCCTGTCTGCCGGAATCCCGTACTTTTTTTCAAGAATCATACGGTTTTCAGGAACAGTGGCAAAGACCTTTGCATCGAAACGCACCATCCTTTTGCTGGCAACATTCCTTAAAAACCAAAGAAGCATTTTAAACTTCAATCCACTCTGAAACTGGTTCAGCAAGGTATGTGTATCGAAGAAAACCCTATACCTGGAAAGTGTTCTCCTGCTCAGGATAACCCTAAGCGAACTATAGGATTCTATGGTATGCACATATAGGATATCGGGGTCGATTTTACGGATGGCCCCGGTCAGTCCTTTCAGCCAGAGATTCTGCCTGTTCCTGCGGTCAAGGGTAGTGGGCAACCTGATAATCGAGACACCATAGGCTCGTTCGAACTCCCTGTCAATCTCACGAAAATCTGTAGCCTCACCCGAAGCCGACCACAACCGGGCAGAGTCAGCGGTTAGAATTGAAAATGGATGGTCCGGATGATGATACCTGGCAAAAAAGTTAATCTGATACCCCATGCCGGGATGAAACCGGTCCTCTATATGCAGTACCTTCATTAGTACCTGATCTTCGATTTGGACAAACGGGTATTGTCCCCCAGCTTGACTGAAATGACGATTTCATGCGATCCGTAATTGTAATTCCCAATGTCCGAGAATGTCCAGTCAAATGAGTATCCGAAGAAGATATTGTCCACCCTGGCCCCGATCATGGCAATCATACTGTTATTGGTTCTGTAAGACAGTCCCGCCCAGAAATCCTGAAGATAATATACCCTCAGAGAAAGATCTGCCTGGGGGTTCCAGGTTTCGGCGGTTTTCATGAGTGCCCCCGGTTCCAGTTCAAGATCACGCGTCACCTTAAACCGGTATCCTCCCATCAGCCAGTAATGCCGGTAAGTCTTAAATTCGGGTGTCCCGATGGACCCGATCATAACCGATGTCTGCAACAGGTTGCTAATGGAAAACCCGATGAAATAATCAATCCCGTTAAACAACACCCCGAAATCGGCATCAGGACTGTAGGCCACGTTTACAAAATCGTTGTTCAGTACGGGGTCACCATCCTCACCAAATTCAAGGTTATCGCTGTTGATCCGGTATTGAAACAGCTTGGCTGCCAGTCCGAACGACAGCTGTTGATTCTCCATGATAATGTGATAAGCGTAGGTAAACGAGAGTCCCGTCCGGCCCACATTGGCATTTACATCATTGAGGATATACCCCCCCAGTCCCACACGTCCCTTCGTACTTGGAATCAACATATTTCCCCTGCTGAGAGGGCTGGATACAATCTTGTGGGATTTCCTGAACAACCTGGACTGGAAGGAGGCCGAGTAGGTCCTCGGCGCATCCTTGAAACCCAGCCATTGCTGACGGTAGGTGGCATTGAAAGCGGTATAACCATCATACCCGGCCATGGCCGGATTGATCATAAACCCATTCATCAGGTATTGTGAATAGAGCGGCAATTGCTGGGCCTTCAGCTCCCCGGCAAGGAGGAGCGGAACGAGAATCACCATGTATGTAAAGGCCCTTTTCACTTTTTCAATTTTTCACTTTCATCACTTTTTTCACTTTATCGAACGATGGTTATATTACCCGTAATGGGTTGATTATCTCCAAAATTCAGATCAATAATATAGTGGTAGGAATCTATGGGCAATATCCTTCCGTTATAGGTTCCGTCCCACGGTTCATCCGCTGCATTCCCGGTAATGTATACCCTGTTGCCCCAACGGTCGAAGATCTTCAGATCCACCTGCGGGTAGAAATCAATATTCTCAATGATCCACAGGTCATTAAAGCCATCCCCGTTGGGTGAGAAAGCGTTGGGTATGACCAGGCAGGTCTCATATTCATAGCCCACAAATACGGTATCGGTGGTCACACAGAAGTTTGCATCGGTAACCGTTGTGATGTAATCACCCCACAGGAGATCATTGAAATACTGCTCATTGGTTGGCAATCCCCGGTCCCAGCTCACAAAGAAGGGATAGGTACCCCCGTTAATTCCCAGCTGGAGTACTCCATCTGCCGCGTCGGGACAATAGGCATCTTCCGTATCAAAGGTCAGCTCCAACAGGTCGGGCTGAGACAGCGTTGTGCTGGTCTCCCTGAAACACTCATTCAGATCCTCTATCCTGATGTTATAAATACCCTGGGGAAGATCGTCTATATAAGGCACTCTTAATACCCCGTTCACCCAGACCTGGTAATCATCCAGTACTTCTACCGTACCCCCTGAAATCAATAATTCGATTCGGCCATTGGAATCCCCGTAACAAAGCGGATCCTCGGACCGCATGTTGAACATAAGCGGCGGCGGTTCGGTAATCACTACATCGGCGCTGTCAGCACATCCATAAACGTCGTGTACAACCACCTTATAGGTCCCGGCCGGAATACCCTCAAGACTCTGGTTAGTGGCACCTGTATTCCACAAATAGGTATAGGGTTCAACTCCCCCGACGGCATCGATAAACAGGGCAGCATCTGAAGAGTCGGCACAGGAAATTGGTGTTCCGTGATAATCGGTGGTCACATACATCTCCACATCGAACAAGTCGGCTTCATATACTGAAATGGTATCCGTTTTCACGCAGAAATTAGCGTCGGTAACCACAAGGGTATATAATCCCGCATAGACATTGACCGGGTCTACCGAATTATATATTCCATTTTCACTGCTCCACATGAATGTATACCCGGGAACGCCTCCGGAAACATCCACCCTGAGTAACCCTGTGGGAGTATCGGCACATTTGGCGCTATCGGCCGACAGGTTATCAAACATAATCGGAAGTGGTTCATTCATTGTAAAGGTCCAGGAGGAGTCACATCCGTTGATATCGGTAACCGTCAAACGATATATTCCTGCAGGAAGTCCGGTCAAAGCCGAATCACTACCAGGCAACTGGCCGCCACCTGGCATCACCCACGTATAGGTATTGCGGGAGGAGTCGGCTCCCCCGAAGGGGATCACTGTGATTTGCCCGGTGCTGGAATCTGCACAGGCAATGGCAAAATCGCTGTATTTTGGTATGATGGTATCAATTCCAATTGCGTTGGGCTGTCTCAATGTAAAGGAGGTATCCAGTGTACATCCAATATCATCTGTGATCATCAGCTCATATGTTCCGGCCACCAGTCCCGATTGATCCTCCCGGGTTGGATCCAGAAGTGCCATGGCCTCCGAACTCCAGTCATAGGCATGGCCCATGATACCTCCCTGTGAGGTAATCTGAATAAATCCATCGTTATAACCAAAGCAGGAGACATTCCATGAGTTCAGATCAAAGATAGTGTCTGCCTGCATGGTGATCTGCGTAGGTTCAATCAAAAGGAAGGAGGTGTCACCTTCACAACCTATCGTATCGGTCACGGACACTGTATAAAGGCCCGGTTCAAGATCTCTCTGAATGCTGTCATTCTGAACAAGTCCATCGTCAGGCCCTGTCCATGCAAACCAGTTGGAATACATGTGGGTACGGCCACCTGTCATGGCAAGATGTATCTCACCATCCTCCTCCCCGTAACAACTGATATCCACCGTATCGGAGTACCTTGGATTATCCTTCCAAACAATAATGGGATCGGGTTCGGTAATCGTGATCACAGGGGGAGGGTAATTATAGCATTGCTCATCATCAAATGCAAACAGGGAATAGGTTCCGGCATCCAGGTTATCCACCCTCAGTCCGCCTCCATCAATAGGGATTATCCCGGCACTAATGGTATCATTCTCCTCATGATCATAGACCTTGATGTCGTATCCCGGGAATCCTCCTGCCACTGTCAGGTCGATGTACCCATTGTTATCGCCATGGCACTCCACTCCAAATCCAAGATAGTCACGTGCGAGAGAGGTAATCTGGATGTCGCTGGCAGAATGAATGGTATAGTCAGCATCGTACCGACACTGATTTGCGTCTCTGACGACAAGATGATATGGACCTCCAATACCGTTGAGAACATCTTCATTTGTACTGGTAAACCCATACCTTCCTGTCCAGTAATAGGAATAAGCCGTATTTCCACCCGACACTGTAATATCAATGGCCCCGTCTTCCTTTAAAAGCAGTTTACAAGTAGCATCTGTAATGATTGTATCGACCTCAATGGTATCAGGTTGTGTAACCAACCATGGCAAGGATGTAAATTCGCATCCGATGGTATCGGTTACCTTAAACCAGTACTCTCCCACACCCAGCCCCCACTGTATTGAATCTTTGACGAGATTTTCGAAAGTTCCTCCCAACCCGGTCGTATCCCATGTAAATGTATAATCTTCCCGGTAATAACCGCCTCTCACATTGGAGTGCAATGTACCCGAAAGCTCTCCAAAACACCTTATTTCATCCCCCCCTATATATTCATCAGCCACCAGTTGTCCTTTCAATTCCGGAGCAACCTGTACAATGATTTCATCTCGCCAGGTACCCAGGCAATGCTCTCCGGGCCCTTTTGCATTTCTGATGACAGGCATGATCCTGTAAGTTATATCCTCTATGGAGTCGCCTGTATTGATTACATTCTCCTGAATCAAATTTCCAATGGGATAATCACCCGGATCCTGCTCATTCTGAAGATTACCGGCATCGAAGTTAAAAGTGTTCAGGTCATAAACAAATTGTCCGGTTGTACTATCCACATCCGATTCCATCAGGATCGTAAAGCCCTCCATATGGCAGACTGCAGTATCTCCGGGTGTGGAGAGCTCAAGTGTGGATAACGTGGGCTCCGGATTCACATCAATCACAAAGGTGGTATCTGCACCGGGACAACCCTTATAGGAAATAAATGGATGAATTTCGTAAGTGATTCTTCCCCAGCCGTTGCCCAGGTTCATTACCGTATCCTGAAGCAGTGGGGTAGTTATGGCAAAACTATCACCTTCTGCAGGAGTTGCCACGCCATAGATGCCATTGTTATTTGAAATATCCAGACTATAATAAATCGGATGGGTGGTATAAGAAGGTGAACCTGTGAATATGGTAAATCCATCGTCAAAACATAACGTATCTTCCTCAAGGGTATACAGTAACCGGGGTGTGGGATTCAAATAAATGGTAATGGTTGTATCTGTGCCATTATCGCAGAACCGGCCCTCATGACCCGGACGATCATCCCAAATGTGCGCCACAAAATGGTAGGTAACTGTTTGGATTGTATCTGAACCGTTTAGTAAATAATCATTGATATCCTCATCTGAATTATCAGATTCTCCGGGAGTAGCCCCCGCGGATATCAGGGTCACTTCAGCGGCATCAAAAATCACCTCGAGGTTATATCTGGCTATTCCTTCGATATTATTACTCAGCCCATCCTCCACATTGATATGGACCAGGGAACTGTCGCAGAAAATGGTATCAAACAGATCTTTAAAGTACAATACCGGTGTAGGATTCACATAGATAATGAGTTTCAGAGACTGTACCCCTCCGCATAACTCACCGGCTTCCTTGCCTTCCCTGTTCTCATAAATCACAGGCCGGATAAAGTAGATGACCGGCTGAACTTCATTGGTATGGTTTACAATACTATCGGAAATTAGATCTGGAATATCATTTATTTCCCATGAATTGGGGGCCCGGTCAAAAACCGACACTTTAGATGGGACATATACTCCCAGCACCTCAAATTTCTTATCCCCGATTACATATCCCATACCATCGAGAATATCAATATCCACCCTGCTGTTATTACAGAAGATTGTATCAACAACGTACAAGGACAGAGCAGGAGTTGGATTCACCCAGATGGTAATGGTCGTATCCCATCTTTCACAGGAAGTTCCCATATCCTCCGGCTCGATCTGCGGAGTAAAATGATAAACTACCTCATGAGCAGAGGTATCGGTGTTATGTAAGAGATTTGAGAAATTCAAATCTGGTTCATATATGGTAGTATCGAGCCACGCTTCTGCTCCGGTGACGGAAGGATGGGGTATGACCTTCAGATTATATCGCCAGGTTCCCTTAATGTTTGTGTTGGGATTCTCAATATCGAAGGTGATATAAGAATCATTACAGATCACCGTATCGGCGACATCAATCTCAATGCCAGGTACCGGGTTCACCCAGACAACAACCGTTTTCACAATCCCCTCTCCGCAATCGGGCCCCTCATCATCCGGCGTAATCCAGGGAACAAATCGATAGGTGATGCTCCTGGCAACCGGATCACTGTTTGAAGGTGTAAAATTAAAGACAGTATCATCCTCAAATTGAATTACTCCGCCAGAAACCCCTGTTATTCCCGGATCAATAAAGATTTCAAGCCGACCATTCCAGTCTCCTCTCAGATATGGTTTATTTGGATTCCTCACTGTCAATGTAACGTTGTCTCCATCACATATAACCGTGTCACTTACATTGACCCTGATCTCCGGCGTCGGATTCACCCAGATCACGATAGTGGTATCCTGAACCTGTGAACATATCAGGTGGTCTTCAATGGTCTTTCTGGGTACAAACCTGTATTCAACCTTATGTACAATGGTATCGTCATTGAAAAGTGTTTGTGGTATATTCGTCGCCGTCAGCGCAGTATCATTCTCCATGTTACCCCAAATCAGGGGATCGGGGGTAACATAAAGATCATAGACCCACTCGCCAAAAACAAACTCGTTGGGATTATGTATCCTGATATTGGTTGTTTCTCCACTACAGATGACTGTATCTTCAGCAACAACCCTGATGGATGGAGTCGGATTGACCCAAACGGTGATGGTGGTATCCCTCCAGTTCATGCAACTATCACCACCCCAGGTGGATTCAATGTATGGGGTAAAGGTATATGTAACTGTACCATACTTCAGGCCTATGTTGACAAGCGTATCGGAAATCTGATTCATTGCCTCACCAAAATCCATATATAGAGGAAGTTCGGGCAATGTTCCGACGATACTGTCTCCATAATCTACATCAAGCCTATACCTCCAATTTCCGATGGTACTATTCGGGTTGCTGACGCTTATGGAAATGAAATCCTCGTTACAAATGGTGTCATTACCAACTTCAACCTCAATGTCCGGGGTCGGATTCAACCAGACCTTTATCGTGGTACCACCGCCCTGATCACAGAACAACCCCTCATGACCCGGACGGTCATCCCGGATCCTCGCCTTGAAGTAATATTCTATCAACTGTACCTCGCTGGTCCTATTTACCAGATCATCACTGATATCCGTCCCTGCAGGATATTCCCCGCTGAGCTGTACTCCCTCCACTGCACCTTCAGTATAGCTCGTGGTCAGCTCATATACCTTTGTTCCAAATACATTCTGTAATTCATCATTAACAGTGATATTTACTGTCGATGAGTCACAATAAATTGTATCCGAGACACTCACACTCAGCTTCGGAGTCGGGTTCAGATAGATCCTGAGTGTAGTGTCTGATCCCTGATCGCAGTATTCAGAAGGATTGGTTCCCCTGGGATCCCTGATTCTTGACTCAAAATGATAAGTGATCATCTGAACCTCATCGCTCAGGTTAACCAGATCATCACTGATATCCGTCCCGGCAAGGTATTCTCCTGTTCCCTGGACACCACTGACTCCCAATGGATCATAGGTCGTGGTCAGCATGTAAACCTTAGAGCCCATTACACCCTCCAATCCATCGTCCACAGTAATATCTACCGTCGAACTGTCACACCAAACCGTATCCGCCACACTCACACTCAATACCGGTGTCGGGTTCAAATAAATCGTAATGGTTGTGTCTCCGCCCTGGTCACAGAACAACCCCTCATGACCCGGACGGTCATCCCGGATCCTCGCCTTGAAGTAATATTCTATCAACTGTACCTCGCTGGTCCTATTTACCAGATCATCACTGATATCCGTCCCTGCAGAATATTCCCCGCTGAGCTGTACTCCCTCCACTGCACCTTCAGTATAGCTCGTGGTCAGCTCATATACCTTTGTTCCAAATACATTCTGTAATTCATCATTAACAGTGATATTTACTATCGATGAGTCACAATAAATTGTATCCGAGACACTCACACTTAATTTGGGGATAGGATTAACCCAAACTTCAACAAGAATGGGTACTCCCATACAATGCAGACTACTATCCTGATATATTGTATAAGGTGTAATGCTATAAATAACCTCATGTGCCTCAGAATCATTATTAATCAAAACCTGCTGAAGATTTTGATCAATCCTATTTCCGTTTTCTGTTGAATTTGATTCTCCAGTAACAGACCCACTAGGATCAGTTACTATCCATGTATATCGAATCCCATATCGAGGTGTTACAAAGGTGATTAATTCAATTTCTGTACTTGAATAACTGCAAATTGTGTCATCCCCACCAGAAATATCAGGAGTTGGCTCAAACCAAATTTCTACTGTATCCGCATCGCTGCACGTACCGTTCGTCTCGCCCCAGCGTAAAAGGTAACTGCCATAAAGATTGACACTGATGTCACTCGTCGCACTCGTCGCATCGGTGAACGTCACCGTGCCCACGCCTCCTACCTGTGTCCATAACCCTGTGCTGCCGCCATGATCACTGCCGCCCTGGTAACCGT
>JAWOHR010000089.1:0-11926 GCA_046485075.1 Bacteroidales bacterium
TGATCTTCTTCAAAAATGTAAAATATTTTAAACATATTCAAATTTTAGCTCATTTTCATCTTCCGTTAAACTTGCTGGCGAACAGATGTTTTATAGATGAAAATTTAATGTAAATTTGCAGGGTTTAACGATGGATGTGACCAGTTCTTTAATAAATGATTAGCAGAAGACTATTACGGATTAAGGCGCTTCAAACTCTATATGCCTACTATAAAGCCGGCAGGGAAGAGATGGGCCGATCTGAAAAGGAGTTGCATTTTAATATTGATAAGGCCTTTGAATTATACCATTATCTGCTCTTGCTGATCATTGATGTTGTTCTGTATGCCGAGTCAAGGATAGAAATTGCCCGGAATAAGCGGATACCTACTAGCAAGGACCTGAATCCCAATAACCGGTTCATTGAAAACCGTCTGGTTGAACAGTTACGAAACAACGATGCCCTGCTGCGGTTTATCGATCAGCACAAGCTGAACTGGAGCAATTACCCGGAATTGATCAAGGAGATCTACTCGAAAGTATTGGAAAGTGAGGAATATGCCCTTTATATGGAGGCTGATCAGAGCAGCTATGCTGAAGATAAAAAACTGATCACACATATATTTACCCATATTATCTACCCCAACGAATTGCTATCCTATATCCTGGAGGAGCAGAGTATCTACTGGAACGATGACCTGGAGTTTATTACCAGTATGATCGTGAAGACTTTCAGGAAGTTCAAAGAGGGTGACACTCCGGAGAGAGGCCTGATGGATTTGTATAAGAATAGTGAGGATAGGGATTATGTGGTAAAACTGTTCAGGCAAACCATTCTGAACAGGGATGAGTATGTTGAATATATCAAGCTCAATACCCGGAACTGGGATTTGGAACGCATTGCCTTTATGGATATATTAATCATGCAGATGGCCATCGCAGAGTTAGTTGCTTTCCCTTCAATTCCAACAAAGGTGACCCTGAATGAGTACCTTGAAATATCAAAGTTTTACAGTACATCGAAGAGTAATATCTTTATTAACGGGGTACTGGATAAAGTAATGCTGCAATTGAAAGAGGATAAGAAAGTTCAAAAAGCCGGGAGGGGACTGATTGGTGAAGGGGAGTGAGAAGTGGATGTTTTGGAGGGGGCTGGTTGTTTTGCTGATCCTTGCGCTCCTTTTTTCCTGTTCAGGACAGAATGGCAGGAATGTGACAAATCCGGCCGTTGAACTGGACGACATACAAAGCGCTTCCTTGCAGGCAGATATATCATTTGATAAACTTTCTCACGATTTTGGAACAATCATTGAAGGAGAAATGGTGGTTTGTTATTTTGAATATGAGAATATTGGCAATGGTGATCTTATCATCACTTCGGTGGAAGCCACCTGCGGTTGCACTTCACCTGACTGGGACAAAGAACCATTGAAACCAGGGGAGCGGGAGCAGCTCAAGGTTGTTTTTGATTCCAATGGAAGGTCCGGATCTCAGTTAAAGGGGGTTACCGTGAACTCAAATTCATTGACCCCTGAGGTAAGGCTTACTTTGAAAGCAAATGTGACAAATAATAAGTAGTTTTAATTATCATTTAATTTTTTTAAAGATGAATTTTTTATTTCAAATTTTAACTGCCGCAGCACCGGCAGGACCAGGTGGAGCGGGTATGCAATCCCTGATCTTTTTGCTTCTGATCATTGTTGTGTTCTATTTCTTTATGATCCGGCCCCAGATGAAAAAACAGAAGGAGTCAACCAATTTCAGAAACTCCCTTAAAAAGGGTGATAAGGTTACAACCACTGGCGGAATCTACGGAAGGATTACGGATGTGAAGGATACCACCATCACACTTGAGATTGCTGACAAGGTAATTGTTAAGGTTGATAAAAGTGCTGTTATGGCAGATCCTGGTGATCAGCCCGTGCCTGCAAAAAAATAGACCAATACCACTGACGTGGAATACGGTTTTCTTCAGAAATGGCCAAGGATGCCTGAGGGACAGAAATTGCAGTTCAGGAAGAAAATCCTGTTGTTTTCTATTTTCCTGATGATCTCATTCTTTATCTGGTTTATGAATGCCCTTGGCAGAAATTATACCGCGCAGATAGAATATCCGCTGGTTTATACCGATATCCCTGAAGAGAGGGTTTTCCTGGGTGATCTGCCGGAGAACCTCGATTTGAGGATCAATGCAGGGGGTTATGCACTGCTTCGGTATAAGGTTTTGATGAAGCCTGTTCCCATCAGTTTCAAAGTCTCGGCCTTTACCATGAACAGGCTCGGGCAGGACTCTTCCAGGGCCTATATTCTAACCCGTTACCTGAAGGACCAGATATCCAGTCAACTGCCCTCTGAACTTGAGTTACTGGAGATCAAACCGGATACCCTTCACTTCCAGTTTGCCCGCCGGATTACCAGGATGGTACCTGTCAGACCTGATTTGATTTTTCAACTTGATAACCAGTTTACCACCAGGGATGGTATTCAGCTTAAACCCGATTCTGTGCAGGTGACAGGTCCGAATGTGATTCTTGATACACTCAGGTATATTTCCACCGCAAAGGTTAACCTGGGACTAGTGACTAGAAATTACAATGATAAGGCGAGGCTGGAGAAGATCAAAGGTGTGGAATACAATGTTTCCAGGGTGGATTGCACCATTGAACTGGAGAAATATACCGAGGTTAAGCTATCCATACCCATTGTGGTTCTGAACCTTCCTGACACGCTTGTGATGCAGACTTTCCCCTCCAGGATCAAGTTTACATGCAACGTGGGACTCAGTAAATACGACTGGGTGATGAATCATCCTTTCAGGGCTGTGGTAGATTATGCTTCCATGAATGATCAGCAAAAAGAACTGGGTGTAGCCATCCAGAACATGCCCTCTTTTCTGCTCAATTCTGATTACTATCCGAAAAATGTGGAGTATCTCATCTCAAGGAAGTGATGTACAGGGTGGGTATAACCGGTGGAATAGGAAGCGGAAAATCTCTTGTTTGCAGTGTGCTTGAAAAATTTGGTATTCCTGTGTATTATGCCGACACAGAAGCACGCAGACTGATGAATACGGATCAGGAACTTCAACAGGCCATCAGGGATACATTTGGAACGGAGGCATACAAAGATGGAGAACTGGACAGGAAATGGGTGGGGAGCAGGGTGTTTGGAGATCCCCAGTTACTGAAAAAACTCAATCATCTGGTACATCCGGTGGTGAGAAGGGATTTTGAGAATTGGAGCAAAGGATGGATGGATGTACCATACCTGGTTGAGGAGGCCGCTATCCTTTTTGAAAGCGGAGCATCCCAATCCATGAATATGAATGTACTCATTTATGCGCCCGGTCCGTTGAGGATCAAAAGGGTGATGGAGCGGGACGGGGTAAGTCGTGCCGAGGTTGAACGGAGGATGGTTCACCAGATGGATGATGAAAAGAAGAAGGAACTTGCAGACAGGGTGATTTTCAATGATGAACGAAGCCTTTTGCTTCCACAGATCGTAAGGTTGCATGAGGAAATATTAACAAGAATTTAGCTATGGCGAAATTTGGAAAGTGGGTTGGACTTGGACTGGGATGGGCGCTGGGTGGTCCCATTGGAATGGTCCTTGGTTTTACAGTGGGTTCAATATTTGATGCCGGGGAAGATACAGGAATCCTTAAGAAAGGAGGCGTTCGCGGTCAGACCCTGAGGGGTGATTATGCTGCCTCACTGATTGTTCTGGTGGCCGCGGTGATGAAAGCCGATGGCAGGGTAATGAAGAGTGAACTTGAATATGTGAGACGCTTTTTTGTGACCCGTTTCGGAGAGGATACGGCCTCGGAAGCCGTGGTGATGCTAAGGAATATTCTGAAGCAGGAGATTCCCGTGAGAGATGTGACTCGTCAGCTTTCAGAGCAACTGGCATACTCCTACAGGCTCGAAATGGTGCACTTTCTTTTCGGGATTGCAACTTCAGATGGTGGTGTAACGGATTCCGAGAACCAGGTTATCGAGAGGATTGCAGGTTTTATGAACATTACTGACTCCGATTTTCAGAGCATCAGGGCCATGTTTATGAGTGAAACCGATTCAGCTTACAAAATCCTTGAGACTGATTCCAAGGCATCTGATGAAGAGGTTAAGAAGGCATTCCGGAACATGGCCATGAAATACCATCCCGATAAGGTGGGACACCTGGGTGAGGATTTTAAAAAAGTGGCCAATGAAAAGTTCAGGAAGGTGCAGGAAGCATACGACAAAATCAGAAAGGAACGGGGTATCAAATAGAAGTGCTATATTTGCAACACTTTTTTACATCATATGAAGACGATCAAGCTAAAAGACATTCTTTCAATTTCCGGTAAGGGAGGGTTATTTAAGTTAATTGCCCAGGCCCGCAATGGGGTTGTAGTTGAGTCATTGGAGGATCATAAGAGACACGTGGCGCCAGCCACTGCCAGGGTCAGCTCACTGGATGATATTGCCATTTTTACCAGGGAAGAGGAGGTTCCTCTGTCGGATATTTTTATGAGGATTTATGATCATACCGGGGGAAAGGAGACCATTTCACATAAAGCATCGGGTGATGAACTGAAAAGAGCTTTTTTGGAACTGGTTCCGGATTATGATGACCAGCGCGTCTATTTATCAGATATTAAGAAGGTTTATCAGTGGTACAATCAGCTTCAGGCCAACGGTTTGCTGGAAGTGATTGAAAAAGATGAGGAATCTTCTGAACAACAAGAGTCACCGGGGCAGGATAAGACTGAGGAGCAGGATAAGACTGAGGAGCAGGATCAAACACCGGAACAGGAAGAGACTATATAGACTTTGCCTCCTGCCAGATGACCTCCATCTCTTCCAGGCTCATCTCTTTTAAGGATCTGCCCAGTTCAAGGGCTCTCTTTTCCAGGTATTTGAACCTCTTTATGAATTTACGGTTGGTGCGTTCCAGGGCAGTCTCGGGTTCAATATCATAAAGCCTTGCTGCATTAATGATTGAAAAAAGCAGATCGCCTATTTCATTTTCGGTTTTTGACTTATCCTGACCATTCATCAACTCATACTTCACTTCATTGATCTCTTCGGTTACCTTATCCCAAACCTGATCTCTGTGATCCCAGTCAAAACCGACCGCTCTTACCTTGTCCTGGATCCTGTGGGATTTGATCATCGCCGGAAGGGAAACGGGAACCCCTTCAAGTACACTTCGGTTTCCCTCCTTCATTTTCAGTTCTTCCCAGTTTTCAAGGACCTCTCCCGAATTTTTCACCTGAACATCACCAAAAACATGGGGGTGACGGAAGATGAGTTTGTCGCAGATACCGTTCATTACATCGGCGATATCAAATACGCCTTCTTCTGTGCCGATTTTTGAGTAGAATACAATATGTAACATCAGGTCTCCCAGCTCTTTGCGAACCTCCTCCAGGTCATGATCCATAATGGCATCAGCCAATTCGTAGGTCTCCTCAATGGTCAGGTTTCTCAAACTCTCCAGGGTTTGCTCCCGGTCCCATGGACACTTCTCCCTCAACTCATCCATGATCTTTAAAAGCCTTTTAAAAGCTTTCAGTTTCTCTTCAGTGCTATGCATGCTCTTTCTCTTTAAAATCAATCCGGATGGTTGAGTCGGTTGTTAATTTCAAAAGGCCAGCCGCATTGCCGTTTCTTATGGCAATCTCCAGAAGACCAAGTGAATTGAAGATGGCCAACAGTTCTCCATCGGGAGTTTCGTTGTACCTTATATTTATTTTTTCAAGCCTGTAATGCTTGCTCTGAACAAAGATCTGAAAGGGCCTTCCCTTGCCTGTCCTATCAAAAAATTCTTTGGATATATTGGTGATGGCATTCTGGTAGGTATCCAGGTAAATTACCCTGCCTGTTATGGTATTCTCTCCAAGGGTAGGCTTAATGGAAACCGGTTTTTCATATTGATCCGTGACCAAACCCAGTTTTTCCAGTGGGGTTCCTTCGTTCAGGCTGCAAGCCACATCAGCAAAGAGATGAAGGGCGATAAAAGTGGTGTGGGGGTGATCGATGATCTCAGGAATGACCACCACCTGATCAGGTTCAGATTCGCCTAGCATCCCCAGTATTCCATTATCTGCACAGATGAAATAGTGACCAGCAATATGGGCTGCAAGCAGCTGCCTGTCCCTTTCTGGTTCCGTATTGACAGCAATGATATGGATGGTCCCTTCGGGGAAGTATCTGAAGCTGTTTCGCACCAAAAAAGCAGCCTGTGCAGATTTAAAAGGCTTTACATTATGACTGATATCCACAATGGTTGTACCCGGACATCTGGTGAGAAGTTTCCCTTTAAGTGATGCGACGTAATAGTCATTATTGTTCCAATCGGAAGTAAGCGTGATCATGTGCATGGGTTTCCAGCGGGGAATTTCTTATTGGAATGTTGAAAAAAACAGCTTAATTTGCACATCCAAAAGTAGTGATTATAATTTAATTTATGGCTGAAAAGCTGATCTATTTGGAGGGTGTGGATCCGGTTGATTTTTACGGTGTAAACAACGTCCGCTTTGAGAAATTCATTGAACTTTTTGATGATCTCATCATTGTATCCCGGGGTAATAAGATCAAGGCTTCAGGAAGTGAAAAGAGGCTGGAGGAATTTGAAGAGAAGGTTGAATTGGTGGTGCGTTACCTTCGTAAATTCAATACAGTGAACCTTACTGATTTCGAGGAGCTGATTGGTGGTAAGTCTGACCAAAAAATGGAAATCTCCGGTCCCGATGACGGGGTTTTGCTGCATGGGGAACGGGGACGGAAGATCAGAGCCGTTACCGCCAACCAGAAGAAACTGGTGGAGGAGGGGAAAAGCAATGATCTTCTCTTGGCGATCGGTCCGGCCGGGACTGGTAAAACATACACGGCCATTGCTATGGCTGTAAGAGCTTTGAAGGAGAGGGAGGTGAAAAGGATTGTACTTACCCGTCCTGCCGTCGAAGCCGGAGAGAAGCTGGGCTTCCTGCCGGGCGATTTTAAGGAGAAACTCGATCCCTATCTCCAACCTTTGTTTGATGCGCTCAGGGATATGATCCCTGCAAAAAAGCTGATACAGTTCATGGAGGATGGAACCATTCAGATTGCACCGCTGGCCTATATGCGGGGACGGACCCTTGATCATGCTTTTGTGATCCTTGATGAAGCACAGAATGCCACAAAAAGCCAGTTTAAGATGTTTTTAACCAGGATGGGGCCCGATGCCAGGTTCATTGTAACCGGTGATGATACTCAGGTGGATCTGCCCAGGCGGGAAGATTCAGGTTTGATTCAGGCCATTAGGATACTTGAAGGAATCAAAGGGATCTCACTGATCAGGTTCGATGAAAGTGATATCCTCAGGCACAGGCTGGTGAAATCCATAGTTGCAGCTTACAACATTGAATCAAAATTTAAAAGTTGATATAATATGAGCAATGCATTAAAAGGTACCCGGTTTAACCTGAAGGGGCAGAAAAGCCTGTACACAGGGAAAGTCAGAGATGTATATAACATCAATGATGATTATCTGATCATGGTAGTCTCAGACAGGATCTCTGCTTTCGATGTGGTTATGCCCAAAGGAATTCCCTATAAAGGACAGGTTCTTAACCAGATCGCTTCCAAATTCCTGGATGCAACATCTGATATTGTTCCAAACTGGAAGATCGGCACTCCCGATCCAAATGTGACGGTTGGCCACATGGCTGTACCCTACAAGGTAGAGATGGTGATCAGGGGTTACCTGACCGGGCATGCATGGCGTGAGTACAGGGAAGGCAAAAGGGAGTTGTGCGGAGTTCGCATGCCGGAGGGACTGAAGGAGCATGACCGTTTTCCCGACCCTGTGATTACACCCACCACCAAAGCTTCCCATGGGCATGATGAAGATATCTCCCGGCAGGCTATCCTGGCAACCGGACTGGTGCCTGAAAAGGAGTACCTTCAGCTCGAGGATTTTACAAGAAAGCTATTCCAAAGGGGTACCGAAATGGCTGCAGAAATGGGGTTGATCCTGGTGGATACCAAGTATGAATTTGGGATGAAGGATGGAAAAATTTTACTCATCGATGAGATCCATACACCCGATTCATCCAGGTATTTTTATGCAGATGGGTACCAGGAGCGGCAGACGAGGGGCGAACAACAGAAGCAACTCTCCAAGGAGTTTGTCAGGCAATGGCTCATCGCGAATGGATTCCAGGGGAAAGAGGGACAGAAGGTTCCGGATATGCCTGAATCTTTTGTTGAAGAGGTCAGTGAAAGGTATATTGAGCTATTTGAAAACATTACGGGCGAAACTTTTGTCAAAGCAGATACCACCAGCATCGAACAACGAATTCTTAATAATATCAATGATTTTATTTCCAGGTAGAGGGCTACTCATACTGCTGCTGGGGCTCCTTTGCAGCGTTTCAGCCTACTCTCAGCAGGAGGTTGTGATAAATCGTTCAGTTAATAAGGTCTTACTTGAAGGAAAGGTATATTACATTCATGTGGTAGAACCGGGGCAAACACTTTACGCCATCTCCAGGGCCTACAATATCTCTCAGAAAGAAATTTCAATTGAAAATCCAGGGGCTCAATCAGGGATCAGGGTCGGGCAGACTCTCAAAATTCCTGTGATAACCTCCACAGAGGGGCAAATAGATACCTCTGATCAGCAGGATAAGAACACCCATAAAGTTAAAAAGGGTGAAACGTTTTATGGCATTTCAAAACAATATGGCATCACACGGGAGGCGCTGCAGGAAGCAAACCCGTCGGTCAGGTTTGATGATCTGAAACCGGGTCAGCATCTGATCATACCGGTTGCCTCCACTGCCAGGGAGGAGCCGTTGCCAGCTTACAACGAGGAGGGAATCGTTTATCATAAAGTCAGACGGAAGGAGACACTCTACTCCATTTCCAGTTACTACCATGTGTCCATTCAGGATATCAGAAATGCCAATCCTGAACTTGGATGGGGTGGACCGAACGCAGGCCAGGTGATCAGTATTCCGCTTCCACAGGTTATAGATCAGCCGGAATCGGCAAGGGATACATTACCGGTAGACTCATTTTTATATGGTCCCAGGGATTCAACGGTTGAGGCATATCTCTATGATGAGTTACTGGGGCCGCCTGACAACCCCAACCGGACTTACCGGGTAGCCTTCTTCATCCCATTTGACTTTCAGAAGCCCCCACCCCTGGACTCCTTGATTAAGGATGTGGAGTCAGTGACTCGCCGGAACCGGATTATTGACCGCTATATGATGGAGGAAAAGGTACCCCAATCGGTTCCTTTCCTGGAGTTTTTCCAGGGAACTCTTCTTGCGCTCGATTCAATGAGCCAGTCAGGCATGAAGCTTGATGTGAGGTATTATGATACCCGCAAGAGTACGGCACGAATGCATGAAATACTGGCAGAACCGGGAATGGAGAAGACCGATCTGATCATCGGACCATTCTTTTATTATAACCTTGAGATCGCTTCCGCATTTGCCAAAAAGCATAAAATTCCCATTGTTACACCATTCTATAATGAAATGACCTACCTGCGGGACAATCCGTACCTTTTTCAGATCACCCCTTCCATTGACCGCAGTTACATCGATCTGGCAAAACTGGTGGCAAGCAAACACAATTACAATATCGTATATGTCAGGGAAAGGGATACGCTGGACCGGGAGAAAAACGTTTTACTTCAGGAGTTGATTTTTGACGGATTTGACGATTACCGCCCGGTGGAACCAGTGGTTTTCAAGGAGTTGGTGCTTACCCTTGAACATACCGATGAGATCATCCAATCCCTGTCGAAGGACAGGAAGAATCTTATTGTTGTTCCATCCGGTAACGAAGCGCTCGCCAGCAGGGTGGTATCTTCGCTTGTCTTCAGGCTGAATGAATTCGATATAGAGCTGGTTTGTACCCCATACTGGACAGAATTCTCCAGTATCGACTACAGGTATTATCACCAACTTGGATTGATGTTCTATAGTCCGTTCTGGATGGATTACCTTGATCCCAAAGTGGATGCATGCCTGGAGAGCTACAGGGATCATTTTTTTGCAGAACCTCGCACCATGACCCGGCAGGGGATCAATTACGGATTGGTCGGTTATGATATCGCCTTCTATTTTATAAATGCCTTAAGGCAGTACGGTCCGCGATTCATCCTCTCACTGGATAAGTATAACCCGCAGCTGGTGCTTGATACCTACCGTTTTTACAGGGTAGCTCCTGCTGGGGGCTATGAGAACAGTAAGATCAGCTTTTATCAGTTCAGGGCCGATATGTCCATCCTTGAAATTAAAGTTCCGGAACTCCCCCGGAGAAACAATTTTTTCAGTCCCATGGATAACCAAAAGAGGGAGTACCTTGACCTCACCCCGAAATAGATCAGGTTGACCATGAAATGCTTTAGATCCGGATGGTTATGGCTCGCGGTTTTGCCATTGCTTTTCTCCTGCAATCAAAAAGAGGAAATTCGCATTGATTCATATGTGGTAATGGTCTCATTTGACGGATTCAGATGGGATTATACCGATCTCTGCCATACTCCCAATTTTGATGCCATGAGTAAAGCCGGGGTAAAGGCCGAGAGAATGATTCCCTCCTTTCCCACCAAAACGTTTCCAAACCATTATGCCCTTGCCACAGGCCTCTACCCTGATCATAACGGGATCATTAACAATAGTTTCTATGCAGAGGATTTGAAGGGTGTTTACCGCATGGGGGATCGGGGTATGGTAAAGAATCCGAAAGCCTATTTTGGCGAGCCCATTTGGGTTACCGCCGAGAGACAGGGAGTGAAGAGTGCCTGTTACTTCTGGGTGGGAAGTGAAGCCCCCATTGAAGGAACCTATCCCACTTACTGGAAGGAGTATGATGAAACTATTCCCTATATGGACAGGGTTGATCAGGTAATCAAGTGGTTGAGTATGCCTCTCCGCAGGCGCCCGGGACTTATTACACTCTATTTTGATGAACCGGATGCCACCGGAAATGATGCTGGACCTGAACACCCCGCAACCGCCCAGGTGGTCGAATCGCTTGACTCCATACTTGGTGCCTTGAGAAAAGGTATATCCAACCTGGATATTGCTGACAAGGTTAACCTGATTATCCTCTCGGATCATGGAATGGGGCCCATCTCCCCTGAAAAATATGTGAATATCATGGAATTTATACCCAGGGAGTGGTCGGATCATATAACCGGCGGAAATCCCGTCTACCTGATCGATCCGGCAGAGGGATATGAAGATTCATTGACCCTCACACTGGATGCCCTGGAGGGCGTGACGGCCTGGCAAAAGGATGAGATCCCTGCCCGTCTGAACTATGGAACCAGCCCGAGATTCCCGGGTATCCTGGTGGTGGCAGACAGTCTATGGAGCATCGGTATAAAACCAGATCCGTCTGGTTACACAGGTGGGGCTCATGGCTATGATCATGCATTTACCGATATGCACACCATTTTCCTGGGAGAAGGTCCGGCTTTCAGAAAGGGGTATGTTTCCCACGCATTCTCAAACGTGGAGGTTTACGGTATCATTGCCCACATCCTGGGACTGGATCCCGCTCAAACCGACGGCAACCTTTCCAACGTAGCAGACCTCTTTTCCGGGTTTTAAGTCCGGATATAAATACGAGTTTGTAGTCTCAGGCTGTTATTTTGTTGCGCGTTCCAGCCGTTTCAGGATGGAGAAGATAAAGGCAGCTGAGAGCAGACAGGTTACCACGAAGATGGCCCAAAGCTGCCAAAGCTGGATTCTTTCCCAGAAGAAACTTCCTATGAATAACAGCTTGTTTCCCACAGCAGTGGCAAGCAGCCAGCCTCCCTGCATAACCCCCTGGAACCTGGTAGGAGCTACTTTCGAAACAAAAGAGAGGCCCATGGGACTCAGGAAAAGCTCTGCAAACGTAAGAACAAGGTAGGTGGTTATCAGCCAGTAAGGCATGATCCTGGAGGAGTC
>JAWOHR010000112.1:0-10661 GCA_046485075.1 Bacteroidales bacterium
GATAAAAGTGAACGGTTGTGGTACCGGTCTGTACGATTCCGCACGTTTTTCAACGCAATTACTGTGCACTGTCCCCTGAGCACTGAGCACTGTCCCCTGTCCCCTGAGCACTATCCCCTGAGGACTGTCCACTGTCCCCTGAGCACTGTCCACTGTCCCCTGTCCCCTGAGCACTGTCCACTGTCCCCTGAGCACTATCCACTGTCCCCTAAGCACTGTCCCCTGTCCCCTGAGCACTGTCCCCTGTCCCCTGAGCACTACTATCCCCTGAGCACTACTATCCCCTGAGCACTATTTCATTCTGCCATTTGACTGGTGGCGTCACTCACGAAAAAGGTACCCAGGTTCTTTCCCTCCAGAATGTCGAGGATCGTGTAAGGGTCCGTGCCATCAGCAATGACCACATCCACATTGTGTTCCCTGCAAAGTTCTGCTGCTGCAATTTTGGATGCCATGCCTCCCTTCCCCATCTTGGAGGAGCCGTTCAGGTCCACATCCTTCAAATCGTTGCTGGCTTTCATCACTTTGGGCACCTTCGTGGCCGTAAGATTAAAGTGGGGATCGGCAGTGAATACCCCATCGGTATTGGTCAGAATCAGCAGCAAATCGGCCTGTATCAGGGTTGCAACCGCTGCCGACAGCGTATCGTTATCTCCAAACTCAATCTCATCGGTGATCACTGTATCGTTTTCATTGATGACCGGAATGATGCCCATCTCCAGGAGCTGCAATAGTGTATTCCTGGCGTTTTTACGGCGCAGGCTGTTTTCGATACCATCGCGTGTCAGCAGCAACTGGGCTACCACCTTATTATACTCATCAAAGAATTTTTGATACAACCTGATCAGTCCAACCTGACCGATGGCCGCCAGCGCCTGTTTCATCACCACGTCCCTGGGCCGCTCCTCCAGGCCGATCATACCTACACCCATACCCACAGCTCCAGAGGAGACAAGGATGATCTCCTTCCCCCTGTTTTGAAGATCAGCCAGCACCATCGCCAGCCGCTCCATACGCGGCAGATTAATCTTCCCGTTTTCATAGGTAATCAGGCTTGTCCCCACTTTGACAACAATTCGCTTCTTTTCCTTTAAGTATTTTCTGTGTGTCATGACTTCCCAAAGTAATTTTTCAATAATTCAACCACCTCATTTCTCCTGACAAAACCAAAACCTTCATAAGCCATTTTCAGTTTTGCTCTTACCTGCTCTGTGCCGGGATTTCCAATACTGCCCAGGTGGGTATAGGTATGGTCCCGGCCAGGCCTGTAACGGCCACTGTCTATCTCCGCAGCAACCTCCCTGTATGCATCCCTGAAGGGCATCCCGGTTTTCACTTTCTTATTGACCTCCTCCACTGAAAAGATATATTGATAAGTCTCATCTTCAAGAATGTTTGTATTGACCTTCACATGCTCCATCACATGGTGCATCATATGGAGACAATTTTTTAAATCTGCTATGGCCGGATGGATTACCTCTTTCAATACCTGGAAATCACGATGGTAGCCCGATATCAGATTGGTGGTAACGGCCGAAATTTCAGATGGGGTATGCACCAGACGGTTGCACCTGGCCCGGATCAGTTCAACCACATCCGGATTCTTTTTATGAGGCATGATACTGGATCCGGTAGTCATTTCGTCAGGAAGTGAAAGAAAATTGAAATTCTGACCCATAAACAGAACCATATCCATGGCCATCCTTGCAACCGAGGAAGCAATGGCACTGATCCCTGAACCAACATACCATTCAGTCTTGCCCCGGTTTAGCTGTGCATTCACTGAATTGATATGCGCAGACCCAAATCCCAATAACCGGGTGGTCAGTTCCCTGTCAATCTGGAAAGAAGAACCAAACCCTGCAGCAGACCCCAATGGATTCTGATTAACCACCTCATAAACACCCTGCATGAAAGTGAGGTCGTCTGCCAGGGCTTCTGCATAGGCACCAAACCACAACCCGAAGGATGAAGGCATGGCCACCTGCATGTGGGTATAGCCGGGCATTAAAATATCCCTGTATAGCCCGGCCTGGGATAGTAAATTCAGAGCCAGGCTATCGGTGGCAATTACGATCTCCTGTATTTCCTCCCTGAGAAAGAGTTTAATATCCACCATTACCTGGTCGTTCCTCGAGCGGCCTGTGTGAATTCGCTTCCCCATGTCGCCCAGTGAAGCAGTTAACATCATCTCCACCTGGGAGTGAATATCTTCCATCCCCGGATCAAGCTTCACCAATCCCTGTTCTGCATCCCTGTAAATCTCAGCAAGCTTATTCACCAACAGGGCGGCCTCATCCCTTTCAATGAGTCCCACCTCAGCAAGCATAATGGCATGAGCCATGGATCCCATTACATCGTAAGGCGACAGTTCCAAATCAAAAACCGGATCCATGCCCGTTGTGAATGAAAGGATCCTCTCTTGCGTGGAAATATTTTTGTCCCAGAGTTTCATATCTAACCCATATTTATGCTCCCCTCTTCACAAGGCTGGAAAGGGTATTTAAAAAATTACAATATCCTTCTACCCCTTTTTCAAGTTCAGATTCGAGGATATATTCATCCGATGTATGCGACCTGTTTGATTCTCCCGGACCCATTTTAATCGCAGGAAAGGGAATCAGTGCCATATCCGAAAGGGTGGAAGATCCAAACGGTCTGAGTCCGCTGGATCGAATGGTCTTCATGAACAGGTGTTGCCCATCCAGGATGGATGGCTTCAGCCGGGTGGAACGAGGTACAATCTCCGCCTGGCACAAACCGGAGATCATCTTTAACATCCTCTCGTTCCCGTAACGGTCGTTACTTCTTACATCCACAATATATTTGCACAGATCGGGGACCACGTTATGCTGTGTACCTGCTGAAATAACGGTCACCTGGGCACCGGGAGCAGGCAACCACTCTGAAGCCTCATCAAATGAGAGGGACACAATCGCTCCAATGTCCTGCATGGCCTTATAGATGGCATTGATACCCTCATTTCTGGCTGCATGACCTGCCATCCCCTTCACCGTTGCATCAAGCACCATCAATCCACGCTCAGCAACTGCCGGCTGCATACCGGTAGGTTCACCCACGATGACTCCATCCAGCTTTTCAAACATCGGAAGGACCGATTCAATTCCCTTTGCCCCGGAAACCTCCTCTTCAGCACTGATCAGCAACAAAAGGTTCACCTGATCCTCCAGTTTCGGAGCCATCTCATGGAAGGCTGCAATCATGGATACCACCGAAGCGCCCGCATCATTGCTTCCCAACCCGGTGATCCGGTCCCCCTCCAAGAACGGCTCAAAAGGATCTGTCTTCCACCCGGCTACCGGATTTACCGTATCCATGTGTGAATTGAGTAATATGGTCGTTTTCAAATGGGCCAATCCCGGATCACCCAGCAACAGGTTGTTGTGGTGCCGCAAAACCTTATGCCCCATCCCCTTCAGAAACGCTTCCAAAAAATTTGCCCGTTGCGCTTCATTTCTGCTGGTGGCAGGAATGGAAATCATCTCCTTAAGCAGGTCGCTATATGGAACTTTGACACTCATTTCAGATCACTGATTCCGGAATAGGATTTGACAATACCTTTAATCATGGCCGAACTCAGTCCAAAGTGTTCCATTTCATTCAATCCCGAAATGGTACACCCCATGGGTGTGGTAACCCTGTCGATCTGAGTTTCCGGGTGGTTTTTTGTCCGGAGCAGCAGCTCGGCTGCACCCCTTGCAGTCTGAGCCGCAATTGCCCCTGCCTCCTCTGCATGAAAGCCGATCTGGATCCCGCCCTGTGATACAGCCCGGATAAAACGAAGAAAAAAGGCGATGCCGCAGGCGGCAAGTATGGTGGCTGCCGGCATCAGGTGCTCCTTGATCACCATCGTCTGACCCATGGGTTCAAAAAGCATCCTGACCTGCTCAACCGAAGATTCATCTTCACCGGCGATGCATGTCATACTCTCCCCGTATTCAATGGCAATATTGGGCATGAGTCTTACCACATCCACCCCACTACCGGTCCACTCCTTCAGCTCATTAATACTTACGGCCGAGACCACACTGATCAGGATTTTACCGCCCGATCCTAATGCATCCTTCACTTCTGTGATCACCTCTGCGGCCTGACCCGGTAACACTGCGAGAATGATAAACCTGTTCTCCCTGACCAGGGTCAGGTTATCGCTAACCACATATCCCTCCTTCTCCTTTTCGGCCAGCAATTCGCTTCTTTTCCTGGAAAGGCAGATATCCGAAGGGGTAATTCCCCCATAAGCGACCAGTCCCTTCGCAATGGCACATCCAATATTCCCTGCTCCAATGATTCCTATCTTTTTCATATACTTTTTATTCTGATTCATAAGCTATACGGTCTCCCCTGTGCCGTTAATTGAAAACCAGATTCTTTGCTGGTTCCCGAAGATCTTTGTAAATCCGTCCACATCCCCTGCAGTCCACGCCCTGTTCATTTCGCCATAAGAGCCAAAGGAGGCATTCATCAGGTCGAAGGGACTCTCCACACCAATGGCAACATAACTGTAGGGGCGAAAACGGACCATCACTTTCCCGGTCACATTCTTCTGGGATGATTCGAGAAACGCCTCAAGGTTCCGCATCACCGGTTCCAGGTACTGCGCTTCGTGAATAAACATACCGTACCATTGTCCAACCTGCTCCTTCCAGTGCAGCTGCCACCTGGTAAGCACATGTTTTTCGAGCGCAAGGTGGGCATCAATGATCACCCTGGCCGCTGCAGCCTGAAAACCGACACGCCCTTTAATCCCGATGATGGTATCACCCACATGAACATCCCGGCCAACCCCCCAGGCTCCGGCGATTTTTTCCAGCTCCCTGATCAATATCAAAGGCTCATAAATCTCACCATTCAGTCCAACCGGTTCTCCCTGGTCAAATTCGATGGTCATCGTTTCAGTTCCGGATTTTTCAACCCTGCCCGGGTATGCCTCCTCCGGCAACTCACCATTCGAAACAAGGGTCTCTTTCCCTCCCACGCTGGTTCCCCAGATTCCCTGGTTAATAGAATATTTCACTTTGCTCCAGCTCATCTCAACACCTGCTTTCCGGAGGTATGCAATTTCATCCTCCCTGGAGATCTGCAACTCCCGTATTGGTGTCAGGATTTCAATTTCCGGAGCCAGTACCTGGATTACAAGATCGAAGCGGACCTGGTCGTTTCCGGCAGCTGTTGAACCGTGGGCAATCTTTTTAAAACCATGTTTTTTTGCATAATTCACAAGCGCAATCGCCTGGAAAGTCCTTTCCGAACTTACAGAGAGCGGATAGCTTCGGTTCCGGAGTACATTTCCATAGATCATGTATCGCAGGCAACGATTGTAGTAGTCAGCCGCCACCTCTAGCACTTCATGGGAGACTATTCCCAAACGCCCGGCATGGGCCTTCACATTTTCCAGTTCCTGCTCAGAAAAACCGCCTGTATTCACCAGGGCGGAATGCACTTCGAGATTCTTCTCCCTGGCCAGGTAGATGGCACAAAACGTGGTATCCAAACCCCCGCTGAAGGCCAATAGTACTCTATCTTTATTCATGCTGATTTTTTCAGGTATGGTTGATATTTACTTTGAGGGCGGATGGATGTGATTTTCCGTTAACACCCTTCTTCTCGTTGGGATCCAGGATCATGGCTGTGCAAAGGCAATCATCCCGCTTGGTCCGGACAAGTATATCATAATACGGGCAGGTCTGGCATCCTTTCCAGAACTGGTCATCATCGGTAAGTTCAGAAAATGTCACAGGACGGTATCCAAGTGCGCTGTTTATTTTCATCACGGCCAGACTGGTGGTCAAACCAAATAATTTTGCTCCCGGGAATAGTTTGGATGACAGATCCAGGGCCCTTTTCTTTATTTCACCGGCCAGGCCCATCCCCCTGAAAACGGGGGAGACAATCAAACCGCTGTTGGCCACATACTTGTTATGACCCCAGGACTCAATATAGCAAAACCCTGCCCACTCACCTTTACTGCTGTATGCGATGATGGCCTTGCCCTGCAGGATCTTCTCGGTAATGTATTCACTACTACGCACTGCAATACCGGTCCCCTTCTGCAGCGAAGCATTTAACAAACCCTCCTCAATCTGAGGAACCATGGAGAGATGCTTCTCAGAAGCAATAGAAATGATTATATCTAAATTCATTATTGTCAAGTTTTACCTGGTGCTCAATGCACCTGCTCCCGGATCAATCCGGGCATTCTCATTTTAAGCATGTTTACGAGGTCGCCCTTGGAAACCCCATCTCTAGGAATCAGCAAAATGGTGTCATCACCGGCAATGGTGCCTCCCACTTCATAGGCATTCAAATGGTCGATGTTATAGGCAATGCTTCCCGCATGTCCGGGAAGGGTTTTCAGGACAGCCAATCCCTGAGCAAAATCAATAGAAACCAGAACCCCAAAGTTGCTCCCAGCCATATCCGCCTCATCAACAGATTGTTCCTTATCGGGAAGAATATAGACATAACCCTCATTCTCGTTTGGCATTTTAGCAACCCTCAGGTACTTTAAATCCCTTGAAAGGGTTGCCTGGGTCAGTTCATATCCCTTCTTTACCAGGAGTTTCATTAATTCATCCTGGCTCGGGATATTACTATTGGCTATTAATCGCCTGATCTCCATTAACCTTTCATTCCTGTTTTTCACAACTTTTCAATATTATTGTATATTTATACATTGAATTTGCAAATTTATACATTTATTTGAATTGTATACAAATATCCGGGCTTTTTTTCTATTTTTACACCCCCGGAAACTGTGGATTCCGGATCCTTTCAAACGGGTCATTATGATTAATCACCAAATCAGGAAAGTTGTAATTCTCGGGTCAGGGGCCCTGAAAATTGGGGAAGCCGGTGAATTTGACTACTCCGGATCACAGGCCCTCAAGGCTCTGCGTGAGGAGGGTATCTCCACCGTATTGATTAATCCAAACATAGCAACGGTTCAGACTTCGGAAGACGTGGCAGACAAGATATACTTCCTGCCTGTAACACCATACTTTGTTGAAAAGGTAATTGAAAAGGAGCAACCCGATGGAATTTTACTGGCATTCGGGGGACAGACTGCATTGAATTGCGGGGTGGCGCTATTCAAAGAAGGAATTCTTGAAAAGCACAATGTAGAGGTTTTGGGTACTCCTGTACAGTCTATTATGGATACGGAAGACCGGCAGCTTTTCGTGGACAAACTGGATGAAATCAATGTAATCACTGCCCGCAGTATCGCGGTCACCTCGGTAAAGGATGCCCACCAGGCAGCAAAAACCCTGGGCTTTCCTATTATAATCAGAGCCGCTTATACCCTGGGAGGACAGGGTAGCGGGTTCTGTTACAATGAGGAGGATGTTGAAATGCTGGCTAAAAAAGCCTTTTCCTACTCGCCCCAGATTCTTATTGAAGAGTCGCTCAAGGGATGGAAAGAGGTGGAGTATGAAGTGGTCAGGGACCGCTTTGACAATTGCATCACGGTCTGTAACATGGAAAACTTCGACCCGTTGGGAATTCACACCGGTGAGAGTATCGTGGTGGCGCCATCACAGACCCTGACCAACAGCGAATATCACAAGCTTCGGAAATTGTCCATCGATATCATCAGGCATATTGGAATCATAGGAGAGTGTAACGTGCAATACGCCCTCGATCCGGAATCAGAAGATTACAGGGTGATCGAGGTAAACGCAAGGCTGTCCAGGTCTTCGGCCCTGGCCAGTAAGGCCACCGGCTACCCGCTGGCTTTTGTGGCAGCAAAACTCGCCCTTGGTTATGGCTTGCACCAGCTGCGAAACTCCATCACAAAAACCACCTCGGCATTTTTTGAACCTGCACTGGATTACATTGTTTGCAAGATTCCCCGGTGGGACCTGAATAAATTCCAGGGGGTATCCAAACTGATCGATTCAAGCATGAAATCGGTAGGTGAGGTTATGGCAATTGGCCGAACCTTCGAGGAGGCAATACAAAAAGGAATCCGGATGATCGGGCAGGGAATGCACGGCTTTGTGGGTAACCACGAGATGGAGATAGAAAATATCGACAAAGAGCTTTCGGAACCCACAGATATGAGGATCATGGTCATTGAGAAAGCATTTGACGAGGGTTACACCATTGACCGGATTCATGATCTGACCATGATCGATAAGTGGTTCCTTGTGAAATTAAGAAATATTTTTGATCTCAAAATGAAGCTGGAGCAAGTCAGCTCCCTTGAGCAATTGGAGGACGAACTGCTGCTTCAATCCAAAAAGGCCGGTTTCAGTGACTTCCAGATTGCAAAACTCGTGATGCAGGGAGATGTCTCCGAAAACCTGCTTGAGGTAAGGAAACACAGAAAGAAAAGAAATATTCTTCCCAGCGTGAAACAGATCGACACGCTCGCAGCCGAATATCCTGCAAAAACCAACTACCTCTATCTGACCTACAGTGGAAGTGAGCACGACATTGAGTTCAGTCACGACCAGCGATCGGTGATTGTGATGGGATCGGGAGCCTATCGCATTGGGTCCAGTGTGGAATTCGACTGGTGCAGTGTGAATGCCCTGAAGACGGTAAACGATGAGGGTTACCGCTCCATTATGATCAATTACAACCCGGAGACCGTCTCCACCGATTATGATATGTGCGACCGGCTCTACTTCGATGAACTCTCCTTCGAAAGGGTTATGGATATCCATGACCTTGAGATGCCCAAAGGGGTGATCGTGTCCATGGGAGGACAGATCCCCAACAATCTGGCCATGCGGCTGCATGAGCAGAAGGTGCATATCCTGGGAACCTCGCCCGAATCCATTGACAGGGCCGAAAACCGGCATAAATTCTCCATGATGCTGGACCGGCTTAAAATTGATCAGCCCAGGTGGCAGGAGTTGACCAGCCTTGAAGAGATATATCAGTTTGTGGATTTGGTCGGATTCCCGCTGCTCATCAGACCATCCTATGTCCTTTCTGGTGCCGCCATGAACGTGGTATCCAACAAAGAAGAGATGGAAGGATTCCTCACCCTGGCCGCAAAGGTATCCAAACAGTATCCGGTGGTGGTTTCGGAATTTATCGAACAGGCCAAGGAGATCGAGATTGATGCAGTGGCCAGGGATGGAGAACTTTTCTCCTATGCCATCTCAGAACATGTGGAATTTGCAGGTGTTCATTCTGGTGATGCCACCATGGTTTTCCCCCCGCAAAAGATCTATTTTGAAACCGTTCGCAGGATCAAAAAAATTGCCCGCCAGCTGGCCGAAGCTCTCGAAATTTCAGGACCATTCAATATTCAGTTTCTCGCAAAAGACAATGACATCAAGGTCATCGAATGCAACCTGAGGGCCTCCAGGAGCATGCCATTCGTTTCAAAGGTCTTAAAATCAAATTTCATCGACCAGGCCACCAAGATCATGCTTAAGGTTCCCGTGGAAAAACCTAGTAAATCGATTTTCGACCTGGATTATATCGGGTGCAAAGCGCCACAGTTCTCTTTCTCCAGGCTCAAAATGGCCGATCCGGTCCTGGGTGTGGATATGTCCTCCACCGGAGAGGTGGGCTGCATAGGAGACAACTACTATGAAGCCATCCTGAAGGCTATGATTTCGGTGGGATATACCATTCCGAAAAAGAACATTCTCCTCTCCACCGGCGGAATGCGATCCAAAGTTGAACTGGTCAATTCATGTAAGATGCTTGTGGATAAGGGTTATCAGCTCTATGCAACACACGGAACCCAGGAATTTCTAAGGTTGAACGGAATCGAATCCATTGACCTGGCATGGCCCGACGAAGAAGCTAAACCCAATGTGATGGACTATTTGCGGTCTAAAAAAATTGACCTGGTGGTGAACATTCCCAAGGATCTCTCATCGCACGAATTATCCAACGATTACAGCATCAGGCGAGGTGCGGTGGACTACAACATTCCACTGATCACCAATGCAAGACTGGCATCAGCATTCATCTATGCAATTTGCAAGATGAGCCTGGATGATATCTCCATCAAAAGCTGGGACGAATATTAACCACGCAATGCCTCGGCACCCCCAACAATCTCAAGAATTTCATTGGTGATGGAGGCCTGACGTGCCTTGTTAAACTGGAGATTCAGCTCCTTAAGAAGCTCTGCTGCGTTATCTGTGGCCTTGTGCATGGCCGTCATCCTCGCTGCATGTTCAGCTGCATTGGAATCAAGCACTGCTTTGTAAAATTGCAGTTTTAGTGAACGTGGAATCAGCTCCTTCACAATGTACTCTTTGGTGGGCTCAAAAATATAATCCACATGGGGGATACCCGCTGAAGAATGTGCCAGATTCTCGATCTGAATGGGCAAAAACTGTTCTATGTTAAGGATCTGTGTACCCGCATTTTTAAAAGAATTGTAAATGATATCCACATGATCGTACTCTCCTTCGGTAAAGAGTTTCATAATCATTTCGGCGATGGCGGCAACCCCATCAAAAGTCAACCCGTCAAAAAGCGCACTGCCATCAGATATCACATTATATTTCTTCTTCCTGAGAAAATCGCTTCCCTTTTTTCCAATGACAATAAAATCCACCTGGCGTGCCATCATTTGGCTATCGAAAGTGGTAAGGGCACGGTGAATGGTTGCTTTGATTGCATTTGAGTTGAACGCCCCGCAAAGACCCCGGTTAGAGGAG
>JAWOHR010000132.1:0-27383 GCA_046485075.1 Bacteroidales bacterium
AAATAGAGCATCCAGAAATATTCACCATCCCATGCAATGCCGGTCAGGTCTCCCTGTGCCGAAAAAGAGGTTTGAAGTTGTATGGAATAATTGCTGGTAAACTCATCTGCATGATCCCACAAACTGGTTTTTGCCACCATAATGTTGCTCCCCGATAATCTGCCATAGGAATTCATTACAAATACCCTGAAATAATAAATGGTATTGGGTGCCAGGGTTGAACCGGCCCACCAGAAGTCACCTGCATTTACGGTAAGAACCGTATCATTTGCATGGGTCGCAACATGTAATAAAGTACCCGTACTTTCATCCAGTGCACTCGAGTTATGTATGTAAATTTTATATTCCCTGAAATCAGAAGCCTCACATTTATTCCAGGTTAAGGTAAGGGAATTGGAGGTTACCCCGGTTGGATCCAGTAATCTGATTGGAATAGGCAGCAACAGACTTTCAAGATCCAGGTCACTATCCTTTAAATCAATGTCCACTTCGGCCTCTGCATATCCCAAGCTGTCGGAATGAGTTGCTTTCAGCGTGTATTTCCCTGCATCTATATCATTTAATATAAAATCACCATCACTATTGGTCGTGGTTTTCAGCTCGTTATTGAGAAATATTTGCGAGGTTCCTGCAATTTGCCCGTTATCATATTTAATTTTTCCTTTGACTGCAAAAACACCGGTATAATCATCCCCGTTCTGGCAGGAAACGATCCATACCCACATGAAAACGAATGTTATTGATTTCATATAACCAATTAAAATTTAAGTACATATCCATTTCATCCGGACAATCCGGCATCGCTGATGATCCGGGGAACGATGGTTTCCCAACCCACTGACATCAGGTGAATTCCATTAATGCCTCTTTTTGTTTTAAGCTTTTCAATAATCTCCAGTGCGATCCCGACTCCGAGTTCTTCGTAATCATCCTCCCGGGCATCACTAAACCGGGCCAGGATCCATTCAGGGACTGTTACACCGGGGATGTTGTGGTGCAGGTACTGTGCCATCCGGTTGCTTCTGATGGGTGATACTCCGGCCAGGATATAAACTTTGTCCAGGATATTCCGGGCATCCAGGGCCTCCAGCCAACGGTCCAGACCATCGGGATCAAAGATCAGGTTGGTCTGGAAGAATTGTGCACCGGCGTTAATTTTTTTCTCTTCCCTCAATGCCTGGAATTCAGGTTCCGATGCAAACGGAGATGCAGCGGCACCCAGGAAAAGTTTTGGAGGGGATTTCATCTTTCTTCCATCAAGGTAGATCCCCTCATCCCTCATACGGCGAAGGATCCACAGCATTTGAACCGCATCAAAATCAAGGATATTGGTGTTGCTGGTGGGGGTGGGCCCGATGCGGGCATTGTCGCCTGTAATGCAAAGTACGTTATGAACACCCATCACGTTGGCGCCCACGACGTCTGACTGCAAACCACTCCGGGTTTTATCCCTTGCTGCGATCTGAAGAACCGGGTCAGCTCCCAGCTCAGCGGCAACCTTGCAGCAGGCCATGCTTGACATGCGCGGACTGGCCGAAGCGCTGTCGGTGAAATTCACTGCAGCCACAAGGTCCATGACCATCGCGATATCGCGCTTCAGTTTGTCAGTGGCAGCACTGAGGGGAGGGGCCACCTCGGTAGTAACCACGAATTTCCCTGTTCGCAATTCGCGTTCAAGCATTGAGAAAGGTTCTTCATAGGCGGGTGAATGATATACCGAGTCACCTCTCCACCATTCGGGTTGCCTGACGGGTTTAAACACATCCTCCCATGCTTGCGCTTTCTTTTTTTTATCGAGGGTAAACCGGCTTTTGATAAAACTGGAAGTACCAAATTTTTGTACGGAACGAACCACATCACCCCAGGTTTCGGTTCCGACCTTGTCCCAGTCCAGTGGAGGAAGGACCTCAAGCAGCATCTCTTCCCTTCCCATTTTAAAGGCTCGTTCATAGATCTTGTACCAGATGCAGGGGCGTGTTTCATCCACGTAGCATTTCTCCCTGGTCGATCCGCCGCAGGGGCCATTTCTCATCCCTTTCGGGCACTCCATGGGGCAGATGAAAGCGGTTTCCTGGAGCAGGCAGTTCCCGCACATGCGACAGCCGAAAAGGGGTCCTTTGACCCACCGCTCGGTTTTTCGCAATACCCTTTTACCAAATGACTCCTTCTTAAAAGGAAGGAACGGTGGCTGCCATCTTCTGCCCGGTGTAAACAGCGACATATACTTTTTTTATCAGGTGAGCATCCTAACCTTTCAGATTCTCCTGGATTAGAAAGTGATCCGTAAACCGCATGGCATAATCATCCTTTGCCCTGACCAGGTCGGTGGCCCGGACAATGGTGGTGATCTTTTCGGGATTGGCAATGGGACAGGTTAGTCCGTTCCAGATGGAAAGCACCAGGTGAGCCATGTTCAATGCTTCCCGGTTTGGCAGACCGAAAGAGATGTTGCTGGCACCCTGGGTAATATTCAATCCAAGCCGGTCGTGAACCAGTTTGATGGTTTCCAGGGTCACCAGGCAGGCATTGGGATCTGCACTTACGGCCATGGCCAAAGGATCGATCACCACATCCTCCTGTCTGATACCTGTTTTGAGTGCCCTCTCCAGGATCTTTTCGGCTATTTTAAAGCGCTTTTCAGGGTCATGGGTGATGCCGTTATCATCCATCACAAGTCCGATTACCGCGGCATCATACTCTTTTGCCAGGGGCAGGATAGCTGCCAGTGATTTCTCCTCTCCGTTTACCGAATTGATCAGGCACCGGCCTTCAATGACCTTCAGTGCCGATTCGATGGCTTTTGGATTGGGGGAATCAATGCAGAGGGGTACATCCACGGCATTCTGGATAGCCAACACGGTTTCCGGAAGGAGTTTTTCATCATCAACTCCCGGATATCCCACATTCACATCAAGGATATCAGCACCACTTTCAATCTGGGATTTTGCCAGCGCAACCGCAAGTTCAAAGTTGCCTTCTGAAAGAGTGGCAACCAGTTTTTTCCTGCGCGTGGGATTGATACTTTCTCCAATAATGATTACCGGCCCGTCTGTATCAATGACCACCTCCCGGGTTTTTGTTCTTAGGATTGTCTTCATGGGGTATTCAAATGGCTATGATCTGAAATTTACATTAATCCGGTAATATTTCCTTCATTGTCGACACTGATATTTTCCGACTGCGGATGGGCCGGCAAACCTGGCATTCGCATGATCTCACCGGTAATGGGGATCAGGAAGCCTGCGCCCGAGGCGATTTCAATCTCCCTTACGGTGATAATGAAATCTTTAGGCCGGCCCAGGAGCGCCGGATTATCGGAGAGCGATTTTTGTGTCTTGGCTATACAGATGGGCATCTGGGCCAGACCCAGCTCTGAAATGGTTTTCAGATTTGCTTTGGCTTTGGCCGTGTACTCCACATGTTCTGCTCCATATATTTTGGTGGCCAGGGTTTCAATTTTCTTTTCCACGCTCCATTCCCAGTCATACATGGGATCAAAAACAGGTGGATTGGTTTCAGCCACTTCGATCACATTGCGGGCAAGATCAATGGCACCCTCACCGCCTTTGGCCCATAGATCGGCCACTGCGCATCTCACCCCAAGCTCCTTTGTTTTATCCATAATGACCTTGAGCTCCTCCCCGGAATCAGAACTGAACCGGTTGATAGCCACAACAGGGGTAACATTGAACTGTCTGATATTTTCCAGGTGCTTTTCAAGATTGGGCAGTCCTTTTTTGAGAGCCTCCGTATCGGGATTGATCAGTGATTTCAGATCGGCACCCCCATGGTATTTAAGGGCCCTGACCGTGGCGGTCAGAACAACCGCTTTCGGTGAGAGGCCTGCACTCTGGCACTTGATATCGAAGAACTTTTCCGCGCCAAGATCAAATCCGAAACCGGCCTCGGTTACCGTATAGTCCGAATAGGTCATACCCATGCGTGTGGCGATGACCGAATTGGTTCCCTGTGCAATATTTGCAAACGGTCCGCCATGGATGATGGCCGGATTTCCTTCAATGGTCTGGACCAGGTTGGGTTTGATGGCATCTTTCAAAAGGGCAGCCATGGCACCTCCGGCCTTCAGATCGCGTGCATAAATGGGTTCCTTATTAAAAGTGAATCCGATGAAAATATTTCCCAGCCTGATCTTTAAATCGTGCAGATCTGCAGCAAGGCACAGGATGGCCATAATCTCCGAAGCCGCAGTAATATCAAAACCGGTTTCCCTCGGGATTCCGGAGGAGGTTCCACCAAGTCCGACAATGATCCGTCGCAGGGAACGGTCATTCATATCAATGACACGTTTCCAGGAGATGGTGCGCGGATCGAGATTCAGTCCGTTGGATTTACTCTGGATATTATTATCGATAACCGCCGCCAGCAGGTTATGGGCTTTTTCAATGGCCGAGAAGTCACCCGTGAAGTGCATGTTAATGTCCTCCATGGGAAGCACCTGGGAATAACCTCCTCCTGTTGCCCCGCCCTTGATGCCGAAAACAGGACCCAGGGAGGGCTCTCTCAACACTACGGTGGTTTTTTTCCCAATTCTGTTCAACCCTTCCGAAAGCCCTATACTGACCGTGGTTTTTCCCTCTCCGGCAGGGGTGGGGGAGATTGCCGAAACCAGGATGAGGTTGCTTTTTGCAGCCCTCTTTTCATCTATGAAGGAGAGCGGGATTTTAGCTTTGTACTTGCCATACATTTCAATTGCATCCGGGTCTACTCCAAATTTCAGCGCAATTTCGGTGATGGGGTGAAGTTTTACTTTTCTTGCAATGTCAAGATCATTCATGATCGTCTATTTTTCAGATTGAGAGATTCCTTACAGGTATAAATGTATATTGGTTTTTTTTAAAACGTACCCTCCCTTTTACCCATACATGATGCAATATTTGCAAATATTCAGAAATGAGTTTATCCGGAATCACGCAATTTGCGAAATTGAGTTGGAGTAGCCCCGGTAAATCTCCTGAATTGCTTGTTGAAATGGCTCAGGTTATTAAATCCGCAGTCGTAACTGATCTCAAGAATACTCCGGTCTGTACTTAACAGAAGCTGACAGGAATAGTCGATTTTGATCTTGTTCAGGTACTCAAAGATGGTCAGACCCGTTGAATTTTTAAAGAATCGGCAAACGGAAGCGGGTGCCATATGGGCGATTTCGGCAATCTCCCTGAGATCAATATCGCCCTGGTAATTCTTCATCAAAAACTCATGAATCCTGGTTACCCTTGAATGGGTCGGTTCAAACCTGGTTTTAATATAGTCAGCACTGGCCAGGTATAAGAAGGAATCACTCCTGCCAATCAGGTCCATGATTTCATAAAACATCATCAACCTTTTCATCTGGCTCATATATGGAAGTTGCAACATAATCCTGCTAACCTCGTTCAATGTGTCTCCGATGATTCTTACTCCCCTTTCGGACAGGAGAATGGCCTTTCTGATGTATTTGAATTCAGGCAGGGAGGTAATTGCATCAGGTAAAATATCATGGTTGAACAGCAAATATACCGATTCGAGGGTCCTTCCGGAATGCTGCTGCCTGTGAGTCTCTTCAGGGAACCAGACATGGGGGATACGGGGACCAATAAAGATCAGGTCACCGGGATGGAATTCCTCTATGGAGTCTCCAACAATTCTTCGCCCCGAGCCCTCTGTAATAAAGCTTAGTTCGAATTCCTGGTGGTAATGCCAGTGGCTTTTATCGATGTGGTCCTGAAATATGCCAATGTAGAAGGATTCTTCAGGATTTAGTTTGATCTCCTCCAGCAACCCCTTCATCTAATATAATTTTGTGTGAAATTAATAAATAGGTCAAAATAGCATCATAAATTGTGAATGAAATATCAGATTGATGATCAGCAATGTCTATTTTTACAACTTCATGTTCTTTTTATCTTAAACTAAATCTTGGATTCATGGATTCTATCTTAACAAATTTGGGAGAGGCAGTTGAATTTGGCAAAGTGGATAAAAACTCACCATACCCGCCGAATATGAAGGGACAGGATGGTGCAGACGAACTTGCCAGGCAGGCTCTTGAAAAAGGTGTATCCCCTGGCAGCATCCTTAATGATGCATTGGTGCCCGCTATGGACAGGGTCGGAAAAAAATTCTCCGAAAATAAGATTTTTGTTCCCCAGATGCTCATGTCCGCCAAAGCGATGGGTGCAGCCATGGCGCATTTAAAGCCTTTTTTTAAGTCCGGGGATGTGAAGACCAAAGGGACATTTATTATCGGAACCGTGAAGGGTGACCTGCACGATATAGGTAAAAACCTGGTTGCAATGATGGTGGAGGGTGGCGGATGGTCGATCGTTGACCTGGGGGTTGATGTGAATGAAGATACCTTCAACAATACCCTTGATGAGCATCCCGGAGCCATAGTGGGGCTATCTGCATTGCTGACCACCACGATGGCCAATATGGAGGGAATCGTTCAAAAGATCAAGGAGGTACATCCCGGTACCAGGGTGATCATCGGAGGCGCTCCTTTGAATGATGACTTCAGGGCAAAAATTGGTGCTGACTTTTATGCTCCGGATCCAAGGGGTGCTGTGGAGTATCTGAACTCCTGCGTGGCTTAAGGGTTGAAAACATTTATCGTTAAACTCGTTCCAATCGGGAAGGAGATCCGGGTAAAAGAGGGGACTCCGTTACTGGACGTGCTGAATGAGTATGGTGTTGAATTCCCGTGTGGAGGAAATGGTAGTTGCGGACAATGTAAAATAAAGCTGCTGGAGGGAACGATCCCGACAGACCCCGTTCATCTGAAGAGACTTGCTGAACTTAAACTGGATCGCACCTGGCGCCTTGCCTGTCTGAGTGAGTGTCATTCAGATCTCTCTTTGGAAATAGGGCAGTTCGAAACCATCATCCAGGCTGACCAAACCTCATTTGATTTCAAACCTGGAGTTGGACTGGGAGTTGCCTTCGATTTGGGTACAACCACCCTGGTTGGACAGCTTATCGATCTTTCCACCGGAAAAATTATGGCTGTGGAAACCGCAATGAATCCCCAGGGAAAATTTGGCAGTGACCTGATAACCAGGCTAGAATGGGCCATTCGTAATGGAAGCGGGGAGATGACCCGTTTGATCAGGCAGAAAGTCGGGGAGATGGTGAAAAAAATGATGGTTGGCCATGGGAATACCCTGGACCGGATGGTGATGGTTGGAAATACCGTCATGCACCATCTCTTTTGTGGGTATGATATTACATCCCTTTCCTATTATCCGTTTGAAACCCCACATCTGGGAATGAAGGAATTCTCTTCCGGGGAGCTGGGGTGGAAACATCTGAATTGCAGGACACTGTTATTCTATCCTTCCATTGGAAGCTTTGTGGGAAGTGATATCCTTGCCGGTATCATGGCTACAGGAATGCATTTGAAGGAATCCTGCTCGGTGCTGATCGATCTGGGGACCAATGGTGAAATTGTGGTGGGAAACAGCAAACGATTGCTCTGTGCCTCCACCGCAGCCGGACCCGCATTCGAGGGGGCTAAAATCAGCCAGGGTATGCAGGCTACCTCCGGGGCCATCTCTTCCATTGATGCGGAGCAGGAAAAATGGAAATGCCATGTGATTGGCAATACCCGGTCCAGGGGAATCTGCGGAAGCGGACTGATTGATGCGATTCAACTGTTCATTAGCCGGGGACTTGTTGGTTCGTTTGGAGAGATCATTTCAGGCGAGACAGAGATTGCCCTGGATGCGCAGGTAAGCCTTACCCAGAAAGACATCCAGGAATTTCAGCTTGCTAAGGCAGCCATTGCAACCGGCATCACGATTCTTTTGCGAAAAATGGGTATCGGCCGCCTGGAGGCAGCGCACATTTTTATTGCAGGAGGGTTTGGTACCTACATCAACCTGGGAAATGTGACCAGGCTTGGAATGCTCGATTTTCCGGAAGAGCGAATGCATAAGATGGGTAATTCGGCTCTGCTGGGAGGAAAAATGTTCCTTTTTGAAGATCCTGATTTTGCTGATACAATCCTTCGGATTGTAAGGCACGTAAGCCTGGAAGCGGAACCGGATTTTCAGGATATTTTCGTAAATGAGCTGATTTTTCCGGAATAATAGTTCAATAAAGGTACAGAAATGAAGAACCAAATCAATATGCCGTTTCTCATTGTCATTACCATGGTATCGGCCATGGGGGGACTCCTGTTTGGTTATGATTGGGTGGTGATAGGCGGGGCAAAGCCCTTCTATGAAGCTTTCTTCCAAATTACCCATGCTACGGGTGTTCAGGGTTGGGTTATGAGCAGCGCGCTCGTGGGATGCCTGGCAGGTGCACTGGTCTCAGGTACTCTGTCTGACCGGTTCGGCAGGAAGAAGTTGCTGATTCTCTCAGCGATCCTCTTTACACTTTCAGCCCTGGGAACAGGTGGAGCCAACCATATAAACACGTTTGTGATTTACAGGATTCTGGGTGGATTGGGCATAGGGATGGCTTCCGTACTATCTCCCATTTACATCGCTGAAATGGCTCCTGCCCATCTTCGCGGCCGTTTTGTTTCCATCAATCAGCTCACCATCGTGATTGGGATTCTGCTTGCCCAGGTGATTAATTTCCTGGTCGCAAAACCGGTCCCCGAAGGATACCCAGATGCCATGATCCTTGCCTCATGGAACGGACAGATGGGCTGGCGGTGGATGTTCTGGGCAGAGACATTCTTTTCGGTGACCTTCCTGGTTCTGGCTTTCTTTATCCCGGAAAGTCCGCGCTGGCTTTACAAGGCCAATAAAGGTTCAGAAGGACAAAAAATCATTTCCCGCCTGGGAGGAGCTGAATATGCTGCACGGGTGGAAGCGGAGATCATGGAGACCCTTGCCAATGATACCGCCCGGGTGGATTTCAGGGATTTGAAAAAACCAGGTGTCAAAAGGATCATATTGATCGGAGCTGCCATTGCCATTCTCCAGCAATGGTGTGGAATAAATACCGTATTTAATTATGCCGATGAGATTTTTACAGCGGCAGGTTATGGGGTGAGCCAAATGCTTTTAAACGTGGTTCTGGTTGGGAGTGTGAACCTGGTTTTCACGCTGGTGGCCATGCAGCTGATCGACCGGATCGGCCGGCGCTTTCTGCTGCTGCTTGGTTATGGGGGACTTACTGTGATATTTGCTTTTTTCGGTGGTTTTTACCAGGCTGGATTAACAGGGATTGTCATGCTGATATCAGTGATGATGGCCACTGCCCTGTACGCCATGACCCTTGCGCCGACCACCTGGGTGGTTCTCTCGGAAATTTTCCCCAACAGGGTCAGGGGTGTGGCCATGTCCATCGCTACTTTTGCACTCTGGTCGGCCTGCTTTATATTAACTTACACTTTCCCGGCATTGAATGAGGGCCTGGGAGCTTCCGGGACCTTCTGGCTTTACGGGGGCATTTGCCTGCTGGGCTTCTTTTTCATCCGTAAATTCCTGGCAGAGACCAAAGGAAAATCACTGGAGGAGATTGAATCAATTTAGTGGTGCAGAATCAATGCTGTGTAGGGTGAAGAGGTCTCGTAGCTGAAGTGCCCGGCTTCCAATTTTTCCCGGTTCAGCACCTGCATATTCCAAGTATCCAGAATCTCCAGGGAATACGGCGAGGTACCGGCAAGGTCAAGTTCAATTCGCCTTCCCGAATCTGCCACATAGGCCATGTAATATTCGCCTTCTTTCAACAGTGCGTAAACATTGGATTCCAGGTTTTGGGGATCTCCAGTGCTCACGATCTCAGGGATCATATCATGGACCGGAGCCTGCTCCATGTATGACCTGAACCACTCAATCCTCTCAGGGCTTTCTCCGACAAGCCCGCCACCCTTGCCCCACCACCTTACTTCGGTGGAATCGGAATGGTTTGCATAGGTTTCACCATGGGTAGGGTAAGCTCCGCTGAGTCCGGCCATCCAGAAGTAACTGGCCATCTCCTCACCGCTGAGGTTTCCCCATCCGGCAGTTATATCGCCTTCATAACGCATTTCGTCGAAGAGCAGGGGTTTCTGATATTTTTCTCTCCAATGGATGGCATTGTAAAACTGGGAGGTCTGCGTGCAGGTGTGGGTAATCCATGGCCGGCTATGGTCGTAAAAATGATCTTCAGAATTATACCAGTTATGGATCCCCCGGAATCGATTATGGGGATCCTCCCGCTGAAGCAGGCCTCCGATTCCTTCCCAGTCAATGGCCTCCTTAAATCCCGGTATATCCCATTCGTTGGCCAGTGACCACCAGAGGTTCCGGTAGGCCGAGATCCGGGCAATCAAATAGCGCACATAGCGTTCGTTCATCTCTTCTCCCATCCTGCAGTAACCCCATATATCGTAGGGGTGAAAAAGGATCACATCTGCCTGGATGTTCATCTCCTTCAGCTGGGCGATTCTCAGGTCGAAGTTCTGGAAGAAGGCATACTGTGGATGGGTATAATCACGCCCTTCTTCCGTGGATGCAAAAGGGTGCATCCAGGGTTCCGTTTCATTTCCAAAAGAATAATGTTTCGGGAAAACGCACATCCTGATCTTATTAAAGGGTGCCCCCTCCAGCGTTTCCAGGGTTTGTTCCTGGATGGACTGTTTCACACTGGTCCACTGGTAAGCCGTGGTTCCCACTGCGTAGTAAGGTGTTCCGTCGGCATATTGAAAATAAAAGGTGTTCACAATTTGCAAGGGTCCATGGTTCTCTGCTCCCGGTGAAATGCATTTGAAAGTGCCCTTCCTGCCCGAAAGCTGCTCCGCATTGCTTTCAGTGAGATAGGTCCACTTACCCTGGGTACCCGGCGAGAAACGGATGCGATACACGCCTTCACCATCATAAAATCCCGGAACCTTCACCTGATCCCCCCCCTTGCTGAAGGTGGCACTCAGATCAACTTCCAAATAGGGATTCCCCGTTTCAGGTCCGTTAAGAACGACTTCAAACACATCCCACTGCCCCACTTCTTCACTCCCTTTTTGGGAATCACAGGATGATAGCAAGATCGATAGCAAAATTCCTGTTAAATAACTTAATTTCATGGTGGTAATTTTTTATTCTTTAAACGCATGCCTGTTGATTTTCAATATTAAGAAAACTCTGCGTAAGTTAGGCCTATGGAATTCCTTAAAATCTGGTAAGCATGGAAAGTTCAAGAGAAAGGGTAATAGCCACCTTAAACCATTTTCAACCTGACAGGATCGCCCTTGATTTTGGAGGTCATCGCTCCAGTGGTATTGCGGCCATTGCCTATGCAAAGCTGAAAAAGGCCATGGGGATTTCCACAGGTGATATTTATGTCCATGATATCATTCAGCAACTGGCTATTGTGGAACCTGATGTACTGGATGCAGTCGGGGCCGATGTGGTGGAACTTGGACGGGGATTTCTGCTGAACGATTCGGAATGGGTGGATTGGGTGCTGCCCGATGGAACACCCTGTAAAATTCCGGGCTTTCTCAAACTGGAAAAAAGGGGTGAGGATTGGGTCCTGCTATCGGACGAAGGCATCGGTCTGGGGATCATGAAAAAGGGTTGTCTCTATTTTGAGCAGATTTACTGGCCCTGGGCAGGCAGGAATCCGGATAAGCAGGATTTCTCAGATATTGAACTGGCATTCAAACAGAGCATGTGGACGAACACTCCAAGTCCGGGCGGACATCTTTCCCTCACTGACGAAGGTTGCCGGCAACTGACCGAGGGTGCCAAGCATCTCAGGGAGTCCACCGACCGGGCCATCATCGGACTCTTTGGGGGAAATCTTTATGAGGTCCCCCAGATGCTTTATGGAATGGAAAATTATTTCATGCATATGGCCATGTATCCTGAAGGGTGCAAAAGACTGTCCCAGGCCCTGGTCGATTTTTACATGCCCCGTCTGGAAAAATGGCTGGGTGCCGTGGGGCCTTACATCGATGTGATTCTCTTTGGGGATGACCTGGGATCACAGGGCGGGCCACAGATGGCCCCTGAGATGTACCGGGAATATTATAAACCCTGGCACAGCAAGCTTTGGCAGAGGGTAAAAGAGCTTGCGCCGCACGTAAATGTTCATCTGCACTGTTGTGGGGGAATCGAACCTCTTCTGGACGATCTCATTGAAGCCGGTCTGGACTCTTCAAATCCGGTACAGATCAGCTGTGCAGGCATGGATCCAAAACATTTAAAAAGCGCCTTTGGCGAGCGTTTTACGTTCTGGGGGGGCGGATGTGATACCGGGCATGTTTTGCCTTTGGGCACAACGGATGAGGTCAGGCAAAATGTAAGGGAACTGGTTTCTGTCTTTGCCCCCGGTGGAGGCTTTGTATTTCAGCAGGTCCACAACATCATGGCGGATGTTCCACCTGAAAACATCATCGCCATGTTCGACGAGTTGAACAAGATCCGAAAAACAATCAAATATTCATTATATTAGTCTCAAGTAATTTGAATGATTATGCCTGATGAGAGATCCTCTGGGAAGATAGAACTTCAGAAAAACGAGATTGAAGATATGTTGGGCCGGGTTCCCAGGTGGATCACCCGCAACGGGATGATCCTTTTTCTTTTTCTTCTTTCGCTCCTGATCTTTGGCAGCTGGGTGTTTAAATATCCCGACATCAAAAGGGCCAGGATCCTGGTTACCTCGATCAATCCCGCGGCAGATATCCAGGCGCGCACCAGCGGAAAGATCACCGATCTGTTTGTAAATGATAACGATATGGTTGCAGCAGGAGATGTACTGGCGATGATCGAGAATCCAGCCTCCTATGAGGATATTTTGAAGTTAAAATCAGGAGTCCTGTTCATAGATACCATCGCCATAGAAGATCTTCAAGGGGATCTTCCCGAACTCGGGAATGCCCAGCTGGGTAGTGTCCAGACCGACTACTCCATCTTTCTGAAGGCCTACCGGGATTACATCGAATTCAGGCGTCTGGATTACCATCAGCGAAGGATTTCGTTGTTGCGTTCGGAACTGGAACGTCAGAGGGAGTATTCAAAGAGTCTTTCAGAAAGGGCAAGGATTGCCGAGGAGGAGTACAATCTTGCCCAGCGGCAGGCCAACCGTGATGCGGATCTCTTCATCGAGTCGGTGGTTTCGCAGAGTGATATGGAGAAGTCCCATTCAGAAATGCTTGGCAAGCGCAACAAATGGCAGGAAATTGTGAGCCTGATCGCCGAGAACAACATCAGTGTGGGCAGAATTGAGGAGCAAATCGTCGACCTGCAATTGAAACAACGGGAAGATCAATCGGGATATATTAACATCCTTGAGGAGGCGCTGAATAACCTGAATGCCTCTGTAGCCACATGGGAGCAGACTTACCTGCTGGTGGCTCCAGTCAGCGGGGCTGTCACATTTACCCGCTTCTGGAGCGTAAACCAGAACGTGGAAGCCGGAGAAAAGGTGCTTACCATTGTTCCGGCTGAATCGGGATCCATGTTGGGGAAAATAAGTCTGCCTACCGAGGGGGCCGGTAAGGTGAAACCGGGACACCAGGTGAATATACGCTTCGATAATTTTCCCTACCTGCAATACGGAATGGTGAAGGGATATGTAAGTAATATATCCAAGGTGCCCGACGATGATTTTTACATGGTGGAGGTTGAGCTGCCCTCAGGTCTTCATACCTATTATAATATTGATATTCCATTCAGCCAGAATATGCAGGGCCAGGCCGAAATCCTCACTGACAAGATGCGTATACTGGAACGGGTGCTAAACCCGATCCGATCGGCAATTTCAAAGCAGTTGGCCATGTAAACCTATATCAGGGCAGTTTTTTTGTGTGTATTTTTTTCCCGGGTTCTGTATATGTTTTTATAAATTGCACCGTTAATTTCAGAAAGCACCCATATTCAATCTCAAAATGTCCAGAATTCGAAACGGTATATATATCGGAATCCCCCTATTACTGATGGCTGCCATCGTGGTGGTGGTTTTTCTTCCATTTAACTCGGATACATCTCATCATCAGGATATACAGGTAGCCAGTGTGGATGTGGGAAGGGTCATCAGATCCTTCCCCGGTGAAGGGGTTGTGGAACCCAAAAGCGAGGTGATCATCCTTAGCCCGGCTTCGAGTATTATAAAAGAAATATTAAAAGAGGTTGGAAGCCATGTAAATGAAGGGGAACCCATCATCATTCTTAATCCTGCACCCATTCAGACAGAGGTGGATAATATTAAGGATCAGCTTGAAGTGAAGTACAACTCCCTTCTGAAAAATGCATTAAACGCAAGAAGTGCCAAGGTCGATCTGGAATATAATGTTCAGGTCAAGAACCTCAGGATTGCATCTCTGAAGGCCGAACTGGCAGACCAGGAACAATTGCTGGAAGTGGGAGGGATCTCACCTGCAAAGTTTGAGCAGACCAAACAGGAACTTGAACTTGCGGAACAGGATCTTCTGATGCTGAAGGAGAAGAATACCATAAAACTTCAGCAGATGGAGGCGGATGAGGTGGGACTGAGATTGCAGATTGAGATGCAGGAGAAGGAGCTGGCAGCCAAAGTGGATGCCCTCAGTAAGATGATTATCCGGGCTCCTTCAGCCGGAATTATTCTCTCCATCCAGGGAAAGGTTGGAGAAAAGGTCAATACCGACCGTCTGCTTATTGAGATGTCAGATCTCACCAGTTTCAAGATTATCGGTACAGTGGATGACGATTTTGCCGAGAGTGTTAAGACGGGAACGAAAGTCTATGCCAAAATAGATGACCAGGAGCTGACCGGTTTTATAGGGAGTGTAAACCCGGTGATCAGGGATCGCCAGATTGATTTTGATGTGAACCTTCAGGAGAGCAACCATTTTAAACTGCGTCCCAACCGGACCGTGGTCCTTGAGATTGTAAGGGCCGAAAGAGACAGTGTGCTGAGGGTTCCAAACGGACCGGTATTTGCCAGGGGGAGTGAGTACGAACTGTATGTGCTAACTCCGGGCGGTGCGCGGGTGTCAAAGGTAATGACCGGTCTTAAAACACCTGATTATGTGGAGATCACGGAGGGCCTTGAGGAGGGTGACCGGGTGGTGCTTTCCGTAATATCCTCCATTGAGGATTTAAAGGAGATGGAGATCAAGTGAAGAAATACAAGTCATGATCAGATTTATCATTTCAATCTTTCTGATGATTGGGACGGGTACCCTGTTGGCCCAGGATTCCGTTGTCTATTCGTTGAGTCTGACCAATGTGGTGGACCTGGCCATCTCCCAGTCCTCTGCCATAAGATATGTGCAGAACCAGGATGTAAACTTTTACTGGCGCTGGAAAAACCACCAGACAAGGTTCAGACCACAATTAACCCTTTCAGGTGTCCTTCCCGATTTTGAGAACCAGACCAAACCCATTGTCCAGCCCGACGGGGGTATCATCTTTAACCAGGTTACACAACTGGAAACCTCTGCCCAGTTGGCCATTAATCAGCCCATTCCCCAACTGGGTGCGACTGTTTATGCAGCCACCGGAGTAACACGTCTTCAGGACTTCAATAACAGCACGGTGGGTTTCTCTGGTTACCCTGTCAGCGTGGGGATCAACCAGCCACTATTTGCATATAACTGGATGAAATGGACCCGGATGACCGAACCCCTGGTCTACGAGGAGGCTCAGAAAAGGTTTATTGAGAGCATCGAAGAGATATCCTACAATGCTGCTTCATTGTTTTTTAGCTACCTGAGGATCCAGACTGACTTTGCATTGGCCGAAAGCAATCTTAAAAACAGCCGGGACAACCTGAAGATTGCCCAGGTGAAACGGGAGCTGGGCAATATATCCGAAAATGACTTTTCAAGGATACAGCTTTCGGTGTTTAATGCCCAGAAGGCGCTGAATAATGCCAGGATCAACCTGAAAAATGCTGACTATGAACTGAAAAAGTACATCGGTCTCGATCCGGAACAGACGATCTCACTGACCATTCCTCTTGATATGATCCTCTGGGAGGTGGATGCGGATAAAGCGCTTGAGGAGTCGTTGGAGAACCGCAAAGAGACCCCCTCGTTTGAACGAAGGCTGATTATGGCCGACAGGGATCTCATCCAGGCCAAACGGAATGCAGGTGTGAATGCGACACTGAATATGAGCTATGGGGTATCCAACAGCGCCGACGCATTTGGAGGCATCTATGAAAACCCCGAGCAGCAGCAAAACGTGCGGCTTGCCCTTAGTGTTCCTATCCTGGACTGGGGCCGTGCCGAATCGCAGGTGAAGCTGGCAGAATCACAACGGGAGCTGGTTCTCTCTGATGTGGACCAGGACCGCCAGGATTTCGAAAGGCGCGTGATTGTGCAGGTGGAACAGTTCAACCTGATTAAATCTCAGATCGAGACCGCGGAAGCAGCCGATAAGGTGGCAGCGGAGGGATACCTCATTGCCCTGAAGAAGTTCCAGAACGGGGAGATCAGCATCACCGACCTGAACATCTCCCTGGCCGAACGAGAGGGAGCGAAAAGGGACTATATCCGGTCCATTGAGAACTACTGGGAATCATATTACCTGTTGAGGGAGGTAACGCTGTACGATTTCGAGTTCCAGCAGAAAATCTATTATACCAATCCCATGCTTACGACTCAATGAGTGCAAAGCACTCATTGAGTCGTAAGCAGTGCTTAGGGTAAAGTGCTCAGTCAGTGCAAAAAAGATAAAAATCAGAGCTAAACATAAATTAGAATAGATGAAGAAGATTATTACATTATCAATGTTTTTATTGGTTGCGACCTATTCAGTGATTGCACAGGAGTGGGTGGATTTGTTTAACGGAAAGAATTTAAAGGGCTGGGAACAGCTCGATGGAACCGCTGAATTCCGGGTCGGGAATGGGATGGTGATCGGGACCTCCAAAGTGGGTACTCCCAACTCCTTCATGGCGACCAAAAAGGTATATGGCGATTTTATCCTTGAGTATGAAATGAAGATGGACCGAGGTCTCAATTCCGGTGTTCAGTTCCGGAGTGTTGCGCTTCAGCCCGATGGGACCGAACGCGTCAATGGTTACCAGGTGGAGTGCGATGACAGTGACCAAAGGCCGTGGGCCGGAGGGATTTATGAAGAGGCCTCCCGTGGATGGCTCTATCCCATGTCCTATAATCCACTGGCGGCAAGCAACAACCATCGGGGAGAATGGAATAAGGTTCGCATTGAGGCAGTGGGAAGTGTGATCCGTACCTATATAAACGGGGTGAACTTTGCCAACCTGGTTGATGACCAGCGCAAGGAGGGGTTTATTGCCTTGCAGGTGCATTCAATAGGAGATGCCGCGCTCAATGGAAAAGAGATCAGCTGGAGAAATATCAGGATCATTACCAAAGAGCCCGGGAAATATATGAAATCGGATGTGGAACTGGCTCCGGAGGTCAGCTACCTTGACAACGCACTTACCCCTGCTCAAATGGACCAGGGGTGGAAGCTTCTCTGGGACGGAAGGAGCTCCGAAGGATGGAGGGGTGCCAACCTGGAGGACTTCCCTTCAGAGGGCTGGAGAATGGAGAACGGGATTTTGTCGGTTGAACAGCCTGTTGGCGGAGAATCCTCCAAAGGGGGCGATATCGTAACCATTAAAAAGTATGCCGATTTTATCCTGGAGGTGGATTTTATGATCAGTGAGGGAGCCAACAGCGGGATCAAATATTTCGTGGATCCTGACCAGAATACCGGTGCCGGATCGGACATTGGTTGCGAATACCAGATCCTGGATGATCAGAATCATCCCGATGCAAAAAACGGTATTGCCGGAAACCGGACCCTGGGATCGCTCTATGACCTGATCGCCGCCGATGCACTGCTTTTCGGTGAGGATGAGAGGCCGGTCCGTTTCAACGGGGTGGGAACATGGAACCGTGCCAGGATTGAAGTGCGCGGTTCTAAAGTATCACACCATCTGAACGGCGTGAAAATCGTTGAATATGAGCGGGGAACACAGATTTGGAAAGCGCTGGTTGCCTATAGCAAATATAAGGACTGGCCGGCTTTTGGTGAGGCTGAATCGGGGCACATCCTTCTTCAGGATCATGAAAGTGCCGTGAGTTTTAAAAACATTAAGGTTCTTGAGCTGAAGGAGTGAAAATCTCAGTGCGAATCTATTCCGGACAACATCCTCATGGAGTGTTCGATGGTCGGGGTAATTTCAGCAAGGTACTCGCTGACTGCCTTTACGCTTCCGGGCAGAACATACACCAGGGTTTTTCCAATCACTCCGGCAATGCTCCGGCTGATTAATACATTGGGTTTTTCTTTTCCATATTTGGTGCGAATATGTTCCATGATACCCGGCAGCTCCTTATCCAGCATGGGTTTTATCACATCCGGTGCAATATCCCTGGGCCCGATCCCGGTGCCCCCGGTGGTGAGGATGATGTCAGTGTCCTCCTGCAAGCAGCGATTCATGGCATCCCGGATCATCCCGCGATGGTCGGGTAGCACGGAACGGATCACGGAGTAGTGCCTTCCGCTTTCCTTAAAAAAATCAGCCATGATCTCTTCGGCACGGGGACCGCTCCGGTCGGTATATTCTCCTGCAAATGCCCGGTCGCTTAGGGTGATGATGCTGACCTTAATCTCCCTCGGGTGATGGTTGAAGGTCATCCCGTTTTTCAGAATGCCACCCCTGATCACCTTGCAGAAAATTCCCTCCAGGGGCATGACACAGTTTCCAATTTTCTGCTGGATCTCGCAACCACTGTGGCATTTTTTCCCTATCTGGGTAATCTCCAAAATTACCTCTTCATGCTCCAGTCGGTCAAATACCTTTGCCTCGTGCAGGATCATCCCTTCGGTGGTGATATTCTCTGCGAAAGAGCCATACTTCAGTTTCAATTTACTCTGCTCTGCAACCTTCCGGTAACTTTCTGTACCCAGCAGGCTGATCTGCCTGTGCCAGTTTCCGGCATGGGAATCACCTGCCATGCCGTTCAGGGTAATCTCCGCCTGGCCGACCGGTAGCTTAACGGTCCCATTTTTTTGGGAACTGTTGATTGATATGATGTTAAATGATCCCCTCTTTTTCAAATTCATTGTTTTGTTTTTTCCACCAGTTGAATGCGTTCCATGACCATCTGTTTATCAACTGCCTTGCACATGTCGTAAATGGTAAGCAGCGTGATCTGAACCGCCGTTAGGGCTTCCATCTCCACGCCGGTTTTCCCAATGCAAGCGACGGTTGCGGTAACCTGTATCCCTGTGGCTGCCAACCCCAGCTCCACCTCTATTTTGGAGATGGGCAGGGGGTGACAGAGCGGAATAAGCAGGTGGGTTTGTTTGGCTGCCATGATCCCCGCGATTCTTGCTGTGGCAATTACATCACCTTTTTTGATGGTGTTTTCAGTGACCCGTCGAATGGTTTCAGGCTGAAGGGTAATGTACCCTTCGGCCCTGGCGGTCCTGATTTGATCAGGCTTTCCGGAAATATCCACCATGTTGGCCTTCCCATCCTGGTTTACATGCGTCAGTTCCATGCTCTCTATCCTCCTATGTTATAAAATTGGTGGGTTACACTGGCTTCACCTTTCAGGGGTTTATGGTCAAGGGCAAGCTGAAATGCTTTCTCAATTCCCAGCTCCCTGATGCTGAATCCCTGGTTTCCAAACAGGCAGGGTTTGATATTTCCATTGGACATGAGGCGCAACCTGTTGCATAGCGCACAATTTCCGCTGCTTCCTCCCTCTATTTTCGAAAAAGATCCGGTTTCCAGGTTCATTTGACGGATATAGCGGATCTCAAGATCATTGCTCCTGCAATATTCCCTCAACGCATCCAGCTCTTCAGGATCGGTGTATTCTGTTTTAACCACATTTATTTTAACAGGTGTCAGACCGGCACTCCTGGCTGCTTTGATCCCCTCTTTCACTTTCTCCACGTCACCCCCCCTGGTAATGGCTCTGAATTTCACGGGCGACAGGGTGTCTAAACTGATATTCACCCGCTTTAATCCAGCCTTTTTCAAAGCTGTAGCATAGTCAGCAAGCAAGATTCCATTGGTGGTCATGGCAGTTTCTTCTATCCCCTCCAAGGAGCTTACCTGTTCGACCAGCTCCACAATACCCTTTCTCACCAGGGGCTCACCTCCGGTGAACCGGATTTTGCGTATGCCAAATTTTGAAACTCCGGTTCTGACCACCTCCACAATCTCCTCCAGGGAGAGGATATCACGCTTATCAAGGAGTTCAACGCCCGTTTCCGGCATGCAGTAGGTGCAGCGCAGGTTACACCGGTCGGTGACCGAAATCCTCAGGTATTGAATATTCCTGCTAAAGCGGTCTAACATGGACAGTCTCTCCTCTATTTATTTCATATATACCGATGGGTATTTCAATCAGACAATTGGCATGACTGAGAGAATCAATATGGGCAGAACCATGAAATTCCAGAGGCAAAGCCTCATTTTTCTGATTCAAAAGGGCCGGTATAAATTTCAGCCGGTCGGCCTTTGTCCTGTATAGGTGGTCACCCAGTGTTGCATCCATAACCGGTGGCTGGTAATGATGTCCCATAAGGCTGTAAATAAAGGGTCTGACATACAGTTCAAACTGAACAAACGAAGAGACGGGATTCCCTGAAAGCCCAAAACAATATTGATGGCCCTTTCTGGCAAAAATAATGGGTTTACCCGGCTGAATGGCACTTTTGCTCAGGATCATCTCAAAGCCCAGAATCTCCAGCACATCGGGCACGAAGTCCGAATCCCCTGCTGATACCCCACCTGTAATCAGGAGCAGGTTGGAGTAACGGAATGCTTCGGCCAATCTCTTTTCCGTCAGAGCCTTATCATCCCTGATGATTCCAAGGTAATCACCCCCGATCCCCATCTCGCTGAGCTGGGCGATCATCTGGTATGCATTGGAATTCCTGATCTGGTGGGGGAGAGGTTTAATTCCGGGCTCAACCAGCTCCGACCCTGTGGCAAATAATGAAACAGCGGGACGACAAAATACCAATGGTGATACCACTCCAGCCCCCGCAAGCAGGGGAATGTGCCTGGATGTGATCAGGGTGTGTTTTTTCACTGCCACCTCCCCCTTTTTTGCATCCTCACCCTCATAAGAGATATTGCACTCGGTTTCCATGCGGGTACAAATCACCTTGTTTGCAGTTTTAAGTTCGGCATCTTCTACCATGAATACACAATCCGCCCCTTCAGGAACCACGGCCCCTGTCATGATTTTTGCACATTCATTGACACCGATCTTGCGAGTCGGTTCACTACCTGCAAAAATGGTCTCCAGGATGATTAACTCATTCCCAATATCAGCCCTGCGGCAGGCGTAGCCATCCATGGCGGACCTGTTGAAGGGGGGGATGCCGGAGTCATAGCAGGCATCTTCTGCCAGAATTCGCTTATGGGCACCGGCCAGGTCAACCTTTTCGACGTTTCCCGGGAGCGCATGTGACCTGATCAGGTCAAGGGCTTCATGGTATTGAATCATTTAGCAAAAATAGGAGTTCTTTTGAGGTGTTTTTCCGAATTGAACCTAATTAACTATATTTATTGGCATTTTTCAATTTCCAGGATTGCCGATACTATGGTTGAACAGATAATTGTGAACAGCAGTGAGGGATTAGCAGCAGGGTTGGCAATCGGGTCTATCAAACCCACTGCAGGGAATTCCTTTGAAAAACAGGTTGAAAGCTGCATCCAGCAACTCTCAGGATATATTTTCCCCCAGGGAGAAGCCAGGTATTTCATTACCCAGCAGACCTTCTTTATCGCATCAAAGTCAAGGGAAGAGTATGAAGCGCGTGCATCACTGATCAGGAAGAAGGTTTCTGAGGCTTGCGGCGTCATGCTTCCTGCTATGAGCATTGTGGCCCAGAGTCCGGCCCGGGGCAGTGAGGTTGTACTGGAACTGATCAGTTCCAAGGCAGCCCCTGGGAAGGAGATCGTTTATAAGTCAGCTGGAGGATTCAGTTATACCGTTGTAAACTACGGTTCTTTCAAAGTGGTCCATGCAACAGGTTTAACCGGGGAGCCCGGGGACCCCATCCGGGAGTCGGCCGAAAAGGCGTTTAAAAGTGCCATTGAGATCCTGGATATCGAGGGCCTTACAATGAATCACATCATCCGGCAATGGAATTACGTGGAGGATATCGCACACGTTCAGGATCCAATGCGTACCACGCAGAATTACCAGATCTTTAATGATGTGAGGGCTAAATATTACAGTCAGGCAACCTTCCCCGGCGGATACCCGGCAGCCACAGGAATCGGGATGACTACCGGTGGGGTAATCATCGGCTTTATTGCTGTTTCTGATTCGGACCGGGTTAAGATCAAAGCAATCAGGAATCCCAGGCAGATTGATGCTCATCAATATTCAGACCGGGTCCTTGTGGGCAAAAACACAGGAATTATGGGCCAGAGGTGTACTCCAAAATTCGAGAGGGGAAAAATGGTGGTCCTGGATGGCACTAAGAATATGTATGTTTCAGGAACCGCCTCCATCGTGGGTGAACAAACCCTTTATCCCGATGATGTGAAGAAGCAGACCCTCACAACCATTGAGAATATTTTCGGACTCTTCTCCGCTGAAAACCAGAAGGAGCTTAATGTTCATTTTGATGTGAGCCAGATAGAGTTTTCCCATTTAAGGATTTATGTGAAATTCCAGGAGGATTTCCCTGCAGTTGAAACCATTTGCAGGTCGATGCTGAAATCCAAATCCTTTCTTTTCCTGGAATCGGATATTTGCAGGGAGAACCTGCTGGTGGAGATCGAGGGTATCTTTAACATCGAATAAACTTCGGTCATATGGAAATATCAGAAATGAATTCGGTTTTTGGAGAGATTTACGGGAAGGACCCTGCACTCCTCCGAAAACAGCGCAAAAGGTTTGAATCGTTGGCCAGTCTTTTCCGGGAGCGGTTCGGGAAACAGGAAGCGCACTTTTTCAGTACGCCTGGCCGGACCGAGATAGGGGGGAACCATACGGACCATAATTATGGCCGGGTTCTGGCCGGGAGCATCAACCTTGACTCCGTTGCCATGGCTTCGGTAAACGGGACGGGCCGTGTATGTGTGCATTCCATCGGTTATCCCGATCCTTTTGAAGTCGACCTGGACAGGCTGGTTCCGGATGAGAAGGAATACGGGACCACATCTTCACTGATCCGGGGCATCGCTTCACGTTTGAAGGAACTTGGCCATTCCATAGGTGGATTTAATGCCTGTATCACCAGCGATGTACTTCCCGGATCGGGTCTGAGTTCATCGGCCTCCATCGAGGTGTTGATCGGAAATATCTTCAGCTCTCTTTTCAATGATGACCGGATTGCTCCTGAAGTCCTGGCCATGACCGGTCAGTATGCGGAGAACTACTTTTTTGGCAAACCCTGCGGCCTGATGGACCAGGTGGCCTGCGCCATGGGTGGTATTGTGACCATTGATTTCAGGGACCCGAAGGTTCCGCAGATCAGGAAGGTGGAGTTTGATTTTGGGGCCCAGGATTACTCCCTGATCGTGGTGGATACAGGAGGGACCCATTCTGACCTTACGGATGATTATGCATCTGTTCCCGCCGAGATGAAATCAGTGGCCAGGGCCATGGGGAGTATCGTTTGCCGGGAGATCGAATTAGGCAGGCTTATGGAGAATTTGAGTGAAATCAGAAGAAAGACAGGCGACAGGGCTGTACTGAGGGCGCTTCATTTCCTTGGGGAGAATGAGCGGGTCACCAGGCAGGTTGCAGCGCTTGAAAACAATGATTTCAGCTCCTTCCTGAAAATGATCACCGATTCGGGAAACTCTTCCTACAAACGCCTTCAGAACATCTATTCACCCGGCAACGTGGCAGAACAGGGTGTTGCCCTGGCACTGGCACTTACCGAAAACTTCCTGGAAGAGATAGGGGAAGGAGCCTGCAGGGTACACGGGGGGGGCTTCGCGGGAACCATCCAGATTTTTCTGCCTAACCGGGCCGTAGAGGCCTATGGGGTCCTGATGAAACCTGTTTTTGGTGATCAGGCAGTGCACGTCCTTAAAATCAGGGCACTGGGTACCCTGCATCTGAATAAATTTTAATCCTCCACCTCCAACTTCATGTATATGAAAAAGGTATGTTCAAAGCCAGCAGTGATATTCGTCTTGCTGCTTGGGTTGCTCATGATGATGAATGGTTGTTCTTCCCTGGATAAAAAGATCCGCATCTCAGCCGATACGAGCAGTCCTGAAGTTGCTTTCGCATTTGAGGAATTAAATGAAGCACTCCGGGAAAAAGGATTAAAGGTGCTGAAAAGTAACAGCAGTCAGGCAGATATCCTTTTTTCCATTGAGAATGTGAATGGCCTCCTGAAGGCGGAGGGATTCAGCATCAGCAAGGAGTCGGGTCGTATGCATGTGAAGGGTGCTGATCCGGCCGGGGCCATGTATGGCGGGCTTGAACTGGCCGAACAGGTAAGGCTTTACGGACCCGGCGGGGTGAAGGAGTGTTTACAGAATCCTTACATGGAACTCCGGGGGACAAAGTTTAACATTCCCCTTGATGCACGTAATCCCAGTTACACCGATGTATGCGATGCCGCCCAGAAGAACATTCCTGAAATGTGGAACATGGATTTCTGGAAGGAGTATATTGATAACCTGGCACGCTACAGGTATAACTACATCTCACTCTGGAACCTGCACCCCTTCCCTTCCATGGTGAAGGTACCCGGCTACGAGGATGTGGCCCTGGAAGATGTGCATCGTTCCACGGCAGTTTGGAAGGAGTTTTACAGTCTGTGGGGACTTGGTTTCACAGATCCGGAGATCCTGGCTGACCCGGAGATCGTTAAGAAGATCTCCATGGATGAGAAAATTGAATTCTGGAGGGAGGTAATGGCCTATGCCAAGGGAAGGAACGTTGATTTCTACATCGTTACCTGGAATATATTCGTGGGTGGAGCCGAGGGTAAATACGGGATCACCGATGATATTGCCAATCCGGTAACCCGGGATTATTTCAGGAAATCTGTGAAACAGATGTTTGTCACCTATCCCGACCTTGCGGGGATCGGCCTGACCACAGGGGAAAATATGCCGGAATCGGGGTTTGAGGAGAAGGAAGAGTGGGCCTTTGAAACCTATGCCCTGGGTGTTCTGGATGCTGCAAAGGAGATGCCAGATCGTAAATTTGCCTTTATCCACCGGCAGCATATGACAGGTGCACTGGATATTGCTGAAAGGTTCAAACCCCTGATTGATCATCCCAACATCGAGTTTCTTTTCAGTTTCAAATATGCCCAGGCGCATGTCATGAGTGCAACCACCCAGCCCTTCCACGAGCAGTTCGTAAAGGATATCCAGGGGATGAAAACCATCTGGACCCTGCGAAACGATGATAACTACATGTACCGCTGGGGGGCTCCCGATTTTGTGCGCGAGTTTATTCATCAAATACCCCATGAGGTAAGCCGGGGTTTTTACTATGGATCCGATCAGTGGGTGTGGGGAAGGGAATTCCTGATGAAGGATCCCGAACCGACCAGGCAGCTGGAGATCGTAAAGCACTGGTATCACTGGATGATGTGGGGGAGGCTGGGGTACAACCCGGAGATGGATAATGATCGTTTCAAGGCCATTCTGCAGGATCATTTCCCCGGGAGTGACGGGGCGAAACTTTTCACGGCCTGGCAGGATGCATCCATGATCTACCCGATCACCACGGGGTTTCACTGGGGAGCACTCGATTTCCAGTGGTACATTGAAGGGTGCAAGAGCACTCCCGGTTATGCACAGAACGAGACTGGCTTTCACGATGTGAACCGCTTCATCAACCTTCCTCCCCACGATAGATCCGGATTTCAGTCCATTCCCGGTTACGTGAAAATGGAACAAACCGGGGGAGAATCTGATCTTGCCTCTCCCTTTGAAGTGGCTGGTATGCTGCATGATCGTGCTGACCGGGCCCTTGAAGCCCTTGATTCAATGAATCCGGGCCAACAGCGCGAACTGGCTGTTACCCTGCATGACATACGGACCATGGCCCTGCTGGGCAAGTATTATGCCCATAAAATTGCTGGTTCCACAAACCTGGCCCTCTATAGGGAGAGCCGGAACAGGACCTGCCAGGATAAAGCCGTATCGGAACTTACCATGGCCCTGAATTTCTGGAAACAATATACGGCAAGCTCGACGGAGATTAATATCAATCCGCTCTGGATGAACAGGGTCGGAAATGTGGACTGGGAGAAGCTCAATCAATGGGTTGAGGATGATATCCGGATTGCAAGGGAAGACACCGGTAAAAGGGAATAGGTTTATTCATACACTTTGCACCATGGAATACCCATCCAAACGAAGCTACAGCTCATATAAACGCTATTGCAAAACCCTCACCCTGGAGGATGATCCCCGGCTCATTGAGGATTATAAAAATGTACATGCTGCAGGTGCAACATGGCCCGAGATTACACAGGGAATGATCGAAGTGGGTATTATTGACATGGAGATCTACCTTTCAGGTACAAATCTCTTCATGATCATGGATACGGTACCGGAATTCGATCATGATACAGCCATGGCCGAACTGGCTGTAAAACCCAGGCAGTCAGAGTGGGAAGCATACGTTTCCAGGTTTCAGAGAACGGCTGCAGATGCTTCGGCCGGTGAAAAGTGGCAGATGATTGAACGCATCTACAAAATGGGTGAATAGGATGATCGTTGACGCGCACCATCATCTCTGGAGATTCAATAAGACCGATTACGGCTGGATGGATGATTCCATGGAGGTATTGAAGCAGGACTACCTTCCTTCAGATTTGGAAAAGGAGATCTGGAATGCAGGGGTTTCAGGAACCGTGGTGGTCCAGGCCAGGCAGGTACTTGATGAGACCAGGTGGCTTCTTAAGCTCGCAGAGCAGAACCATTTTATCAAAGGAGTGGTGGGATGGGTGGACCTGCAATCATCCCGGTTGGACCGGCAACTGGAGGAGTTTGCCGGGCATCCTAAACTCGTTGGGGTCAGGCATGTGATCCATGATGAGCCCGACGATGATTTTATGCTTTCAGATGCCTTTATAAAAGGGATGGAGAAACTTCAGGGTTATGGTCTCACCTACGACCTTCTCCTGTTTCCCAAGCACCTTGGGCGGGCTGCTCAACTGGTTCGCATGTTTCCCGGACAGCGCTTTGTACTGGATCATATCTCGAAGCCTTTTATTAGGTCGGGGATCATCCAGCCCTGGAAGGATGACATTGAGGCCCTCGCGGTTCACCCTAATGTCTGGTGCAAGATTTCCGGCATGGTGACTGAAGCAAGCATTGATTTATGGAAGGATGAGGATTTTGTCCCCTATATGAAAGCAATTGTCGATGCTTTCGGAACAGGCAGGATCATGCTGGGCAGCGATTGGCCGGTTTGGTTGGTCTGCCCCACTTCCTCTCGGTCATGGGTGTCGAGCCGATTCCCCAACACATCAAAGAACCGCGGAGCAACCCCTATGTATTCTGGAAGGAAG
>JAWOHR010000094.1:0-5998 GCA_046485075.1 Bacteroidales bacterium
TATCACCAAAAAAATTCATGGCAACAGGATCAAAATCCAAAGTACGTCCCAATCGATATGAAATATTCGCCAGATGTATGAGTGCGCAGGAATAGAACCCTTCTTTAATGGGAGCATTATTCAGCTTATTATCATTTGCCCTGATGCAATCGATAAAATTTTGATAGTGGTTCCCTTCTCCATTCCCACTGGCTCCGGGTTCTTGATCTTTACCCAAATAGCTTTTCCATTCTACAACATTCTTTTTCATGAATCCTTTAGACCCGTAGAACGTGTTTCCTACAGTATTATCAGAACTGGTCATGTAGGTATTGCCGGTATCTTCAGTCCTGAAGTCTAATCCTCCCCGATCTGAAATCCAGTGCCTGACTTCAAACTGCATCATTTTCATTTTATCCCCAAGACCTTTTTCATTCGGAAATTCAAACGTCGCCATCATGGTATTTGGTGTTTCCTGATCGTCAGCAAACATAAAATGACCACCCATGGCAGACACCCTGGTTGGCAAAGTAACTCCCAAACCCATTCGGGCAATATCAACTTCGTGAACCCCCTGATTTCCAATGTCTCCATTGCCATAATCCCATTGCCAGTGCCAATTGTAGTGAAACCTGTTTTTTGTAAAAGGTTTTTCCGGGGCAGGTCCCATCCACAGATCGTAATCTACACCTTGAGGAACGGGTTCGACTGCAGCCTTACCTATCGTATCACGCCATTTATAGCAATAGCCCTTTGCTAAATACACTTCCCCCAAATTTCCGGCTTGTAAATAGGCAGCCATGGATTGAGCACTGGGGTTGCTCCTTTGTTCGGCTCCGTCCTGAACAATTACATTGTACTTATTGGCAGCTTCAACAAGTTTTTGCCCTTCCCAGAATGTATGGCAGCAAGGCTTTTCGACCGACACATGTTTCCCTGCCTGAATGGCCCAGATAGCAGCGAGGGTATGCCAATGATTTGGAGTTACTATGGAAACCGCATCGATATCCTTGTCTTCGTACAATTTTCTTAGATCGGTATAAGTCTTTGGCTTTTTAAGTCCTTTTTCCGTAAAATGCTTTTGAATGACTTCGTCAAATAAATTACTATCCACATCACAGAGAGCGGCCACCTCCACGTTGTTCAGGGCCTGGTATTGCTGGATGTGGTTCTGCCCCATTCCATGGATGCCAATTACAGCTACTCTGACCCGGTCATTCACCCCTTTCCGGCCCTGGCCTGTGAGAATATAGGGTGTAGCACCCACAGCAAGGCTACTGGCCGCTGCTTTTTTTATAAATGTTCTTCTTTCCATTATCGTAGGTTTAGAGTTCGTTAATAATTATGTTCCTGAAATGAACAATACTACCGTGATCCTGTAATAAAATATGTCCTTCAGGAACAAGTCCAAATCCATCTATATCTTTAAATTTGCTGGCAGCAATCTTTTCCTTAAAGTCCTCACTGCTCCGATCGCATTCAAGGATCCTGGCCCCATTCAGCCAATGTTCAATCCTGTTTTTATTACACACAATGATGCTCTGATTCCAAAGTCCGAGAGGATTTGCCCTTTTATTCTCTGAAGCAGGATAAAGTTCATACATCGAACCAACTGTATGATAATCATTTGGTTTCATTTCTCCACTTAACATCCAGGCATGATTATTGTCATCCAGAATTTGGTATTCCAACCCATAACCGTATTTGCTATTTTCTCCTATCCCTTCCTGAACATAATACTTCAATCCACTATTACCTCCTCTGCTGTCCATTTTCCATTCCCATTTCAAAATGAAATTTTCATATACCTGCTTAGAAATAATATCACCACCATTCCCGGACTCCGCCCCATCAGCAGCGCATGTTACCAAGGCACCATTCTCAATTTTCCATCCACTTTCAGGAAAAGATTTTTGGTTAATCCCTCTCCACCTATCAGCTGATTTGCCATCGAATAGCAGTTCCCATCCATCTTTTTTTTCTTCCACTGAAAGTGAATTGGTCTTTTGCCCGTATCGTTGCTTAAAATGGGCCCATGCCTTTCCGCTTTTTGCAAGGTATTCCTCTGGCTCACCGGGAATTAAGTAACACTGAACTCCCACCGGTCCGTCGAAACCGCTTTCAACCAGATACTCCAGGAGACGGTAAACATCAAAAGTACCTTCTCCCAAAGGTTGAATTAATTGGTTCCATCCCATTTTTCGGGTGTCACCATAATCAGCACCACACACAGATACTGCAAAAAGCTTTGGAATGGTCAGGTCGATCACCTTTTTCAGGTTTTCTTCTGAATCTGTCTTTAAGAAATGACATAAATTAAAAACAGAACCCACATTCTCCCGGTTTGCTTTCTTGGCTAATCTGAAGGAATCCTCCACCTTCTCTGCCACAAGATCAACGTGATGGTAAATTGCAATTCGCACACCGTAAGGGTTTGCCAGGTCTGCCAGTTCCTGCAGTATTGGAACAATAAGCTCATCTGCATTTTCATCAGACGGGGCAAACCTTTCACTATGAATATGAACCCATAAAATGATTCCCGTGCCTGCCAGCTTAGGAATCATTTCCTTCCATTCAGCCAGATACGCTTGGTCCTTATCAATATCAATGGCCAGGTAGTCTGCAAATATTTTCAGTCCTTCTTTGTCTAAAGCTTCCTTAAGCTCCAGGATCCCTTTTGTTTCACGATGCTCAATGCCGTCAAAGCCATATTCCTTTAATAATTTCGCCTGGGTTTCATAAGGCCTTATTGCTTCCCCATTTTTGAAAAAGGAGTTATTGAATGCGAAAACCGGGTTATTAAACTCAGGTCTGTCCGTTCCGGTTTTAGTCCCTGCAAAAATTTCAATCACAGAAATCATCATAATGATCTGCAGAAGTAGAATTGTACGAATCATAAGTATATTTTTTGGCTTAATATTTCCCATATTCCTGCAAGGCATCCCACATCGCCCAGAAATTGTCCGGGCTCACATCATCCTGGACGTTATGCACCGGGGCAAAGACAAAGCCCCCTCCAGGGGCAAGGATATCAATGATTCTCTTCACCTGGTCGGACACCTCTTCGGGGCTTCCGTTGTTCAGGACGGATTGTGTATCCACACCCCCGCCCCAAAAAGTGAGGTCCTTTCCAAAATCTCTTTTCAACCCCGCCAGGTCCATATGGGCCGCTGTAAACTGCACCGGATTCAGTATATCCATACCGGCTTCAATCAGATCGGGAAGCAACTCACGGACTGATCCACAGGTATGCATAAAAACCTTCACATGCGGCAGCCTTTTCTTCACATGGGTGAAAAGGGTTTTAAGCCTGGGGATCACAAGGGTCCTCAAAACATCGGGATCGAGAATGGTGGAGCTCTGAGTTCCCAGGTCATCACACTCGGCGATGACCTGTATCCGCTCTGCCTGTCCGTTCTCTATGGCCCAGTCAATCACCTCGTCCCAATAGTTGATCTTATCCTCCAGCACAATGGCAATCAGTTTATCCACACCTTCAGGGTCCATCACCGTATCCATATACCAGTTCTCATACCCCCGTATTCGCACAGAATTTTCTGTAAATCCGGCCACATGGCGGTCCACCACACATGCATGCTCGCCCACCTGCAGAATCTGCCGATCCAGGTCTTTTCGCAGTATGCTGTGAAAATCCTCCAGGCTGGTCCTCGGAAGATGGACCAAGCCTTCCGATATGGAGGAGTATTTCTCCAAAGGAAAGGTCTTCTGGTTAAAGTAAAGGTCCTTCCCTTCGATCAGTTCCCAGTCACAACCATAGAAATCAGTCACCCTGGTACTTTTTCCGTTTACACGCTTCCTTAAATGGTACTCAGGAATACGCATGGATCCGATGCGGCGGGTGTCAGATTTCAGTGCCACCAGGTTCTCTTCGATAGGAGTAACGATCTGAGAGATGGGATCCACTTCATTCACATCATACTCAGTACTCATTCCCCTGGCTTTCATGGCAGCCTGATAGGCATTTCTTGTAATGCTTGTAACCGTGGTGCCACCAAGGTCGTAGGGGATCCGGTCGGCCTCTTCATGCTTCAACGCTAAGGCTACTCTCTCTCTGCTTGTCATCACTTTTGTTCTATAGTTTTAAGGGTTCTATCTTTGGCACGATGAGCTGAATGACTCCCAATGCCACAAGGTATCCCAGACCAGCCACCAGGAAGGGAAGGGCATACCCATCGGTGCCAATGTTTTGTAAAATCTTGCCGACCCCAAAGGCCACAATGGCCCCGCCTAATGCTCCGCAAAATCCTCCGAATCCTGCAACTGAGGCAGTGGCCTTTTTGGGAAAAATATCTGACATCAGACTGAATACATTGGCAGACCATCCACAATGCCCTCCTGCAGCCAGCGAGATCAGTGCCACAGCCAGCCAGAGGGAATTCGTATGGGGCACAAAGACGACCGGAATGGCGCAAATACCACAGGCCAGCATCCCCAGCTTCCTCCCCCGGTTAAGGCCCAATCCTTTCTTTAATAAGCGTGAGGAAAATCCCCCCAGCAACACACCCATACCCCACGAGACAAGGTAGATGGTAAAGAATGGGAGCCATGGAAAAACTGGGGCAGCGCTTCGCGCAGGAGCGAGTCCTTGAACTGGGCGGCGAACTCGCGCACCGTAACGCTGCGCCAGCGCAAGACGGGCAGCAGCACGGACAGCATGTCCTGGCCCATCTGCATCCACTCTTGCAGGCTGGAAGGCGTGAGGTCAACGGGCAGCTCCATGCGCGTGAACTGGCGCAGCGCGTCCGCCAGGTCCTCGATCAAGTCGCGGTCTTGCGGCGCGAGTTCGAGCATGTACTGTTCCAGCCGGTCGATGTTGGTGTACACGACAAAGGTGCGCCCATCGGCGCCCTCGTACCGCGTGAACTCGTCGTAATAGTGGATCTGCCGTCCTGGCAGAACACCCAACTCTTCCCACAGCTCGTGCACCTTGGAGTGTGGATGGGTGCCAGAGAGATAGCGCATACCCCCATCAAAGACATACCCCCGTCGCTTCCACGAGGTGCACAGCCCGCCGGGGATCGAGTGCAGCTCCATGATTTGGGAGCGAAAACCGTTCATCTGGGCATAGCAGCCTGCCGACAGGCCGGCTATGCCGGCGCCAACGATCAAGACCGACTCGGCCATGTTTTGTCCTTTCGCATCAAAAACGCGCGGGACAGGTCAGGCTCGTCCGGCGCGCCGGGTGTCAGAACAGGTAGAGAATAGCATACAAGACCCTGCCTGTCAAAATGGAACGGACTTGAAGATTTGTCTGAATCGTGCTATGATTCCCATGTCGATTCTGCCATCCGACACATCTTGGCTACACACTCTAGCCGGCAGAAGGTCAGGAGTTTTCATGAAGATACAGTTCTTTGGCGCCGCGCAGACCACTACCGGCTCGATGCATATGCTGACCGTCAATGGGACGCGCATCCTGATGGATTGTGGCCTCTACCAGGGCCGCCGCGCGGAGGCGTTTGAGCGAAACCGGCACCTACCGTTTGACGCCGCCGGGATTGACATCCTCATCCTGTCGCACGCCCACATCGATCACTCGGGCAATGTTCCCTCGCTGGTCAAGAGCGGCTTTCGCGGCATGATCCTGAGTACGCCAGCGACGCGCGACCTGTGCTCGATCATGCTGCTCGACTCGGCACACATCCAGGAATCGGATGCCGGCTATCTGAACAAAAAGCGGCGCAGGGCCAGGCAGCCTCTCGTCGAGCCCCTATACACTCGTGAGGACGCTGCGCGCAGCCTGGAGAACTTTGTGAGCGTTCCCTACAGCATGCCCTTCCCCGTCGCTCCTGGCGTCAAGCTTATCTATCGGGACGCCGGCCACATCCTGGGTGCGGCCATGATCTGCCTGGAGATCGAGGAGAACGGCCGGCAGAGCCGGCTCTTGTTCACCGGAGATCTGGGTCGCCCGGACCGGCCCTTGCTGCGCGATCCCTACATTCCGGAGGATCTGAACGTCCTGATCACCGAGAGCACGTATGGCAACCGGTACCACGGC
>JAWOHR010000172.1:0-4212 GCA_046485075.1 Bacteroidales bacterium
TGGGTACAGCCATTGGATACGGAATGTGCGGAGGCCGGGTGATCCCGGAGATCATGTATTGCGACTTCCTGGGCCGCTCCGGTGACGAGGTTTTCAATCAGCTTCCCAAATGGCAGGCCATGAGTGGAAACCTGATCAAAATGCCGGTGGTCCTGAGGGTTTCGGTTGGTTCCAAATACGGGGCACAACACTCCCAGGACTGGTCTTCCCTGGTGGCCCATATACCCGGGATCAAGGTGGTCTTCCCGGCTACTCCTTACGATGCCAAGGGATTGATGAATGCTGCGCTTCAGGGGACCGATCCGGTAGTATATTTCGAGAGCCAGAGATTGTATGGGATAGGCGAGGAGTTCCATAAGGAGGGAGTACCGGAGGGATATTATGAAATTCCTATTGGTGAACCGGATGTAAAAAGGGAGGGGAGCGATGTGACCATCCTGACCATCGGTGCCACGCTTTACAGGGCCATGGAGGCGGCCGACCAGCTCCGGGATAAGTATGGCATGTCGGCCGAGATTATCGATGCCCGATCCCTGGTTCCCTTTAATTATGAACCCGTGCTGAAGTCACTGAAAAAGACCGGCCGGATCCTGCTGGTCAGTGATGCCAGCGAGCGTGGATCCTACCTGAAGGACATAGCCCAGAACATCACCGAACTGGGGTTTGATGACCTGGATGCTCCCCCGGTTGTGGTTGGTTCCAGGAACTGGATCATCCCGGCCTACGAGCTGGAGGACTTTTTCTTCCCCCAGGCAAGCTGGATCCTGGATGCCATCCATGAAAAAATTGTTCCTTTGCAGGGACACCAGACTACCGCTAATTATACTTCAGGCGAACAGCTTCGAAGAAGCAGGCTGGGAATTTAGGAAAATAAAAACCGAGCAGAATGAGTTTCTTGAAATCATACCCCGGAGCAGATGAGTTACTGAAATCTTACGATCCGGAGCGTTCCGGATTTCCCCTTAAAGTCAACAACCATATCCATACGCCTTTCTCTTTCAGTGCTTTTTCCTCCATTGAAGAGGCTGTTAAAATGGCTGCCAGCGAGGAGGTCCGCATACTGGGAATCAACGATTTTTATGTGACTGACGGATACCCTGATTTCATTGAGATGTGCAGGAAACATGGTGTTTTTCCCCTGCTGAACATCGAATTGATCGGGATCAGCAAGGAGGAACAGGAAGCCGGAATCCGGGTGAACGATCCGGGAAATCCGGGCCGGACCTACATCAGTGGGAAGGGACTGGCTTATCCATCCATATTGCCTGAAAAGCAGCAGGAGAAACTGGACAGGGTGGTTGCTGAAAGCAATCATCAGGTGGCAAAAATGATAGCACTTCTGAACCGGTGGCTGGCAGCGCAGGAAACCCATCTGTCGCTTTCTGTGGATGAGATCATGGAGCATGATGCCATGCAACTCTTGCGTGAGCGGCATGTGGCAAAGTCCCTGCGCCAGAAGATCCGGCTTGCGGCGGGTAGCGAGGAGGAGTTTGCCAGCCTGATCTCAAAGGTTTATGGAGGTAAATCTTCTGATAAAAACTGGAATGATTTCGCTGGCCTGGAAGAGGAATTACGTGCCCGCCTGCTGAAAGCCGGGGCACCGGCCTTTGTTCCGGAGGATGAAAAGGCCTTTCTCCCGCTTGAGGAGATTATCCGGTTGATCAGGGATGCGGGAGGGATTCCCACTTATCCCATGCTATTGGATGGGACCGGTGGAGCAATCACAACCTTCGAATCCGGGAAAGAGCAACTGGCAGAGAACCTGGCGGGGCGCGGATTTAAATCCGTGGAATTGATTCCCCTGAGAAATAAAGCAGAGATCCTGAAAGATTATGCGGAATTCTTCTACACGAAGGGGTTTATGGTATCTTTTGGGACCGAACACAATACAACGGCCATGCGTCCGGTTACAGTCGATTGCAACCAAGGAGTAGCCCTCGACGATTCCCTTTTGAATATCTCCTTCAACGGGGCAGCCTGTCTGGCAGCACACCAGTACCTTGTTTCCAGGGATCAGCACTCCGATGCCTATTCAAGAGACCAGCTGGAACAGTTGGGACATGCCGTCATCTTTCATTTCTTTAACCCGTAAACACACACCCAATGGATCAGCAAAAGGAAACCATTCTGAAACTTGTTCCCGCCCTGCGGATGATCTTGTCTGACCAATCGACAAAGAGCGGAAGTTTTGTTCCCATGGACCAGCTCCTGGAGACCGATCCGGAACAGATTACCATCCGCCTTGGAAGAAGCATATCTGTCTTCAGGGGAGATGCGGACCAGGTGATCAAAGAGGTGTTGGGGGCCAGGGACGATGTTGGAGAGTACATTTTTATCGAGGATCTCGGACTCCTTGGTCTCTCCTCCAATCAATCGAAAATTGAACAGAAACTTGCTACGGTCAGGAAAAAGAGCCGTGGGGCGCATCTGCCCGAAGCTGTGGCCTCACCTCAGATCCGTAAAGCGCTCTACAATAAGATAATTGCCATTACCGGGGGTGCCATGGGTTACGGGGAGGGACTGGCCAGGAACCTGTTTGCAGAGGGTGCCAACGTGGTGATCATGGATTTAAACGAGGCTGCCGGAAATACCCTGAGCCTGGAACTGAATGGTCAGACCACGGCAAACCGGAGTTTGTTTCTAAGGACCGATGTGACCAGCCTGGAATCGGTTCAGGAAGCAGTATACGGGACAGTCCTTGAATTCGGCGGACTGGATGTAATGATCAGTAATGCCGGTGTGCTGAAGGCAGGTGGTATTGACCAGATGGACCCGGAGACTTTTGATTTTGTAACCCGTGTCAACTACCATGGATACTATAACTGTGTCAAGGCAGCCGTTCCGGTCATGCGGGCCCAGAACAGGGTTTCGGATCGCTCTTTCGGGGATATTATTCAGATCAACTCCAAATCCGGGGTGGAGGGTAGTAAAAAGAATTTCGCCTATTCGGGGAGTAAGTTTGGAGGAATCGGACTTACCCACTCCTTTGCCATGGAACTGATGCCTGAACGCATCAAGGTAAATGCCATTTGTCCCGGCAACTACTTCGAGGGTCCCCTATGGTCACATCCAAAAACGGGTCTCTTCAAACAGTACATGGAGACAGGTAAGGTTCCCGGTGCAAAAACAATTGCAGAGGTGAAACGTCATTATGAGTCGATGGTTCCTGCCGGACGGGGATGCCGGGTGGAGGATGTGGTCAAGGCCATCAAATATGTGATCGACCAGGAGTATGAAACCGGACAGGCCGTTATGGTCACAGGCGGACAAACCATGTTAAGTTAATTGAATGAAGACAGAAGGAATCATTTTTGACCTGGATGGAACACTGGTGCATACCATTGAGGATATTGCGGGTGCTGCCAATGAACTGTTTGCCAGGCATGGATTTCCTGAACATGATATGGATTATTATCTCAAATGGATTGGAAACGGAGCTGTTAAATTCATTGAACGGGCCTATGGCAAACCGGTGGAAAGAGAGCAGCTTTTAAACTACGTATCTGAATTTAAAGAGATTTATTCCCGGAACCTGCACAACAAAAGCAGGGTATATGACGGGGTACCCGCCCTGCTCGATGCGCTTGTGAATCGTGGGGTTAAAATGGCCATACTCTCCAATAAGCCCCATCTCTTAACCCAAAAAGTGGCTTCGTTTTACCTGTCGGACTGGCCTTTTGACCCGGTACTTGGACAACGTGAGGAGGTCCCCCGGAAACCCGATCCTGCCGGGGCCATTGAGATTGCCGGCAGGATGGGGATCGATGCGGCCAAAATCTTGTTTGTGGGAGATTCCGATAATGATATTTATACGGGGCGTTCGGCAGGGATGGTCCCGGTGGCCGTCTCCTGGGGATATGGAAGACTTTTAAAGGAACCTGCAGAAGGGGAGTACCTGATGATTCACAAGCCTTCAGAATTAATTGCTTTAATTTCTTAAACATTGCGGCAGATGAAAACAAGAGCGGTCAGATTATATGGGAAGAACGATCTCAGGGTGGAAGAGTTTGAACTGCCCGAACTTAAAGAAAATGAGATTCTTGCAAAGGTGGTGAGCGACAGTCTGTGTATGTCTTTCTATAAGGCAGCCACACAGTGAACGGACCATAAAAGAATTCCAAACGACATCGCAGTGAATCCTGTCATCGTTGGTCATGAGTTCGCAGGTGAAATCGTTAAAGTGGGCTCCAAATGGCAGGATCAGTTTCAAAC
>JAWOHR010000213.1:0-5542 GCA_046485075.1 Bacteroidales bacterium
TGCCATTCCAACATGACCATAAGTAACATTGTTTATTGGATTTTGAACATATAAAACATGAACTTTCGCATTAATATCTCTAGCAAACATTGCTGCATAAAGAACTATTTCTTTTGAAATATTAATTTCATTAATTACAAGTGCTATTGTTTTCATTTTCGTTAAGGTTAATTTGTTTTTCTTCATCTTTGGAAATTTCATAAAGCAGTGAAAGATGCCGTTTTGCGAATATTGTGCGAAATGACACCTTTTTTAATAAACAGATTCCTAATCTTCTGACATGATTTTGTGCAATTCTTCTTTTGTTTTTCCGAGTTTTATTTGAAGTTTTCCAAGCATTTCATCTTTTTTACCTTCAGCAAACATGAGATCATTGTCAGTTAAAGTTGCAAATTTCTGTTTGAGTTTACCTTTTTGCTCATTCCAGTTTCCTTTTAATTCAGTTTTGTTCATGACTTTAGATTTTAGTATTTCACATTACAAAGTTTAGGTTTTGAAAAAGAAAGCCATTACATAATTCTGATTATTAGTTATATCATTCCCACCTATCTCAAGTATGAATCTTGAAAAATCCACGGATTTTGGATTTATGGTTCATGCAATTTAGAAATCAGCCTAACATCACTAACTTTACGAACATCACTAACTTTTTGAACATTTTCCAATGTATTTACAGAATTTCTCATTTCGCGAAAACGCCGGACAGAAGATTGAATGGCTCATCGATCATGTTAAGCTGGGAGAAATCAACCTGGTGGTTGGGAAAAACTCAAGCGGAAAGACCAGGACCCTGAATGCGATTACCGATCTGGTAAGTATGCTCATGGGCCGGGGAGCCCGGGCCACGGGACCGGTATCATATGACCTGACCTTCAGGAACAAGGAGTATGTTATGAGGTATGTACTGAAATTTGACCCGGAGACCATCCATTTGGAGCGACTCTATGTGGGAGAGGAGCTTTTACTGGACAGGGGAGAGGGTGGTCACGGAGTGATCAAGTATGCGTCCACACCCGGCGCCATTTTCCTGGAGTTCGAAATTCCTCATGATCAGCTGGCCTGTCATGCCAAACGCGACAGGCTGCAGCATCCTTTTATTGAAACGATCCATGGATGGGCCATGAGCCTCAGGCGGTTTGATTTCAGTAGTGACCTGGGAAAAAGCCGTTATGCCCTGAAGTCTCTCTTCGATGCCAGGGAGCTCGATATGAGTATCACCAACACCTCCCTGGTGCCGGTAATATCGGTGGCTGTGGAGACCTTCCCCGAATTTAAAAGGTTGGTGCTTGAGGAGATGAATGGGATTGGTTACGAATTGCTCGATTTTGGGATTATTCATTTTTCAGAGCGATACAGTCAGGCCGATCAGGACCGGTATGTGGTCTATACCACCGAAGCCGGACTCGAGAAGCAGGTTACCCAGAGGGACATGTCGCAGGGGATGTACAGGGCATTTTCGGTTCTTGTTCAGCTTAATTACTATATTCTTTCCGGACACAAAGGATTTGTGATCATTGATGACATCGGGGAGGGACTCGATTTCTCAAGGGCGAAGTTACTGGTGGCCCTCCTGATTCGTAAGGCAGGTAGCGCAGGGATCCAGCTGATCATGTCCACCAACGATTCGTTTATTATGAACGCAGTGGATATCAAACACTGGGCGGTGATCATGCGTGAAGGGAATAAGATCAGTCTTTTTAACTATGAGAATTCCAGGGAGATCTTCGAGGAGTTTAAGTTCACCGGCTTAAATAATTTTGATTTTTATGCCAGCGGGTTCTTCAAGTCGGGTTTTACAGAGGGAAGTCTGGATGAAGGACCGGATAAAGGGAATGAACCTGAAGAATGAGGAAACTGGCCATATTTGTGGAGGGGCTGACCGAACAGATCCTTGTGAGGCAGATGCTTCAGGCTGTGCTTGACCGGAACAGGATCGCCATTCAGTCTGTTAAAATTTCCGGCGGTCACAATGTGAGAATGTCCTTTACGGTAATGATAGCGGCTCATGTGAATAACCTGACCGATTATTATGTACTGATCTATGATTGCGGGGGTGAGACCAACGTAAAAAGCTATTTGCTGGCCCACAGGCAAAACCTGGTTTCCAGTGGTTATCAGATGATACTCGGGCTCAGGGATGTTTACCCCAATTTTGAGCGGAAGGATGTGGCAAAACTGCAGAGGGGTATCAATTTCAAACTTCCGCAGAAGGGGGCAAGGACACGCATCCATCTGGCCATCATGGAGACAGAGGCCTGGTTCCTGGGTGAATACCATCACCTGAAGCGTGTTTCCAGGTTACTTACTCCGGAGTTCGTGGAAAAGCATCTGGGTTTTAATCCCCAATATGATGATATTGAAGAACGGGACCATCCTGCCGATGATCTGTGGGCTGTCTACCACCTGGTCGGTCATGATTATACCAAGAAGAGGGACCGGCTGAATGCGGTGATTAGCAAGATCGATTTTCAGTATTTTACGCATGGACTTTGCCAGCGTATGCCGAGCCTGGATCGGTTTGTAACAGACCTGGAAAACTTTTTCAGGCAGGAGTTTTAACCGGTAAATATTCTGAATATGGAGTATAAGGCCATCACGATTGAGATTATCGAAACCCTGCAGGAGATGAGTACACCTGTGAGGCAGGAATTGTCAAAACACTATTTCACTACTTCACAACAGGTGCTCGGTGTTACCAATCCGCAAATCAAGGAGGTGATCAGGGCGGTCAGGGGGCGTTTTAAAACCTGGAATGAGAAGCAGTGGATCACGCTCTGCAAGGCTTTGGTTTTGAAAGATATTTTTGAGTGCCAGGTCATAGCCTATGAGATGATCGGCAGGGACAGAATGCTGCTGAACGCCCTCCATGAAGAGGATCTGGCTGCCCTCTGGCGTAACCTGGACAACTGGGCCTCGGTGGATCACTTTGCGGTGGGAATTTACGGGGTTTTATGGGGGAAGGGAGTGGTCAGGGACCACCATATCGGTAATTTGCTGAGGTCGGAAAATTTTTGGGACCGGAGGGTTGCTCTGGTTTCCACAGTGGCGCTTAATCTGAAATCCAGGGGAGGGAAAGGGGATTCGCCCCGTACCCTTTGGGTTTGCGAAAGGGTGGTGGATGAGCGCCATCCCATGATCTGGAAGGCTCTTTCATGGGCCCTCAGGGAGCTATCAAAAAGGGACCCGGATGCGGTGTGGGATTTCCTTGAAAAATATGAGTCCCGTATGTCAAAACAGGCGGTACGGGAAATCACCCATAAACTGGAATTCGGGACCAAGAATTAATCGTGCTTTTCACCCCATTTCTGTTAATAACTTGACTGGGTTTCAAAGGGTTCAGAAGTGAAGAAATCCGGATTTTTTTACTACTTTTACCCGAACCATCGTTGAGTTGAAGATTGATTTTTAACTATTTGAAAACGAGCTATTTAAAAATAGCAATATGTGCGGAAAGTTCAGTGGGGGATTTAGGCTTTGACGATTTTTTCGCAGGAAACAAAATCACAGATTTTTACAAAGGGAAAATCAGCGGTTTTCAAACGCTTAAGATGGTGGTTATTTAACCGGGAGTAATAATTAGGATTAAACAGCGTATGATGATCGAAGAAAAAAATAAACAGAATTATTCGGCCGACAGTATTCAGGTTCTCGAGGGGCTGGAAGCGGTAAGAAAGCGTCCGGCCATGTATATTGGAGATGTGAGTGAAAAAGGGCTCCATCACCTGGTTTATGAGGTGGTGGATAACTCCATTGATGAGGCACTTGCGGGGCACTGTAGTCAGATTGATGTGACCATCAATGAGGATAACTCCGTTACTGTTGTGGATGACGGCAGGGGCATCCCCATTGACATGCATGAAAAAGAGGGCAAATCAGCCCTGGAGGTAGTCATGACCGTACTTCATGCCGGAGGTAAATTTGATAAGGAATCCTATAAGGTGTCAGGAGGTCTTCATGGTGTAGGGGTTTCCTGTGTGAATGGGCTTTCCGAAACGCTGAAGGCCGAGGTACACCGGAACGGGAAGGCCTATGTTCAAACCTATCAGCGTGGTATTCCTGACGGGGATGTCAAAGAGGTTGGAACTTCGGAGAAAACCGGGACCATCATTACTTTCAAACCTGATAATACCATCTTCACCGTAACCGAGTTTAAGTATGAAATCCTGGCATCCCGCCTGAGGGAGCTGGCTTTCCTGAATAAAGGGATCAGGCTCAACATCATAGATCTTCGTGAAAAGGAGGAGAATGGGAATGGAAATGGTGAATCAAATGGCGAGAATGGTTTTCGCCACGATGAGTTCTACTCCGAGGAAGGGCTGAAGGAATTTGTAGCCTTCCTGGATGCCAACCGTGAATCGCTAATCGAGGATTCAGTTCATATCGAAACTGAGAAGAGTGGCGTTCCGGTTGAGATTGCGCTTCAATACAACACCTCATTTTCAGAAAACGTTCACTCCTATGTGAACAATATCAATACCATCGAAGGGGGTACGCACCTTTCGGGATTCCGCAGGGGACTGACCCGTACTTTGAAGACCTATGCAGAAAAATCAGGGATGCTGTCCAAGTTGAAATTCGACATTAATGGTGATGATTTCCGGGAGGGACTGACTGCCATTATTTCGGTAAAGGTTGCGGAACCTCAGTTTGAAGGGCAGACAAAAACCAAGCTTGGTAATTCGGATATCATGGGTGTGGTGGACCAGGCAGTGAGTGGCTCACTTGCACACTACCTCGAGGAGCATCCCAGGGATGCCAGGCAGATTGTTTCCAAAGTGATCCTGGCTGCCACGGCACGTCATGCGGCGCGAAAAGCAAGGGAGCTGGTTCAACGCAAAAATGTGCTGTCCGGGGCCGGATTACCCGGTAAACTGGCCGACTGTTCAGAAAAAGATCCCGCACTTACGGAGATCTACCTGGTGGAGGGAGACTCTGCAGGGGGTACTGCCAAGCAGGGCAGGGACAGGGCGTTCCAGGCCATTATGCCGCTCAGGGGTAAGATCCTGAACGTGGAGAAAGCCATGATGCACAAGATCTACGAGAATGAGGAGATCAAGAACATTTTTACAGCACTGGGAGTCAGAATGGGGACCGAAGAGGATTCCAAAGCGCTTGATCTGACAGGATTGCGCTACCATAAGGTGATCATCATGACGGATGCGGATGTGGACGGGTCTCACATCGCCACACTGATCATGACCTTCTTTTTCAGGTACATGAATGATCTGATTAAGAATGGACACCTCTACATCGCCACTCCGCCGCTCTACCTGGTGAGAAAGGGGAAGAACGAGAGGTATTGCTGGACTGAGGAGGAACGGGAAGCCTTTATTGAGGAGATAGGCGGCGGCAAGGACTCAGGAATCCATATCCAGCGTTACAAGGGTCTTGGTGAAATGAATGCCGAGCAGCTGTGGGATACCACCATGAATCCGCAGAACCGGACACTGAGGCAGGTTACGATCGACAGTGCCGCCGAGGCCGACCGGATCTTCTCCATGCTGATGGGTGATGAGGTTCCGCCCCGCAGGGAGTTTATCGA
>JAWOHR010000004.1:0-26629 GCA_046485075.1 Bacteroidales bacterium
ATCCTCTATGGGATTGGTGATTCACCCTATGGACCCTTTCAATATGAAGGAGAGATCCTGGATGAAGTGAACAGCGGAACCAATCACCACTCCATCGCAGCATTCAAGGGAGACTGGTACCTGTTTTATCACAATTCGGACCTCTATTTCAGGCACAACCCGGATGTGGAACCGGTTTTAAACTGGGGAGGACATCATCCGTTCAGAAGGTCCGTATGTGTGGACCGGCTCTATTACAATGAGGACGGGACCATCCGGAAGGTAATCCCGACCATCGCCGGACCAAATGGCATTGATTTCTCTAAGTTGGACTACGACGATCCGGCCATCTTTGAAAAGGGCCAGAATCTACCCCACGCTTTCCATGAACCCTACAATGGGGCAGGAGAAGAAAATTATCAATTGCTAAACGGTCCCTGGAGATTTAAATGGGTGGAACGCCCTGACCTGGTTCCGGAACACTTTGAGGATCCTGCATTCAACACAGAAGACTGGGATGTGATCCAGGTCCCTTCAAACTGGCAGATGGAGGGGTTCGGACACCCCAAGTTCAGGAACATTGCCCTAACCTTCGAAAGTGATCCACCCCATATTCCGGCCTACTATAATCCCACAGGCTGCTACAAGCGAACCTTTAATGCGCCCCCCGGCTGGAAAGACAAGGAGGTGATGTTACGCTTTGAGGGAGTTAAATCAGCCTCCTATGTATGGATCAATGGCCAAAAAGCCGGGTATAACCAGGGCGGTTTTGAACCGGCCGAATATAACATCACTCCATACATGCAGGAGGGAGAGAATGATATTTCGGTTCAGGTGATCCGGTTCAGCGACGGCTCCTACCTGGAGAACCAGGACATGTGGCGACTGTCGGGAATTTTTCGCGATGTGAAATTATTTGCCCTCCCCAGGGTACACATCCAGGATTTCTTCTTTACCACCGATCTGGATGAGAATTATCGTGACGCCATGTTAAATGTAGAGTTGACTCTGGCTAATACTGAAGAAATGAAGGCCTCGGGTTATTCACTGCAGGTTGAAGTTCTCGACCGGCAGGGAGCAACGGTCCTTGACCAGCCACTGCTTCAAATCATCACCCTTTCGGGAGAGCGAAATCAAAAATTCGGGTTGGAAACCCTGGTGGAAAATCCATTAAAATGGTCGGCGGAATATCCAAACCTCTATTCCATTGGCATTGTATTAAAGGATGAAAAGGGTACAATCCTTGAATCCTTTTCTAAACAACTGGGATTCAAAGAAGTAGAGTTGAAAGGCGAGTCGATTTTGGTAAATGGTGTACCTGTAAAGCTGAACGGTGTAAACAGTCACATGCACCATCCGGAACACGGACAGGCCGTACCCCTTGAAATACTTCGCAAGGACCTTCTGCTGATGAAGCAATTCAATATCAACTGTGTCCGGACCTGCCATTATCCGCCCACACCCGAGTACCTTGATCTGGCCGATGAACTGGGCATCTATATCGTCGATGAGGTGGGTGATGAGGCCCATGCAAACATCCAGCTCTCCTATGATTCCACCTACACAGATATGTACCGCGACCGTGCCCGAAAGCTGGTGTACCGCGACAGGAACCATGCCTCGGTGCTCCTGTGGAGTGCCGGGAACGAATCGGGAAGCGGCCCTAATATCCGGAAGGTTATTGAAACCGGAATGTCTATCGATCCATCCCGCCCGGCATGGATGTACGGAGGGAATACTTTTTATATTCCCTTCGAGCAGGTTACCGGGCCGCGGTACTGGACCCCGATTCAGTTAAAAAACCTGGCAGAAGGAAAACTGCTTGGACCAGACGATCTGCGTCCATCATTCATGGATGAGTACCTTGCTGCCACCGGGAACGGACTGGGAGGTCTGGATGAGTACTGGGAGCTTATCTGGCGTTACCCCCGGCTATCCGGTGGGGCCATCTGGGACTGGATCAGTCCCGGTATAAATACCATTCTGTGGACCACACCCGATGCTTCAGGCCATGGGAACCATGGGGCCATCATGGGCAGACCCCAATTTACTCCCGGGCACCAGGGCAGAGGTCTTGCCTTTTCCGGGCACGACGACTGGGTTGAGTTTTATCGCGATCCCAGCCTTGACAACCAGGGAGATCAGATGTCTATCAGTTTCTGGGTCAAACCAGAAAAAATCCCCCAGCCTAACACTTTCATCGCCCGGGGAGCCCACGGATACGGGATTGTGATGGATACCCCCGAAACCCTTGAATTCTATCTCCAGCTGCATAGCCCGGCCAGCCCTCTCTCCCTGCCCAATATGCAGGGGAAGTTTGAACGAAAAAGTGCAAGGACTGAGGTACCTGAAAACTGGTTTGGCGAGTGGCACCATGTGGCGGGCATCTATGATGGCACAACCATTCGCCTCTATATCGATGCGAAACTGGCTGCCTCCACCGAATGTTCGGGTAATGTAATGGATACCCCATTCCCCCTGTGCCTGGGCCGGGAAGCCGAGAGTCAGGACCAGGGTGAGTACTCGGGCCGTCTTTCATCCATGACACTGGATCAGGTATATGTCTATCATTCGGCTATTTCAATTGAAGAAATCGGTACAGCTGCCTCCCTGGGAAAAGCAGTGCTTGCTGTTGACTTTGAAGAGGATCGCAAGGGGGAAACATTCTATAGTGTGGGATTGGGTGGCAGGACTTATGGGATTGTATGGCCCAATCGTGAGATTCAGCCTGAGATCCACCAGATCAAAAAATCGGGACAGCCCATTTCCACCGAAGCCATTCAGAAGGAGGTGGGACTGTTCAGGATCATCAACCGGCACCATTTTAAAAACCTGGATGAGTTCAGTCTGCATTGGGAACTGTTGCTCGATGGAAAGGTTACAGATGACGGCGAACTGGAAATATCCCTGGAGGCCCAAAACCAGACCGAGCTGACTATTCCCTTCGAAGCTCCAAGGGAGAAGGGAGAGCTGATCCTGACTATCTCCTACGCTTTAAAGGAACCAACCCTATGGGCCGGGGCAGGTCACGAGGTAGCCTTCGACCAGTTTATCATCCGGGAAGCTCCCGAACATAAAGCCCAACCCGTTCAGGGTAAGATCCAGTTTGTTGAGAATGAAGAGCAGGTGGTAATTTCGGGCAGCGATTTCAATTATGCCATCAGCAAAGCGGATGGCCAGTTTGAACAATTCGAATTTAAGAAGAACCAACTGCTTGCAAAAGGGCCTCTGTTTAACATCTGGCGTGCCCCGCTGGCCAATGATGTCGATCCATGGGGCTCCTCTACCTATTCAAACCGGTACTTCACCCCCGGACTGGGCAGAAGTATCGATAACCAGCTGCGTACATTGGGCATGCGAAATATGGTGGTGCAGGTAACCCGGTTTGAGGCCAGGAAAACCGGGCCTTCATCCGTTGAGCTAAACGTTCATAAACATTACCATTCCAGCAATTTAGAGGGATCCTTCGAGTGCAGGGAAAAATATAACATCCTTGCAGACGGAACCATCCATATCGACCTGGAGGTCATTCCACATGGTCATATGCCCGATATTTTACCCAGGGCAGGATGGCAATTTGAACTGCCCAAATCACTGGACGCGGTTGAGTGGTATGGCAGGGGCCTGTTTGAGACTTACCCTGACCGTAAAACGGGAGCTAAAACAGGCATTTACCAATCGACCGCAGACCAGGAATATGTTCCATACATTATACCCCAGGATTTTGGAAACCATACAGATGTCCGCTGGGTGACCCTTCAAAACGAAAAGGGAGAAGGAATCCGTTTTACTGCCGGCGGGCTGATGAACTTCAGTTACCAGAAATACAGTACCGACAATCTATCCAGGGCTGTATATACTTACCAGTTAAAGGAGGCGGATGTCAATACCCTGAACATCGATTTTGAAGTCTCGGGAGTCGGCGGCACTGCCATCAGGCAACTGGAAAAATACAGGGTGAAACCTTCTGTTATCAAATTTAAATGCACGATTCAACCCTTCTGATTTCACCATGAAAAGAGTCGCCATTCTGACCGGTATGATCCTGCTGACAGGTTTGCAGCAGGCCCTCTCCCAAAGCCAGAGGTCCATCCATGAACCCCTGCCCACGAGACAGGTACATCTCGACTTCCATACCTCCGGCCTGATTCCCGGCATCGGGGCAAGATTCGATAAAGCGCAATTCCAGGAAGCGTTGAAGCTGGGTAACGTCAACCAGATAAACATCTTTGCCAAGGGCCATCACGGGTACAGCTATTATCCCACCAAAGTGGGGACCGTCCATCCCAACCTGGAGTTTGATCTGCTGGGTGCCCAGATAGAGGCATGTCATGAAATAGGGGTAAAATGCCCAATCTACTTCACGGTTGGCTGGAGTGCATTGGACGCTGAACAGCATCCCGAATGGGTGATCAGGCATAGCAATGGCGAACTGGCAACCATCAACCTTGATCTGAATGCACTCCCCACCGAGGTGAGGCCCCACTGTTCATGGAAATGCCTTGATCCGTCCATCGGAGGTGGCTATCATGAATATATCATGGAATGTGTAAAGGAGATCTGTGAAAGGTATAAGGACCTGGATGGTTTCTGGTTCGATATTTACCATATCATACCGGCCAGTTATACAGTATATTCACTTGAAAGAATGAAGGCCGAGGGGGTTGATGTGGATGACCCGGAAGCTGTGGAGCGCAGTTATGCGATGGGGCTGAAAGCCCATATGAAATCGCTTCGTGAACTGGTGGCCAGGTACCACCCCGATGCCACTGTCTATTTCAACTCTGCCACCCATATTGAGGACAAAACGATCTTCAGGGAGCGACTGTTTGAAATGAATACCCAGGCCGAAATTGAAGATCTGCCAACCACATGGGGCGGTTACGATAAACTTCCTCTTGAAGCAAAATATCACCTGGCCCAGGGCACTCCGGTGGTAGCCATGAGTGGTAAATTCCACAAAGCCTGGGGTGAATTCGGAGGATTCAAGCATCCCGATGCCATTCGATACGAAGCGGCCGCCATGATCTCTTTTGGGGCCTCCTGTAACTTTGGCGACCAGTTGCACCCTTCAGGAGAAATGGATATGGAAACCTACCGCAATATCGGGAAGGCCTATCACTATGTGAAACAGATTGAAGATTACGGCCCAGGGGGAATTCCCGTATCGAAACTTGGATTGTGGATCACACTGGACCATGCAGCTGATTTTGGTGTGGTGAATATGCTGTTGCAACTGCATCATGACTTTATTGTGGCCAATGAAAATAACCTGGATGAGCTGGAAATGATGATTATTCCGGGACATGCCAGTCTCAGCCCTTCGGAAGCGGAACAAGTCAATGCCTGGGTAAAGGATGGAGGCAAACTCATCGTCTTTGGGGAAGGGGCCATGAACCAGGAAGGGACAGGATTTTTGTTAGATGTGGGCTGCGAGTACCTGGGTGAATCGGAGTACGACTTCGATTTCACAGTGATTCAAAAAGATATCGGGAAGGAGATGGTAACATCCCCGTTCCTGAATTATGAATCGGGCATGCTGGTTAAACCAACAGGCGGAGAGGTCCTGGCAGTAATCCGGGAACCCTACTTCAACCGCACCTATGCACAATACTCCAGTCACCGTGAAACTCCATATAAACTTGAGAACTCCAACTACCCCGCGGTGGTCAGGAACGGGAACGTGATCTTCTTTACCCATCACCTCGATCAGTTGTATTTCGAACACGGGGTACGCCTGCACCGGCAGCTGTTCAGCAATGCCATCGACCTTTTATATGAACATCCACTTTTGACTGTAAATAACCTGCCCAGCTGCGGAAGGGTCAGTTTGCTGAAACAGGAAAAAGAGAGGCGTTACGTTACCCATTTGTTGTATGCACCTGCCCTGCTCAGGGGTGAAAAGGTTGAAGTCATTGAAGACTTCCTCCCGGTTCCCGGTGTCGAAATTGAGGTGAATGTACCCGAAGAGATTAAGGAGGTATACCAGATCCCGGGTAAAACCAAACTCGAATATTATCGGGAGGGAGATTTGATCAGGGTAAAAGTGCCGACATTCACCATGCATACTGCAGTTGTGTTATCCTATGATGATTCAGGAAATTGAAGTAACTTGAAGCATGTTCTCCAATACCCCAAAAACATGGCAATTCAGATTATTCCATTTCAATCCGGCATTAACACCTGTTACATCATCAAAGACCGGGGTGCCATCCTGATCGATGGCGGTAGCTTCAATAAGGTAGGATTATTTTCCAAAACCCTCTCAGAAAATAATATAAAACCCGATGAGATCAAACTGATCGTCCTTACTCACGGGGACTTTGACCATGTGGGTGGAACAAAGGAGTTGAAAGAACTCACCTGGGCTGATGTGGCCATCCATGAAAAGGACAGGAAGAACCTGGAAGAAGGAATTTTTCACTGGCCGAAAGGGGTCACCCCCTGGGGCCGGATCACCATTGCCCTGTTCAAACCAATTTTGAAGAATCAAATGTCATTCCCTTTGGTGAAGGCAGACCTGGTAGTGGGAGACAGGGACTACTCACTGGCAGAATACGGAATTGAAGGCAGTATTGTATATACGCCGGGGCACACACCCGGATCGATTAGCGTACTGCTCGACTCGGGAGAAGCGTTCATTGGTTGTTTGATACACAATAAAGCACCTTTTGTGCTCAGACCCAGCCTGCCCATATACGCACAAGACATTCTCCTTGTGAAAGAGAGCCTGAGAATGGTGGTGAACCGCGGTGCAAAAGTTCTTTATCCTGGTCATGGCAAACCTGTTCCGGTTCAGAAAATACTCAAATACTTAAACTAATACTTTATTGGGTATCTTTAAGCCATCATGAGCCAGACCAAGTTAGAATTGCTGAGTGACCTGTTTGAAAAGTGGTGCAGTGAGAAAGTGACCTCCATCAATAAACTGCCTGCCTCGGGATCTTCCAGGGAGTATTACCGGATTTCCGGTACCGGTTCCATGGCCATCGGGGCAATCAATACGGACCGGGAAGAGAACAATGCATTTATTGAGTTCACCAAGCATTTCTTCTCCAAAGGGCTTTCTGTACCGGAAATCTACCTTGTGGACCTGGATAACAATGCATATCTGCAGGAGGATCTGGGTGATGTAGCCCTTTTCGATTATCTCTTTCAGGTAAGAGTGAACGGAAATTTTCCTGATGAGCTCACCCGGATTTATAAAACGGTGCTGTCCGAATTGCAGAAGTTCCAGATAATGGGTGCAAAGGGTCTGAACTACTCGGTCTGTTACCCGCGTGCCAGTTTCGACCGTCAGAGTATGCAATGGGACCTAAGCTATTTCAAATACTATTTCCTGAAGCTGGCCAATATCCCCTTCAATGAACAGAAACTGGAAGATGATTACAATACCCTGATTGAGTACCTGCTGGCCCAGGACACAGGGTATTTTCTCTACCGCGATTTCCAATCAAGAAACATCATGTTAAGGGATGGGAAACCCTGTTTCATTGACTACCAGGGCGGCCGAAGGGGAGCGCTGCAGTATGATGTGGCATCACTCCTTTACGACTCCAAGGCTGATATTCCCCCGGATATCAGGGAGGAGCTGCTGGAACATTACATTCAGGAACTGAGACATTTCCCGGAGGTTGATCAGAACGCATTTCGTAAATCCTACTATGCCTACGTACTGATCCGGATCATGCAGGCCATGGGGGCATTCGGATTCCGTGGGTTTTATGAGAAGAAAACCCACTTCCTTCAAAGTATTCCCTATGCCCTGAACGACCTGAAGTGGATCCTGGAGAATGTAACATTCCCCATCCGGATCCCGACCCTGCTGAGGGTATTTGAAAAATTGATGACCGCCCCCAGGCTGAAACGGTTCCGGGATAAGGAGGGACGAAAGTCCACCATGACCGTCTCCATCAATAGTTTCAGCTACAAGCATGGAATCCCAGACGATCCAAACGGTCACGGAGGAGGATACGTATTTGATTGCCGTGTCATCACCAATCCAGGAAAGCAGGAACAATACAGGAGCCTCACTGGAAAAGATAAGCCGGTATTTGATTTTCTCGACCAGCAGCCGGATGCATACGAGTTCCTGAGTAATGTGACCTCACTGGTGGACATGTCGGTGGATCAATACGAGGATCGGAATTTCAGCCACCTGATGGTCAGTTTCGGCTGTACCGGGGGACAACACCGGTCGGTTTATTGCGCTGAGAAACTCGCTGAACACCTCAGGGAGAGCCAGAGTGTTCAGATTACCCTTTGGCATCGCGAGCTGGACTGACCCTTCTCAGTATTCCCTTTGGTCATCCTCCACGATGGCATAAAGATAACCGTCTGTCCACTTCCCCCTGATGGGAAGAATCTTCCTTCTTAACCCTTCCAGGGTCATCCCTGTTTTCTCAAGTACATGGACCGATCTCTCATTGCCCAATGCCACTCCTGCTTCAACCTTATGCAGACCAAACTCCTTAAAACCAACAGAAATCAGTTTCTTTGCCACCTCGGTGGCATATCCCTTCCCCCAGTAGCCGGGCGACAATTTATAATAGATTTCACCCAACCGGAACTTATCATTGGAAAGGATAAGTCCTGCAACCCCGATGAATGCACCTGTCTTCCCGATCCGGATACAGAAAGTATACCTGCTTTGGGGGCTCTTTCCTCTGGCCTCGATTTCACGCCTGACCACCTCCCTGGTTTCATCAATGGAGGAGGGAAGCCCGAGCGTATTAAACTCATCGACTTCAGGGATTGAGTGAAGCTGGTGTATCTCCTGAAGATCATCCCAGGTAACCTCCTTCAGTTCAAGGCGTTCTGTTTGGATCACCATGGTCCTATCTGCTGGCTTCAAAATGATAATTCCCGCTCTCCACGCTGAACACGGCATATCCCGGCACCCTCTCAAGGAATTCAACCCCCGTAACCTGATCGATCTGCTGACCGCCTTCGGTTATTTCCGATACATCCGAGGCTGGCAGATAAACCGTGGCATGACAGCTTACCGGAACGGTAACCTCCATGGAAAAAGATTCGCTGCCATTCTCCCAGGAGATGCCTCCCTCTCCATACGAGGTATGGTTTATATAGGTGACCTGCCTGATCTGGTCAACCGGCTGAGGCCGGAAAATGATGTGACGGTATCCCGGCTCTTCAGGATCGGCCCTCATGCCGGCCAGGTTCCTGTAAAACCAGGTCAGCCCCCCGCCGAACATCGGATGATTATGGGAACCCCCTTCATCCCAACGCTCCCTGGTGGTGGTTGAGCCCAGTTGGATCCAACGGCCATAAGAGGGTTCGGTGGTTTTGTTCATGGCCTCATAGGCCATCTGGTTTAATCCGTGATCGGCCAGCACCTCAAAGAAAAAACGGGTACCGATGATCCCTGTGTCGATGTGCCCCTTGTTTCTGAGAAGACCCTCCTTCAAAGCAGCCACCACTTTGCTGTACTGATCTTCGGGTACCCCCATTTTCAGGGCCAGGATGTTCCCGCCCCCATCTCCGTACGAACCGGTTTCTTCATCGTAAAACCGCTCCCGGAATGCAGATGCGGTGCGATCGGCAAGCTTACGGTACTCCCCTGCCTCCTCCATAAAACCCTGAACCGTTGCGGTTTTGGCCGTCAGATCGGCACAATACCAGAGATAGAATGTGTGTACCATTTCATCGGGAATGAAATTTCCCGGCGGAACCCATTCGCCCAGGTTAAACCACTTCAGGATTGAACCATCCCTGCCCGTCCTTTTTGAAAACATAATCCCGTCTTCACCGGTCCAGGTAAGCATGTACCTGAGATACCCCTTCATCCCTTCATAGTTATCCTCCAGCATATCCACGGAACCATACTGAAGATAATACTCCCATGGCATCACACAGATGGCCGCACCCCAGGCAGGTCCTCCGCCACAACCCGGTTGCCAGGGGGCCCCGTTTGGGACATAACCTGTTTCAGGATTCTGGGCACCCAGCATATCCCCAATCCATTTCTGGTAGAAATTTCTTGCATCAAAGTTGTAGAGCACGGTCATACAGGCAATCTGACCATCCCCGGTATAGCCCGATCTCTCCCGGTGAGGACAATCGCTTGCGATTCCTCCATGCATATTGTCGGTCTGACTCCTTCGCCAGATGGTATTGATCTGGTTGAAAAGCTCATTGGAGGTGCGGAATGTAGCTGAAGGCTCAATGAACGTATTTACCGCCTCGGCGGTAAGATGCTCGGGCCTCAGTTCACCAGGCCAGTTGGTGATCTCCACCCCGCTGAAAACAAACCAGTTAAACCGGGGCGCATAGTTTTCTGTTCTATCCCCTTTGAAAATATAGGTGTTATCACCCGAATAGTTATTCCCGTTAAAGGCTATATCCACCCGGTGTCCCCTGGGACCCTCCACGTTATTGAGCCGAACCCAACCGGAGATTTCCGTTCCAAAATCAACCTTATAGTGGCCCTCTCCCTTTTTCTCTATGGATATGGGCTGGAATTGTTGGGTGACCCGGTCGGGATAAGCCGTGTGCGCCACCAGTTTACCCTCGGGTGCCTTCCGGATGGCCACAGGTTCCCACTGTGAATCATCAAATCCGGCCACACTCCACCCCCCCTGCTCCATCCGTGCATCATAGGTTTCACCGTAGTAAACCATATTCAGGATGATGGGGCTTCGGGATGCCCTCCAGGTTTCATCTGTAATAATGGTCTCCTGACTGCCATCTTCGTAGGTGATGTGCAGCTGGCATAAAAACCTGGGTGAACCATAGGCTGCAGTCCAGAATTTGGCCGGATTGTAAAAGCCGTTGCCCAGGATACCCCCGATTGCATTGGCTCCCTGCTGCAACTGCTCCCTTACATCGTAAGCCAGGTACATCACCTTATACTCCCTGAAATGATCCGGCAGATGGATTAAGGTCTCTGTAAGTTCGGGACGCTTTCCATAGTTGGTCTGGTTGGGAACCAGGAGGTCTTCTCCCACCTTCTCCCCGTTCAGATAGAGTTCAAAATAGCCAAGTCCGGTTACATAAGCCACCGCAGAAACGACCTCGCCCTTCACGTCAAACTCTTTTCGCAACAGCGGTGCAGGCGGACCATAATCCACCGGCCGGCCGTCGGGGCCCCCACCCGGTTTGGGCAATGCCTCTTCTCCCTGCCAGGGCGCTCCAATCCACCGGGCACGCCAGTCAGCCGTATCCAGAAGTCCCATTCTCCAAAAGGCTGGTTCACTCCATGGTGATGCCAGGCTGTCCAGGTCCCATACCCTCACCTGCCACCAGCACTCCTGCCGTGACCCAAGTGAAACGCCCTCATACTCCACGCGAATGGACTGACCCGACTTCTTTCTGCCGCTATCCCACAGGTCGGGACTATCGAGGTTCTCCACCGAGCTGGCCACCCTTACCTGCCAGGCGGTCTGCCTTTGGCCCCGAACCCCTTCCGGGGCGATATTAATCCATGACAGTCTGGGCCGGGAGACATCAACCACACCGGGATTCTCGAGGTATTCACAGGTAAGTTCAACGGAACTGAGTGCTCCCTTCGGAGTACAGGAGACCAAAAGTCCCAGTCCCACCAGCATCATCAGGTTTCTCATGAAATCAAACAGATTAAAAGTTCATCCCACAAATTATCAAAATAGTTCACAACTTCCTGAAGTTTGGCATAAAGAATTTCCTTTTACCTTTGATCGCTTATGGAAGTCCAAAAGAAGAAAATAACCATTTCAGGTCTGAAGAATGCTTTCAGGCTCTACAGTTATATCCGACCCTACCGGACCATCTATATGCTGGGGCTCTTCTTCCTTTTGGGTTCAAGTATAACCAACCTGGCATTCCCCAAATTACTGGGAGATCTTGTGAACTCAGGGAATGAAGGGAACCTCGGAGATCATGTAAACCGCATCGCCCTGCTGTTGGCAGGGATCCTGGTGATCCAGGCCACATTTTCATATTTCCGTACCATCCTTTTTGTGAAGGTAACGGAAAGGTCCCTGGCCGATCTCAGGCAGCATACATACAACCACCTGATCAGGTTACCGGTCAGGTTTTTCGACCAGCGACGTGTGGGCGAACTTAACAGCAGGATCTCCTCTGACATCTCTCTGCTGCAGGAGACCATGACCTCCACGCTGGCTGAATTCGTGAGACAGGTGATCATTATTGTGGGAGGGATCGCTTTGCTGGCATACACCTCCTTTAAACTCACTCTTTTTATGCTGGCCGTTCTGCCGGGTGTGGTTCTGCTATCGGTTTTCTTTGGCCGGTTTATCAGGAGCTATTCGAAGAAAGCGCAGGCCCAGGTGGCCGAATCAAATACCATTGTTGAGGAGACCCTCCAGGGGATTCAGAGTGTGAAAGCGTATACCAACGAATTCTTCGAAATGAAAAGGTATAAATCCCGGACCCTCGAAATTGCGAAGATCGGGATCAAGGGTGGCAGGTACCGGGGAGCATTCTCGTCATTTTTAATTCTTGGACTCTTTGGAGCACTGGTGGCCGTAATCTGGAGAGGCTCGCTGCTTCTTGCCAGTGGTGATATTGATGCCGGTCAGCTGTTTTCTTTTGTTCTTTACTCAGGATTTATTGGCGGAACCATCGGGGGAATGGCCGGTGTATTCACGCAGATTCAGCGCTTTCTGGGCGCAACTGAAGACCTCTTTGAACTGTTCAGGGAGGTACCCGAAGAGGTAAGTGAGGTGAATGCAACCGTTCAGCCACACCCCCTGGGCGGAGACATTGAATTCGAAAACCTCTCCTTTGAATATCCCTCCCGGCCCGAAGAACCGGTCCTGAAAGAGATCTCCCTGAATATCAGGGCAAATCAGCTGGTGGCCCTTGTGGGGGCATCCGGGGCCGGAAAAACAACCATCACCTCTCTGCTCATGCGGTTGCATGAACCCACCGCCGGCCGAATCCTGTTTGACGGGAAAGATAGCCGGACCCTTTCACTTTCAGGACTGCGTAAACAGATCGCCCTGGTTCCCCAGGATATTTTCCTGTTTGGGGGATCCATCAGGGAAAACATCAGTTACGGTGACCCGGAAGCTCCCGAAGAACAAATCATTGAAGCAGCCAGGCAGGCCAACGCCTGGGAGTTCATTGAACGGTTTCCCGATCAGCTGGATACCCTGGTGGGTGAGCGGGGGACCCAGCTTTCCGGGGGACAGCGTCAGCGGGTGGCCATTGCCCGGGCTCTCCTGAAAAATCCAAGAATCCTGATCCTCGATGAGGCCACCTCTTCCCTGGATTCCGAATCAGAAAAACTGGTTCAGGGGGCTCTTGAAAACCTCATGTCGGGCCGCACCTCCATTGTGATTGCACACCGGTTAAGCACGGTTAGAAATGCTGACCAGATATTCCTGATCGACAACGGCCAGGTGGCAGAAAAAGGTACCCACGAGGAGCTGATGAAAATTGCAGATGGAAAATACCGGAACCTCAGTGAGCTGCAGTTTATACCAACCTGAAAATCTTATTCATATGCGCAGACTTCTCTTCCTTATCATCCTGACAGCCTCCTTTGAATCGATCCAGGCACAACCTTTCCAGTTTCGGGGAACCGACCGAAACGGAATCTATCCCGATACCGGATTGCTGGACCGATGGCCGGAACAAGGACCGGAAATGATCGCCACACTTGGGGGTATCGGAGACGGATACGGATCACCTTCCATCAATGAAAGGGGGATCTATATTGCAGGAATGATCGATTCGACCGGGTATATTTTTCATTTCAATTTCCGGCACCAGTTACTTTGGAAAATTCAATATGGCAGTGAATTTACCTTCAAATACACAGGGGCAAGGGGAACCCCAACCCTGGAAGAAAACAGGTTATACTATTCCGGAACCTATGGGGATGCCTTCTGCCTCAACAATGAGACAGGGGATTTCATCTGGAAAAAGAACATCTTCGATCTATACCAAAGTGAAACCAGCAAATGGGGATATACCGAATCGCCCCTGCTTTACAAAAATTTGGTAATCCTCACCCCGGGCGGACCGGGGCACAATGTGGTAGCCCTGGATAAGATGACTGGCGAGCACATCTGGAGCATCGACCTTGATTCTGCGGTAAATGCATACAACTCACCTGTTCTGATCCATCACAGAGGTGAAGATTTCATCCTGTTGAATACCACGAAACAGATGATCATGATACACCCGGAATCGGGCATCATCGGCTACAGGCACCCCATCGAACAAAGCTCCAATATGCATGCCATTCCCGGACTATATAGCAGGGGCAGGATTTTCTACTCATCGGGTTACGGGCAGGGATGTGCCCTTTTGAACCTGAATGAATACACCGGTGGAATGGATACAGTCTATTTCAATCCTGACCTGGATTGCAGGTTGAGTGGCCTGATCCCCTACCAGGGGACCGTTTACGGAACTTCCGACAGGAAGAAACATTGGGTCGGGGTCGGCCTGGAGTCGGGTCAGACCCTGTTTACTTCACGGGAGGTGAAACCGGGTTCATTCCTGCTGGCCGACAACAAATTTATCATCTTTACCGAAACAGGAGAAGTGGCCCTGGCTATTCCCGGGGAAGAGGGATTTACTGTGGTCAGCCGCTTTTCAATCCCCGTCCAGCCCGCCCAGCTTGCCTTTGCACACCCTGTGCTGTACCAGGGTATTCTTTACATCAGGTACCGTGAAAATTTGTGGCTGTATAAGGTCAGTGATCATTAGATTGCAAAATTTTTATACCTTTAAATTTAATCTGCTAACACAATCATTTAATCCTATGAAAAAACTAGTTACTATTTCTCTTGCACTGATGCTATCCCTCAGTGCTTTCTCACAGACCAGCGGTATCGGCATCGGTGCTGAGCTTGGAACTGTTGTTGATTTTACTGCAAAATTCTGGACCAGTGAAACAACTGCTGTTGCTCTTGCGACAGGTTTTGATTGGGGAGGCTATGGAGGTTTGCATGTGAATGGTGATTTCCTGTTCCATATGTGGTCTTTTGATGTGGGTCAGGATATGATGAAAGTCTATTTCGGACCCGGGGTCGGAGTAGGTGTATATTTAGGTACCTATTATTATTATGACACCTATTCTAAAGTCTGGTTCACCCTTCGCGCACCAGGAGGTGTGGGATACTATTTCCACAATATGCCCCTTGAATGCTTCGCGGAATTCGCTCCCGGAATCGATATCGTTGGCCCCTATGGGACCGATTTCCGTTGGAATAGTTACGTTGGTGCCCGCTGGTATTTCTAAGAGAATTCCAGTTTAATCACCGGCTTCAATAAATTAACCTTCAGCGGGGTTTTTTCTGAAAATCCCGTTGAAGGTTTGTTTTATGTTGTAGGTATGAAAAGAGCCGTCCTGATTCTGTGTGGAATATTTCTCTCCATCAATGCCTTTTCTCAAATTGGCGATTTCGGAATGGGATTGATATTAGGCAATCCCACCGGGTTGAGTGTGAAATTGTGGACCGGGCAAATTACTGCCATCGATGCTTCACTGGGTTATCGCTACGGCGGTGTCAATGATCTGTATCTGAATTCCGATTTCCTGTTTCATTTCTGGTCCATCCAAAAAGATGAGGGTGTGATAAAAGTCTATTTTGGAGCCGGGGCCGGCCTGGGGTTTACCTCAGATTTCAGCGTTGTGATTCGTGCACCCGGCGGCAGTGCTTTATTCCTGGACAACTTTCCACTGGAATTATTTGCCGAAATTGTACCCACACTGCAGGTCATGGGTGTCGGGGACACCCGGTTCAGGTTTGAAGGTTACATCGGTGCGCGCTGGTATTTTTAATATTTTCTTCCAATTTTAAAACCTCCCAGCAATCTATGCGTTATATAATAGTTACAGATGAAACTATAATCACCTATCTTTATCCACATTTTATTTCATTCAACCGTATATTCATGAAACGACTAAAAATCATTATTGCGATTATATCAGGAGTCATGCTGTTCTCCTGCTCACAAAAAACCCCCGATTTTATAAACAGTATTCCAGACGATGCAATTGCCGTGGCCTCCATGCATCCCATGAAGATCTACACCAAGGGTAAACTCAACTCGCTGGATTACATCAAAGAGAAGGTCAACGATGAGATCTGGGGCCAGATCCTTGAAAATCCCCTTGGCACCGGATTGATGCTTGATGAATATGTCTATCTCTTCGCAACCATGGAAGAGGAGGCCCCTGTTATTGGAGTTGTAGCCGGAATCAGGGATATGGCAAAGTTTGAAAAAATCTTAGGCAGGATAGATGAGGGGAACGGCCCGGAACCAACTGAAATGGAAGGTTATAAATACATTCGCCCCGACCTGGAGGGGATCATCGCATGGAATAAAGATCAGATGGTGGTGCTCGCCTCCCCGGACGAGGAATTCGAAACGTCACACTGGACCGCCCGCCTTGACTGGATGTTCAGCCCTGTAAAAGAGGAATCCATTGTCAGCCTGGTAGATTTCAAGGATTTCCTCGGTAAGGCTAAGGACATGAATATGTGGGTCTCCTCGGAGGATATTCGAAAGGTATTTAAGAAATTTGCAGAGGTCAGAACCGATAGTCTGCCTTTGGATCTTCCCATTGACCTGACCAATAATTACTACCATTTGTATTGCGACTTCGCAAACGGGGCAATGACTATTTCCTCCGAAACCAATTTAAGCGAGGAGATACAGAAAAACATCGATGAGGTCCTGGTGTTTAATCCCTCACTGAATCCCGATTTACTCAAGATGGCTCCGGGCGGAAACCTTTTGCTGGCCGTTGCCGTCTCCATGGACCTGGAGAAGTTTCAGAAGCTTTTGGAGAAAATTGATCTGCCCCAGATGGATGAAGCAGGAGGTAAACTGGAGGAGGCCACCGGGATTCCTGCCGAGACATTGATGAACGCTTTTACCGGTGAATTTACCCTCGCCCTCAATGCAATTGAGGATGAAATGGTTCCTGTGGAGTTATTTATCGGGTTTGGTGTAAAATCGGATGAGATTCAGAAACTTCTTATGAAACAGGTGAAGAGCATGGTTCCAGTGGAGGAGCAGGGCGATTTCTTTGTAATCAATATCCAGGGGAATGAGGTCTACAGCGGCATTATCAACAACAACTGGATCATCACAAACATGAAAGGCTATAAGGAAAAAGTAAAAAGCGGAAAACTGGAAGTATCGCTGCTCGATTCCAGGTTTGCCGATTTTTCAGACAAACCCATGGGTCTGTACCTGAACCTGAATATGGCCAGTTACCCTGAAATGGCGCAGGCACTTGTGGATCAGAGTGGTGATAAGAAGGTGTGGATTGAACAGCTCACCGGTTCGCTTGACTATATAGGCATGTCGGGTGGAAGTAACGAAGGACTTATTACTTTGAAGACAAATGAACCCAACGAAAACAGCCTCTATACACTGCTGAGGATCGCCGAACCGGAAGAATAGCATGACCATCCGGCTGGAATACCTGATCCCGCTTCCCCTGCTCGGACAGCAAAGGGGTAAATCTGAAATATGGGAAAACACACGGGTTATTTTTGAACCCGGTACAAGTTACCTGGTGGAAGCACCTTCAGGCAGGGGGAAGACCAGCCTTTTATCGATCATTTATGGCCTCAGGAAAGATTACAGGGGAAAGGTTTTCATAGAGGATGCCGATATCTCGGCATTTAACGGAAAGGAGTGGTCCTCCATACGAAAAAACCGCCTTTCATTCATCTTCCAGGGACTTGAACTCTTTGACGAACTTACTGCCATTGACAATATCCGGTTGAAAAATTCCATTACCCGGGAAAAATCTGAAGAGGAGATCGTGAAGATGGCCCATCAGCTAGGTATTGAGAATTTCCTCCGGCAAAAAACAGGTATACTCTCCTTCGGACAGCAACAAAGGGTAGCTATCATCAGGGCCCTTTGTCAGCCCTTCGATTACCTGCTGGCCGATGAGTGCTTCAGCCATATGGACAGGGAAAACAGCAGGATAGCCTTCGATCTGATCATGGAAGAGTGCAGCGCCAAAAATGCAGGGTTAATCCTTAGCTCGCTGCATTCCAGCGAGGATATAAACACGGGGATACGGTTGACAATATGAAAGGACTCTATTCCATATTGTGGAGTGATAACAGCAGGGCCCATCTTCTGGGGGCATTCCTTGGAACCCTTGCCGGCCTGGTACTCTTATTATCCGGCATCCAGTTCTATACGGATATAAAAAAAGTGCTTTCTGAAAACCGTGATCTGCTTGACCCCGAATACATCATTCTGAATAAAAAAGTGAACATCGGCCAAACCCTGGGGTTTTCGGGGGTCGGATTTTCCCAGGAAGAAATTGATGATTTAAGCAGACAGCCCTTTGCAGAAAAGGTCTCCCCTTTTATCTCCAATGCATTTCCCATCCAGGCCTATACCGAGAGCGACAAGATTCCAAATTTCTATACCGAACTATTTTTTGAGGCCATCCCCGATGAGTACATCGATATTAAATCGGAAGAGTGGAATTGGGATCCGGATCAGGGAACCATCCCCATCATTATCCCCCAGGATTTTCTGAACCTCTATAACTTTGGTTTTGCCCAGAGCCAGGGGCTACCGCAAATTCCCAAAGGGGTGGTGTCGATGGTAAATTTCAGGATCAGACTCAAAGGAACATTCGGGAATTATAAAGATCTCCCGGGACGGATTGTGGGGTTCAGTAACAGGGTCCATTCCATCCTAGTTCCGCACGACTTCCTGACATGGGCCAATGACACGTATGGCTATTTTGAAAGAACCGGTCCATCAAGGTTGATACTGGTCTCCAATGATCCCACCGATCCGGCGATCATAAAGTATATAGAGGATAATGGATACGATACCATCCGGGAGAAACTGAAAGGCAGCCGCCTGAATATCATCCTGAAATTTATTATCAGCTTCCTTGTGATTGTTGCCGGAATCATCATTTTACTGGCTTTTATGGTGTTCCTTTTAAGCCTGCAACTTATGATCAGCCGATCATCCCAAAAGATAAAACGGCTTCATAAACTGGGATTCCATTACAGGGAGATCAGCCTGCCCTACATCCTCCTTCTGCTTATCCTGATGGTGGCAGTTACTGTCTTTTCTCTGTTTGCGACCGGACTACTTACCAGGCAGATGGCGACAATGGCTAGCCAATGGAACATGGCCATTTCAAATTCCCTCCATGGGATCATTTACGGAACTGCGTTGGTGTTGATCACCCTGATCACCATCACTAATGTGATTGCCATCCTCATCAGCACTAAAAAGCTGTGTAAATAGTTTGTAACATTCAAATTAATCGCTATTTTTGCAACCCGAAATAATTTATAAGTCGATATGGCACACCATTTATCAGCAAAGAAGAGGATCAAGCAAACCGAGTCGAAACGTGTTGAAAACAAATATCACGCCCGTACAACCAGGAATGCTGTTAAAAAGTTACGCGAAACCACCGACAAGGCGGTTGCTGCCGAGCAATATACTGAGGTTGTATCCATGCTTGATAAGCTGGCCAAAACCAATGTGATTCACAAAAACAAGGCTTCAAACCTCAAATCCAAGCTTGCAAAACACGTGAACAACCTGTAAAAGAGTTCACTTCCAATATTTAAAGAGGCTGTTCCGGAAGGGGCAGTCTCTTTTTCATTTTCAGAAACCTGCAATTCGCTAACTTCTCAGTCTTAGCGGATGCGAAGCATACGGTTCAGCGAGACTTCCTGCGGAGGGATATTGCCCTGTTGAAGCCTTAGCGGATGCGAAGCATACGGTTCAGCGAGACAGGGCAATATCCCGAAGCCTGACTGATGTTTACCCCCCCAACACATTAAAGGATAAACACCTTACATGAAAAGTTATAAATCGGGTACACTAAAAAGCTGGGCAGTGGAGGAGCGTCCCCGGGAGAAGGTAATTGCCAACGGAATCCAACACCTGACCGATACAGAACTACTGGCCATCCTTATGGGTTCGGGAACACGCAATACAACAGCCGTTGAACTTGCCAGAAAAATCCTGGGAGAGGTAGATAACAGCCTTCTTGAACTTGGCAGGCAATCTTTATCAGATCTTCAAAAAATTAAAGGGATCGGACCTGCCAAGGCCATTTCTGTAATGGCAGCCATGGAGCTGGGAAGAAGAAGGTCAGGAACACACCACATCGAAAAAGTTTCCATAAAATCAAGCGAAACGGTATTCAGCTTGTTCCATCCCATTTTGGGAGATCTTGAACATGAAGAGTTCTGGCTGCTCATGCTGAACCGGGCCAACAAGGTTATTGGACGCTTCAAGGTAAGCCAGGGAGGGCTTTCGGGAACTGTAATAGATACCCGGATTATCCTGAAGAAAGCCCTGGACAACCTGGCTTCCTCCATCATCGTCTGCCATAACCACCCATCGGGCAATAACCAGCCCAGCGATGCAGATGTAAAAATCACTGAAAAGTTGAAAAAAGCTGCCGGGATACTTGAAATAAAATTGCTTGATCATATAATCATTGCCGATAAATCCTACTTTAGTTTCGCGGATGAAGGTTTGATTATATAATCCATCATGATTCAGATTATACTTACCATACTTTCCAGTTCAGTCAAATTTGCAATGACCTTTCCCCTTGCAGTCATGCAATTCAAATTCAGCTTTGCTGAGACCATCCTGTGGACGAACGCCGGAGGGATCCTGGGAATATATTTTTTCGCCTACCTGTCAGATAAACTGATCCTGTGGTGGCAACGTACCTTCATGAAAAAAAACCGGAGGATCATCAGGATCAAGCAGCGATACGGGCTTATCGGGATTGCCCTGATCACTCCTTTACTGCTCTCCATCCCGGTGGGAACCTATGGAGTACTGATCAGAAAGGTGTAACCGGCGACTGATCCGGACACCGCTCCAATAATTCTGAAATGGTCAGGCCAGAGACGGGGTGTTGCATTTCGGGAACAATCTCAGCCAGTGGCAGCAGCACAAACCTTCGCAGGCTCATTTTGGGATGCGGAAGAATCAACCTGGGATGGTCCATCACCGTATCTTCAAAGAGCAGCAAATCCAAATCGATGACACGGTCGCGGTAACCGTTCCCTTCCCGGCTCCGGCCCATTTGCCCTTCAATCTCAAAAACCATCTCCATCAGCTCAAGCGGTTCTGCCTGTGTGTAAAGCGCCAGGCAACAGTTGATAAAAGGCTGATCACTCTGATAACCCCACGAGGGGGATTCATACATCCGGGAGATAAAGGCAACCGTTCCGGCCTGCTTCTCCAGCATCAATATGGCCTTCTCCAGGTTACCGATCCGGTTGCCCAGGTTGCTCCCCAGTGAGAAGCAGGCAAGGTTTTCTTTCAAATGTAAAGGCATCTTCATATTATCTTCAAAACAAGTTATTTATTATCCATCACATTTTTAGTAAATTGCACCTCCAAAAAACCACTGATATATGAAAAATTTCTTGAGCAGTCTGCTCGCCACCATAGTTGGCATCCTTCTGATCACCACCATTATGATGATTGTCTTTATCGGCATTATCGCATCGTCAACCTCCAAAGAGGTCCCCGATGTGAAAGAGAATTCTCTCCTGGTCGCCACATTCAGCGCACCCATTGCCGATCGTACGGATGATAATCCTTTTACAAAATTTATGTCAGGAAACCCTTACGGTGAAGACATCATGGGACTGAACCAGATTCTGAAGGACCTGGACAAAGCAGAAAAAGATGATCATATCAAAGGAATCCTTCTGAATCTTCGGGGTGTCTCTGCAAGAATGGCAACCCTTTCTGAAATCAGGGATGCCCTGCTGGACTTTAAGGAGAGTGGAAAATTCATTTATGCCTACGCCGATTCCTATACACAAAAGAGCTACTACCTGGCATCTGTGGCCGACAGCATATTCATGACACCCCAGGGAGGTTTCCTTTTCATGGGAATGAGCGCCGAGGTTATGTTTTACAAAAAAGCTCTTGAAAAAGTGGGGGTTGAAATGCAGGTAATCAGACACGGCTCTTACAAGGGAGCCGTTGAGCCGTTCCTCAGAGAGGATCTGAGTGAAGAGAACAGGGAGCAAATAGAGAGTTATATGGGAGCCATCTGGGATAAGTATATGGCCGACGTCTCTGAATCCAGGAATATTCCGGTTGAGAAGCTGCATAATTTTGTGGATGAACTGGCTGCCATTGACCCGGATCAATTGAAAGAGTCAGGGCTGATTGACGGATTGATCTACTATGATGAGATGCTAAGCCTGATGAAAGTAAAGATGGGAGTGGAGGAAAAGGATGACCTGGAAGCAATCACCCTTAAGAAGTATAAAGATGTTCAGTCTAAAGAGAAAAAAGAGTATAGCAGGGATAAGGTTGCAGTGATATATGCCATGGGAATGGTGGTGGATGGTGATGCCGGGGAAGGGAATATCGGTTCTGCCAGAATAGCCCGTGCAATCAGGGAGGCCCGGCGGGATGAGTCGGTCAAAGCCATCGTCTTCAGGATTAATTCGGGTGGGGGCAGCGCCCTCGCCTCGGATGTGATCCACCGTGAAATCAAACTGGCTGCTGAAGCCAAACCTGTTGTTGCCTCTATGGGAGATGTAGCCGCATCGGGTGGGTACTACATTGCAGCCTCGGCTGATACAATCCTTGCCAGTCCAAACACGGTTACCGGTTCCATTGGTGTATTCGGTCTTTTTCCCAATATCCAGGGACTGCTGAATGACAAGCTGGGAATCAGCACCGATGTGGTCAAAACCAACGCACACTCTGATATTATGTCCATCCGTAATCCTCTGGATCCGGCCGAGAGGGCCTTTATTCAGAAGATGATCGACGACACCTACATCACTTTTGTCAATGTAGTGGCTGAGGGTCGTCACAAATCATATGAGGAGATAGATGCCATTGGAGGGGGTCGTGTATGGGCAGGAGCCAATGCGCTGGAACTTGGCCTGATCGATATGTTCGGAGGATTGGAAAAATCCATCGAAGTGGCAGCTGAGATGGCCGGACTGGAGAACTACCGCGTTCAGTCTCTTCCAAAGCTTGATGACCCTATGACAGCCATCATGAAACAGCTCACCGGGAGCGCCCGTGTGAGGGCCGAAAAAATTCTCAGAAATGAGCTTGGAGATCAGTATATTCACTACAAGAAGATTCAGGAAATCAGGAATATGCATGGTATCCAGATGATCATGCCTTTTGAGTTTGAAGTAAACTAAGCATGGATAAATCACCCCGGTTTCAGTGGAAACTGATCCTGGTCCCCTTTTCATGGTTATATGGTCTGGTTGTATGGATCAGGAATTTCCTCTATGATAACGGCCTGTTAAAATCCACGGGATTTGACCTTCCCGTTATATCCGTTGGTAATATCACCGTTGGGGGGACCGGGAAGACACCTCATACCGAGTACCTGGCAGAACTGCTTAATAAAGAGTTCCGTGTAGCCACATTAAGTCGTGGCTACCGGAGAAAGAGCCGCGATTTCAGAATCGCCACCACCCGGTCAACTGTTCTGGAAATCGGTGATGAGCCCCTGCAAATGAAACAGAAATTTCCCGATCTCATCGTTGCAGTAGACCGGGACAGGGTGCATGGTATAAGGGAGTTAATGAAACTGACCCCACCTGTGGAGGTGGTCCTCCTTGACGATGCTTTCCAGCACCGCTCTCTCAGACCGGGTTACTCTATCCTTCTGATCGATTATCACCGCTCCATCCTGAAAGACCGGCTTCTGCCGGCAGGGATGTTACGGGAATCGGCTGCCAACCGGAACAGGGCCCATTTAATCCTGGTGACGAAAACACCGGTTGATATCAAACCCATTGAAATGCGGGAGTTTGCAAATGGGCTTGACCCTCAGATTGGCCAGCACCTGTTTTTCACCACTATGAGCTTTGGGAATCTTGTTCCCCTGTTTCCAGGAAAGGCTGGTTACATCAGGGATGTTGATTGGTACAGGGAAAAAGAGTCGGGAATTATCCTGGTATCCGGAGTTGCCAATCCACATGGGCTCAGGGCTTATGCCCGATCGATCAGTAAAAAAACTTTGGAACTGAAGTTCCCCGATCATCACCATTACAGCCTGACAGATATGGAACAGATCACGCAGAAAACTGCGGAACTGTTAAAAGGTTACAGCGAAGTACTGATCCTGACCACCGAAAAAGACGCGGTTAAACTGCGTGAATTGGATTTCCCGGAAAACATACGAGGTTTTATGTATGCAGTGCCCATCCGTGTTGAGTTTTTAAATGCTGATAAAGAGAATTTTAATAAGCAAATCTTTGGTTATGTTAGAAGCAATAAACGAGGCAGCATCCTACATCAGGGAAAAGTTTAAAGATCAAGCCGGCACCGCTATAATCCTTGGTTCAGGACTTGGGAACATTGTTGAGCACCTCGGTGATAAAATCATTGTGGATTATAAAGTAATCCCCCACTTCCCGGTTTCCACTGTGGAGGGTCATGCAGGTCAGCTTATCTCGGGGCTTCTGGATGGAACCAGGGTCCTTGTCATGTCAGGCCGGTTCCATTTTTACGAAGGTTATTCCATGGAGGAGGTCACCTTTCCAATCCGGGTAATGAAGTTCCTGGGAATCAAATCTCTCATCTTATCGAACGCTGCCGGAGGTATGAATCCCATGTTTGAAATAGGGGATATCATGGTGATAACCGACCACATCAACACAATGCCCAATCCCCTGATCGGGAAGCACGATCCTGCCTTCGGAGAGCGGTTCCCCGATATGAGTGAGACCTACTGTCCTGAAATGATTGAAAAGTTCAAATTCTATGCCTCCGAATTGGGAATCCCCATCCGGGAGGGTTGCTATGTGGGTGTCACCGGACCCACCCTGGAAACACCCAGGGAGTATGAGTATTTCCGGATCATCGGGGGAGACGCTGTGGGCATGTCGACCGTCCCTGAAGCCATTGTGGCTCACCAGATGGGCATCAGGGTTTTCGCGGTTTCCGTAATCACCGACCTGGGAGTACCGGGAAAGATCCGGAAGCTGACCCATCAGGATGTAATCGGGGTAGCTGTAAAGGCTGCACCAAAACTGACTTCGCTCATCATAAAACTGGTCGCTGAGTGATGACCTGGCAGGAGGATGGGTTTCAGAGGGGGAAGGTTCTGACCATATCAGCTGCACATTTTGTGCATGACTGCTACACTGCTTTCCTTGCTCCCGCCCTCCCCCTGATCATCGATAAGCTGGGGATCAGTTACGGAATGACAGGCCTGCTGGCAGTCATTCAGCGAATTCCCTCCCTCTTCAATCCTTTTATAGGGATCATTGCCGAACGGCCGGTGATGCGTTACATGGTAATTTTTTCCCCTGCCCTTACTGCTGTGTTCATGAGCCTGATAGGTCTTGCTCCCGGATACATTTTTCTTGCCATACTCCTGTTTTTCTCAGGGATCAGCTCCACCCTCTGGCATATCCCCACTCCGGTGATTATAAGAACCCTCTCGGGTTCCCGGCCAGGAAAAGGGATGAGTTTTTATATGGTTGGGGGTGAACTGGCGCGCACAGCTGGCCCATTGATCATCCTGGGAGTGATCAGTTTATGGGGACTGGAAGGAACATGGAAAATGATGCCTCTGGGTTTCATCGCTTCGGTTTTACTTTACCTGAATTTCAGGAAAGAAAGGATCAGACCAACCACATCCTCCCGGCAACACCAGGAGGGCAGCTACTGGAAAATATTTCTTCGGTTCTCTGCTGCATTCCTCCTGACTGGTGGCTACACCTTATTCCAGGCCGGGATGAAGGCATCACTGACCTATTACCTTCCCACATTCCTCACTTCGCAGGGCCAAACGCTCCATTTTGCCGACCTGGCGCTGACAGTGATCCAACTGGCAGGGGCCGGTGGGGCGCTTTTTGCCGGGACCCTCAGTGATAAACTGGGCAGAACCCGAACCCTGTTTATCGTGGGTGTGGCAACCCCCCTGCTCACCCTCCTTTTTCTGAGCCTGGAGGGCTACTGGATCTTCCCGGTGCTGTTGCCCCTGGGTTTTTTCCTCTTTGCACCAACCTCGGTCATGCTGGCCACAGTTCAGGAGCTGAATACGGATAAAAAGGCGTTTGTGAACTCCATATACATGACCATCAATTTCTTCGTAAGTGTGATGGTTTACCCCATTGTGGGAACACTGATCGACCACTTTGGATTCATTCCCACCTTCCGCATTATCGCATTCCTGGCCTTTGGAGCGGTACCCGTCGTTCTCCTGACCAGGAAAAAATTGTCGGTTGTCTCGATAAATCATCGGTAAACCACACCCACAGCACTTTTGCGGTTCCAGCGCAATCCGGACAGGGGGTTGTATCCCCTGAAATGAACCACGTAAAAACCCTCCGCTGCCATCTGGCCGTTATCCTTCCTTCCATCCCAGATATACTGCGAAGAGGTACCGGAAATACTGTTATTGGCCAGCATTCGCACTGGTGTCCCGTCTGGTTGTGTAATCCAGAGCCTGGTCACACTTCCGGCTGCTTCAATTCCCGGGGATATGACAAGCAGATCGTTATAGCCGTCGTTGTCGGGACTAAATACCCGGGGTTCAAGACCAAGCTCACTTCCCTGATCCGATTCAGGGATCGTCTGTGAGTTGAGCCTGCCCGGTGTTGCATACCCCTCAATGGATGCAGCTGAATGCCAGTTCCCGGGATCATCCCCGTTTCTCTTTGGATCCATCCTCTCGAGG
>JAWOHR010000058.1:0-11662 GCA_046485075.1 Bacteroidales bacterium
CAGATATGCTTGCAGGTAAAGGTCTGCGCTCCCCCCCTGATAATGAGCATATCAGTAGTGAACCTAAAGCCGGGTGAGGGATTATACAGGTGCCTTAATGGTAATTTCAGAGAAAGTTCCTGGCTGTAACCGTCTGTTGCCGGAAACGGGGTGTCGGTTTCCCTATGCTGCCTGGCCAGCAGTTCCGGCAACGCTTCGTCTTCCGATGATAACCGGAGAAGGCAACCGAAATCATCCACCTGAAGCGTGACTATAGTTCTGCCATTTTCAGAAGTGGGGGTCAGTGCTTTGCCGTTCCAGAGATCATAATATCGGTATTGCCTCTCTGCCGGGATCTCAACCTTCATGACAGTTGTGGACGAAGCGGTATCCACCAGGTTCATGATCATTGCGTTGTCATTTTCCCATGTACTTCCAATAACAGTACCATTATGAAGCGGTACAAAAGGTTTCCAGTTGTCGGTCAGGTAAAAATGGCCGTATGATTGCCAGATGGCATTCATTTTACGGAGCCACTGCCTGTGACCCGCACTCCAGAGGTTCATGGTGCCGAAAATGTTTTCCCATACCTGGATCCCCTGTCCATTGATCCATGCGTGAGCCAGCAGGGGTTTGCGGTTTCTTGTCATCCTGCTGATATAGTACTGCTTGTGCTCAGGCATGAGCCATTTCTGGTGCGAAAGGTCGGTAAAATGAAAAGGATTGATCTCCTGTCCCCACGAACTGGTAAGGGCATCGTCGCCGTGCAGGTCCTTGAATTCAGGGAGTATCTCGGTGGTAAAGGCTACCTCTTTCCCAAACTTGTGTACTTCATCCCGGATGGAATTTTCCACGTCGAAAATAGAGATAACCCCTTTGGAGGATTTCCATGTATCCAGGAAAATCCCATCCGCTCCGGTCATGTCGATGGCTTTGGCCAGCTCCTTGAAATCATGATTTTCGGGACGGCGGGTATCCAGGTCCCAGGGGTTATAGGTAATGAATACCCTCACCCCGTTCCGGTGGAAATCATCCACCACCTGTTTCAGTCCGCTGATCCCGCCAGGCATGGTATGGAAAAAGTCGAACTGGTTCTTCTCATCAATACCAATGTTGGGATAGCTGTGCCACAGAACGACTGATTGCAATCCTCCAAATTCCTTTTCCATCATCCGGCAGTACTCGCTCACCAGATATTCCCCCTTGTCCAAATCCCAGAATTTGCGGTCCCAGATAAAGACGAACCCCATAACAAAATTCTTATGGGTCCAGTCAAGTTGCTCCACAATGGAAAAATCCCGGCTTTTGGACTGGCGGGTTATATAGGTCTCGATGTCAGTCAGGATTTGCTTTCTTTCTTCATTGGGTATTGTATGGAGACGTATCTCTTTGATAAATACCTCTCCCCCGGAATTTCTCTCAGACTGCGCGATCCGCAGTACCGGGGCAATGGCAAAGCTGTCAGAAGAAAACCGGGGTACCATAACGGTTTTGCTGAAGGTGGTCCAGCGGTCTGAGGATGAAACCACGAGACTGTCCACCGATCTCAGTTGTCTTCGTACCACGTAGCCTTTCTCTTCGCCCTTGGTTTTCAGGTCGTAGTCGAAATAGAGGGTAAATGAGATCCCTGTGGTTCTGGCTTGTCCGCTGACATCAATCTCTTCTCCCGGGCAAAGCTTCAACTGGTATGCAAATTTATCGAAATTGATTTTTGTATCCCTTTGGAATGGGAACTCACAGCGGAGACCGGGAGTTTCTATTCCTGCTTTCTCCCTTGCGGTTTCCCGGTATTTCAGAATGGTACGGTACCACTCCTCCCATTCACCTTCACCGGGTGCGCTGATAAAGGAGTCATTATAATCAAATCCCTCCATGAAGCGCCAGGTGATATGATTGCCACTGGTTCCGACGGTCCACTGGGAATAGGGGAAAGAGAGTTTTTCGTGTTGATCTGAGTTGCAGGCGCTGATCAGAAAAAGGAAACTGACAGACAGAATAAGTTTGGTTCTCATATAAGTAGTTTTTATAATTCCGGAATCAGATGTTGCAGGTGTTTGCCGATAAGTTGCTGAAAATATAAAAGCCGGGTCTGTTGGTGATAACCCTTCCCTGGAGACGTTGCACCGGATCCCCGACGGAGATGTTTAATTGCAATATAATAAGTAGTGTAAATATAGGGCAATGTAAATATCACAATTATTTTTTGTACAATTTCATTCAACGTACTTGTCTGTAAATTCTCAAGTCAGTAAAACCTCTTTTGAAATAAACCTTGTAACTTGTATCCGAAGTATGAATGAGGAACCGTAACTTTTTGAAACATGGATTTGCTTAGACAACATGGTATTGTTTTGTTTTTTATCGCATTATGCAATTTTTTTGCCTGTAATACACCTGAAGAATCGGGATCAATGCAGCCAATCGATGGCTATCCATTCGTAACAAGCAAGGAAGAGATAAGAATGATTCTTGAACACAGGGGTATTGATTATATTAAATTCAAGAAAGGGGAAATCATTGCGGATATCGGTGCTGGCAATGGATATATTGAAGCCATGTTGTCCATCTACTATGACAGCTTAACCTTTTATATTCAGGATATTGACACAACTGTTTGTAACCAGAAAACGGTCGACGAGGTGGTAAAATTTTATGAGGAGGTCAATGGCAAACCATTCACAAATAAATTTATTGTGGTCAATGGAACTGACACTGAAACCAATTTACCTGATTCCACATTTGATAAAATTCTGATGCTCAGTACCTATCAGTACCTCAAGGAACCTAAAAAGTTTATTTTAGACGTTCGGGAAAAACTGAAAGACGACGGATTGTTCTATGTTATTAATACTCAGTCGGATGATTATGAATATCTTAATACCATCCGGCAAAAATACGGATGGAATGCATCTCCTCTTGAACAGGAGATCTCCGATATCATCGATTGTGGTTTTGAACTAAAACGAATATACAGGAATTACCAGGGATCCGAGCAGCCTTATACCATGGTCTTCAAAAAAGATTTACAATAGCGTTACTTTGAATCGCTGATCATAAAGAGCGTCTCACTCAGGTTCGTATGAAAACCTTTACCATTTCGAATCATTACCGGTGGTAGCTGTGCATTTGAGGGCGAGGCAGATCCCCTGAAATCAATAATTTCCAAACCATCAAATTCATCCACCTCAATCCCATAGGTAAAGAATTTTTGTGTTTGATCGTCCCATGTTAATTGAAAATTCCTGATGACCAGGTTCTTCACGCCCTGTGCAAAAAAACCCGGAATATCGTGTTCAAATAATGAGAACTTCGGATCTGACACCGGCCTTAAATCGAAATTTCCACCCGCACAATCATTCAGTTTACTATCGATCAGATTCAGAGAAATATCGCAAAACTGAAGGTTTTTTATCTCCGATTCATCACTTGAGTATACAACAATTCCAGCTTCACTTTTTGCAATAATATTGGTGAAATTCACATTCTTGATTGTTCCAAGTTTTACATCAGGAGTACCCCTGATCACTGCAACCTGAATGGGTTCTCCATTACCCCACCAATCGCCCGTATGCAGACGGGTTTCAATGACAATGTTATTAAAATTCATATCACTGATTGAACCGCTGTCCCGAACCGTCAATACGATCCCACGGTTGGAGTCTGATATGTTGATGTTGTTAAAATTATAATTACTCATATGATTCTGATCCCACCCGCCGATTCTGATTCCTGAAGAGCGGGATACAATGTTGCAATTGCTGACATTGATGTTTTTTGAATCATGAATAATATTATTGTACCCTGCCAGGTCAAAATGATGTGCATATCCCGTAATGGCAAATCCATCATCTCCTCCCCGGATATCACAATCTGAAACGTTAATATTGCTGCAGCTCGTCAGGTCTATTCCATCGCTATTAGGAACCAGTAAATTATTGTATATCCTGACCCCTGAAATTACAGCTCCGTCCACATCAGCAAGGTGCAAAGTCCAGAAAGGTGAATTCGAAATAACCAAATCGCGGATGGTAACATTCCTGCAATTTGAAAAGATAATCATCTGGTTGGGCCGGTCAAGAGGCATCACGGGACCATCCTCAGGATGTCCCTCGATTTGTCTAAACCGGCTTTTCTGACGAGAGTACATGGTCCCTTCTTCATTGATCGTTTTGAATTGTTCCATATTCATGAAACCATCCCCATTCCCGTCAATGGTTCCATGTCCGGTAATCGAAACATTTTGCGCATCCTCACAATAGATCAGACCCACTTTTGCGTCCCCTATAAAATAATCGTTCAAGTCTGAACTTCCTAAAATGACAGCACCGGGCTCCAAATGCAAATTCACATGAGAACGTAATATAATCGTCCCGCTCAAAAACACTCCCGGGGGAACCAAAACGGTTCCGCCTCCTGTAAAATGACAGGTGTCAATTGCATTGCGGAAAGCAATCGTATTGTTAACCTTTCCATCGCCTATAGCCCCGAAATCAAGGATATTTACACTTCTGGCATGAATAATCCCGGATATCAGAATCAATCCGGATAAAAGAAAAAACCTTTGGAAACTGAGCATCCTGAGTGTGTTTCGAATCTGATAAATTTAGAAAAATCCTGATTACAATACTATTGCGGAATTGCGTAATTTTATCGGAGCCGAACCTGCCATAAAAAATGCGTGATCATTGACTTATACCAATCCCATATATTCGATTCTTTACATCGATGAAACAGAGCAAAACCTGATCAGTTTTAAATCTGCTTTCAGTCAGGATTATCACATCTATACAGCCACTTCGGGAAAGGCCGGATTGGAAATTATGGAACAGAAAACCATTCAATTGGTGATCACAGATCAGCAAATGCCTGATATGAGCGGGATTGAATTCCTGGAAAAAATACTGAGACTCTATCCTGACAGCATGCGAATGGTCCTGACAGAAATCAGCGACAAGGATGCCATCATCCAGGCCATCAACAGGGGGAACATATTCCGGTATGTGACCAAACCGTGGAACAGCGAGGATCTGAAACTGAGTATAGATAGTGCCATGGAGGTCTATAACCTGAAGATCCAGAATAGAAACCTGATCAATTACCTGGAAGATGCCAAGCTGAATCTTGAGCAGAAAGTGATGGAACGGACCCGGGAGATTGAACAACAGAGAATGAAGATGACCGATAGCATACAATATGCAAGCCGGATTCAAAAAGCCTTAATGTTCCCATCGGAGTTACAGGTAAAATTAATGCTGCCCCATTTCATCCTGAATAAACCCAAGGATATCGTAAGCGGCGATTACTTCTGGGTATCAAATAAAAACGACAGGTTGATCATAGCGGTGGCCGATTGCACCGGACATGGAGTTCCCGGTGCTTTCATGAGTATACTGGGAATGAACTTATTGAATGGAATAGTAAATAATTTGAATACCCCGCGAGCCAATGATATACTAAATAAACTTCGTGATCAAATCATCAAAGCGCTTGGTCAGACCGGGAAGAGGGACGAGGCCAGGGAGGGAATGGAAATGGCATTGTGCGTGGTCGATTTTAAGCACAGAATCGTACAATTCTCCGGTGCATTCCGACCGATGTACCTGATCAGTGAGGGAGAACTCTTTGTAATAAATGGCGACCGGATGCCCATCGGTATTTATGAGGAGGTAAAAGTGTCCTTTAGCAACAAAGAGGTTCCTTTTAAGGAACACGACATTATCTATCTGTTCACTGATGGATATGTTGACCAGATTGGAGGATTACAGAGGAAAACCTTTAAATCAGTCAGATTTAAAAAGTTACTCAAAGAAATCTGCCACATGCCCCTGAAAGAGCAACAATCCATCCTGAGAGAGGAACATGAGATATGGAGGTCCGGCCAGGAACAAATCGATGATATTCTGATCCTGGGAGTTGAACTTTCCACCTAGTGTCCTATTAATCAGCAACCATTTATTTTAATCATAATGAAATCTGCATTTGGCAATGAGAATCTCATCGTCTTTTACCTGGTAGATTAATCTATGTTCTTGGTCTATCCTCCTGTACCAAAAGCCTTTATATTTGTATTTTAGCGCTTCTGGTTTTCCAATACCTGAATAGGGATTTCTGGAAATATCTTTAAGTAAGGCATTAATTTTCTTTAGAATCTTCTTATCAGTTTTTTGCCAGAATAGGTAATCTTCCCAAGATTCATCAACAAATGTATATTTCATTCTTCAATTAGTTCTTTCTGAAATGATGAACCTTTCTTGAGTTTCTCAATAGCGGAGTCAAGTCTTGCTTCATTAACTCGAGAAGATAACTCATACTGTGTTGCGGTAAGAGAATTATATTCATCTAACGAAATAATGACTACTCCGTTGTCTTTCCCACGATTAATTATCAAGGTTTCATAGTTCTTTGTAACCCTGTCAAGATACCTTTTGATATCTTTTCTGAAATCCGATATACTGGCTGTAAGCATAATCTGTATACATTAGTACATTAATATGTACAAATATACGTACAATTAATAGATGATGCAAATTTAGGTTTTCGCAGCAATATTCTTTTTCATCACGATGTAAGCAAGCGGGATTTTATCATTGATGATCACTGTCCTGGTGATGATAAATCCATTATTTATTAGCATGTTTTTGAATTCATTAATGCTCCATTTATTGACAACCTTAAATCCACTTAATTTGCCAATTATGGAAGCTATAATTTTGCTTTTGGTATTTTCACCTGCACAAAGTGTCGGAGCGATAAAAATCCCATCTTCCCTCATCACTCTTATAACCTCATTTAACGGCTTTCCCGGCTCATAAAGAAGATGAAACAAATTAGAAGCGATCACCATATCGAACGATTTATCTGGAAGTGCCAGATTATATGAATCCTGAATTTGAAAATCAATGTTTCTAATTTTTGATTTTATTAGTTTTTGATTTGCAATCTGAACCATTTTTGGTGAAATATCTGTCGCCACAATGGAGGATACTTTTGAGCAAATTGAAAAAGGAATAATCCCGGTTCCAGTACCAATCTCAAGAACTTCGTGATTTAAATTCAGGTCTGGTTCAATATTTTCCAGAATAGATGCATATGATTTTCTGAAAACTTTGTTTATGAAGGAATCATAATAGCTGGCAAACCTATCCCAAAATCTTCTCTCTTTTTTCTGTCGGTTATCCATTCTCCTGATGTTGTTCCCGAGGGAAAGGGTCAAAATCCTGGATGGGATGAAGAACTGATCTTATTCCCATATAAATTCATCCGATTCAAGGTTATGTTTTAAACGTGGTGTAACAAGCTTTTCCTGGGAATTCGCATCCTGCACCGGATAAGCATACCAATAGGCAGTAGTTCCGTAAATGCTGCGCATAATATCATCATGCCACCAAATCTCATTGGCCACTTTGATATGATTCTGAAATTGAAAATGATCATTTAAATGGAAAGAATACACATGAACATTTGCCGGCTGTTGGGTTACAAAACCCGATATAGCCTTTCTGTCAAACCAGCACCATCCGGAATTATAATATTCTTCTGTTCCGGTTCCATGATAACCCGGAGGAAAACCTGATTCATCACTCCAGATCAACCAATCCCCTTCTCCCCACCACATACGATAGGGCCATGCCACATGCATCATATTTCCCACATATTTTCCCCGGCAGTTGTTTGCATCCAGCAAAATCTGAAACGGCCTTGTACCTTTACCAAATCTTGGGTAATTCACATGTACAGTGCTATCAATTGGAACTTCCTGCCAGGTCGTATGAAAACGCCCCCAATTTTCTGTTATCTTCTTATTCTTTTCAATATTAAGTTTTACTGAAACAGTTTTGATCTCTGTATTGGATTCATTTGTAAATGTGATCACAAACCCTTTTTTAAACGGCATTGGAAACCGGGAATACACTTCCGTCTGGTTAATACCCAGCAAAAGTGAACTGAATTGTTTCTGATTTTGATAGTCTGCATTGCCGGCAAAGTATCCCAGTGGAACATCCACGCTTTTTTCGGGATGTCCATCCCATTGTATCTGGAGCCTTGTATTCAGCAAAACCTCTGGTGTATTCGGTGAAACAGAAATTCTCATTTCATTAATAACCCCACTCCCTGCATAAGTGATGGCCTGGAAATCACCGGTTTTAACAGAAAGTTTTTCTTCAACTGTCCATTGGTAAGGCGGTTCCGGGTGTTCGGATTCAGCCATTACCCATGCTTTACATGCTTTATCCAATTCCTCTTGCTCCTCCTTGCTCAGGGGAAGTTTCAGACTTTCTACTTTGGTGTTATTGGGATATTTTGTATAGACAACCTGCCAGTAATTCCCCCAATTCACCTTAGCTTCATTGACAAGTTGAATTTTGCAATGTTTTGCGAACGGGATAGGAAACATAATACCGGGGTAGGTTTTCTGGAAGACAAATGGATATGGAAATGGTCCTGTGTGATCGTCAAAGAACCTGGAAACCTCCATATCGTAAATGGGTTCCGAATGATTGTCAATAAACACCTGAATTCTGGTGCCAAAAGTACTTACATCAATAAACCCATAAGTAACGCCGGTGAATATTCTGTGAATACACCCCGGACCGCTGACATCCAGCAGAATGTTTTTTGTGCCTTGCAGATTCTTAAAACAATTTCCGTCGCTGTTCCCCCCGGTAGTATCCCAGGTGCTTGCCATATATGTATGTGAGTCTTCTAATAAAGGCAGGTGATCGACGGTGTATAACCGATGAAGAAAATAGGTCAGGTTTTTCGTTTCGGCCGTAGTTTGTGCGCAATTTCCTATGGGCAGGCCGACAATTGCCATACAGAGAATAAATTTTGTTTTCATGAAGCAGTTTAATTGATTGAAATAAGCAACCTGACTTATCCTCTCCAGGGTCGTGAACGGTTCACATTGGCCAGGATATCCAATACTATGTTGACGTCCTCGACGATCTGAAAGTCATACATACCGACACAAATGAAATCAGCACCACTGTCAAATGCATACCTGAAGCCTTCTTCAGGCTTTATGGCTCCGGCTGCCAGTGTCTTGAAAGCAATCCATGGTTCTTCCAATTCACTCATAAAATCGACAGTTTCCTGCGGTTTTAAACAAAAATTATTGTCTTTCCAGCCAACTTCAGAAACATCCTTTCTTTCAAGATCAACTTCAGCAGACCAGTAATTGTTGGAATGAAGCGTTTTCACCCAGAAATCGGGTTTAATACCGCGTTTCACACATTCTTTCACAGTTTCAATCCGGTGTGCACCTATACCAGCCGGTTTACCATAACTTCGAATTAATTCAAGACCCTCAACAAGTTCATCAAAAAAAGATAAGTCATTGTTGTATACGCTGGAATCAGATTTTCCACCATGGCTGTATAGCGCTTGTGCTCCACCTTCTATGGAGATCTCAATACCTTCCCTGAAGTTATTACCGGCACCACAATCTGAAATAAACTGCATCTTGCCCCCGGTTTCCTGTCTATATTTGTTGATAATCCGACATTGTGCAGGATTAGAGATTATACCATTGATACCACATTTTTCTGCCAGTTGAAGCGTCAGCATCACCTTCTCATCGGTATGATACATTTTGATCAGTTTATCTACGTAGATCAGGTCCCGCGCGTGAGCCCATCCGCCAATCAGATTTCCTCCCATAACCAGCCGGCTTAGTTCAAAATCTCCAATATTTCCCTTTGGTACTGTTCCTTTCAATTCTTCAAGTGAAGTGAATTGGAAGCTTTTAAGTGTGGCGCCTGAAACCGCATCGGGTTGGCCGGTCAGGAATTTTGTCTCCAGACTATCCCATTTGCTTTTCCTGTATAAAACATAGGCAAATGCTCCCAGAAAAGGAACACTGATCATATCCCGTAAAAGTTCGCGGCGCCTGTTTGGTACTCCTTCTTCCGGTCCTGATGCCGGAACAGGTGCATTGGGCCTCTCTTCATTCCATCGCTTTAGCAAGCGATCGGCTCCAAAGAAATATGCCGTTGGAAGGAAAACAAATACAATCAGGACAAATAATTCGATCAGGTTTTTATCAACCCACTGATAATTTCCTTCAGCAACTACTCCCAGTGTATATCCAAAGATTGGAGGGTAAGCTACAAAATAAAACAAAAGCAGAATAGCCCCAAACATGGAAGACCAACGCACGAACAATCCAATTATCAAAGACAATCCGATCAGAATCAGCCCCCAGATATTCAAAAAATCAACAACTTTCAAGACAGAGGGAGACGATGCCAGCCAATGAAACATTCCAGCAAAAATCCACTTTGATCCAAGCAGGTAAAACTTTGCACTCCATGCCGGGTTCAATAACTTAGTAATACCTTCATAAAGGAAGTGCCAGCCAATCAGAATCCTAAGAATGGTTAGCAGATAAGGCAGGTGTTTTTTCATCGGAGGGGTTTATTTATAATATATCCGGTTAGGGTATTTCCGCGTTATTGGGATGAATTTAAAAACCCAAACCTCTTTAAAAATTCATCCGTCTTTTCAAGGATCTCCTCGTCAAAATATGTTGCGTATTTTTCATTTCCTTCACCCAGGTAATGTTTCCGTCCCTCAATCGCTATTAATTCGAAATAATTACCCAGCGAAGTTGTTTTTTCTTTAAAAGAATTAACTACCCAAAATGGTACCATACAATCTTCAGTTCCATGAAAAGCAATGATCGGAGGGAGGCCAGCTTTTACATGATGATGAGGAGAAATAGACCAGATCTCCTCTCTTCGGTCACCCAGCAACATATCAGCCCATGCCTCCAGCATATTAACACTGCTTGAAAAAAGAAGGATGGCGTTGGGAATGGGACTAATATCAAGGTTATCGGACGCTTCGTTCACATTTTCGATCATTGCGGTGGATAATGCCAGTTGCCCCCCGGCGGATTGCCCTCCTGCCACAATTTTACCCGGATCAATGTTAAATAATGTGGCATTTCCCCTGATCCATCTCATGGCAGATCTTGCATCTTTTACACTCTCAACAGGTGTAATCTCAGGGTGAGGCACAATGAGATCATCAGTGATCGAAAGCCTGTATTGACAAGAAAATGTAATAAAACCTTGTTTTGCAAATCGCTCACAGGCTCCGAAAAACTCAGAGGGACTTCCATAAGCCCATCCACCCCCATGAAAGAAAACTATGGCCGGATTAAGGGGCTTATGCTTCGTTTCGGCAGTAGAAAACACATATACCTTCAATGTTTTTCCATCAATGGTTTTATACGTTTTCTCTTCCTGAATAACTTCACCACCCTGAGCAAAGATGCTGACACTGAATAACAGGCAAGCGATGATAATATATTGATGTTTTCTCAATTTTTTCAATTTATGTTTGATCACAGCAATGCCCTGATTCCGGTTAGCATAAAATTAAGAGATACATTACTCATATCAAAGCTATCTTTTGTTCTTGGAAAACCCCCATCGATCCGGAGATCAAACGGGGGCTTTGATGAAAAATCGAACCCCCCGCATCCGCAAATAGCGGATACGAGGGGTTTCACAGTTTGGCGTGGTGCCACCAGTCCCCAATACTAAACTACAAAAAGCTTAATATTGAGGGTAAAAATATCATCTATAGCATTGTCTCCCAGATTGTTAAAAAATGAGGGTGATCCAAACCGAACATCAAACTTCGACCTGTCAATTTCCAGGCTGGCAGTATATTC
>JAWOHR010000189.1:0-27839 GCA_046485075.1 Bacteroidales bacterium
TCCAGCCCCTTGCCCTGGTCGTGCGCTTCGCGCACCACAACCGGAACGCACAGGACCAGATCGCCCTGGAGCAGGCCCTGCTGCGCGTCCGGGCTCTCACCGTCGTGATAGCTGAACGTCAGCACGTTGGTCGCATGATCCTTGCCGCGATAATCCCGATTCAAGGCTAGCCCCTCGGTCTCGCCGACCAGCCTGATCGTGACCGCCGCGTCGAGTTCGAGCAACGCGGCGCGCGCCCAGCGCCGAATCCGGTGCTTGCGCGGAGCCGCGACCCGCTCGTCTTCGCTCAGGGTCCGAAGCCTATGCCAGCCGCAGGCTGGGATCAGTCTTTGTTTCCAGGGCTTTCTGTGCGGAGGTATATCGGTTTCCGAAGCCTATGCCAGCCGCAGGCTGGGATCAGCGAGGGAACCGATATACCGTAGCTAGTTGTAGAAGATATCCAACCGGTTATCTTCCACATTAGCTGCATCGAGAAGGGCATTGTATGCCTCGTAGTTACTTCTCGATTCCAGGGTGTACTTGAGCCTTGATCGGATGGCTTCCGTTTCGGATGCTCCTACAACCGGCTCTGTGCGATTGGTAACCGAAATCACGAATACCCCGCTCTCTCCGGTTATGGGTTTGGAGATCTGATCAACCGGGAGATACATGGATGCACCAACGATATAGGGCTCCAGACCGATTCCGGAAACGTAGGTATTGGCGAACTTAACCTGCGTAGCTTCGCCCACATTGATATTGTTTGCAGCCCCAAACTGGTTCAGGTCCGTTACTCCTGCCAGTTGTTCGTTGAGCCTGGCAACAAGGGCTTCGGCTTTCTTCTCTTTCTTTACGGCCAGTGTAATTTCAGCCTGCACAGATTCAAGTGTCGCGTATCCTTCCTCTTTGGCTTCAGTCAGAACAGCCACTATATATTTCTCATTGGACTGGCTGAAAATGGTGCTTACACTATTGATCTCGGCAGTAAATGCCCATTTGGTAATACTTTTAGGCTCTTCTATTCCGGGAATGGTCTCCTGGTCTTTGGTAATGTTAGGTGCAAACCTGGGGTCCAGTCCAAATTCACGGGCCTGCTCGGTAAATTTCTCAAGGTCGGTAGCCTTGCCCCTGAATTTCACTGCCCTGTTGTAGTAGTCCTGGTTGGTCTCATCACCCGCGTAAATGTTCCTGGTGATGGTGGCAACCTGCATTTTCTTTACAGGTCGGCTCTGATTTTCAATCTTGAGGATGTGTGTTCCGAACTGGGTTTCGGTGGTTAACAGGTCCCCGGTTTTATTCTCAAAACAGGCATTGTTGAATTCGGTTACCATAAATCCTTCCTTGAACCAGCCCAGGTCCCCCCCAATGGCGCGGTTGCTTTCATCGGCCGAATACTCAAGGGCGATCTGGCTGAAATTGTTTTCGTTTTTGATCACGTTAACCAGACTGTCGGCCAGTCTGTTGATTAACTGTCGGTCCCCGCCGAATGCCTGGCTGGAGAGAAGAATATGCCTTACCCTTACAGAGTCGGGACGCATCTGAATATCATGGGCACGAATCAGCTTGAAAGTCTCCTGATCACGGTAGGGACCCACCACTTTTTCGGTGGAGGCGTTGAAGACAGAGTCACGGATCATTTCGGGAAGCTCCTCGTAAGTGTAATACCTGACATCGAATGGCTCATCCGAGGTTCCATTTACGTAGCGGGGGACATCATTCCCGGTGGTCCGGACAAATTCAGGATAAACCTGCGATGCCCAGTATCTGGCATTTTCAACATCATTTTCACTGGGCTCGACTTCAAAAACCACATATTGGAAAGTTCTGGATGCCTGCTGTCTGTAATTCTCTTTATGGTTTTTGTAGAAATTCTTGAGGTCTGATTCAGTGAAGGTGATCTCTTCGTCGGCGATTTCTGAGAAGGGTTTTGAAATGTATGTAAAATCCGTGCTTTTACCACTCTCGGTTGCATAGTCTTTCAAATCAAGGGAGGAGGGTTGAAATCCCTTTCTCACAAGGCTGAAATACTTTTCGTTCATTTTTTCGCTCACGATCTCATTCTCAATGAATAACCACCGTTTTTTCTCCTGGGCAAACTGGGGATTATCCAATGCGTTGAAATAGTTGGTCATTACAGTCCTGTTCAGCTGGCCTGTTTCGGGGTTGGAAAACATCTGCCTGATAATGGGGTGAGGTTCACTTAATGAAGGATTAACTGCAACACCCATGGTCTGATCTCCGGTTACCATCGTTTTCAGTTCATCGGCACTCACGTTGATGCCAAGGGTCTGGTATGAGGATTCCATGATGGTTTCCCTGACCAGCCTGTTCCAGGTCTCCTGCTGAATCTGACGTTCCAGTTGTGCATCGAGCCCCCTTCCGCCCGCATTCAATTCATAAAATTCACGAAGGCTTTTTTCGCGATTCATGTAATCGGTTACTTCGATCGATTTTCCGGCAATCTCAGCGACGTTCCTATTCCCCATGGTGGAGGTTCCCGAGCCCATAAAATCTCCCAATATAAATGCAAAAAGCGCAAGCCCGATCACGATGGCTACCAGCAATCCCGCCCTGTTTCTAATATTCTGTAATGTGGCCATTTATCAATCTGATTATGTGTATGAATAGCTAAAATTTTAAGCGTACGAATATAGTAATATTTAGAAGTTTAATAGCAATCCTTTCACTGAATTTTGTCTCTCTAGGAATAGAGTACTTTAAGATCCACCTCCTCGATGCGATTTGAGCTCACATTTGTGATGGTAATCAGGTAGTTATCAATAGAAACAGTGGTATTCTTCTCGGGAATGCTTTCATAATTGTAGATGATATACCCGGCAAGGGTATCATACTCTTCTGAAGCCGGAATAGCCAGAAAATACTTTTCATTGAGATAATCGATCTCCAGCCGGCCCGATAGCAGGTACCTGTTCTTATCAAGTTGTTTCTCCAACAGGTCACTGGTGTCGTGTTCATCTTCGATCTCTCCAAAAATCTCCTCGATGATATCTTCGGTGGTAATGATCCCGGAGGTGCCTCCGAATTCATCCACCACCAGGGCTATATTCTTACCCTCCTTGATAAAACCGGTAAGGAGCTTATTTACGGGCAGGGCTTCCGGTACGATCTGTATAGGTTTCAGAAGGGTTTTAATCTGGTCAGGTTTTTTAAAAAGATCTTTCGAATTCACATACCCGTTCACATTATCGATGGTCTCCCTGTATATCAGTATTCTGCTGAGGCCGGTATCCACAAAACGCCTTGCAAGATCTTCCACAGAGGTATCTTCTTCCAGTGCGATCACATCGGTGCGGGGGATCATACAATCCCTCACTTTCAGTCCGGAAAATTCGAGGGCATTCTTGAAAATCTTCAGGTCCTCAATCTCACCGCCCTTCACCTTTTCCATCTGCTCGAAGGTGATAAAATGATCCAGATCCACCTTGTTAAATACCGGTTCCCTGGATTGGCTGTCGGGCCGGATCCTGAAAATATATCTCATGGTAAAGTTGGAGATCCCGATGGACAGGATGGTCACCGGAAAAAGGATCACATAGAATATAAGGATGGGAACACTAAACAGGCGAAGCGAATTGTTTGGATTGATCCTGAAAATGGTTTTTGGAAGGAACTCTGCTGTGAGCAGGATAATCAAAGTTGAGATAAGGGTTTGGATAAGCAGCACGGTAGCCTGAGATCCGTTTCCAATCAGATTTCTTAGGGGTTCTTCCAGCAGAGTGGCAAATGCAATTCCATAGATAACCAGGGCAATATTGTTTCCAACCAGCATGGTGGCAATATACCTTGATGGATTCTTTAGAAAAAAAGAGACGATACCTGAGAGAAATTTCTCCTGTTTACGGTCAATTTCTATACGCAGTTTATTTGAGGAGATAAATGCAATTTCCATCCCGGAGAAGAATGCCGAGAAAACCATGGAAATCAGAATCAATATAATAGTGAGCAATATTGGGTTTTTAGCGTCGTTTAATGCGTATATTCCTTCTTAAGAAGTACATACCGAATGCCATGAAAGAAAATATGAAATAGTACCAGCTGGCCTTGATTCCGCTGCTCATGGCCAGGTCTGCCGCAATGAACAACATCAACCCACCAAGTACAAACCAGATCACCTCGAATATGCCCGATATGCTACTCCTCATCCTGTACGTTAACTGTTCCCGAGGTTCCTTTCAGCTTCCAGTTTGAAAGGTCCTGGAATGCTTCAAATCCGCGTTTCCCGTAAAAAGTCCCATCCTGGTTCTGAATTTTTGTATAAACATCGGAGTAGATCAGCTGTTTCTCCTCATCCCAGTAAAGCTCCTCCGTATTCAGTGCATCACCATGATTGAGTTTATGGGCCACAACATTCCCTGTGGCATGCCAGAGCTTTTCATCGGTATAATAGATGGCATAGTCTGATCGGATCTCGGATTCCATCTTCATAGAGTCGTTGTAGAAAAAGACCTCCATGCCTTCAGGGAATTCCATGTAGGGTTTTTCCGCATTTGGGAATTGTTTATAGAATGGGGCAAGAATCTGAACTTTAACCTTTCCCGAATCACTGTAGATCACCTTCACATTGGTACCACTGATGGTGGGTACTTTTGTTTCACTGGTCAGCAGGTTGATGCGTTCAATGTCATTTTCACAACCGGTTGTCAGCCAAAGCCCCAAAAGCATCAGCAAAATTATATGCGGGAATCCTTTTATAGATTTTCAGTTGGATTACTTTCTTGATCTTACGGTGGTATATTCGTTGATACATCCCTTCACCTCGAAGGAGTCTCCATCTTTCAAATCGCGGAAAAATACCTCTTCGTTGTTGGGATACTGTGATGAGTAGTCATCGATTTTCTTGGCTGCCTCATCAGCAACGGATGGATCCACCGCTTTTGCTTTGGCATATTTATCAGCAGCAGCCCAATATGCTGATCTTTGCTGGAAATCATCACCCAGGTTGTCGCGTGATAAGATGAAGCAATCTCCAATCAATAGATAAGCCTGTCCATAATCGCTTTTTAAAGCTAATGCCTCTCTGGCGTGGGTGATGGCTTCACAAAATTTCTCCTGTGCACGTGTAACAACAGCAAGTTCGTAGTACCATTCTGCTTTTGTTTGCGAGTCAATGTCGGTTCCCCGAACTGCCTCTTTCAGGTATTCAGATGCTTTGGGATAATCATTTCTGATCATGAACAACCGTGCAAGCTGGTGGGCCGATTTTGGTCCCGGTTCAATGGCATACATCTGTTCAGAAGCGGCCACATACAGATCAGTCTGGTCACAACCAGATTGCGAATAAAAATTGACGAGCTTCTCCAGGAATGCCTGGTCCCCTTTTTGGGTCGCAAACTGGGGTTCAAAGTAGCTGTTGAGCGCATCGCAGGTAAGCAGTCCGCTATTGAGCATCAGGTCATCAACGCTTTGCTTTGCTGCTTCCCATTTTGAGCTTTTTGCAAGAAGCTTGTCGATGATCGTTGTAACCATGAAGTAATCTTCAATGGCCTGGTTATCATCTATTTTATCAGCTTTATTCAGGGTAATACTTGCATTCATGAAGGTAACCAATACTGCATCACGTGATTCACTTTTTTCCAGTTTGATGCTCTTTTTCAGGATGCCATATCCCTGCTCAACAGCCACGATATCTGTCCGGCGATAGCGAAGCAGATCGATCCCTTTTCGTCCCAGGATGCTACCATCCTGACCCGGAAAATACTCCATACGCCGGTCGTAGATGAGCATTAATGTATCGATCATCTCTTCAGTGCGTTGTGGCGTTGGTGCGGACTCAATAAAACTCTTATACATGGTTACACCCTCAACATACATTTTTTCACTGGCTGCCGGGCATTCTCCAAAAACATTCCGCCAGGAATGGATGGCATCTTTGTAGTTGTTGTGTTTGAAAAATTCCTTGTAGAGGGACAAATTCTTAATACAGTTGATACTATCTTCACCTTTACCGTATTTTGATCCGTCCGCTATCCCTTTTTGTGAAAACACAGGGATGACAATCAAAAGGGTTATTGATGCTAAGATGATCGATCTGAGGGCTTTCGTTTTCATTCCAGTCAAAATATTTCAAGTTCTAATCAAATCTTCTTTTCCTGAACCAAAGATCATGTAAAGTTACATTAAATGTGAGAATACCATAATTTTCTTTTATTAAATTGTACTCTGCAGTACCTCGGGTACCAAGGGTCAAAGCCACATTGATGCTCGATCTGATGGATTTTACCGGTAACCCTACTCCAAAAGTTATGCCATAATCTTTCAGCTGGTAAAAGCCATCAGGATCATCGGGTAGCGAACCTCCCTTCAGAACCGATAGATAGCTGCTGGAATAGTAACCTCCGATACGGTAGGATGCCAGCTTGTGATAACCTCTCAAAGCCTCATGGTCGGGGGTGTATTCAGCACCGAAGTGGAAGGAGTTTGAGGGGGCGGTATGATAGTTGTTCCCCGACAGAGATCCTGTCCAATCCTGCCTGATATAGTCTGCCGTTACCATCAGTTTATCTGTAATTCCGGCAGCAAACCCAATTCCAATCTTTTGAGGAAGTCTGAACGACCCTTCTAAAGTATCTGCCCCCAGTATATATTCAGGTGTAATTTTTGTGACCGAGTCCAGGGCGACTTCCTTATAGGGATAAATCGTATTGAGGAGATCATATTGAAGCTCGGTTTTGATATTGGTTGCCAGATCGTAAGTGGCGCCCACCGAGAAAAAGAAATCCTCTTTTATCACCTCTTTATATTGCACTCCAAAGCTGAAAACCGGCTTCCTTATATCGAAACGTTCTTCCGAGGAGGTCGTTGAATATCCTGTATTAGCGGGGAAATCGACTTTCCGATCCCTTGTGAGCTTCCCCATCAGGTAATTCATAGTGACCCCCAAAGAGACCCGGTCAAAAACCTTTAATGCGGTTCCAAGATAGAAATTCATAATCCCGCCTTCGCCCGAATAATAGGTATCCATGGCATTGCCGGTGTTATAATCATTGTACTCCTGCTTGATGCTGTAGCCAATACTGCTGTAAGGAACAATACCTGCGGATATTCCCATGTGTCTGCCCATGGCCGAGGCAAAAGCAATATGGTGCAGGTTCAGGTTCCACCAGGTGTTGGAAGCGTTGGTGATCTGATCACCTTCTGTCAGGTACTGATTAAAAAATGCATTGATTCCGAAGTCAAAATAAACCGATTGGCTGTCCAGGGCAGCAAATGAGGCAGGATTAAGGATGTTGATGCGGTTCCCGTCGTGAATGGCCAGTCCTGTTCCTCCCATGGCCTGATTCTGGGCAAATCCCTTTTTTGAAAGGTCGCCGAGCGCAAACCGCGTATAAGGTGAATAGGTATTAAACTGGCCATAAAGGGGAGATAGGGCAACCAGTATGGCAAATAATAAGCTATATCTTTTCAGATGCATTGTGTTCCAAAATTCTGTTAAGTCCGATCAGGTTCAGATTCAGGTCCACAAAGATGCTATTTTTTAATTTGCCCTCAAAGTATTTTGCATCCCCTCCGGTTAAAACCACCTGAAGATCCGGGTGGTACTGGGCCATGGCTCCGATGAATCCATCTAATTCGAATATGATTCCGTTTACAACGCCGGCCTGGATGGCCTCTTTTGTGCTTCTTCCCAGAAGGGGCGGTTTTTCTTCAGGTCGCTCCAGATAGGGCAGGCGATTGGTGTACTTGTTCAGGGATTTAAACCTGATTGTCATCCCGGGTGAGATATTTCCCCCAAGGTATTCACCTCCGGCTGTTACCAGGTCGAAGGTGATGGCTGTACCGGCATCTATGACAAGAACGTTTTTTGCCGGGTAAATCGTATATGCCCCCACCGCTGCTGCGATCCGGTCGTACCCTAAAGTTTCGGGGGTGTGGTAACGGTTTATAAGCGGGATGGGTGTGTTGTGATCAAGTTCAATGCAGGTATTGAAGAGGTTCCCAAGATAATCGATCATCTCCCTGGAATCGTTCACTACCGAAGAGATGATCACTCCCTTTAACCCATCGTAGCGGGTATTAAAATAGGCAATCTCACGGATTGTAATCTTTTCATAGACTGCAGATTCCAACACTTCAGATCCACGGCAAACTGCAATCTTGCCAAAGCTATTCCCAAGGTCGAGTACAAGATTCATTGCTGCCATCCGTTCACCAGTTTTTGAAGGATCATGCAGGCTTCACGGATGGAACCCACCTGGTCGCTTCTCAGGCTCAGTTTTTCCTGGTCTTCTCTCATTTTGAAGATCCCCGGCTGGGCCTGGATGTTCCTGATCAGCTCATTGAACCTTTTTGAACGGTAGAACGGCGAATCAGGATTACTTACAAAATACGTGATCAGGATGTTCTTTTTCAATATTATTTTTTCAACACCCAGATGCCGGGCAATCCAGCGAAGCTCAACAACCTTCAATAAATCTTCACTCGGAGCAGGCAAAGGCCCAAACCGGTCGGTGAGCATCTCCCTGAAAACAAGAAGAGATTCCCGGTCGTTGATGGCATCCAGTTTGCGATAAAGTTCTACCCTTTCGCTGATATTGGATATGTAGCGGTCGGGAAAGAGGAGCTCAAGGTCTGTATCGATATGACAATCAGTTGTATAGGTAGTCGTTTCAGGTTGATCTCCGGATGGACTGCCGTATAGGTCGCTGAATTCGTTCTCTTTTAGTTCCTGGATCGCTTCGTTGAGGATCCTGTTATAGGTCTCAAAGCCAATATCAGCAATAAAACCGCTCTGTTCGGCACCCAACAGGTTCCCTGCTCCCCTGATATCCAGGTCCTGCAGGGCAATATTTAACCCGCTTCCCAGGGCGGAGAACTCTTCCACTGCCTTCAGCCTTCTGCGCGATTCGGGCGAGAGCAAGGTGATCGGGGGTGCAAAGATGTAGCAAAAAGCCTTCTTATTTGACCTTCCTACCCTGCCTCTTAACTGGTGCAGGTCACTCAATCCAAACTGGTGACCGTTGTTGATAATTATTGTATTGGCATTGGGAATGTCGAGTCCCGATTCAACAATGCTTGTGGCGATGAGTACGTCAAAATCTCCCTGCATGAAGTCGAGCATCACAGACTCAAGCTTTTTACCCTCCATCTGCCCGTGGGCCACCACCGATCGAACTCCGGGAAGGAGCCGGTCTATGATTTCCTTAATCTCCATAATATTCTGAATCCTGTTGTGGATCAGGAAAACCTGTCCACCCCGGCTCACCTCATAATCGATGGCTTCTCTGATGATCTCCTCATTGAAAGTGTGCAATTCGGTGATGATGGGGTGTCGGTTGGGCGGTGGCGTATTGATAATGGAGAGATCCCTGGAACCCATCAGGGAAAATTGCAGGGTCCGGGGAATGGGTGTTGCGGTAAGCGTAAGGGTATCAACGTTAAGTTTCAGCTGTTTCAGCTTCTCCTTTACACTTACTCCAAATTTCTGTTCCTCGTCTATGATGAGCAGCCCCAGGTCTTTAAATTCGATCTCCTTACCCACCAGTTTGTGGGTGCCGATGAGGATGTCGATCTTTCCTTCTTTCAGTTTGGTAATGATTTGCTTCTGCTCGGTGGAGCTCCGGAACCGGCTTATATAGTCGACCGAGCAAGGAAAGCCCTTTAGCCTCTCCTTAAAAGTATTAAAGTGTTGGAAAGCCAGTACGGTGGTTGGAACCAGCACCGCTACCTGCTTGCTGTCGCTGACCGCTTTAAAGGCGGCCCTGATGGCTACTTCGGTTTTCCCGAATCCCACATCCCCGCACACCAGCCTGTCCATGGGAAATCCTGCCTCCATCCCGGCTTTCACATCGGAAGTGGCTGATAGCTGGTCGGGGGTATCTTCATAGATGAAGGAGGATTCGAGTTCCTGTTGAAGGTAAGTATCGGGTGAGAAAGCAAAGCCCTCCTGATCCCTCCTTTTTGCATAGAGCAGTATCAGCTCCCTGGCTATGTCCTGAACCTTCTTTTTGGTGTTGCTTTTCAGCTTCTGCCAGGCACCGCTGCCCAATTTATAGATTTTTGGCGGAACGCTGTCCTTTCCCTTGTACTTCGAAATACGGTGAAGGGAGTGAATATTCACATAAAGCACATCCTTGTCTTTGAAAACCAGTTTTATGGCCTCCTGGATCTTTCCATTTACTTCGATCTTCTCCAGTCCTCCGAAAATCCCGATTCCATGATCCACATGTACCACATAATCGCCTGGATTAAGGCCGATCAGCTCCTTGACAGAAAGCGACTCTTTCCGGCTGAAACGGTCATGGAACCGGAACTTGTGGTACCTTTCGAAGATCTGGTGGTCGGTGTAAAAGGCAAATTTCAGATCCAGGTCGGTAAACCCTTCATGGATGGTCTGGCTAATGGTCTGATATTGCAGCTCCGGATCAATTTCGGCAAAAATATCCCTCAACCGCTCCAGCTGTTTTTCATTTTCAGAGAGGATGAAGTTGGTTACTCCCAGAGCCGACTGCTCTTTCATGGTGGAGACCAGCAGTTCGAAATTTTTATGAAAGGCCGGCTGGGGTACCGTATTGAACCTCCAGGTCTGTTCTTTGGCCTGATTGAGATGAACTCCGAAAATCACCTGCCTGAAGCGATCCATCTGTTCGCGGAGCCTGGTTCCCGGGATCAGGAAACGCTCCTTGCTTACCGGCCGGTCGGCATTGGTATTAAATTCGGTCTTGTCGAAAAGACTTTGAGCCAGGTCACTGATCATACCGGGATTGTCCATCCAGAGGATCGTTCCCGATGGAATATATTCCATGAAGGAGATTCGCTTTTCCCCCAACTCATGCTCCCACTGGATATTTGGAATGATGTTTATCTTTTTAGCGGTCTCAAGGGAGAGCTGTGAATCGGTGTCAAAAATCCGGATGGAATGAACCTCATTATCAAAAAAATCAATGCGGCACGGGTGGGGCGATGCATAGGAAAAAACATCCACGATCCCTCCCCGAATGGAGTATTGTCCCGGTTCATTGACAAAATCGACCAGCTGGAAATCGTAAGTCTGCAACACCTCCTCCAGAAATGCCATATCGATCTTTTCGCCCTGTCTGACCTCCAGGGTGGTCTCCCCCAGCTGTTTTTTGGTCAGCACCGATTCCACAAGGGCTTCGGCATAGGTGATGATGAAACTGGCCACCCTTCGCTCCGAAAGTCTTCTCAGTGTCTGGGTCCGGGTAATGATATTTGCTTCATCGGTTTGCTGGTACTGTACCGACCGCTTGTAGGATGATGGAAAAAAAAGGGTGCGATCTGGCGTCCCCTCAAGGGTCACCAGGTCGGTATAGAAATAGGCAGCCTCCTCCTTGTCGCTGAAGATGATCAGATGAGGCCCCTTCAACTCATCCAGGCAAGCCTGAATCAAGGCCGAGCGTGCCGATCCTGCCAGTGACTCCAGGTACTGAATCTTGCAAGGCTCCTCCCGAAGCAAAGCGGTTAGTCCCCGGAAATGTGGATGGGATGGATATGGGTTCTGGATCATGATCTCAAGCGCCCACAAAATTAGTAAAAAAGAGCTATACCGGAGAACCTAAGAGATTTGATCATGCAATCACTCCGCCCGCATGGAGTCTGCAGGATTGGCTGTGGCTGCTTTATAGGACTGATAGCTGATGGTCAGTGCCGTGGGGACCAGGATCAGGAGGATGGTCCACAGAAACACCAGGGGCTCCAGGTCGATCCGGTAGACATAATTCTGCAGCCAGTCGGACATCAGGAACCATACAGCCGGTATCGAGAGGGCAAAGGAGACCAGAATAAGGATCAGGAACTCGCTGGTAATCAGCCTCAGAACCCTGGGGATGCTTGCTCCGAAAACTTTACGGATCCCGATCTCCCGGGTACGGCGTTCGGTGGTATAGGAGGCCAGTCCGAAAAGACCCAGGCAGGCTATGAATATGGTCAGTAGCGTAAATGCGGCAAAGACCGTCCTGCGGTTCTGGTCATTGCTGAACTGATCCTTGAAATCTTCGGCTAAAAAGGTATATTCAAAAGGTTTTCCCGGAAAGATCTCTTCCCACTTCTCCCGGATGAATGCCAGGGAGGCTTCCGGATCATCACCTGCCAGTTTTACATACATGATGTTCACATCCAGTCTGTATATCATTAACAGGGATTCCACCTCGTTGTACATGCCGGTCTGGTGGTAATCTTTCATCACCCCGATTACCCTGGCCATAATCTGGCTTCCATCCCCAATCTCCACCCGCTTGCCGATGGGTTCTTCCCAGTTGAGCCTCCGGGCAAGGGTTTCATTGACCACTACACCTGTTAAGGTATCGCCCATAAAATCGGGTGAAAAATCCCTGCCCTGGGCCATCTCAATTCCTAGGGCCTCCACGAAATCATGATCCACCACTACAAAGTTGACGCCTCGCTGTTCCATCCCGTTGGAGGTTTCCATGTTGAAAATAACCTTGCCTGATCCATTCCCTATCCTTGTATCGGTAAGCCCCACAGATTCGATCTGCGGATGATCAAGCAATTGTTCTTTAAGTACCCGCATTTTTGTAACAGGTTCATGATCGGGAAGCAAAAGGGTGATCACTCCTTCCATGTCCCACCCCTGATCCTTATTTTGCATATATTCGATCTGGTTCATGACCACCAGGGTGCAGGCGATCATCACTCCCGAAATGGTGAACTGGATCACGGTAAGTACCTTTCGGAAGAGTCCCTTTGATGAGCCCGACTGGCTTACCCCTTTCATCACCACCACCGGGGAGAACCTGGAGAGGTAGAGGGCAGGGTAGGTTCCGCCAAGGATTCCCACCAGGATCATGATCACAAAAAGGCTGATGACGGAAATAGGCCTGCCCAGTACATCCAGAGAAAAGTTTTTACCCGACAGCATGTTGAGCTGAGGCAGGAGGATGATCAGCAATCCTAAGCTCAATAAGAGGGAGAAAAAGGTAAGCATGGTGGATTCAGTCAGGAACTGGATAATGAGCAGGCGCCTGCTGGATCCGATTACCTTCCTCAGGCTGATTTCCCTGGCCCTTTTGGCCGAACGGGCTGTAGCCAGGTTAATGTAGTTCAGTGTGGCAATGAGGATCAGGAAAAACGCCACGATGCTGAAAATGATTACGTACTGGATGCTACCGGTGGGCTGGGGTTCCCCGGAATTCTCCGAGTGAAGATGGATATCGGTGATTTTCATCAGTTCGTATTCAATCCTGATCCCCATGCTCTCAAAGATCGTGGCCATATACAGGGGGTACATCATTTTCAGCTTCTCCTGGAAACCGGCCGCGTTCTCTCCCTCTCGTAACAACAGGTAGGTGTATACCCCGAAATTGCCCCAGCTGCCCAATTGCTGAGGCAGGCTGTTACGGGATACCAGTCCGTCGAAAAGCACATGTGAATGGTTTGGCACATCCTCGATCACGGCGGTAACTGTGTATACCTCTTCTCCCACCTTTAATGTTTTTTCCAGGGCGCTCTCCCCATTGAAATAACGGCCGGCCATGGTTTCGGTCAGTACGATGGAGTTGGGTTTGTCCAGTGCCTGGTCTGTACTTCCTTCAATGGCCCTGTAGGTAAAAATGTCGAAAAAAGTAGAGTCGGCGTACATCACATTCTCTTCGGTAAACTCAACTTCACCATTCATAAAAAGGGCCCGTTGAAAATTGAACAGCCTGGTGATGTTCTCCACCTCCGGGTAATCCTCTTTCACCTGGGGAGCAAAGGGAATCTGAGCCACGATCCAGGTGAACTCATCATCCGTTTCGGTGATGTGCGATTGCACCCGGAAGATCCGTTCGGCTTTTTCGTGGTAGCGGTCAAAACTCAGTTCATCGGTCACATACAGAATGAGGAACAGGGCACTGGTGATTCCCAGTGTCATCCCGAGGATATTCAGAAAACTGTATCCGAATTTATGGGTGATGTTGCGAAAGGCGGTTTTAAGGAGGTTTATGCACATGAACTGTGATTTGTGAGTTCTGGTCGGATCGGATTTAAATCAGGTAGGGGATTGTGTGCGGCCCTTCGGGGAGCACACAGATCCGGGTATCCGGACCATATTTGTCAACAAGTCTCAGGATCAGTTGGTTGATGTTGCTCACCGGTTTAAGGTGTGCACTTTTTACAATTTCGGGATCCAGGTTACTGTAAAGGTAAACATCGGCCTTCATCTGGATCATGGCCTGGAAGTAGACCTGCCAGGTATCCTGGTAATCAGTCTCGTGTTTCCTTATGAAATTCATCAGTGCCCCTACGCTGTCCACTGAGGCAAGGATGGTCTGGTAGTCGCTTCCTTCGGGGATTCCGTCCCAGCACTCTGCAGTCATGATGATGGTTCCCCCCTTTTTCACCACCCTTTCCGCAGCACTCATCCCTTTTACCGACTGGTATATATTCAGATCGAGCGGATAGCCCGAGTTGCTTGTAATCACCACATCAAATTCCCCTTCGAGCGGAGCCATGGCATTCTCTTTTGCAAAGGCACAACCCCTGGAATGTGCCTCCCGAAGCTCACCGGCAAAAACCCCGGTGATCTCCTTGTCCCGGTTCAGGGTGACATTCAGCAGGAAGAGTGGAGAAGCCATTTCGGCCGCTTCGGTCACCTCTTCCCAAAGCGGGTTTCCGGAAGTATGCCCCCAACGGGTTTTAGGATGCTCCAGATTCCTGATCGCATGATTATTCCGCACCGTCTCCAGTGAAGCCATTCCCGGCATCAGAGCTTTCCCTCCACCGGAAAACCCTGCAAAGAAATGGGGTTCGATGAATCCGGTCAGGATCCTAAGGTCACATTCCAGAATCTCCTTATTGAGCCGGATTCGGTTACCGGAGGAGGTAGTTCCTGCAAATTTTTGCTGTGACGGATCGGAGGCACTGTTCTGCCGGATCCTGAATCTTTCTGTCACCTCTTTCCCCAGAATGGTGTTCAGCTCTTCGGGGGTGGCCGGACGGTGTGTCCCGGTGGCGCAGAAAAAGGTGATGTGATCGTCGGGGAGATGGCTGAGTGCGTCGAGCAGGGGCGGGAGGAGAATAGGGTATGGAGTGGCGCGGGTGATGTCGCTGAAGATAATGGCCACCTTCTGCCCTTTTGTGACCGACCCGGAAATCGGAGGATGGTTTATGGGGTTGGCCAGGGCCTCCCTCACAGCCCCGGTCTGGTCGGGTATCCCCTTGACATACCGGGGTTCCACCACCTCGGTGTAAATGTGATCGGGAATCCTGGCATTCTTCCGCCCCTTTCCATAAGCCAGTTCAATCTGCATTTCCAAAGTTTTTTATCTGAGCACTGTGCACTGTGCACTGTGCACTATCCCCTGAGCACTGTTCACTGAGCACTGTTCACTGAGCACTGTCCCCTGTCCCCTGTCCCCTGAGCACTGTCCCCTGAGCACTGTGCACTGTTCACTGAGCACTGATCACTGATCACTATGCACTACATTATTCCATTTCCAATGGTATAAACCAGGATCAGCCCGACGATCCCTACCACTCCTCCAACGATGGCCATGGGAATCAGGTTTCGCCTGATCAGCAAACCTTCCATTCCCACCAGACCCACAGTGGCACATGCAGCGATCACATTATGAACGCAGATCATGTTGCCCATGGCTCCCCCAATGTTTTGCAGGCTTACGGTCAGTATGGTGGAGATTCCCAGCTGTTCGGCAACCGAATACTGGAATAACGAGAAGAGCATGTTCGAAACGGTGTTTGAGCCAGCCATGAATGAACCAAGGGCCCCGATAAACGCATCCACCAGGGGCCATGCACCCTGGAAAATATTGGTTACGGCTGTGGCCATGGCTATGGGCATGCCCACCAAATCTGCCGGGTTGTTACCCGATTGCATCATGATCCGAACCATGGGTACGGCAAATACCATGGCAATCAGTGGATTTTTGATCCGTTTTACCGCCTCCCCCCATGCAGCTCCCACCTGTTTTCCGCGCATTCCGAATATGGGGATACATAAAAGGGCGACCAGGATAAATGGCATGATTCCCGGATTATAAAGAGGGTCAACAGTGCCACTTACCGTGGTGTCAAAAATGTTGGAGTAGTCAAGGGCCACCGATTTTACCCAGCCTTCGAAGGGAAGGCTCCTGATCCGGGTGAGCACCAGCAGCAGGCCGATCAGGATGTATGGGCTCCATGCCCGAAAAATAGAGATCTTTCCGCTACCCGGGTTGGCCTCCATGCTGATGGATCCCATCCAGTTCTTCTCCCATGACTCTTTTTTGGGAAAATCCCAGCTCTTTTTCGGGACCAGGAAACCGGCACGGGTGGCAGGGACCAGGATGGCCAGTCCGATGAGTCCCCCGAACAGGGTCGGGAATTCAGGTCCCAGGAAAATGGCTACAAGTGTGTATGGGGCTACGAAACAGAATCCTGCAAATAGTGCATATGGCCATATGGCTAGTCCGTCGCGAATGCTTTTTTTCTCCCCGAAAAACCTGGTCATCATGGTCACCATGATCAAGGGGATGAACAATCCCGGGAGGGCATGCTGAACAGCGGTCCATACCCCGATCTGCTGAATATATTCGACGTAAGTCATACCCGATTCAGCGATGGCTTGCTGTACGGATGGGATGTCCAGTGAGGATTGGATTCCGATAAGAGTGGGAGTTCCAACCGCACCGAAGGAGACAGGGGTCACGTTTGCGATCAGGGCCACCATGACCGCGGCAAGGGCCGGAAACCCCAAAGAGAGCAAAAGGGGGGCAGCAAGGGCCGCCGGGGTACCAAACCCTGCCGATCCTTCGATAAAGGCTCCGAAAAGCCAGGCAATGATAACCGCCTGGACACGCTTGTCGGTGGATATGTTTGTAAAACCCCTGTTAATGGACTGGATGGCTCCGCTCTCCCGCATGGTGAAGAGCAGGAGGAGTGCTCCAAAGACAATGAATATGATCTTCATGGCGATCACCAGTCCGTTTACCGAAGCTGCCAGGATCCAGTTCAGGGGTGTTTTCCAGACTGTCAAAGCCAGGATCAGCGCAATGGCAAAGGCCACAGGCATGGCCCTGGTGGCAGACCATCGCATTCCTACCATCAGAACAAAAATTGCAACAATGGGCAAGGATGCAATCAGGGCGAGCATTCCGGTTGACATGGATAGAGGGTTATTGGTTAGTGAGCTGAAAATATTTAAAATATTTTAAAATTGGATGATATTACTACTTTTATTGCTCAATTCAACGGAAGATGAACATCCTTTTTGCACCCGACAGCTTTAAAGATTGCCTGAGGGCCACTGAAGTGGCAGAGGCCCTCTCCCGCGGGCTTGGGAAGGTGATCCCTGATGCGGTGATCAGGCTGGTCCCCATGGCCGACGGAGGAGAGGGAACCGTTGAGTCGGTCATTAATGCCACAGGCGGGCAGATCATTAAGCTGGAAGTCCACGATCCGCTCATGAGAAAAGTCCCCTCTTTCTATGGTGTGTCGGGCGATGGTTCCACAGCTGTGATTGAAATGGCTGCGGCATCCGGACTTGAATTACTGGGAAGGGCGGAACGGAACCCGTGGGTTACTTCCACGTATGGTACCGGGGAGCTGATCCGTAACGCCCTTGAGAGAGGCTGCAGGAAGATTCTGCTCGGCATAGGGGGTAGCGCCACCAACGATGGCGGTGTCGGTATGGCATTTGCTCTTGGGGTGAAATTTCTGGACAGCAAGGGAAAACCGGTTCCCCAGGGTGGCGGTGCATTGATTGATGTGAGTCAGATACGTATGGAGGGTCTCGATCGGAGGATCAGCGAAACCGAAATTCTGGTTGCATGTGATGTGACCAATCCGCTCACAGGACTCCATGGGGCCTCCTATGTCTATGGGCCACAAAAGGGTGCCGACGGGGTGATGGTAGAACGACTTGATAAAAATCTCAGGCACCTGGCCGGTCTGATTGCCAGGCAGCTGGACAAGGAAATTGAAACAGTTCCGGGAGCCGGTGCCGCAGGGGGACTGGGAGGCGGACTGATGGCTTTCCTCGGAGCCAGGCTGGTTAAGGGATTTGATCTTGTGGCTGAAACGGTCGCTCTCGAAGAGTCCATCCTGTGGGCCGACCTGGTGATCACAGGAGAAGGAAAGATGGACAGCCAGACCATGTTTGGAAAGACTCCATTTGGGGTTGCAAGCATGGCAACGAAATATGGAAAACCGGTGATTGGAGTAGCGGGCCATGTAGGGGAGGATGCCGGGGCCCTTTACAAGGTGGGATTCGACGTGATCATGCCCATCCTGGAGAGACCCTCCGATCTGGCCGCCGCCCTGGAAAATGCCCCCTTTTTGCTGGAGCGAACCGGGGAACGAATTGGCAGAATGCTGGGAATTCGCCTCTAATCCAATCTTTCCACCCTCACATTTACCCCGTCCGCAATGCCCCTGAGGAGTTCCGGATTCACATCAGTGAGTTTTCCGAAAACATTGACCGGGCTTGCGGCAACCGGTTGGTTGCCCTTACTGACCGGAGTGGGCCCAAAGAAGATACAGAAGGCGGGCATGTTAGGCCAGTAGGCCAGGTCACCCACCGATACTTCGGACCGGGACCCCTTTTCCAATTCAGAATGAACGGGAACCTCAAAATAGATCTCGTCTCCCCAGGTATTGACATTTCGCTTCAGCGGAAGTGCATTGTAAATAGCCCTCCCGGTGAGCGTGTCAAAGATTTCAGCATCCATCCGGCAGGTGGGAAATGTGATAATAACCTTCATGATCTTTTAAAGATTCGGTGTGATTGCTAATTTTGACCTCAAGTTAAGAATTATATATCAAAAAGATGGTTGTATTTAAATTTGGAGGAGCCTCTGTAAAGAGTGCAGATGCGGTACGAAATATTGTTTCCATTCTTGAAAACTACACAGGGGAACAAATCGTGGTGGTGGTTTCAGCCATGGGTAAAACAACCAATGCGCTGGAAAGAATCATTGAAGCCTATGCAGGCGGAGAGAGGGAGTTAATGGAAAAGGAGTTCGGTTTGGTGAAAAATTACCATGAGGAGATTGTAACGGGTCTGTTTGGGGAAGGGCCAAATGAAGCCATGACTGCCCTGGGGAGTTTGCTTGATCAACTGAAGATTCGCCTTCAGAAAGAACCCACCCTGAATTTCGATTTTGATTATGATCAGCTGATTTGTTACGGGGAGCTTTTTTCCACCACCATCATCAGTCACTACCTGAACCACTCAGGACTCCCCACCCGTTGGCTGGATATCAGACGATCCCTTAAATCGGATCATTCCTGGAGAGAGGCAAAAGTGGACTGGGAACTCTCTTCCCGCCTGGTGAGTGAACAGTTTAGATTTAACGGAGAAAAGATTCTGATCACCCAGGGATTTCTTGCCTCAACCATTAATGACCAGACCACTACCCTGGGACGGGAGGGGTCCGACTATACAGCCGCGATCCTAGCCTATATACTTAAGGCTGAAAGCGTTACCATTTGGAAGGATGTTCCGGGCGTTTTAAATGCCGATCCCAAGTACTTCGACGATACCATACTATTGGAGCAATTATCCTACCTGGATGCCATCGAACTTGCCTATTTCGGGACCAGTGTGATCCACCCCAAAACCATCAAGCCCCTTCAAAACAGGCATATCAACCTGCATGTAAAATCCTTCCTGGATCCGCAGGCTCCCGGAACGCTGGTGGGCAATCTTAGTTATGACAAGCTGACCCCCTCTTTTATATTTAAGATGGACCAGGTGTTGATCCGGACCTCACCACTCGATTTCTCATTTATCAATGAAAATAACCTGCAGGAGATTTTCGGGATCTTCTCGAGGAACGGATTTAAGATCAACCTGATGCAGAATTCGGCCATCAGTTTCAAGATGATTGTAAACAATGACAAGCGAAAACTGAGGGCAGTCATTGATGAACTGGAGAAGAACTTTAAAGTGTCTTACCAGACAGGTCTTGAACTGGTTACCATTCGTTATTTCGACCAGTCGACCATCGACCGGGTGATGATCAATAAAGAGCTGATCCTTGAACAGCGTGGCTTACACAATATTGAATTGTTAATCAGAGACCTGGGTTAATTTTAATTACCTTTGCCCTATGATCATCAGGTGATTTTACATTAATTTTGCATCGTATTTCCATGCCATGAAAATCCTAGTATGCGAAGACAATACCATGATTCTGAGGTCCATCGAGTACTCATTGAAAAATGCGGGCTATGAAGTTTCCATGGCAACTGACGGGGATCAGGGAATCCGGATCCTTGGAGAAGAGGAGATTGACATGGTGATCACCGACATCAACATGCCTTACACCAAGGGCCTGGAGCTGGTGCGTCATGTAAATACCAAGATGAAGAAGAAAATCCCGGTGATCATCATTACCGGTATAACCCTTGAGGAGACCAGGGAGCATGCCATTGAACTGGGTGCAAAAGGGTTTCTGACCAAACCGCTGGATCTGGATGTGCTGACGGAAACCGTCAGGTCCCTTGCTATAAAAAATAGTTGATTGTATGCCTAAAGTATCACTTCTCTTCTTTCTTGGTGTATTATATTCTATCACGCTTCAGTCACAGGAGATTCCCGGATATGTAAATCCGGAACAGGGATTTGACCTTATGCGCCAGCTGGCGGCTGAGGGTGACTATGAAACTGCAAAACGGGTTGGTTACCAGCTGCTGGGAGAGAAGGGTGACTATGATGACGTGGCCCTCTACCTGGCCCGAATCCATGGATGGGAAGCCAGTTATGACTCGGCCTATATGCTCCTGGACAGGGTCATTTTGAAAGAGCCTGAACTGTATGAAGCCTATCAGACTTGTGTGGATGTGGCATACTGGGAGAACAACCTGACCAGGCTTGAGTATTGCGCTGAAAAGGCGCTTGCAATTCAACCCGGATCGCCTGAGATCCTTGAGAAGTACAATTTGTCAAGACCACCGGAAGAAATGCAAACGGATGGTCCCGGGGTTTTCCTGCACTACTCCTTTGACCATTTCGCCTTACCCTATGTGCGAAACTGGCACATGCTTACCGTGGGGGGACAGATTCCAATCAGGTTCGGAACATTGATTCCTTCTCTCAATGGCGGTTATGAATCAGCGGGTGGGAATACCCCATCCACCGATTTTCAGGTCAACCTGGATGCATACTTTACCCTGGGTAAAAAGAATTATGCACTGCTGGGATATGGCTTTTCACCCAATGGAGTGATCAATTACCTTCCGCTTCACAGGGCAGCGGCAGAGATATGGCAAGCCCTGCCAAAAGGTTTTGGAGTATCGGCAGGAATGCGCTATTTCTATTGGGAGCAGAGCTTTGCTTATCTGACTTTTTCTGCTGAAAAGTATGCGGGGAATTGGTGGTTCTCATTCAGGAACTACCTTTTCTTCAAAGAGGTCGGGATAACCGGATCATACTACCTGAGCGGGAGAAGGTATTTTGCTTCCAAATTTGACCATCTGACACTTACCCTGGGTTTTGGTGCCGCACCTGATGAACCTGTTCTGGTGGTTACAGACCTGGACAGGCTCAATGCGATCACCTGCAGGCTTGAATACTCAAAACAACTCACCCCTTTGGTGAGATTGATTGCAATGGTAGGTTACGGCTACGAGGAGTATGTGGTTCAGAGTTACAGGAACCGGATCGATATGAGGCTTGGTTGCTATTTCCGTATCAAGAGATGAGGAATTCAATCAGATATCGCCTTCTGATCTTTATGATGGTCTGCCTGTGCGGTGGGATATCGGTTTACGGAAACGTGACCGACCCCATAGTTGCGCCCGATTCAACTGATCTCGGCCATTACGCAGAATGGGTCCTGGATAATTTTCAGAAATCCCCCCTGCTGATCACCATTCTTTATATTGTGATCATCTACTCCATTGTGACCCTGATTACGCTTTTGATCATTATCCTGCTGAACAGGAGAAGGATGGAGCGGGAGCAGAAAAACAAGGAGTACCTGATGGAGGAGTATCAGCAGCTGCTGATGAATTATCTTTTTGAAGATGAGAAAAGGGATCAGGCTTTCGGCGAGATCCAAAAGGTGGCCAACAACTATGTCAACCGCCAGATACTCATCGACCAGATGATCGACCTGAGTATTAACCTGAAGGGTGAGATCAAGGAACAGATCAAAGGCCTGTATATCCGGCTGGGTCTGAAAAGTGACTCCCTGCGAAAAGCGAACAGCAGAAAGTGGCATAAAAATGTGAAGGGATTCCGCGAGCTTGCTTTTATGAATATCCGGGATGCCAATGATCAGATTATTAAGAGCCTCAATTCCAACAACGGGATCCTCCGTATGGAAGCACAGATTGCCATGGTAAGGCTTTCGGAAGAGAATCCGTATGAATTTCTTCACCTTCTTGAAAAGCCACTGGCAATCTGGGAACAGATTACGCTGCATGAAATGCTGATTCAGCACAATATGAAGGTCCCCGCCTTTAAACAGTGGTTCAGATCGGAAAATATCAGCATTCTGATTTATGCCCTGGAGATGGTGGCATGGTTCAGGCAGACAGGGGCCGGGAAAGAGGTAATCGCCCTTTTTAATCATGAAAATGAGCAGGTTCGCCAAACCGCTTTCCGTGTATGCGGGGAAATCCGCCTGAAAAGTTCTCTTCCCGCCATGAAAAAGAAATATGCAGGGGAGACCCAGAATAACCGGCTGGAGATATTGAGGTCATTTGCAAGGATCCCCGACGAGAAGAACCTGAAATTCCTCAAATCGGTACTTGATTCGGAGGAGGATGTTCAGTTGCAGATTTGGGCCACCAAGGCCATTGAAAATATGGATGAGCCTGGAATTGCCATGCTGATTAAACTAATGAAATCAAAATCGGAATATAAAAACTACCAGATCATCATCAGGCATGTCCTGGATGGCCGAATCTATTAGATGTGAATAAATTTTTTGACATATTGATGTTTTTTGTGCTGAATGCGGTATTTATTATCACTGTATTGATATTCAGCACTTATCTGATGCTGACCATCTTTTCGGCGATCTCCCTGCGGAAATACCTGCGAAAGAACAGCTACGTGGATTACAACTCCATTATATCCTCACCCCTGGCGCCTTCCCTGTCGGTAGTGGCCCCTGCTTATAATGAATCCCGCACCATCCTCGATAACATCAGAACGCTGCTCTCTCTTTACTATAACAACTATGAGGTTGTGGTAGTCAATGATGGAAGTACCGACGATTCCCTGGAGAAGATGATCGAGCACTACGAACTGGAGAAGGTCAACTACTATTTTGACTATCGGATACCCTGCAAGCGTATACGTGGTGTCTATAAGTCCCGGAATCGATCTTTCAAGAAACTCACTGTGATTGACAAGGCCAACGGGGGGAAGGCTGATTCCCTCAATGCAGGGTTGAATGTGATCCGGAATGACCTGGTGGTAAGCATCGACGCCGATTCCATTATGGAAGCAGACGCCCTGCTGAAGCTGGTAAAGCCGTTTATGGAGGCGAAAGAGAAGAGGGTTATCGGGGCCGGAGGGGTGATTCGCATCGCTAATTCCTGTGAGATATCGGGAGGCCATATTGATAAGATTCACCTCCCAAGGAAGTTTTTGCCCAGGGCTCAGGTCATGGAGTATACCCGGGCATTTCTGATGGGGAGAATGGCGTGGAGTGAACTGGATGGCCTCCTGCTGATTTCGGGGGCACTGGGTATGTTTGACAGGGAAATACTGATCCGGGCCGGTGGTTACAGTACCAATACAGTGGGTGAAGACATGGAGATGGTGGTCCGCATCCGCAGGTATATGGCCGATCATAAACTCAATTACGATGTGGTTTATATTCCCGACCCTCTCTGCTGGACAGAGGTACCCTCCAGCCTGAAGGTGCTGGCCAGGCAAAGAAGCCGTTGGACCCGGGGCACCATGGAAACCCTTTATACACACAGAAAACTCTTTTTCAACAGGAAATACGGAAAACTGGGAATGCTTGGTTATCCCTACTGGCTCATGTTCGAGTACCTGGCACCTATTATTGAATTTCTGGGGATCCTCTGGTTCATTTTCCTGGCGATAACCGGAAAGCTCAACTGGCCTTTTTTCCTTCTTCTTACAGGATTTGTCTACTTTTTTGCAGTCTCGCTCTCCATCTGGGCGGTCCTGTTTGAAGAGATCACCTTTCATAAATACGAAAAAAGAAGGGATGTCCTTCGCCTGATTGGTACCGCGTTCCTGGAGCCTATATTTTATCACCCGCTGGTCATGCTCATGTCCATCAAAGGGAACATCGACAAACTTCTGAATCGCAACAGCTGGGGTAAGATGGATAGAAAGGGATTTAATAAATCCTGATTCCATCCTTTCTATGTAACATTTCTTCGGCCTGTGCGTCCTGTATGTATTCAGGCCAGTTCGTATTCGTGCACCCCTGTCCGGAACCGTGCGATTGAGGGATTCTTGCTTTGAAGCAAGAATCATTAGGTCAGTGTGTTAAATGAACTGGCATGGTTTCTGGAAATAAAAGAAAAACTTAAAACATATGTGGAAGAATTTCATCAGGGTCACCATTAGAAGCATCAGCAGGAACAAAGCCTTTAATGCCATCAACATCGCAGGTCTGGCCATCGGTCTGGCCAGTGCCATATTCATCATCCTTTACATTGTTTCAGAGACCTCCTATGACAAATTCCATGAGCGATCTGCTGATATCTACCGCCTCTACCTGGAAGGTAAGATGGCGGGAGAGGAGTTTACAGGAGCATGGAACAGCCCCATATTCGGCCCCACCTTCCACGAGGAGATTCCTGAAATCGAAAACTATTGCCGGTTCTGGACACAGAATAATCTATTAATGTGGGTGGATCCGGCCAACAAATATCTCGAGAACAACATGCTTTATGTTGACTCAAGCTTCTTCGAAATATTCTCCCTGAACCTGCTGGAGGGAAATCCTTCCACCTGTCTGGATGAACCCAATACCATCGTTTTGGCAAAGTCAAAGGTAAACCAGTATTTTCCTGAAGGAGATCCCATTGGTAAATCCATTGCCATGAACGATGATTCCACCCTGTTCCGGGTAACCGGGGTTGTGGAGGATGCCCCCCGGACTTCACATTTTTATTATGATTTTCTCATCTCATATTGCACCACAGAAAGGAGCAGGAGCACAAGCTGGTTTCATAACCACATGCAGACCTACATCCTGGTTCAACCGGGTGCCGGTCAGCGTGCACTTGATGATCATATAAATGCCTCACTGCTTGAAAATATCCGTCCCCAGCTGGAGCAGTTTATGGGGATCAGCCCGGAAGAATTTGCCGAAGCTGGTGGAAAATACGGCGTATTTACCCAGGCCCTGACAGGCATCCATCTTGATGCAAATATCGAAGTAGCCGGGGATGTATGCTACCGCCCCATCGGGAACAGGGCCTACCTGGTGATCTTCGGGGTTATCGCCTGCTTTGTACTGGTGATTGCCTCCATCAATTTCATGAACCTGAGTACGGCCAGGTCACTGAGCCGTGCCAAGGAAGTAAGCCTGAGAAAGGTAGTGGGATCGGGCCGCAAACAACTGGTCAGGCAGTTCCTGTTTGAGAGTGTATTCCTGAGCCTGATCTCGCTGGTGATCGCCATTGCCCTGGTGGTGATATTGCTGCATCCCTTCAATAAACTGGTTGGGCTGAACCTGGAGTATGGAGATATATTCCGATGGTATATGATTCCGTCATTTGTGCTCCTGGCTATCCTGGTGGGCTTGTTAAGCGGAAGTTATCCATCGTTCGTGCTGGCATCCTTCAAACCCATTTTCGCCCTTAAAGGGAATGCCAGTACAAAAAACGGGACCACCTGGATGAGAAATGCATTGGTAATCATGCAGTTCTCTATTTCGATCATCATCATTGCCGGTACCCTTGTGATTTACTGGCAATTTAAATACATGACCAGCAAGGATCTGGGTTTTGACAAGGAGCAACTGGTCGTAATGGACCGGATCTATCCTCTTGACAAACGGATTCAGACTTTTAAAAAAGAGCTGACCACGCATACATCCATACTTTCAGCCACTAACTCCACTGCGTATCTGGGAGCTCCGAATAATAACAATACCCATGGAATTAAGGGAAGGCCGCCAGAGGAGGCTGTCCTGATGTTTACCTTCTGGACCGATGAGGATTTTATGGAAACCTACCGCTTCGAACTTGCCACACCAGGCAGCAGATTTCTTTCCAAAGAGTTTATGACCGATTCCGCAGCCTGTCTTGTCAATGAAGCTGCAGTTCGTAAATTCAACATAGAGGATCCGTTGAACCAGTCTGTTCTTGAAAGTGGGGAAACAGAAATGAGGATAGTGGGGGTGATGAAGGACCACCATTTTCTTACCCTGAAACATGAAATCGGGGCTCAGGTTGTGTTTCTGAAACGCCCTGAATGGAACTGGTCGGGCTACCTGACGGTCCGGCTTGCACCGGGTAAGGAAAACATCGACGCCGGATTGGATTTCATGAAGAAAACCTGGGAGGAGTTTGCAGGTGATGAACCATTTCAGTATTTCTTCCTGGATGAGGAGCTTGATAAATATTATGCGGAGGAGAAACGAACCGGGGCAATCACCATGATCTTTTCCATTCTGGCCATCTTCATCGCCTCGCTTGGACTGTTCGGTCTGACGCTTTATAATTCCCAGAAACGGATCAGGGAGATCGGTATCCGTAAGGTAATGGGGGCAACAGAAGGCAACATTATCACGGTGATCTCGAAAAGTGTGGGATATGCGGTGGGGATTTCCATCGTTATTGCCATGCCGGTGGCCTATTTCATGATGCAGGACTGGTTAAGGGACTTTCCCTACAATGTGGGATTCAGGCCGGTTCTGTTTATTGTCGCGGCACTCCTGGCCATTATCATTGCCATGGTAACGGTCACCATCACCACACTGAAGGCGGCCCGAATCAATCCGGCCGTCGCACTTCACTACGAATAGCGTTAAAAAGTAAAATACAACAGGAAATGTGGAAGAATTTTATCCGTGTCACCATCCGCAGCATCAGCAAAAACAAGGTTTTTAACATTATCAATATATCCGGATTGGCCATCGGTCTGGCCAGTGCTATTTTCATCATCCTGTACATCATCAGCGAGACTAGCTACGACCGGTTTAACGAACGTGCGGAGGATATTTACCGGCTGTATATCAAAGGGAAAATGGCTGGGGAAGAATTTATGGGTGCCTGGAATGCCCCCATTGCAGGGCCAACTTTTTATGAAGAGATCCCTGAGATAGAGAATTTCTGCCGTTTCGATTTTTGGGGCAACCAGCTCATGTGGACGGATCCGGACAACAAGTTCCTGGAGACTTCGGTTATGCTGGCCGATTCCAGTTTCTTTGAAGTATTTTCCATTCAGCTCCTGGAGGGGGATCCGGCCACCTGTCTGAAGGAGCCTAAAACCATCGTTCTTTCCGAATCCAAAGTGATGCAGTACTTTCCGGAAGGGGAACCCATTGGAAAATCCATCTCCCTGAATAGCGAATCTGAGCTTTACAGGGTCACCGGAATTGTGGAAGATGCTCCCGGGAACAGTCATTTCGACTATGATTTTATTGCTTCCTATACTTCAGATGAACGCGGCAAAAGCACTTTCTGGCTCAGCAACTGGATGATGACCTATTTTCTTGTGCGGCCCGGCACCGACCAGGAGCAGTTAAATCAGAAGATCAATGCTTCTTTGATTGAGAATATACGCTCCCAGCTACAACAGATCATGGGGATCTCTCCGGAGGAATTCATAGAAGGGGGGGGAGAATATGGCATGTATACCCAGCCCCTTCTGGACATACATCTGGATCAGGGAATAGACCTGCCCAATGAGCTGGGTTACCGGCCCATTGGAAACCGCACCTACCTGGTGATCTTCGGAGTGATCGCTTTTTTTGTTCTGGTGATCGCTTCCA
>JAWOHR010000127.1:0-47809 GCA_046485075.1 Bacteroidales bacterium
TTCATTTTTAAGTGTTTTAGTCTTCATTCCGAATCATTAAACCTATTCCTGAATTCGTACATGTTCCGGCCGGTTTCCCGTGCCACCCGGACGATCTCCTGCTGGGGGGGATCCCCGACCGTCAGGAACCCGGCCTGGTAGTTCTCCCCGTCGGGACGGCCGGTTACCGACTGGTCGGCCAGCTGGAACCAGTGCGTGCCCACGATGTACGGATTCCCGAGCGCACTGTTCACGTAGAACCCGTAAAACAGGGCGCGCTCTTCCGGATCGGCCGCATACCGCAGGCCGGGCTGCAGCAGGCCTGTCTCCAGGGAACCGAAATGGAACTCCCCGATGATGAGGGGGTAATCGCCTCCGTCGGGAGGTACCAGTTCGGCACAGGTGTAACGGTAACGGTTGAAACTGACCACATCGCAGTACTCCGACGCGATCCGGATGATATAATTCAGGCTGGTATCCTCCGGGTAGAGATGGAAATCCATCCGGCAGCCCAGGTAGAGCATTTCAGGGTCGACTTCCTTTACCGCATCCCTGCATATGGAGTAGTACTTCCTGGTAAACGGGACCATGAAATCGCGAAGATCCGCCCGGGCAGAAGGAATGGCATGCTCGTTTTCAAGGATGAATGGCCAGTCCGCAAAGGAGGTTCCCCAGGAGGTGTTGAGGTTGTCAATGGTTGTGTATTTGATGGTCAGCCACCGGATAAACTCATTCTTGGCAGGCTGATCTGCCGGTGCTGTGATGATCTGTTCGGGTATCTTCGGGGCCCATTTGACACCCCACTTTAATTCGTTATCAATGAAGACTCCCAGGCACCAGGGATCACCGGTCTCTTCGGTCCGTGCCTTTAGTGAGGTAACCAGATCTTCCCTGAATCCTTCCGCATAAGGATCGGCGATCTGGCCTGTTTTCCTGGTATAGGCGGTCAGCACGTAAGGTGTCCTCCGACGGAGATAAATTCCGGGATCGGACCAGTTGCCGATGGTGTTCATTCCCCAGTGGGCGAAACGGTCATGGATTCGGCGGTTGCTAACCTGTTCCCAATCTTCCCCGTAGATCCTGAACAGGTTCAGGGCATGGAAGCTGAGCCATCGGACGGCGTCTCCGCCAGATTCCGTGACCTGGTACAAACGGGACTCCGGGCTTCCATCGGGAGGACGGTACCGGAAATAGTGTTCGCGGCCGGTGACCCTGGTACGGGTCTGGGTACCGAATTCCACACAATCGATCCCGTGCGACCAGAACAATCTTCCCCCGGGGTCCACGAACCACCACTTCCCATCCACCTTCTCCACCCGGAACCTGCCGGTCGCCTCCAGTTGCGGTCCCCCGGCCCATCCCCCGTAACGGTCCCACTGCGGGGGAGGCCCCGTTTCCGCGATCTCATCATCCTCCCGGTCATGGATCTCCTTCATCTGTTCCACCGACCTGATCTTGCCCGGCCATTCATCACAGAGGAACTGTCCGAAACTATCCACAAATGGATAATACAACCTTTTCAGATCTTCCGCCGGATAAAGCACATAGGGCTCCTCCAGCCAGACTTTACCAAGGCGGACCGAGGCACCCGGGTCCAGGTTGGGGAAGAGAAGTTTGAAGGAGGGTATTGAATCGCAGGTGGTGGCCATCCATCCTCTCAGGGTCCCATCCGGCTTGCCGTGCATGACCGGGAACAACGAATCGATATAAGCGGGATGTTCGGTCCGGTAAATGACTGCCTTAACCACTTTCTTCTCCCCGGGGGGTACGATCGTGGCGCCCTGGGTCAGGTCATAACCTCCGGTGCCCAGTTCCACCAGCAACGGGAGCTGACCGGTATTCTCCACCTCCCCGCGGATGAACCGGTAGCCCGAACCATCCCACACTCCTTCGGCGGGAAATAGCTCAATGGCTGATGATCCGGAAGTTTCTCCGAATTCCAGGGTGATCCGCCCATCCTCGATGGAAACCCGGTCACCAGGACCTGCCCTGATAGAGGATCCGGAAGTTTCGGCAGGATCAAAAAGGATCTGTCTGCCGGTCATTCGCATCAGTTCCGTCCTCAATTCCCGTTTCACCTGTTCGCACCGGGGATCCGCAGCCAGGTTATCCCACTCGTGCGGATCGACCCGGTGATCGTACAGCTCCTCCGAACCATTGCGGGTCAGCACGTACCGCCACTCTTTCGAGCGGATTGTAAAATGCTGGTCCTCTATTTTTGCAGGTTCATTCAGTCCAACGGGAACACCTGCATCGATACAGCTGAGGGCCTCCCCCGGTCCCTTCCATGTTCCTTTCCGCGGATCTTCCAGGAATGGTTTCATGGAAAAACCGTCAAGAGGATGCCCTGCAGGATTGCGCATGGTGTTGTCCGGCAATCCGCATAAATCAAGAAGGGTTGGATATATATCAATCAGTCCCACAGGATGAGGACAATCCATGCCCGCATTCTCCATCCCGGGAAGAGTGATGATCATGGGAACCCGGGTCGATTCTTCCCAGACCGTATGCTTGAACAACTGGTCCTTTTCCCCCATGTGGTAACCGTGGTCGCTGGTGAATACCACAATCGTATTGTCCGCGTACCTGCTGCTTTCCAACGCTTGGAGGATCTTTCCTACCTGGGCATCCGCAAATGCCACACAGGCAAGGTATGCCTGTATGAACCGCCTCCATCCTTCATCCCCTTCATACGACTCCAGGAGGGTAAGGAACCTGTGTTCATCGGGCCAGTAGTAATGGTACCTGATCTCTTCCGCACAATCGTCCAGATCACCTTTCAGATAGGGCGGCAGGGTTATCTCATCCAAGGGGAACAGGTCGAAAAACTCCTGTGGAGCGTGCCAGGGTGAATGGGGCCTGATGATGCCTGCCGTGAGGAAAAAAGGCCGGTCATGCTCCTGCTGGAGCTTCCGGATGACAAAATCAGCTGTCATTTCGTCCGGCAACGGATCCCGATCCCCCGGTCCCCCGTATCGGTAGGGTTTTCCGTCAGGGTAGTCCGCCATATACCAGCCATTGTAGCCCGGAATGCCATTGGAAGGTTCCGGAGTGATCACCGGGACATCATCCAGGGAGGCAAACGAGGTGAACCCGGTTTTGCCGAATGCACGGGGTATGTCCGGATGGGCCACCAGGTCATTGTAGAGGTTTTCGGACCTGGCCCCGGTCCATGCAAAGGGTCCGTACTCCATTCCGGGTCCGAATTCTCCCAGGCTGTCGGACCGCTCAAACAGCGGTTCCGTGCCATGGTTGTTGTGGAACAGCTTACCGGCGCCGAAAATAAGATAGCCGTTGTCGGCAAAATGTTCGAACACGGGCTTGCAGTTCTTCAGCACGGGATTATTGTGCCATGCGTTCCCGTTCTGGTTGAACCCGTACAGTCCCGAATGGTGGGGGTAAATGCCGGTGAGGAAGCTGGCCCTGGAGGGACCGCAGATGGGATCGGCACTGTGGGCATTGGTAAACCGGATCCCCTGCGAAGCCAGCCGCTCCAGGTTCGGGGTGATAGCCTGCGGATGCCCTCCGAAACCTTCGACCGAGTCGTTCAGGTCGTCGCAGAAGATAAGCAGTACGTTAGGCCTTTCGGATGCTCCCAGCCGATGATCACAGGAAACAAGGACTGTAAGTATTAAAAAGATCAGACAGCGTTTCATCATTTCACAGCATGAAGGTCGTACACAAAAATTCCCCGGCCCACACCGGCCCAGTCACCCACCCGGGCTACCTGAAAAGCCATGAATCTGCCGTCATCACTTACTACCGGGTTGGAGGCCTTGTATCCTCCATATTCGGTGAAAAAGGTAAGCCTCTCCGATTCGCCGGACCCGTCCAACTTCAGCTTATAAATATCTATCTGACTGGTCCCCCCCTGGTTGTGACGATCACATTCCACCAGTATATGATTACCGTCGGGAAATATACCCTCAGGTTCGTCATATTCATCCGGCCTGAGGGAATAGTTAATGATTTCCCCTGTCTCCAGGTGTACCCCCATGACCTCGCATACCCGGTATTCTCCACTATACGCGCTGAAAATGAGTTCATCCTCATCGGGAGGTCTGAAATTCTGTGTCTCGATGTCCAGAATCCCCGGCAGGTTTTCCTTGGTCAGCACCGCACGTTTATTGACAAGTCCGGGAACCCTGTCCGTGTAGCTGATCTCAGCCATGTAATCTACGGCGCCGGGCTGGTCACCGCGTGACGACCAGGCGATCTTCAGGTTTTTCCTGGAAACGGCCGGACCCTCGTAACAAAACTCTCCCAGTGCATGAGGCGGTTCATTTCCATCCTGATCGAGGACCCATAGTTCCGCGTCTCTTTTCCGGCTGGGAACCGGGTTCTCAGCATCAAATTTCCGGGCACCGGACAGCAGGATGTCCCCATTGCTCAGGTACAAGGCACGGACATACCCCTCATGGTAATAGTGATGGGTCAGGGGCCTTACTTCGAGGGTTTCCAGGGTCACCTCGTACACATCCCCGAAAGTCTTCTCGATGAACAGGATCTTGGTCCCGTCATGGGACCAGTCTGCCCGCTGTCCGAAGGTAGTAACCTGCCTGATGTGATCCGGCAGCTCGAAAGGGAAGGCATTGGAGATGACAGGGACCGGGGATCCCCCGGTATCACTGTTGCAGGCCGTCATACCCAGGATGGACAGGACCAGCGGGACCGCTAGGTTGAGCGGATCTTTTTTAATCGTTCGTATCGGATTTTTCATGATTCTGTTGTCGTTAGTGGATCCTGAGGGTCATCTTTCCCACACTGTCGAAACCTGTATCCAGCACATAGCCCTCTTCTCCCAGGTGGTCCCAGTAATCGGTAGGCTCTTTCATCACGGTGAAAAAGAGGGTAAAGGTCCCATCCTCCTCCGGCACCAGGCCCAGCGGGGTGCGGAACTCAGCCCACCACTTACCCAGCTTATCGGTCACTACCACGTATTTCATGGGCGACCATTTCAGTCCGTCCGTGGAAACCGAATAGCCGAACCCGCTGCCGTGAGAATCCATCACCGCCACCAGGGTGCCGTCCGGGAGTTGGGTGACGATGGGATTTTCAGAAAAGTTGGTGCCGAATTCCACCGGGCTCCTCCTGGTCAGCCTGATCCAGGGCCCGGTGAGGGAAGGGGCCAGCGCCAGTCCGTTGCCCCAGAACTCCATAGGCAGTTTTTCGGTTTTAGCGGAACCGGTAAATGCCAGCCATTTGTTGCCCAGTTTAAAAGGAAAGAAGGAATCGGACCCCTGAAGGCCCTCCCATTCATCGGCCAGCGGCCCCGGCTCCTGGATCACGGCAATATCACGGTAAGGTCCGCCGAGTCCGCCGGTACCCTTTACCAGCGACCGGGCCTGTATGATCCGGCCCCCGAAATTATTCAGGAACTGATCCCTGGTATTGGGTGCACACCTGTAGGCCACGTAAGTCATGTACCAGGTGGAATCCTCCTCGTTAAAGACCGGCATGGGCGACCAGAGTGCCGCCCTGGGGTCCGTGCCGGTAAAATCACCGGACGACTCATACAATGTGGAGACACGCTCCCATTTTACCCCATCCCTGCTTTTCCAGTGAGCCAGGCGCATTTTCACCCATTTGGGATCGCCCGCCTGCTCGGAGGTGAACAGGTGGTACCAGCCCTCCTGCCGGATGACCCTGCCCCCTTCAAAACCGTGTTTGATATCCACGGTTCCGGGATCTCCTTTTCGGATGACCGGACCATCGTGCCAGTCAATGATCTCCAGTTCGAGATCTGGGGCTTCCGGTTGGTCCGTGTTATGTTGTCCTGATACCGGCAGCTTCCTGAAAATTTCACCGGCAGGAGTAGGGGTCCCGGAGGGATTGACCAGGGCCGCACCCGCATATGTTTCCTCTGTAGTACGATTGGAATACCATGCATACCGTTCCAGATTGGGATAGTTTTCCAACAATGGCACCACCTGTTCCAGAAAGGATGCATTGGTCTCCATATCCTGTTTAAAGCAGGAGAATTCAGTCAGCCACATGGGCATATCGAACGCACTGTAATAATCCAGGAATGAACGCAGATCCTCCATATTGCTGCAATCACCGTACCAGTGCAGTGCCAGGAAATCGACCCGGTACCCCAGTTTTTTTAACCCCTTCAGGAATTCGATGGACCAGTCGAGCCCGGATCGTCCTGTAGTAGCAGGGCTGCCCAGCCGCAATCCGGTTCTCTCCAGCATGGGCCAGCATTCAAGGGCCATCTCCACGCTCATCTCAGCCTGACCTTTCCAGTTGGGCTCATTAAATCCCAGAAGAGCGGGATGGCCCGAACCGGTCAGCGGTTCGAGAAACTTTCTGTAATTATCACCCACCAGATATTTATCGCTCCAGATCATGGGAATAAACTCCACTCCTTCCATAACAGGGCAGCCGGGCTCGGGAGTCCAGTTGTAATACCAGGATATGTTCAGTTTATCGATATCCGAACACCTCCCCTCCGGTGCCCCCAGATGCCTGTAGGCAAGGCCTTTCATCAGGCGGCTGCTGTTTTCCTGTCCACTCAACTGGGTACGCGGGACTATAACGATGAATATTGCGGCAATCAGAATTAATCTCATAGCCATTGATCTTTTTTCAGTTCAACCTGTATTCCAGGACAGTGATGCTGGTTCCATTCAAGCGGATCCTTGTGGAATTTTTCGGAAGATTGATCTCCCTCCAGATCGGGTCCACATCGTCCGGACCATCTCCCGACAGTTCGCCTGCAAAGACAACTTCCGGGGTCTCGGGATACCCGATCAACAGTTCAACCTCCTGCGGCTCGTTCACCATATTGAGCAGATAAACAAACAACTGCTGTGAACCGGGAGTGTAACTTGCGAAGCTTCGCAGGTGCACCGTGGAGGTGGTGCGCACCATGAGATCTCCCAGGTAGTTCCCCCAGATCCTCAATCCCATGCCATTGGCATTCAGGTTCCCGTTCCGGTCAAGGGCATCGAATACACTGTGCCCTTCAAGGTCATTATCGATCCACCTGGTGTTCCAGAATGCCAGGAACTCCACCTCAGGGATAAGCAACAGTTCGCCGGTCATCTCAAAATTGCAGAGGTTATGTCCCATATCATTGATCATGGGCCATTTGTCCCCCCAGTCAAAGGGTCCGTACTCGGCCACGATGATCTTTAATTTCCCTTTCATTCCGGCATTCTCCATGGCCTTCAGTGCGTTTTTCACCGGGAAGGTCAGGTCCTGGAGGGTATCCCGGTAGGTGACATACCCTGCATGATACCGGTAGACGGGATAATTGCTTACGCACAGCATGTCTGAATGATTTCCGGCAATCTCCAGGACTGTCTGGCTGAAAGCCACATCGTTCCCGTTGGGTATGATCAGGATCGATGGGTCCACCTCCTTCATGGCCTTCGAAAACTCAATGACATCCCTCGCATAGATCCCGGCTGTTGAATTCTCATTCTGTTCGTGCCAGCTTTCATTCCCGATCATCCAGTATTTGATGCCATAACCCTTTTTGATATTGGCATATCTCACCCATTCGACAGCATGGGCCAGAAGTTCATCACGGGTCGACCAGGTGCACCCCTGAGGGTAATCCACCAGGTATTCATCTGCTGCAACGCAGATCACAGGCTCGGCCCCCACCTCCCTGCAGATTGCCATGAACTCATCGAAATCAAGCACATCCACGGCAAACTCCGAATAATCATTCAGCATTTTGTGACGGCCGCCTACCGCCCCCCTGCCGGTACGGGCCAGGGTCGGGACCGACTCCTCGTACGGCGCAACCGAGAAGAAATAGAAATCGGATTTATTCCCGCCGGGGTACCGCAGGTACTTCACACCCATGGATTTCAGCGCATCGGCTGTCCGGATCGCTGGCTTCAGGTAGTTGTCATCATCCGTGAAATAGTCCAGGTTGATCCCAACGGGATGGTGGGATACTTCGGACAGGACGGAGTCGGGAAAGATCTGCACGACGACCGGATTTTTTGCATCAGGTCTCTGGCATGACAGCAGCGATGCCAGAGCCGATAGCGAAACGACAAGCTGAATGGATTTTTTCATGGTGCTTCAGTTTTTGATCACCTTAAAATTTGAAGTCGGATGGCATCGGCCACCACAGGCCCTTTTGCATCAGACGAAGTCACCCTGACCACCTCCTGATATCCGGCTTCAAACCCGAAGGTGCCTAAAGGAACCCAGCGACCCCCGTTTTCCTTCTGGTTTAAAATAATCTGTTGCATACCTCCCCGATGGTTGACCGAAACGGAGACAGCATCAGAGTAAGATGCATCTGAGGGGAACCAGATACTCACCTCATAGGTACCTGCCTGAAAGAGCCATGGGATAAATGAAAAGGATCCGCTTAAACCACTGTTCCTGGCAAAGTTCATCTGGTACCGGCCTTTCTGCTCTGTTTCAATCTCCATCCATGATCCTGTTTTAGATGTAAACCTTTTCATGCCATTGTCGATGATGATCTCATCACCGTATCCAAATGCGCCATAAACATTCTTCTCAAGAGAAAGTACCTGTCCACGGGAGGCAAGTTTCTGCTGCAGGCGCCAGATATCAATCTGATGGACCTCCCTCTCATCCTGTACCGCCATGGCCGCGGCTATACCCGCTGCCTGACCCATGATCATGTACTGTGGCTCCATTCTTACCGATGCATAGGCTACATGGCTTGCTGAAATGCAAACCGGAACGATCAGGTTCCTGCATTCATCGTATTTTGGCAGTAGGCACCTGTAGGGGATTTGATACGGGGCAACTGGGATGGATAGGTAACCCTCGTTATAAACCTCGTAGTGCAATTCAGGGAACCGGCTGACTGGTATATAGGTACGCTGAACATGACGGACATCTATATTGTAGGAACCCATACCGATGGCATCATACTTCACCGTATCGCATTCCAGATCATGCTGGGTCATGAAATATTCACCCTTCATCCTCCTTGCCACGCGGATATAGAGCTGGTGTGGCCAGTGGCCATTGTCCGTGAACTCATCTTTACATAAACCCATTTCCCTGGTTTCCAACCTGATCCTCTCGGGAACCGATGGATCAAAGGAAAGGAAATACAATAATCCAAGGGTGTATTGCTTCATCTGTTGCCAGATCTCATCCCTCCTGGTGTAATCTGCCTCAGGATATTCCCAGTTCAGGCCATCAATAACGTTAGTGGAAATAGGACCGGAGGAATTTAAGTCTGTCTTGCCTTTCGGAAGGGTGGGCCAGAGGTGCACCATGTTTCCGGCATCGGGATATACCCCATAGTAGCGTTTGACCAGGTCATATATTGACGGATCATAGTTATCCGGCTTCGGAAACGGGATCCGGTTGGATTCCTCAGTGGTGACAATCAGACGGAATCCATATCCCTGAACGGCCCGGTCGGCTTGACCCTCCCCCACCAATGGAGCGGGGTTAATCAGGGGATACAGGTCGCCATTTTCATCGAAAGGGGACACCATGGGCAGCATCTGGTGTCCATCGGGCAATATTGCCCGCCGGCCAGCCCAGGATTCACCAAATTCGCTTACTCCTTCCCTGCCTACCGAATAGGAAACTCCGGACCGTGCCATCAGGTCCCCTTCATAGGTTGCGTCAATAAATACCTTTCCCAAAACACTGCTGCCATCGGTCAGCCTGATCCGGTCAATATGATGATCACGGGTAATCACCCCTTCAACCCGGTTCCCGAACAACACGGTCACGCCCGCTTCCTCCATCCACTCCCGGAAGATCCTCTCCCCCACATGGGGTTCCGGTCCGCGCCAGTAAAACAGGGATTGGCCGTAATGCTCCGCTACCTTTTTATAAAATTCCAGGGCCATCCCGCCTATGACGCTCCTGTCGCCATAATCGTTGTGGGAGAGCCCCCCGGTAACCATACCGCCCACATTTCTCCCGGGTTCGATCAGAAGGACACTGGCTCCTTCTTCTGCCGCGGCAATCGCAGCAATAGTCCCCCCCGCCGTGGCTCCGTAAACAACAATATCATAACCGGATTCCTGGGCCGCTGCTCTGGCAATCCAGGTGGTTAGTAGAAAAGAAATGGTTAAAATTGTAAGTGCATCCCGTCTTGAACATTTCATGGAGCGTTACTTTTGAATTTCAGTTAAATAATGGGCAGCCCAAACATGGTTGATGTTCAGACTGACTGCCTGGGCAAACATGGCCTTCGCCTGAGTCCCGGATTTTTTCCCCATGTATCCCATACCCATCAGGTAGTATGCTTCAGATAGCCTGTCGTCGGGAGTCTCACGCTCTCCGAACTTGGCGAAGAAATCGGGCTGGGTGAAGTCGACTCTCTTCTGACCCAGGGAAACCAGTCCCTCGTATATCGCATTCGCCTCCTCCTTCCTGCCCAGTTTTTCAAGCGCCAGTGCCTTGTAAAAGTGGGCATCATCAAGGGTTGGGCTCAGGCGCTCCTCAACGCAAAACCGGTAGCTTTCCATGGCCAGCTTATCCTTGCCCATTGATTCATATACAAGGCCTGTATGATAATAAACCTGTCCTGCCCGGCCATCCCTGTAGGGCCTGGCAACCATCATGCTGGCCGGGAATTCTCCGGCTTTCTGCATATGTTCAAGTGCAGTAGCATTTTGCCCCTTTTCCAGGTATTCCAATCCCAGGAAAAGGTGGGCATCGACATAGGAGTTGTAAGCCTTGCTGATCCCTTCCCACTGCTTGAAATGGTTTGCCTCGATCACCTCCAGTGCCTCCGGGTTGCGGCCCAACTGCACCAGGAGCATGATCTCCCTTGAAAGCGCATCAGATACGTTGTTATGGGCAATGATATCGTGATGCTGTTTTAATAGTTCCAGCCTGATTTCCGGGTCTTCCCTGCCGGCTGCACGGATCAGGTCAACCTCGTAAAGCAGGCGCTGGTCATCCGGTTTCAGGGAAATTGCTTTCAGGTAGTGTTCCACAGCCAGGGGGATGTTGTTATCCACCTTGTAATAAGCCATTCCAAGGTTCCTGTGGGTAAGCCAGAAGGAGTTATCCAGGGCAGCAGAATGCTCCCAGGCTTTCATGGCCCGTTCAGGTTGCATGTCGAACAGGAGGTTTCCCAGGTAAAGCTCCGCTCTGGCATCACCTGGATTGATTTCAGCTGCAGCCTCCAGGATCCCTATTGATTCCAGCCTGAATGGGAAGCAGTAGTCGGGCGATTGTTCCGATGCAAGTTCGTAATGGCGGTTCGCCCTCTCTGCATCGCCCTTTTGTTGCCAGAAATAACCCAGGAAATAATGGACCATCGGGAAGGTTTCCCTCTGGTCATCGCCTTCCAGATAGATTTCATGAAGTACCCTGATGGCATCTTCCCAGAGTCCGGCACCGGCATAATCCATGGATAATTCAAGGTACGATTGGACATTTCCATGCATCCGTTCCCTTATTACCGCAAGTGCCTCTTCAGCCTCATTTTTCCTGCCGCTTCCGCTGAGGGCCAGGTAGGTCTCGCACAGGGACATGTAATCGAGCGGATCTTCACCACTCACCCGGTTGGCAAATTCGATGGCATCATCAAATACACCCTGGTTCCGGTGGATAGCGGCCTGCAGATTCTGTGCTTTGGTATGATGGATATTGGTTGAAAGGGAACGTTCCAGGTGCTGAAGGGCTTCCCCGAACGCTTTTTTGTGACAGGCCAGTTCTCCCAGCTGGTAATAGGCTGCAGAATGAAATGCCTGGCTCCAGGTGGCCTGATAGTAGTTCCGGTAAGCTTCCTCATATTTCCCCTGGAATCTCTGGCATAACCCAAGGTAATAAGATGCCTCCCCGTCCCTCGGTTTCGTGTAATTCATGGTAATCCTTTCCACTGCCCTCTGAAGGTACTCCTCAGCCTGAGGGAATTTGCCATTCCTCAGGTTCCGAATTCCCATAGCCGTATTTACCCTGTAATTCTCCGGATCCCTCCTGAGCGCCTCCGTATAATATGGTTCCGGATCAAAGGAGGGATTGTGGAATTGCTCCAGCCTCAGTCCGGTCTGGTAGAGTTCCTCCACCGTACCAATCTCCTCCGGAGGGCCGGGGGGGACCGCCTCATCGGGCATTTCCGTCTTCTCAGTCACAACCGGGGTATAGCTGATCAATTCCTCTCCTGTTTCCGCGATCAGTGCAATCCTCAGATCCTTTTCCAGGATTGTTTCCGCGATCCCGACCTCCTTCAGGTAGGGATGAGCAGGGTCAATTGAGATCGTCTCGGAGAAAAGTACCGCACCGCTGGCAGAAAGTTCCACCCTTGCTTTTTCCCGCCGGGAGGTGGTATTCAGACCGATCCTGACCTTGTTTTTTTCAATGACTTCGAGGTTTACGGCTGCTTCCAGGTTGGCATTCTTCACACTTCCGATTTCCCGGATGGGATAGAAATATTGCTTCAGGAACTTCGATTCATAAGGCTGGAGCCAGCTGTAATCAGGCTGGTTATCCGAATAGCCCCCGACCATCAGCTCCAGTTCCGGACCATCCGTTTCGGTCAGCGCTTCATCCCACATCTGCCCGCGGGGACCCGTACTCCAGGTCCAGAACTTTTTCCCGGGAGCAATATGGTGATTTGAGTACAGGAGTATGCCTGCTTCTTTGCCGTGATCGTATCCCCCGACAAAATCATCCGTATTATTCCAGGCAAAGATACTGGTCCATTCAGGGTGGTTTTTCCACCAGGAAATATCCACACCCTCGGTGTAATCCACGCTGTTAAAGACCTCATGGGATACAGGCCAGCTGACAAATTGGTTCTTTCCGTGATAGGTCCCGAATTGGGTGGCCGGCGGAAAAATCACCTGGTACTCATCCGAGGTATGGACCCCGGTGTTGGCAAAATAGAGAAAGGAATGGATGAACGGGGTCCGGTTATAGGGCTTGAAGGTAACTTCGAAATAGGATTTCCCCGGATGGACGGTCACCCCCAGCATGAATTTCATGCGGTGCCTGATCTCCAGCTCCCCGATCCAGGCCGTGCTGCTCCCATCCTGGTTCCGCTGCATGATACAGTCCACAGGCATGAAAGCGGTGGCACGGTGGTGGTGCGGAAAGTTCCATTCAATGCCCCCGGATATCCATGCGCCCAGCATTCCAATCAAAGCAGGCTTGATGACATGCTGCCGGTAGATAAAATCATAGCCGTTGGTCTTATCCAGGGCTCCAAACAACCGGCCCCCGATCTCGGGGAGGATTTCTACCTGGATATACTCGTTCTCCAGATAGATCATCTCATATTCACGTTCAACCCGGGTATCCGAAAGGCTCTCAAAGATGGGATAGGGATACACTTTCCCCTGGGCACCCTGGTAGGCGCGTCCCTCATAGAACCTGGGGATCCGGTCCGGATCATCCACGAGATAGGTGGGAAGGATTACCGTCTCCTTCCGGATATCCACCGTTTCGGGTATCTCTGTTTCTGTTTGAGCCGGCAGAAGGGTGGAAAGGAAAATGGCGGGGACAATGAACAGGAGGTGGTTTTTCATTTCAGGTTTTTTTAGGTTTACTCCGAATGGCTCCACAATAACTCCATGGTCAGTCCACCCGACTGCTCAAGATCGATATACTCGTACCGGCCCGAACCGGGCTTGCCCTTCTCCCCCCAGGTTCCTCCCATGGAGACCACGAATCCACGCGATTTGAAATCATTCAGCACCCGGTCCATGTCCTCCACCGAGAAAGCCAGGTGATGGATCCCTTCGCCGTGTTTTTGGATATGGTCCTCGTACACGATGGGAGGTTTCACCGGAATACACCATTCATAGGCAATGGTTCCATGCCGCTGCCATCCCTGGATCAGGCTGTGGTCAACCAGCTCACCGTAATACCTGGTTTCCCCAAGTTCGGGGTGATTGATCTCGAATGCCGGCAGGCCAAACTGTTGCCAGTAGCCAGAAACCGGGTCGGGATCCCTGATGGCGAATGCATACTGGTTCAGCTTCATGGAATGGCGGTTCATCCTGCTTAACTCTTCCGTGATATTCATCGGATCCCTGCCCACAGTGAATCCCAGTATGAACTTTCCCTCCTGCCCGGTATCCATCAGGATGAATTCGAGGTCACCTTTACTGGTAACCAGTGTTATTTCCCCCATTAGTCCGATCCCGAATCCATCGAGCCTGTGAATCTCCTTTTTAAGCTCTTTCTCACCGGGGAACCTGTGGACCAGGCTCATGGCCCCGTCACCATGGGCCTCCCTGAATTCGTGAAACAGAGAGTGGCCCTCCAGGGGCTGAATCCAGTTGACAATGGCACCTCCAAGATTTGCACGGGCCAGTAGGACTGTACACTCCCCTTCTTCGGACCCATTCCCGGATCGGGATTTCACCTTGGCCTTGCCCAAATCCAGAACTTCGCTGAATCCGAGTTGATCATATTGGGAGAGGGTATGATCCAGGTCGGAAACGATCCAGATCACCTGGTCAACCTCCCTGTATGCACCGGGAAGGGTGTCATCTTTCTGAACCGGGGAGATCATGAATAAACCGAGAATGACGCAAATTGCTTTCATATTTCTTGATTTGTCAGTTTGTTACAAGTTGGATAGTTGCAGGATCCAGCCCCTCAGAAGTGGCTGTAAGGGTAATCTCCCCGGGATAACGGCCGGATTTTACCACCACCAGGCATCTCCCGCGGAAGGCCTTTCTATAGGGTTGCTGGTAGCTTTCCGCACTCATCGGATTGGAATTGGCCACCGCCTGAATCGTGCCCTCGCCCTCCAGTTCAAAATGGATGAGGTTCTCCGCCGTGCTATTCCTCATGCCGGAGCGATCGACGATCTCAACAGATATATAGCTCAGATCCTGGCCTCCGGCCTGGATCTCGGAACGGTCTGCTACCATAGTTATCTTTGAAGGTGCCGATTCGGTGGTAAGTACACAGCTGTCAGCCACCTGGGAACCCCGGTAGGCAAACGCTTTTAAAGTTCCGGGCTGATAGGGGACACTCCACCTGCCGATCCATTCCGTTTCCCGGTTTGTGGTACGGATACCGAGCGATTCATTATTCAGGAAAAGCTCTACCCTGTCGTAGGCACTATAGACCTCCACATCGAGAGGCTTGCTCTCATGCCCCGGCCAGTTCCAGCAGTCCACCACATCCTGCCAGTGCCACTTGCTCCAATGGATGCGGTCGGGATTCTCCGGGAAGGAGGGGACAGGGGGTTTAACAAAGATGGACAATTGCTCACCTGATCCCCATAGCACATTCCTGTAATAGGATTGGGGGCGCTTTATCCCGCAGATATCGATGTCACCGCAAAAGGCATGGTTCCATGGATAGAAACTGCCTTCATGCGGATATCCCAGCCAACCGATGCTGGCCTCTCCAAGGTAATCGAATCCGGTCCAGACAAAATCCCCGATCACATAAGGATGGTCAAGCACATCCATCCAGGCCCCGAAAGCAGTCAGCGGGTAGGACTCAGCATTGTACATGATCCTTCCGGGTACACGTTCATGGTCCGTTTCAAATACACTTTTCCGGCCATGATCCCCTCCGAAGGCATAATTGTATCCCGATACATCGAGCACAGAGAAGTAGGGATCCTTATCTGGATTGAGCCCGTTCACAGCCGATGTGACCGGTCTGGTCGGATCCAGTTCCCTGACAAATTGCGCAAGCATTTTTGCCGTTTCCACCCCCTCGGGTTCAGCGCGTTCCGGAATCTCGTTCCCGATGCTCCACATGATCACACTCGGATGGTTTCGGTCGCGCTTCACCATGCTGGCCACATCCGATTCCCAGGATTCATCGAAGAAACGGTGGTAATCCTGTTCATTCTTGGGCCGCCTCCACATGTCGAATGCCTCATCAATCACCAGCATTCCGATCCTGTCACATGCTTCCAGGAAAGCCGTGGATGGGGGGTTATGCGCACAGCGGATACTGTTGAAGCCGCTGGCCTTCATCAATTCAACCCGCCGTTCCTCTGCCCGGTCATAGGCGGCGGCGCCCAGGGGCCCATTGTCGTGATGCATGCATCCGCCCTTCAGAATAACGTTCTCACCGTTGAGAAAAAATCCCTCCTGCGATAATGTGATGGAACGGATACCAAAAGGGGTTTCAACCCTGTCCAATAACCGCGACTTCCCTCCTTCCACGGAGGTAATGGCCCGATAGAGCGACGGGGATTCCGGCGACCAGAGTCCGGGCGAGGTGATCCCGATCTGCTGGCTCAACTGGATGGCTGCTCCTGCAGCTATCTCAACCTTATCCTCCCTGAAAGCTTCCTCTATGCCCCCGGGATTTACAATGCTGGTCTTCACTGTCAAACTCTCCGCTTTTTCACCCTGGTTCACTATCTCATTAATGACCAGAACAGTGGCGGTATCCTCCCCGGTCAGGGGAGTGGTTACCGAGGTTCCCCAATGGGGGATATGGACCGGTTCCGTAACCGTGAGCCACACATGACGGTAAATCCCCGAACCCGAGTACCAGCGGCTGTTCCTGCCCTCATTCCGGACCTTCACCGCGATACAGTTTTCTTCCCCGAAAACCAGTTGGTCAGTGATATCGTACCAGAAGCTGGTATAGCCGTAAGGGTGGTTCCCCAGGAGGGAGCCATTGATCCAAACGGTTGCATCCATATATACCCCTTCGAATAGAATGGAGAGTCTGCTTCCCTTCAGGTCAGCCGGCAGATCAAAAGTTTTCCGGTACCACCCCGTGCCGCCACGGAAATATCCCGTGTTGATGCCTCCTACCGCTTCCGGGTCCAGCGGACTGCCAGATCCCGGGATATCTTCGATGCTCCAGTCATGGGGAAGGTCCAGGCTTCGCCATGAGCCATCATCGATCTGGGGATCCTCCGCCCCGGTCAGATCTCCCAGGTAAAATCTCCATCCTGCATCGAGCAGAATCTTTCCCTTCGGTCCGGCTGGGCCGGAGAAAAGGGATGTACTGTCATCCTGGTTGATGGAACACCCGGTGAACGATGACAGGACGACCATCACACTTATCCCTATCCGATTTACTTTATTCATATTATCAGGTATTTTATTTTCATACAATTGTTTTTGTCAGGATCACCTTCGTACGCTTTCTTTTACCGGCTTAGTCTGACCACAGCAACTGTTTTCTGTCATTGGATGAATTCAATGGCTCCGATATCAAAAGCCCCCCCTGCCGGTATAGCCCTGCCCAGAATATCTTGCCTCCCCGGATCCGTGCCGAAGAGTTTTTTCAGGTCGAGTCCGTTGTTTACCAGGGGGGAACCGGCAACAGGAATGTAACCTGAAAGGTTTTCCGGAACGATCATTTCCGGATCCGTAACTTCCAGGGATCCGGCGTTCTGGAACTGAGGTTCGAGATAAAACCCGGCAAACCTGCCCTCCACGTTCTCATGACCGGTGGTATTTGCCCATTCGACCAGGCTTTTAAAACCTTCAAATGGTGCCTCCCCTGCAAGGTTCCAGTAAAGATTCCCCTGAAAAACCTCATCTTTAATAGTTTTACCCCCTTTGGTAAGCGAACCGTTATAGACAAATACATTGTTCCTGAAACGGAATCCAGGATAGTTATCATACAGCCAGAGGTTGGAGCCTTCTTCCAGGCTGTTGTAAAAAGTGTTGTTGTAAATGTCGCAGTTCCGCATTACCCCTCCTTCATCGTTCTTCCAGATCCCCATGGAACCCGCGTTGATGATACCGTCATCCTGGCTGATGTTGTACCGGATGGTGTTGTTCTCCCAGGGCTTGGCCGCCCCGAACTCGTACAGGCCGAAACCTGCCCCTTCATTGTTATGTGAAATGCAGTACTGGATGACAGAATTGGACACCCCGCCGTCAAAATCGAATCCCCCTCCGTCTGCTGCAACAGGATTGGTCCGGTTATGGTGAGCAATACAAAACTGGATGGTGAAATCGTTACAATCCCAGATCCAGATCCCCACCGGTCCGTTCCCTGTCCAGGGCATGTCCCAGCCATTGTTAAACGCTTCGCAATACTCAATGATCCCTCCTCTGACCGAGGAGGCAAGAATTCCGTTTCCACTGTGGTTCTTAAGCACTGTGGGATCCCCGGGATTGTTCTCGGCCACACAATAACCTATATACAGATTGTGGTTGTCATATTTTTCCGGATCCTGCATGGTGCTTCCTGTTACATGGATCCCTGCAAATCCATTCTCATGGGCATACACATGGGTAATGGATGCATCATCGCAGCGATGAAGGTGGATGCCGCTCTTCTGAAAACCATGAACTTTTACTTCAACTATACTTATCCCCATACAGTTCATTGCGAGCAAGCCATCCGTGGTATTACCGGATTTACGCCCGGCTCCTACCAGCTCCAGATTTTCTAAAGAAAGATAAGTGCAACTATCCGCCATGATTGCGTTCTGGAGGCCTCCATTTATAACTGCCTTCCCCGCTCCATAAGAGGAAATCACTAGGGGTTCAGGCTCAGTGCCAGAATCTTCAGATCCAAGTTTGATGGTACCTTCAAATTCATCTCCACCCCTGAACAGGACTGAGTCTCCCGGGGAAAAGCCATAAGCATTGACCTTGTCAATGGATTTCCATGCCTTATCCTCAGAGGTTCCCTGATGTGAATCATTTCCAACGGAGCTGATGTAAAAGGTGATTCCTTCCCGGGCATTTCTGTCCAATCGAAAATTACAGGAACTGAATGTGACCGAAGTCAGAAGACAGGTTATAAAACAGAGATTTAAGTTCCGCATCGTTTGGGTTTTATCTTGTTTAACTCATTTGATCAACTGTACCTGAAACCAGCCGATGCTGGCGAAATAACTGTCAAATACCTTGTTGTATGCGGTAAAAAAAACAGTAAAGGCTGCCAAGTTTGACAACTTTCCCTCCCTCAAATCCATAAGCATTGTTTTCGGCCTCAACGTTGGATTCACCGATCACAGGACCCGGAGCACCCTGAATGATTTCGAAAACAGCCTGAGCCTTCAAAGAGAAAGTGCACATAAATCCCAGCATGAATATCAAAACAGTATTCGTCATATGAATTACAGTTTAATACTGCCTAAGAAGAAAAAGAAATAGGCGCGCGCGGATCGCGCACCTATTTCAGAGAATTCACTAAAAACTACTACTATCTTTTGATAAACTTGGCCTTATGGACCACACCCATTTCATCACTTGCATTGATGAAATAGATACCATCCTGGAGTTGCCCGATATTGAGAACCCTGCCCGGATGATCCAGGCTCATTTGTAATTGTCCAAGCGAATTGAATATATCTACCCTGTCCAGCGGTATTTGGATGCTCAGATTGATTACATCACTGGCCGGATTGGGATAGGTATGGAGGTCATATTTCGCCAGGTCCCTGTTAATACCCTCAGGTTCGGCAATTCGATACACGAAATCATCGAAATAGCTCCACCCGGCATGTTCATCATCAAACTCCTCTTTCTCAAGCGGAATGATGATATCCGGTGAAGCTGTTGTCACTGCCTCAATTAACAAGGTTAGAGTTCCACCTATATCACCACCCGGGTTGGTCCACTTCAGTATCCAATTGGTCCAATCGGCTTGTGCCGGCAGTTCCCACATAGCTCCAGCCGGATTATAAGTGGTATTTAAAGTATCAATCTCATAGGTGATCTCAATATCATACTGCTTATCGATCACCACAAAACTGGTATCAATAACAGGATCCATGGGAGCCCCCGTTGCCACCATGAAATCATCCACATATCCAAGATCGGCTGCATCATAGGTTCCGATGATATTGAAACTGATGTTGGCCGGAGACACCGCAGATGCATCAGCCAGCCAGCTTCCCTGTTTGTACTCATAGCGGAACCTTTTCCAGTATTTCGAATCCAGCATCCAGGTTATGGAAGCAGCATCAGCAGTGGCATCAGATGGAACAATGCCTTCAGGATCTCCCACAAGATCGTATTTGGCCATTCCCAGGTTCAGGATGAATTGTACCTGGCCGATATACCAGAATTCCCAGATATAGTGGGTGTCATCCATCACATTTACATATCCTTCTGCACCTCCCCAGTTGGGGTCTCCTGGCATCCAGAGAGATTCTGGATCTGACCATGATTCGTCATCCTTGGTGGCTGCAGCCCAGTCATCATATTCATAATTATTGGAACCCGACCATACCCAGGCACCGGCAGTTAGTTTCAAATCCGATGCATCATCGAAATCCTGCCATGCCAGTACTTCGTCAGCCTGCAGCATCAGGGTGTCAATCTGCAGTTCCAGGATATTGGTGTAGGCCCCCCTGTCAGCCACCGTGAAGGTGTCAATGTAAGTACTCAGGGTATCAATTGTCATGCTGATGGTATCAATCTCATACATCGGATTGGCACTGTCGGCATAGAGCATGGCACCTGCAGGAAGGGGGAACTCATCGGTGCTTACCCCGTAATCATCGTAAAAGTCCAAGGCCAGTTTTGCACTGTTTCCCTTGTACCAGAAGCTCATCTCCATGTTCTCATCCTCGGCTCCCATAGCAGGAAGATAATAGGTGACATTTCTTTCAACCAGGGATGTATTCTCAAGTATGGAATCCGCCTCAACCGGGTCAACCATATCAATGGTATCAATGGTAACCTGGTTGTAATTCTGAAGCCGCAAACTCTGTAATCCGGCTTCTGTCTTATTCTCCGTCCAGGAGAGGTAGGCATCCTTTCCAAAATCATCCCAGGAAGCCACATTGAGCAGCCATTCTACATTCAGTTCGGAAGCTTCAAAATCGCCGTTGATAAAATCAAAGGGCTCCTCGCCGGAATACTGGCCATCATACCACTCCCCATAATAAAAGTCGTCCAGGTAGGCCGGTTCGTACCATGCCCACCACATGGTGGTGTTTCCCCATCCCGGAATGGTTCCCGGCATATCCCACACAAATTCGAAGTAGGTCCAATCCTCGGTCCAGTCATCTTCTCCACCAAAAAGGAATTGCATGGCATCCTGGCCCTCACCTCCCCAAACTGCTGAATCGGCTCCCACATATTCAGCCAGCAAGGGGTGCAGGTCCTCGTAGGTCATCCCCACATCCCGGTAAATGAAGTTCCAATAAGAAGAAAAAGATCCCCGGTACCAGAAACTGGCCTTCATCTTCTTCTCCTCCTGTCCCCGTACCGGATAGGAGACCCAAACATAGGATCCTGCCGGTAAAGTGAAGCTGCTGTTTCCCGAGTGCGCATCTGCATCAGAAATATACCTGGTGGGATAGTTGGCTATTCCATTCCATCCATTTGCATCACAACAGCTCCCATACCAGAAGATTGCATTGAGTTCGTGCTCCATATTGGGATTCTGGACATAATTTGCGGGTATGTCCTGTGCTCCCACAGAAGCCTGCCATCCTACAGCAAGCAGGAGGACTAAGGTTAAGCATAGTACTTGTTTAGTTTTCATAAGCGTTTAAGTTTTAATTATTAAACCACGATACATTAATCTGTAATTATTTCAGTTTTAAGGGTAAATACCAATTCTGTGGATCCATCAACCGTTCTCTGACTTCAGCTTGTTTTGCTTCATCACTAAATTGAGCTGCCACCTTGTCGGCCAGGTAGGCCGGGTCCTCCCGGTGCCTTGCAATCCGCATCAGGTCAAACCAGCGGTGCCCCTCGTAGGCCAGTTCCATAGCGCGTTCTTCTAAGATCAGATCCTCTACGGGCTCCAGGATGCGTGGATCTTCCACACTTACACCGGTCAAATTGACCCTGGTGCGGGGACCGGTCCCCCAGGCTGAATTATAAAGGATTCCGTCATTCAGATGCGCAATTGCATCTTCGGTTCTTCGGATCCTGGCATAAGCCTCACAGGTTTTTAAATGAAAATCTGCAACCCTGTATACCATGATCCCTGCATCGTTATCAAAAGGTTCTCTGAAAAGGCTGTACTTTGTCACAACAGGGCGACCATCAATGCTGTCATAACTAACTCCCTTTCCCCTGTTCAGGTCACCGGGAGCTCCCCGTTCATGATCGACCTGCACCTCATACCTAACTACCTGCTGCTTTTGGTAAATATTGAGCATATAATCCGTAGGCCTGACCAGGTAGTCACCGCCTTCTCCATAGACAAAGAGACGTTGCAGGCTATGTTGCTGGTTATAAAGTTTGGAGAATGGGATGACAAAAATTGTAGTGGTTTCAAAGGCCCCCGAACTGTAGTTGAACTGAAACAAATCCTTCCAGTTCACATCCTGAAAATCGAAACCGCTCATGTAAGGCAATCTGTAGGTACCCCCCCATCCTTCTTTGGCCAGAATATCCGATACCCTGTCATAAACCCTCCTGGCAAAGGGATAATTGTTTTGCCACAGGTAGATATCTCCCTGCAGGGCCCAGTTGGTAAACTTGTTAAAACGAATGGCGAAAAATGGACTCTCTTCCAGCATATTAAGGTCAAAAGTATCGAGCTCAATAATCTGCGAGAGGATGGTGTCAAGGATATAGCTTTCTGTATTCACGGAATCCAGTTTCTGCTCCATAGATTGCCCGAGCTGATAGTCACTCAGAGGCTCCTCAAAATATGGAGCCCCCCCATAAATCTGAACCAGCTTGAAATAGACCCAGGCCCGAATAAGCTTTAGTTCAGCGATATAAGTATTATACTCAAGCTCAGATATGTTTTCATCGTGCTCCCTGGCCATATGAATCTTATGCAGAACCTCGTTGCAATTGACAATAATTTTAAAAAATCCCCTGGCATCGGCATAAACGTTGAGTTCATCGGCTGTATGTTCATTCAATTGCCTTAGATCATTGTCTGCATTTTCAGTCACCATCAGCAGGTCACCCTGTAACTCACCGAGAATGATCAGTTGTTGAGAAACCTCCTGCAATAGTGCATATACTCCCATTACGGCCGACCTGGCTGAGAACTCATCGATATAGGCATTCTCCTCAGCAAGCAGGCTGTCATTGGAAAAACTGAGCATCTTTTCACAAGCGGTACCGACCAGGGTCAAAGCTACAACTATGCCTGCTAAAAGATAACCAGGTCTGCTTTTCTTGATCATTCGTTTTCCATTTTAGAGTCCCATTTTCAATCCGATGATTACACTTCTTGGCTGTGGTATTTTTCCGTAATCTATACCCTGTCCCAGGGTACCATCCATATAACTGAATTCAGGATCATAGCCCAGGTAGTTTGTAAAAGTGATCAGGTTTGATCCGGTCAGGAAAATATTCAGATTATTGATAAAGGCAATGTTCTTCCTGAAGGTATAGGAAAGCGTGATGTTTTTCAACCTTGCATAGGAGCCATCCTCAATCCAACGGCTCGAAAAGCGGTTATTCCCCATTGGATCACCAAAAGAGGCTTTGGGAATTATAGTCTGCTGTCCCTCGGTCTGCCACCTGTTATAAATGGCTGTACTTTGATTATTATAACCCGCCATGGATTCCATTTGTGACCTCATGTAATTAAAGACATCCGACCCCCTGGAATAAGTCAGCATAAATCCAAGGGTAAAACCTCTGTATGACAAACGGTTATAAATTCCGGTGGCAAAACCGGGGTGGGGATCTCCAATGATGGTCTTGTCAAGCTCATCGATGACTCCATTTTCATCCAGGTCATTAAAATGGGCATCCCCTGCATTAAAACTCCTGCCGGCTTTGTCCACGAGATTCGCCAAATCTGCCTCCTCCTGGCTGGAGAAAACACCCAGGTATTCGTAACCATAAAAGAGTCCCATGGGCTTTCCAACCATTGAGATCTTCTCCCCCCCCTTAAATCCATTGATGATCTGATCACTCTCAAGAGACAGGATTTCATTCCTGTAGGTGAAAAAATGGGCATCTATTTCCCATTTGAAATTCCTGTCTACTATCCGCCCGTACAGGCTGTATTCCATCCCCCTGTTCTGACATGAACCTCCGTTAAGCATATACGATTCGTACCCGTAATATACAGGCAATTCCCTGTACGTGATCATATCATCCGTGGTCTCTTTGTACCAGTTTGCATTCATTATGAAACGCTCATTGAACATCACCAGATCCAGGCCAATATTTCCCTTTTTCACCTGCTCCCACTTCAATTCAGGATTGTATAGCCCGTTAAGGGTGAATCCTGTAATTGAATAATAGGGAATGGTTTTATAATAAAGGTTGGTATAGTTATTTTTGAAATCGTCGCTTCCTGTCAGTCCATAGGAAGCCCTGATCTTCAACTCATCCAGAAACCTGAAATCGGGTATGAAGGACTCCGATGAAATTCTCCACGCGATTCCGACCGAAGGTAATACGGCAAATGCCTGGCCGGCCAGGCTTATACCCTCTTCCACCTGGCTGCCAAATTTTGATGAAGCATCCAACGAGAGGTTCGCCTTTAAGATGTACCTGTCATCCAGAATATATTTAGTCGACACAAAATAGTTCAGCCAGGACCATTGGTCCTCGAATCCGGCTACACTTTTTTCGTCCGTTTTTCCGGAATTCAGGTCCTTGAACTCATCAGTAGCAGAATTCTGTGCCGAGCCGGCATCCTGCAATAAGGTATGGATCATATATCGGCCTCCTGCATCAGCAGAAAAATCATGCATAAAACCAAACCTTTTCTGATAGCTGACCCGTGCCTCCCCACTGATTGCATAGTATTGATTTACTTTAACTTTCATGGATCTTTCAGCAGATCCATCTCCCTGGGTGCCCATCCCCCAGGAAGGGATGAAGATCTTTTCGTTGGATTTTAAGCGGTCAATGCCAAACTGCGCACGAACTGCAAGATGATCAGTGATTTTAACATTCAGGTAGGAAACGCCAAGAAATTTTGAGCTTTCATCATTGGCTTCCACTTCATTCACAATCACAGCCGGATTGCTGAGTCCAAAATCAGCCACATCATCAAATATTGGTAAACTGACACCTTCCTGATCCTTTTGGTAAACGCTTAATCGCGGAGATTTGAGGATACTGGCAAACATGGGATTGGTCTGGGGTACAGCTCCGGTCTCCATCAGGTCGGATTGTCCGTTAGTATAGCTGAGATTGAAACCAATATCCAGCTTTGAAGAGACCTGGACCACAGAATTAAAACGGAAATTGAAGCGCCTGTAACTGGCATTTTGGACTATCGCCTGGTTAGACAGGTAACCGCCCGACAAGGAATACCTTGCCCGTGCATCACCACCTCTGACTGTCAGATGCGCATCCATTAGATTCCCGGTGGAAAACACTTCATCCTGCCAATTCGTATTGTTGTTGTAGCGGGAGAAATACAAATAATCAGGATTGTTTTCCAGAAAGGGGTAACGTGAAAAGATATCAGAACTGCTCATTCCTGCTCCGTACATTTGCTCCATTAAATACGAGCTGAAGTGCGAGGCATCCATAACAGGAATTTGTTCAGGTGCACTGGAGATTCCTCCAGCCACAGAAACATCCATGGTTGTCTGTCCGCCGCGGGGCTGCACCGTAGTCACCAGCAACACTCCATTGGAAGCCCTGAGGCCAAAGGTACCAGCCTCAGCTGCATCCTTGAGAAGGACAATGCTTGATATATCCCTTTTGTCAATATCTGCCAGCGGATTGCTATAAAATCCATGAATGATGGAACTTCCGAATCCTTCCGGCCTTTGAAACATTCCATCAATAACAACTGCCGGCAGGGAAGATGAGTAGAGAGAGGCATATCCCCTGGTTGTCATGGTGGCTCCCTCACCCGGCATGCCGGAGCGACCTGTTACTGTGAGTCCACTTAAATTCCCCTGCAATTCCTGATCAAATGAGGCTCCTGGCAGCTGGTACATTTCATTATTACGACTCAGTTCAACCGCCCCGCTCAAGTCCCTCAGTGCAACCTCCCGGAATACCATTTCCACTGGATCACTTACCGAGATATTATTTTCATTAAGCAAGTATATTTCCAAAAATTCCCTCCCGTGTACAAAAACCTGTTTTTCTTTGAATCCGGGATAGGTGAGATGCAAGATGTCATTTGCATTTAAAAGCGTAATCTGAAAGGAACCCAGCGAATCGGTGTTCAGCGGCTCTTTGGGTGAATTCACTGAATTTATACCTATGTCAGCAATGGGCATCCCGGTTTCTGCAGAATACACTTTACCCCGCACGACAAAAACCTGATCCTGCCCATAGGCAAATAAGCTGAGAAAGGCCAGTATTATAACTGGCAACAGCTTGAATTGTATCCTATTGATCATAAATCTCATCAGGTACCAGTTTAATGTAATCCACGAAAATTGAATTAAATCCGGGAAGCGGAGCTTCATCCACAATAGTGATCCTCACTTGTTTGCTTCCAAATTCCTGGAATTCGTAAATACCGGAAACCACCAGGACAAAGGCACCCTTGGTCCAGTTGTTAACCGGCGGACCGACATATTCCCAATCCCCCGTCAGCTCGTTTCTTACAGAGATCTGATAATGGGAAGGACCCTGCTTCGGACCGGTCCAGACAATCCAGTATTTTGTCTTCAGGACCATATCAACCTCGAATTGCAGAAAATCTCCTACAAACTGGCAATTGTACCCCACATAGGATCCGTTGGTGGCCCGAGAATCGCCCAGCACCTCGATGGGGTACACTGTGTTTGATACAGTCCTGTTTTCCTTTCTGTCACATTCAATAAAAATGGGTAATAAAAAATAACTTTTGGGAATGGTCATTGCATCCAGAAGGTTTACCAGGCCATTGCTGACCTCCAGGTCACCCTCTGCAATAGTCAATTGAGTTTTATCCACCTTTTTACCTGAGACGGAATAAACAGTATCAGGTAAACTTTCGAAAGTATAGGCCTCTTCAACAAAACTACCACTGAAAGTAAGGAAAAGGAGCTGATCGATGGCCTCCTTCTCAAGATCCCGGATGTTTCCGAAATACCCGGAAACCTCTTCCAGGGCAATGCGAACATCCTCATTGGAGGGAATGAATCCGGTAAAGGACTCCGTTTCATTATTCAATCCTGCAACATGATCGAGGTAGTAGTTTTCCTCCAGCCAAACTGTATCATAGACCGCATTCCCATTATCATCCACTCCAATTCTCTCGCTCTTCTCATAATCAATATATTTTTCATCCATGGAATTCAGGAAATCCTGGAGGATGCTGTAAGATGAATCGAGGGCCATGATGTATTCATACATATTTGGCCTGGGTAAGAGAAGCTGGTCTATTTCATGGATCACCCCGTTCTGACAATAATTATCTACATTTTCCATGTTGATTCTGGAATCGAAAATGGAATAATCCTGGTCGCCCGAAGCAAGCATATTGAGAAACTTACCAATGATGGTCAGCAGGGATGCATCAGAAAAATCATAAGAAAATAATTTCGAATAGAGAATATGGAATCCGATGATCTTCCTCCACTCGTCATCACTGTATTCAGGAATACCTTCAAAGGCAGAATTAACAGGCACAAAGAGCGTAAAATATTGATCCTGGGAAAGTAAATCTTCAAAACCATATTGCAGCAGCAGGTCGTGGAACCGGCTGAAATCCTGTTCATCTCCAATCAGCTCAAACACATTGTCGTCGATTCTGGCCGGGGTGTTGGCATAATATCCCTCCCATTCATTATTCAGATTACAGGAGTGCTGCGTTAGGGAAATAAGCATTACGACAAGGCAGCCGACGAATCTGGGTGTTATATGTTGGTATCTTCTGATCATGCTTTTATTCATCTGCTGGCCATAAAACCAGGTAATCGAAATTTCCATATCCTGCTTGAAGAGAAACAAATTTTATGGTATGGGATTTTGTTTCCGGGAGAACAACCCTGCCCATATGCTGACTGGTGTTATAATCCCTTTTCCATTCCTGCCCCGGCCATCTTTTTTGATGCACGAAACTAAATGTGCTACCCATTCTTGCTCCGTCCCAGAAGGCCTGCGCCCACCAGGTATTTATATCATGACTGGCCCAGTGAAAATAAACGTCATACTTACCCCGGGCAACAGGGGGTATTTCAAATTCAACTTCCCACCCCACACCATTCTCTGTGGTCTGAAGGTTGGTTTCACCGTCAGCAAGGATTGAATTTCTGAAATAGATCCCTGTGTTCTCAGCAGAGATTCCATGGATATCCTTCATCTCCATCTCAGTATATTCCTGCCCGAGGCTGAGGCCCTGAAAATTGGTTAAATCGACAATCAAATAAACTGGAAGGGGTTCGAAGGGCTCCATGATTTTGTCAATCACATGGTAGGTCCCGTTCTTGGCAGCTTTGTTGGATTCATCCTCAAGCACAGTGATAAACTGCTCAATACCCTTTTCGTCGCTATGCCTGTTCAGAAAAATTCCGTTTTCCACCTTCACATTTAGCAACATATTCTCTGCAAGGGTTTGATAGTTGAAAGAATCAAGGTCATTTATGAATAAAAGGTCCGGGATCACATGATAGGCAACATAACGGTTCAGACCATTATTCATATCCGTGGGATCACCCGAGTCAGAATACCGGTCCACCAGGTCCTGAACACTGTTGATTCCGGCTTTTGCATAAGTTTCATCTGACTCAACAAAGAGTGTAAACCGGCTTCTGAAACTTATCTCCTCGCTCACCTTGACGGTGATGATATCCAGGCTGTCACCAATACCCGTGAGTTCGAGTGCATCGCTAAATACGCTATAGGTCCCATCATCTTCCAGGCGGTCCACAATGGACCCCAGTATGATTTCAAGTACCCTGTCAATCCTGTGGATAAGCCCGTTCTCAACATAAATATCCCGTTCCGTGATCGTGGCATCATTGACCATAACAGTCTCAAGCCCTCCCTCAGAAAATCTAACCACCAGGTGATCCCCGGAATAGGTTGTATCCTGAATGACCCCATCTCTGAAATATGAACTTTCAATTTCAATGTTAAGCAAATGGTACTTGACAAGAGCAGTCAGGTACTCTGGGGCAAATTCCTCAACAGAAGTTTTGCCCTGCTCTGATAAAAAAGTTTCGAAGGCTTCATTATCAGGAGCAAAAAAGGTGAAGTGTCCGTAAGCGTTCAATGTGGATTTTAAATTCGTTATCTCAAGCACCTGAATCAGGGTTGAATAGCTTTCTGAATTTTCCTCAAGATAATCAGAGATCAAAAGTTCATCCTCTGTAAAAAACCGCTCAGGATATTGATCTTCCTTACAATTCGTGAAAAACTGACTCATAAGAACTGTAAGCAGAACCAAAAACACAAACCTGTATGGAGCCGGAATCATCATTGGTTTCTATAGTATGGATTCTGAACTAACTTATCATTTTGATCGATCTCATCCTGATGAATGGGAAGATACCAGCTGTCAGGATTGGAATACTTGCTCCTGATGATCTGAGCATCTTCATAAGACTTATTATCCGCCAGTATTTCTATGAATTTATCGATCCGCTCGAAATTATTTCTTTTACCAAAACGGATCAGGTCAAACCAGCGTTTTCCTTCACCACAAAATTCTTTGGCACGCTCTTCAAACAGGATGTCCTCAAGGGTATTCTTACTGGAGCTGCTTGAAACGGGTTCCACCAGGGCCCTGGCCCTTATAAGATTTATCAGTGCCGTTGCATCATAATAGTTCCCTTGCTGAATAAGCGCTTCAGCCTTCATTAGAATAACATCAGGATAGCGATAAACAATCCAGTTGGCATCACTTTCTTTGTTTCCAATACGATACCCACTGGCTGATGCCCCTGTGGCTGAACTCGGAATGCCTTCAGTACCCACATATTTCCAAAGGACATTGGTAGTGGAAAATCGATACCATCCGGCTCCTGAGTAGGCCATATAGGAGCGGTTCCCGCCTCTTCTGTCGGTAGGATACTTTTCAAATTCAGTGACAAAATAGGGTGATACCCGGAATTCATCATTCCCGTCGGGATAAGTCCCGTCGCCAGGGTTTGGGGCCATCATCCTGTACAGCATGTTGGTCTGATCCAGATCCTTATCAAACTGGATTTCAAAAATACTTTCATTGGAATTACCGGGAAAGAAGTTCATGAACCAGTCCTCTCCATCAATCATTCCAAACAAATCGCTGCCTATAACCTGGTCGCAGGCATCAATACAGGCCTGATACTTTTCAAAATAAAGGTAGACATCGGCCATCAGCGCATAGGCCGCCGATTTGGTGGCCCTGCCTTTATCGTATTCCAGTCTGCCATAGGAGGTGGGTAAGCCCTGCACAGCTAGCTGGAGATCATCAATAATCTGCAGGAAAATATCGTGTTCTGAACTTACAGGGGGATAATAATCCTGGGCATCGTTTTCGGATGCTTCCAAGACCAGGGGAACATCCCTGAAAATTCGCACCAGGTAGAAATAACATAAGCTCCTTAAATACAGAGCCTCAGCCTCATATGCCTTGCTCTCATTTTCATTGAAGGACTGATCCCTTTCCACTACAAGAGGAGAGAATTTAAGAACGGTGCTGGCATAATTAATGGCGCGATACAAATGGTCCCACCGGTTCAGGCCATTCTCAGGATATATGAATCCATCCATGATCTTTCTGTCATCCGCGGATATATTAGCTCCCGGTACCAACAGGTCCGCCCGTAATTCTCCCCACTTAAAAAGGAGCTCCACAGTCCCTGCCACCTCTTTGTAGGTGCCGGCTATTACAGCATTGACATCCTCACCCGTTTGCCAGAATTCCTCTCTGGTCAGTTCACTCTCAGGCTCCAGATAAAGCCAGTCAGAGCAACTGCTTTGAAGAAGCGCAAGGAACAGGATAAGGATATTTCTGGTCTTACTTCCCATGGATCAGAATTTAATATTTATACTTAAACTATAACTCTGAGGGGGAGGTGTATCAGCCTTATCTTCTCCTATGAAAAACGGGTCGTTGCTGAACATGGGAACCTCAGGATCAACCCCTGTATAAGAGGTCCATGTAAAAAGGTTATAAACCATGAAATAGATTTTAATATCCTTCATCCTGATCTTTGATGCCATTTTCCTGAAACTGTAGCTGATACTGGCACTTTTAAATCTTAAAAAAGAAGCATCCTCAACAAAACGATCCGATCCAAGCCAGTTATATCCCTGGTTATATAGCGCCCTGGGGATGTCTGTAAGGTCTCCCTGTCTTCTCCAACGATTCAGCACGGAAACACTTTGATTGTTTCTGTCATACATATTTTCATTGTACATCTTGGTGCGGTTCACGATGTCCTGACCAAGACGGTAATGAAAGAAAAGGGTGAGTGTCAGTTCTCCCCACTTAATTTTAGGACCAAATCCACCCAATAACCTGGGATTGGAATCACCCAACCAAACAATATCCAATTCGTTGATCAAACCATCATGATTGACATCCTCGTAAATGGCATCTCCACCCCTGAAGCGATAACCATCGGCATTCCCATATCGCATATAGAGGGGCTTATTCTCCATATCCATGATCATGTTCCCGTCTCCGTCATGTGCCACCGCATCAGCATCTGTGGGATAGACGCCCTTATACCTGAATCCGTAAAATGCACCAATGGGGTATCCTTCGATAGCCCTTCGGGCATACTGTCCGTTGCCTCCTTCAGACTGATACTCAAAGTCAAAATTCTCGGGTATCTCTGTGATACGGTTCTCATTGTGGGCAATATTAAAATTGACTTCCAGGTTAAAATTCTTTCTTTTCAGGATATCACCGACAATCATGAATTCCCAGCCCTTATTATCCATGGATCCCCAGTTTCTTGTAATGGTTGGGAAACCTGAAGTGGAAGGGAGGGCCAGGTTTTCCCAAATGAGGTCCTTGCTTTTCTGATCATATACATCAAAATGTATTTCCAGGTGGTTTTTAAAAGCAAACAGGTCCAGGCCATAATTGACCTGTGAATTCTTTTCCCACCTGAAATGATCAAGCTGCAGGTTAGTGGGGATAACCACAGCCATATCGATATACTCCTGGCCGGTACTGTATAGGTTAAAATAGCCATAACTGCTGCCTGGCTGATTCCCGTTCACCCCGTAACTGTACCTCAGTTTGAGATCGTTCAGGAAGGTGGCGCCCTTCATAAAAGGTTCAGATGAAATCCGGTAAGCCAGTGAAATGGAAGGGAAGGTTCCCCATCTGGATTCATATCCAAACCTTGATGAGCCCTCTCTGCGGATATTGAATTGTACCATATACCTGTCCAAAAGGGAATAATGTGCAAATCCCAGGAATGCCATCATTCTGTTCTGGCTGTAGCCGTCACCGATCCAATTGATTGGAGCCGCCTGGGCATAATTCGAAAGGTAGGGAGAAGGAAGGTTAGAAGTGCTGCCGTAATACCACCCATTTTTTCTGTCAGAAATGGTAAAAGCCACCATGGAAGTTAATTTATGCTGGCTTCCTTTTAAATATGTATAGAGCAGCTGTGTCTGGCTCTCCAGCACTGAACTTGAATAGTCCATCCCCGAGGCCAGATTTGAGTAGGAGGAGGTCCATTGCATTCCGGTAACATTCTGAGGAAGGAATTTGCTTTCAATTTGATTATCCAGATCATATGCCACAAAACTTTGAAATACAAGATTATCCAGTATATCGTACTTAAGCTGCAGCTTGGTCCGCAACCTGCTTTGCTTCCGGTTCCACATGGCTAAACTGGCCATGGCCACAGGATTGTACCATTGTGAACCCTGACCCTGGAAATTTTCCCCTGGAGCAAAATAGTTATCTGAAAGATTGCCACCAGCATCATATTCATATATACTCATATTGGGTGCCTTCACATAGGACAGGCCGCGAATGCTCCTTGACTCTGTGTTTTCCATATAACTCATATCATTGTCCGAGTAAGAGTAGGAAAGATCCCCGGAGAAAAGAAGTTTTTGGGAAACATGATAGTCAAGATTAAATCTCGAGGTAATCCTTTGATAGTCCGTCCCAACCGTAGTGCCCTCCTGATCAACATAACCCACTGAGAATCTGTATAGTGCACTTTCTCCTCCGCCTGAAAGGGAAAAATTATGATCCTGAGCAATCCCTGTCTGTGTAATGGATCCGAGCCAATCGGTATTCTGAGCGTAGTTATAATACTCCTCCCATTCCTTGTTGTAGGCAAGCTCATCTGGTATCTCAGTGGATCCGGAATTCAAAATCCCTTCAAGCATCAACATGGAATAAGAATCTCCATTCAAAAGCGGCACGGATTTGGGTTGTTGCTGGAGGGTTAACTTGAACAGGTAATCGAAAGTGGTCTTGCCCTTAATTCCTCTTTTGGTATCAATCAGCAGAACCCCATTGGCTCCTCGGGAACCCCAAACTGCGGTGGCTGCAGCATCTTTCAGCACCTCAATGGATAAAATGTCTTCCGGTGCAATATTCAGCAAACCGCTGAATTGTTCCTGGGTCACCGCTGCAAAGTCGAAATCATCGTCCAGTTGAATCTCAAATGGTACCCCATCCACTACAATTAAAGGCTGATTGGATCCACTGATGGATGCTGTCCCCCTGATCCTGACCGACATCCCTGCCCCGGGGTCACCCGATGCCATCGTGATATCAACATTACTGGCCCTTCCCTGTAGCATCTCACCAAGATTGGAGCTCTTTACCTCTTCAAGTTCCGACATCTCCACTCTCTCCACAGACCCGGTCATATCCCTTTCAGATACGGGAATAAAACCACCTATTTTCTTCCCTTCGTAAGTAACCACTACCTCCTCCAGAAGTTTGGTTTCCTCCTCCAGCATCACCTCAATAAAATCGAGGCTGCTAATTTGAATATCTTTCGTCTTATAACCTACGTATGAGATTTTTAGAATGGTTTCTGTTGCGGAAAGTCTGAGCGCAAAGTTTCCGTTCATATCTGTTACCGTTCCATTAAGGGTTCTGTTCACATCATTCACTTCAATGACTGTAACACCAATCAGCGCCTCTCCGGTCTGACTATCTGCCACCTTGCCTTTAAGTACGATTGATGCCTGTCCCCATAAGCCTGCTGAAGAAAGCAAGCAGAAAACCATTGCCATATGGATCCCTTTCATCATTGCTTTCATTCGTTGAAAAGTAAATATGAGTCAATCTGGTGAATTACACCATCCTCAGCCATGTGATCAGCAGCGACCACATTCCTGATATTTCCAAGCTCGTCCTGTATGCTCAGCTTATATTTTTCATTCAGGATTTCAATAGTAGAAAAGAGGTATCCGCTTTCCTCATCAATTCTTGTCGTATTGAATTCACCGGAAAGCTTGCCGTCATCAAAGACCACACCTTCAATAAAATGGTATCTCAAAAACTGCTTCAAGGAATCCGGATCAGCGGGAACCACTCCATTTGCGACACCCGCCTCAAGTGCTTCATTGGTGGGGACAAAACAGCTGTAGAAATTCCCGATGGAAATATTATCCAGGCTTTCCGGGCGGCTATCCTCATCCAGCACGATCAATCCGGCTTTAAAGCAAAGCTGATAAAACTGCTTGTATTGTGGATAAGTTCCCGTGTTGGAAATGATATCAAAAATTGAATTGTCTGGTGAAACCAGCATCCGGTCAATCCTGTAAAGAACCCCTTTGCCCGCCACAGGCTCTGCCCCCCCCACATGTGCCTTTGCCAGATCTCCGCCGCCATAAATGCCATTTTCTGTGACACCAATGTAAGTTTGCTGGGCGCTTTCAATAAAGGTCCCTTCTTCGAAATCACCTTCTTCAAGTTCCCCGAAAACCACATGTGTGCTGACAATGCTCTTTGCTGTACTTGGCTCCACAGGTGTTAGTGGATTACTGTCATGGTAAAGACCATAGCCACCCAATCCGGTACGGAACATATATCCGGCTGCCCTCATGGCATCATTACTGGGTGCAAACAAGGTAAATATCAGGTTATCCTCATTTAGAAGCCGGTCCACCATATAAAATGTCAGCATGTCACTAAACCATTCGTAATCCTTAGATCCCATGACCGGCTCGGCAACGGATTCAAAAATCTTAGGCAGAAAATATTTATTGATCCCACAGAATGGCCCGTTGCTCGCCATTTGTGAATATAGGATGTCTTCTTCATATACATTACAGTCCACCAGGGATGAAGTCAGATCCCAATCCCACTCCTCTGTAAGTGTTGTATACTGAGAAGGCCAGTAATTGGCACTCATATAATGGGAAAGATACCAGCTGATCCAGAATTCCCCGATCTGATCAAGAGAAGAATAACCTTCCGTACGATCTGAAAGAAAGTCCTGTAGCGCCTGATTGGATGGTGCGAACATGGTGAGGATGTTCTGGTAACCGCTATAAGCCACATTTTCCACATCCGGAGAACTGCCATCAGGAAAGAGACTGTTCATTTTTAAAAAAAGTGAATCAATGATCCCATCTTCATTTACATCCCCTTCATTATCCTGGGCAGTGGTGTAGCCGCTGTTAAACTGATAAAAAGTATGCTTATCAATCAGATTCCGGAAGGTGCTGAATTCAGATTTTTGTTTCAGTATTTTATCATGATTCAGGGGAGGTACAAGAACCCTGTCAATTCTGTGTATCCATCCATTCTGGGCTGGTACATCAAACTCAGTAACCTCAGCCCGGTCCACATTAAATCCCTTAAAAGTTGTTTCGGGGTACAGAAATGAATAGTTATAGGAAGCATCCAGATCAAATTCCATGAATAAGGCGGTCGAATAAATGGGGATATATTTGGTTTCGTGATATACATTATATTTCCTGCCCATGGTGTCAAATTCAATGGATGTTGGCGGGGTATATCTTGTGGGTTGTTTAAAATTTGCAGCACTGTAGTCGATGTCATCATCCTGAATATTCAGGCCAAACTGAAGCATGAATTTTGAATACGCCCAGAATACAATGTGATAAAAGACAATGCCTTTAAGCTCCTCTTCAGGGATATCTTCCAAGGAAGGATATCCCGATTCCAGGAAGAACTGTGAGAAGGCCTCATCATCTGGTGCAAATACAGTGAAATTGCCAGTCTTTCCCAAAACATCATCAAATTCTACCAGCTTCACAGCTTTAATGAACTGGGTATAATTACCATCCTCATTGAGTACTTCCAGGATGGTTCCAATCAGATCATCAGGGACCGAATAGTATTCATCAAACTTCTTTTCACATGCAGTACATGTAAAAAGAAACAGAAGTGTAAATTTCAGAATACTCTTACTCGTTTTCATTATATAATTCTCCGTTTCAACTTAGCAGGACCAGTATCAGTGCTGATACAGCAATACAAAACAATATGATAATGATTATTAAGCGGCTTCTAACCCGTTGAATCTCACTTCGTTTTTCAGCTGATTCCATTTTGTATGAACCGGATTTTTTCATTCCTGTTTAAGGATCTCATTCTGGCAAGCCTATTGTGCATGCTTAATGATGGAAAATTTACAATGCGGTGCGGGTTGTAAATAGAAATATAGTCCGGATTTATAGCAAATTAGTCCGGATTGTATAATTTCATATCAATTAGATGAAGTTTTCAGGTAATTTCTGACGTATTCTTTGGGCGTTGTCTTGTATTGCTTTTTGAACAGACGTATAAAATAGGAACTACTGCTAAAACCAACCTTTACATATACTTCTGAAACGGAGACATTTTCATACAGCATAAGCCTAAGTGCATATTTCAACCTGATTTTCTGTATGTAGCCACCGATGGTATAGCCGGAAATGGATTTAATCCTTTCATAAAGGGAGGTCCGGCTGATCCCCATCTCCCTTGCAATTGAGGCAGCATTCAGGTCAGTATCCATGATGTGGGCACGGATGATACTTTCCAGCTCTTCAAGAAAACCTGCATCCCTGCTCTCTTTGACATGCACCAGGTTCTCCATATTCTCCATGCTGAATTTTCTCAATCGGATCTTGTTGTTCTCAATCATACTTTTAACCTGCTGAATCAGCAGCCGAATATTGAAAGGCTTCAGGATTACCAGGTCTGCTCCCATTTCCAATCCCTCATTCCTGTCCTTAAGTTCTGATTTTGCCGTGAGAAGGATAATGGGAAGGGCAACGGTTCTGTCATTTGATCTGATCTCCCTGATAAAGGAAGCACCATCCATTTCCGGCATAATCCAGTCCGTGATAACTACATCGGGAATGACCCTGCTTATAAGCTGTAACCCCTCCCTGCCATTGGAAGCTTCAAAAACACGGTAATCGTCACTCAGATGTCCTTTCAGGTAGACTCTCAAATCTTCGTGGTCTTCCACCAGCAATATGGATGGCTTTGCTGAAAATTCCTGGGATTCCGCATTGTTATAATTGGGCGAGCTTACCGCACTTTTATCCACCGGTATGAACGATGAATCAATCACATCTGAGACCAGTTCCTCCTTTTTCAAATGCGCTTTTCCCATGGGAAGCAGTACCAGGATCTCTGTACCTACACCCCGTTCACTGGCAACCCTGATTTCCCCATGATGCAACAATACCAGATTTTTCACCAGTGCAAGACCGATTCCACTACCGATATGCTGACTGGCTCTTTCTGGTTCAATCTGATAAAACCTGTCAAAAATCCGGGGAAGTGATTCTCTGGATATACCCATACCCGTGTCAGAAACAAGGACTCCCACATAATCCAGGTTTTTACTTGCATGGTTTACCTGCAGGGTATGGAGATTGGGTTTAAACCTGAAGGTTGATGGACTCTTTATGAAGGATAAAGTGACCAATCCCTCTTTTTTTGTGTATTTTAAGGCATTCCCTAACAGATTATTAATTATTCTACGGAATTTCTTCTGGTCAACCCACAGATCAAATGGGCCATCAGGAATATGGAAATAAAAATGTACTCCCTTTTGTTCCGCTAAATACTCAAACTGTCTTGCCAAATCTTCCACAAATCTGATGAGATTGGTTTTTTCTGCTTTCAAGGTGCTGTTTCCCGTGTCTGTTCTCCTGAATTCAAGGAGTTCATCTACCATGTACAAAAGATTATCAGCATTTTCCCGAGCCACAAGAAAATTTTTCCTGTTTTGGGGGATCAGATCAGATTGATTTAATATATCATCCAGGGGGGCTTTTATAAGGGAAAGGGGCGTTTTAAACTCATGTGAAATATTTGTGAAAAACATCAGCTTTGATTGGTGAAGTTTTTCATTGTAAATGAGTTCCTGCTTCAATCCCAGAAAACGAATCAAGGCATTCGTGATGAGGAAGATCAGACCTACAATAAGAATCAGGTAGATTAAATAAGCCACTTTGGTCTTCCACCAGGGAGGCAGAATAATAACAACTTTTTCATTGAAAGTTTCTGGCCATGATGAAAGATGATCTGTTGTCCGGACCCTGAAGAAATAGGTTCCGGCATCTAGATTGCCATATGAGGCTGAACGGTTTTGGCTGTCACTGAGAATCCAATCTTTATTATAACCCACGAGCATATGGGCATACCTCAGCTTTTGAGGATTCACATGACCCGAGGCATAAAAGCGGAAAGAAAAATCATTGTTCCTGTGATTTAAAACCAGGGTATCCTGGTAAGCGATGTGGCTTTTAAGAATTACATCACCCTGGATTGTGTCGCCATACTTCACCGGCTGATTATGTATTCTAAGCTCCGAAATCAACACCTTAGGACTCATGGTATCATTTTCAATTAAAGCCGGGTCGAAAAAATTTAAGCCATCCACAGAACCGAACAGAAGCTTTCCATCCGGTGCTTTGAAATATGCTTTCCACATAAAATAGTTGGAGAGCAGCCCATCCTCACGGTAGTAATTCTCGAAACTCCTGGTTTGCGGATCAAATTTCCCCAGGCCATTCTGGGTACTGATCCATATTTTCCCCTGATCATCACCCAAAACTCCATATACAGAGTTACCTGGGGCACCATCCCGCAAATCAAAAATCTCATAGGCAAGCTTACCGCCCAGTTCTTTGGCCATGACCAGCCCCCTGTCGTAGGTTCCTAACCAGATTATCCCATTCTTTTCCCTGTATATTGAAATGCAGTTTTGCGGACTTCCTGAAAATACAGAGGAGATTGTATCATATTCCGGAGGATCTGAGCTGAATTGTTGATCTGTGAAACTCAATTTGCACAGACCGGAATTCCATGAGGCAATCCAGATGGTCGGGTCATCAATTATGAAAGATTGCACATTAAACTCTTTTAGTACCCAATGAAAAGAATTGGATTCATAATCGAAAACCCCCAGTCCGTTCCTGCACCCAAACCAGATCCGCCCATATGAGTCCTCCAGAATATGGTATATTTCTTCATGAAGATTCAGAAAATGCGGTATTTGAAATCCGGGATGCTCATTGTATGCCTGGTCTGTAAAGCAAAGCCCGTTGTCGTGTGATCCTACCCATAACCTCTGATGCCGGTCCATAAGTATGGATGATATATAATTGGAACAGATGCTGTTATTAATTCCAGGCTGTTCCTTAAAATGTGAAATTTTCCCTGAAACCGGGTGAACCCGGTCCAGGCCATTATTATACAATCCGAGCCAGAGAAAACCCCGTTGATCCAGGAAAACAGATCTCACGGTTTTTCCACCCAGGCTCCGGGCCTGTCCGGGCCTGTATCGGTAAGAACGGAAATCCCTGGTACGGATATTAATTCTTGAGATTCCCTCATTCAGGTATGTAATCCACAGTGTTCCCATCCGGTCGCCATGGATTCCCGTTATCTGTTCATCAAGAATGCTGTTGGGATTATCAAATTCGTGCTGAATGAGTTGAGTGGTTCCGGTTTTCCTTTCGATCCTTTGTAATCTGGAACCTGATGCGATCCAGAGATCTGAACGAAAATCTTCATAAATGGCAGTAATATCCGAGTGTAGAATATCCTCTCTGTTTTTGGGTATATCCGTAAAAACTGATTCATAATCAAGGAAACTCAGGTTGGCTTCATCCAGCACAAACAATCCTGTTGATGTTCCGATCCAGCAAAGACCTTTCGAATCATAAAGTATGGTATTCAGCCTTTGTATCGGTTTTGAGGAGGGAATATCCTGAACAGGGAAAAACGATAAAAGATTCTTTTCCAGATCATATTTTTTTAGTACCTGATCCGCGATAATCCACAAGCTGGTACTATCCATATTCAAAACAAAATGCCCACTAAAATCATCAGTGTACTCAATGAAGTTCCTCTTCAGGCTGTCAATCCTGACTACCTGATTGTTGCAATTGACCCAGATTGAACCCGACCTGTCCTGCACGGCAGAAGCCCTCCGGCTGATCTCATTTCTCCGGCTTGCTCTGAAAGGCACATTCGATAGCAGATTGTTGAACCTGTCAGTCTGTTTATCATAAACATCAATTCCATCCTCAAGAACAACAATCAGATCACCTTCTTTGTCCTCAAAAATGTTTTCAATGAAATTTCCGCTGAGATTACCCGGTTTATCCGGATTAGAAGTGTAGGTAACAAATTCATAACCATTATATTTCTGAAGGCCATTGTAGCTGATCATCCAGGTATGGCCCTCCTGATCCACCACTATTTTGTAAACCATGTCACTGATCAGTCCATTTGAGATGTTGAAATGATCAATAATATATTCACGATCCTGCGCAATAGATAATGCTCCGGGAGTCAGGAGAAATAAGATTCCCAAAGCAGCATTGCGAAACCTATTAAAATAACCGAAGCTCACCACAATTCATATAAATTGTTTTGATACTACATTTATGAGGTAAGCTTGTCAAGCTTCCTGTAAAGCGCCTCCATGAAATAGTAGTCGGCAATTAATGTTTTTGCCGATTGAACAAGTACCGGAATGTATGCCTCATCACCTGTAAGCCGGAGCGCGTTCCCGTAACTGCAGAACATCCTGAAGCCCACATCATGATTACTGCCATTGTACTGTTCCTTCTCAAGCTTAAGCGTATAGTCTATGGCCTTCTTTTTCCAGGCCTCATCGCTGCTCATCTCGTACATGTACCAGAGCGTTCCCGCAAAAAAGCCGCTGGTCCAGTCTCCACCCGGTACCACCAACAACGATCCGTCCTTATTGATGGTTCTTGGACTGACCAGTTCGCTACCTACCGAATCAGCCACGATTTGTTCCGTATTCTGATTCAGCAACAGCAGCTGATTCCCTATGGCATCAATGCTAATTTCACCAGCCTGGCTGCCCGAATTCCCACAGGATGTGATGACATAGGAAAGGAAGGTAAATAATAATACACTTAACTGTTTCATAAAGAATGGGGTTTATTTAAACGCTCATTGATAAGGATTTCCCTACAGACCTGATATAATCTGCTGCCTGTTTATACTCCTCGGCAGTTTTCAGGTGCTCCATCATCAGGGGTACATTATCCAGTTTTGCCAGCTCATTAAGATAAACCCTATAGTCCAGACTACCAAGGCCCGGCCTGAGCTCATCCAGTTGAGGAATGTAATTATCTTCTCTCAGGGTGATGTCCTTTGCGTGACAACTCCTGATATGGGGACCCAGTTTTTCAAACATATCTTTGATCAACTCACCATTGCCATAATAATCCCGGGGAGAGGCGATCATATTGACCGGGTCGAGGTGTACCCCAAATTGCTTCCGGTCAATGGCCTTGAGTAGTTGAAGATAAGTTTCGGCTGAATCAGGGAAGGCCCAGGGCATCGCCTCCAGGGCAAAAAAGGTCCGTGTCGGTTTCACGGCATCGATAATCTTACGGGTCGTCTCCACCACCTGGCCGAAGGTTTCATCTGTAATGTTATCCTTGTGCGGCCCCGCCCAATACTCCGGATTCTTCGATCCGCTGACATTCACACAACAGCGGGCACCGATCTGATCGGCCAGTTGCAGGCCCGTGATGCATTTTTCAATGGCCGCCTTTGCTTCATCCGGATTAGCAGAGATCGGGTTGCTCCATGCCCCCACTTCGGCAATTACAATGTCATTCTCTTTGGCTGCCTTTTCATATTCGCGGATAAGGTTTTCATCCGCACCGGGCTCAAGCGGGCAGTAAGCTGCTCGGTAAGCCAGGAGCTTAACGGATTCCACCCAGGCATTCGGACCATCATATGGATCAAAGACGGGTCCTCCCAGCCTTACATATGGTCCCTTCATGGAACGAGCGTGCAAAATACCAGGAGCCAAATTTATGGCTGCAAACCCTGCTGTCATTGTCTTTAAATAGGATCTTCGCTTCATAATTACCGGTTTTCAGTTTGTTTTCTTTTGCAGGGTACCCGAAGGCATCGCCTGCGGCGTCCTCGTTGGTCCCAATACACTTAAATTCCCCTGATCGTCAAAAACCATCCGATCAATATTCAGGACCCTTCTTCCTGAGGGACGCCCGGGATCGGCATGACTGTGATAAACAATAAAAGTTTCTTTCTTATCGGGTGATTGAATGATACAATTGTGTCCAGGTCCGGATACACCCTTCTCCACATTCCTGCTTAAAATCGGGTTGTCCGGACTTTTTGTCCACATTCCAAGCGGTGTCTTTGCTGTGGCATAACCTATTCCGTAATTGGGATCTGAATAATGGTTACAGGAATAGGTCATGTAGTAGGTGTCTCTGTTTTTAAATACAGTCATCCCTTCACAGGAACGTGCATACATGCTCCTGGTCCCTTCCCATTCCTCATCCACATAGATGCACAACCGGTGCTCTGAATTTTCCAAAATGGACAAATCCTCTTTAAGCGGAACACCAAAGATCATTCCCCAGAAGTATCCTTCCCTGTTCCAAGGCTCACCCACTACTCCAACCCACTCATAAAACAGGTAGGCATCGTTGTTATCATCTATGAAAATATGCCCGTCGATACAGGATTGATTGTTGTCGAAATAGGGTACATAAAGATCTTTGAAGGGCCCCTCCGGTTTGTCGCTCACCGCCAAACAAATCCTTAAGGCTGTATTGTCTTCATCTCCCCCTTTACAACTGAATACCATATAGAACATCCCATGATAGGCAATCACCTCCGGAGCCCAGTAGGTCTGATTATGAAAAATCACTGAAGGATCTGCAATAATCAGGGAATCGCCCACTGGATTCGAATAGGTGCCTGGACTGTCAGAATTGTTCTGAGCATCAAGATTGATGAAAGTTTGCAATGTCAGCAGGAATAGTACTTTATATGTTTTCATAAGCAAGCCTTCTGATTCTATTTCATATTGTTGGGGTCAATGCTCCATCCCTGCTTGAAATGAATTGTTTCGTATTTGCTCACAGCTTTGTTTAGTTGCAGGGACAACTCCCTCATTCCAAATTCTTCGGTGGTTCCGTGTTTCACAACAATCAGGGAGCGGAGAAAAGCGTTAAGGTCTTTTGCTGTCATTTTATTCAAATTGTTTTCTGCAAATAAGGTCCCCGGGAGCATGCTTATTCCAAATGCCGTGGGACCTGCCGTACTTAAAAATTCTCTTCTTTTCATCTCGATCCATAGCTATTTCGTTTAAAATTTTAATATATCACGAGCATCCTGAAAAACCGCTTCCTTGGTAATAACATCAGGTTCTGGCGAATTGGACTCCAGATCAAGATACTGCAATTTGCCTTTAATGGGCAGATCCAATTTATAAAAGGTGTGCAGTGGGATATAGCTTCCATGGACTTTCTGGCGCCTTCGTACAGTGCTTTGCGGGTTTGCTCAAATGGAAATAGTACAGCTGCCTCCCTTGCAATTCCCTCCTTGACTGCTACCGTTTCACATCCGGGACCAAAAAATTTCGTTGCTTCCCTGCATGTTGCTACATCACCTGTAACCAGGATAGTGGGTATACCATAATACCCGGCAATTGTTGCACACTGGACAAGTTCCCCGCATTCCACCCCGTTGTACCAATATCTTCTCTCACTTTTTGAAGATTGGGTGTGGTTCAAAACACCGTCGTGTGTACCCATCATTGAATGAGCACCAAACTGTACCATCCCTGCAAACGACTCGTCCAATCCCCACATTGTTTCAGACCTGGGTAAGCCGGTGGCATATCTTGCACCGCCGACCATCATGTGGGGAATTATACATTGATTTCCATGACCGTCAACAACCAGTATATCAGTGGCTCCACCATCCTGCAAACCCCGAATTACTGCTGAAAGGTCGTCCATGAAATATTCACAGGCCTGGATGTTTAATGGCGTACCTTTTTCCCTGGTCTGCTCGAACTTGTACACGCCATTTATGCCTTCCAGATCGGTAAAAATATAGATCTTCTTCTGCGCAGCTAAAGGATTCGCAAGCATCAACCCTACAAGTAAAACCAGCACAGCAAAGCGAGGGAGTGCTTTAAATGTTAGCTCTTCAATCCTGGAGAGATTGTATTCCTTAACTCCGCTTCTGATTTGAAACTTTGCGCATGCGATGGCAATGTCCTTCATATTATCCTGATAAGAGTATCTCAACTTGCAAGTTAAACAAATGTAAGCCAAGCCCAAGAAATGCTGAAATACCTGGATGACTTACCTGGTAAGTTTCAGATATAGTCAGGTCAAAACTCTAAATTATACCGGAATATCCCTGGTGAATAAGGATTCTGCTGCCTTACACTCCCATTTTTACAGGAAGCCCCTGAACTCATCCATTTCCTGGTGATGGAACCTCCGCACCCACTCTCCGGATCATCCGGGTGGGCGCCGGTAACAAAGATCTTCATCGGAGCATGAGGATCTGTAAGTACTTGTTTATGTGATCTTTTGAATAATATATACAATTTACTCAATGAGATGAGTAAATTTGCTCAATGCACTGAGAAAAGCAAAATTCCATCCCTTTTACTAAATTTAAGCCATGTTACATGAAAAGGCCAGAGAAACTTGCATCGTTGCTTTGAAAAAAGGGGGCCAGGTACTTTTGGACCACATGGGGGGCAGCCTGAAAACTGTGGTCAAGGAGAGTATCAGTTCGGTTGTCACAGAGGCCGACCTGGCTTCCGAAAAGGCGATCCTTGAGATCCTTGGGAATACCACCAGTCCTTTCAATATAATCACTGAAGAGACCGGATATGTGGATCATGGGTCGGAATTTACCTGGGTGGTGGATCCCCTGGACGGCACTTCCAATTTCGCTGCAAATCTTCCATGGTTCGGCGTGATCATTACACTGTTCAGGGATGAGGTACCGATCCTGGGAGGAATGCACCTCCCTTCGGAAAAGCAGGTATACTTCACTGTATCTGGCGAAGGTGCGAAGAATAATGGCCAGGCCATTCGCTGCTCAAACTCCAGGGATCTAAGCGAATTGCTTGTCTCCTACTCTTTCGATTTCAGCGACCAGGCGGGTAAAACAGAAACCGAGATGGCTATTCTTGGAAAGCTTTCTAAAAAAGTCAGGAACATCCGGTCCACCAACTCACTTTTGGATTTTTGTTACACGGCCGATGGCCGCACAGGGGCGGCTATCAACCAGACCACGAAGATCTGGGATATTGCAACTGCATGGCTGATGATAGCTGAAGCAGGTGGTACTGTAAGTGATATCGAAGGCCGGGAAATACGGTTTGACCTCTCCCCAGGATCATTTGACCGTAACTATACCATTATTGCCTCAGCTTCGGGAATTCACCAAAAACTCATTGAAACTATTCATCCATAAGCTTACATATGATGAGAAACCTAAGCACCTTATTCCTTTTTTGCCTGGTCCTGTTTTGTCTCGACTGCCAGTCACAGGATGAAATTCGCCTGATTATCCGGGGTGATGATATCGGATCGAGCCATGCAGCCAACCTGGGTTGTATTATATCATACCAGGAGGGAATCATGCAGTCAGTGGAGATCATGGTGCCCTGCGCCTGGTTCCCTGAAGCCATAAAAATGTTGAATGAAAACCCCGGGCTGGACGTGGGCGTCCATATCACCTTTACCAGCGAATGGGAGAACATCAAGTGGAGACCCCTTACCAACGCACCGGGGATCACCGATGATGATGGATATTTTTTCCCGTTGATTTGGCCAGGCGACCGTGTTCCTGCTGACCAATCTCTGAAAGGATCCGATTGGAAGCCGGAGGAGATTGAGGCTGAAATGCGAGCCCAGATTGAACTGGCAATCAAACATATCCCCCAGCTAAGTCACCTCTCATGCCACATGGGATGCTCTGGCTGGGATGAGGAAGTTGCGGCAATATACAGCAGGCTCGCGAAGGAGTATAAGCTGAATATCCCAACCAGCGATTATGGCGTGGAGAGATTTCCTTTAGCCGGAAAGGGGGAGACTTCAGAAGAGCGGATCAATGATTTCATTGAGGGTCTGAACAAGCTTGAGGGGGGCAAAACCTATCTTTTTGTGGAACACCCGGCCCTGGAGAGCATGGAGATGTCTGCAGTGGGTCATGAAGGCTATGAAAATGTGAACCAGGACCGGCAGATGGTCACCGAACTGTTTACCAGTAAGGAGGTAATGAAGGTGATTGAAGAGAGGGGAATCCAGCTGATCTCCTATGCCGATCTGGTCACCGGGGATTAATGATAATTCAGGATAAACCATCTGGAAACCATGATCAAACGATTCCTTTTCCTGGCTGCATTTTCAGCTCTTCTAATAAGCTGTAATGAGCAGACCAAGGATTATTGCATCACCTCATTCGGTGCTAAACCCGATGGGACCACGGTCTCTACCCCCTCTATTCAGAAAGCCATCGATGCCTGTTATAAGGCCGGAGGAGGAAAAGTGGTGGTGCCTCCCGGGAAGTTTGTATGCGGAACCCTCATCCTGAAATCCGATGTGAACCTATACCTTGAACAGGGTGCAAGTCTCCTGGGCAGTTTGGATACAGCTGATTACTGGATTGATGGACAAAAACATGGTATGATCTATGCCTGCCAGGCCACCGGCATCAGCATTTCCGGCGAAGGAGAGATCGATGGCAGGGGAAGCAGTTTTCACCTTGCCCACAGGGCCCATATGGGGCAGGACTTCAATAGAGAAGTCCCCCGGCAGGGTGAGCAATATATGTTAGCTGACGAGCTGCCTGATGACGGTCCCATTGGCTACGATGCCAGGCCTGGAATGATGGTTGTTTTGCTTCAGTGCGAGCAGGTGTCTGTCAAAGATGTGACATTCAGGGATTCCCCTGAATGGTGTTTCCGGATCGCTGATTGTGATGATGTAAGGGTTACGGGAATCTCAATCCTCAACAACCTGATGGTTCCCAACAGCGATGGAATTCACTGTACCACCTCAAGGAACATAAGGATCTCCGATTGTGACATCCGCGCCGGAGATGATGCAATCATCATTACCGGTTTCGGGACCCAGGTGGGTGTGAGCGGGGATGTCAACACAAAACTTGATTATACCACCAGGGAATTTGGTAACAAGACAGGTTATGCTGAAAATGTGGTGGTTACCAACTGCCTGCTTCAGTCACGCTCTGCCGGCATCCGGGTAGGCTATGGCATCAATCCAATCCGGAACTGCGTTTTCTCAAACCTTGTCATCCACGATTCAAACCGCGGAGTGGGAGTATTTTCCCGGGATGACGGTTTCATCGAGAATATTCTTTTCAGCAACATCACCATTCAGAACCGCATTCATTCAGGGCACTGGTGGGGCAATGGAGAACCCATCCATGTCTCGGCAATCAAACAGGACCCGCAAATACCTGCGGGACCCATCAGGAATATCCGTTTCCACAATATCATTGCAGAGAGCGAAAACGGAATTGTGATATATGGCACTGAAGAATCTCCCATATCAGATGTATGGCTTGAGGAGGTATCCATCCGGATCTCTTCGGGCATAAACAGTGAAACCTATGGAGGGAATTTTGACCTCAGGCCGGTATATGACAGGGACCTGGGTATTTTTAAGCATGACATACCGGCGCTGTACAGTCAGTATACCGACGGACTCACCATCAGGGAGTTCCGTGTTGAGTGGGGTGAAAATCTGCCTGACTACATGAGTCATGCCATCCATTGTAAAGCGTATGAGAACCTGACCATCTACGACTTTGATGGAAGGGCGGCCAAACCAGGCATCAAGGCCATTGAACTGGATAACTGGAAGAAAGCGAATATTAAACCCTGATCCATGAAGAGACTCCTGAGCATCGTACTTGCAGGAATCATCTTGCTGCCGGGGTGTAAAGAAAAACC
>JAWOHR010000024.1:0-12980 GCA_046485075.1 Bacteroidales bacterium
CCCCCCTTGCGCATCCGGGGAAGGTCGTTGATACAGATATTCCTTTCGAACCAGGCATACCCGACCTCATTGAACTCCCTGGAAAGCCAGAAGAGTACAGGGGAATAGTAGAGGGTATTTTTTGAATCCCCGAAATTGAAGTAAAAGTTGGTGGGACCGGCTGTATGGATGTGGTAGGAACCAGACTTTCCAAGCGCTCCGTATCCCTCGGTCTGGTCCATGCCAAAGACCGACCCGGTGGCTGAACGCAATGCCGCCATCAGCAATCCGTTGTATGTGGTTCCGTAGGCCCAGTAGGTTGGGCCCTCACGCCATGCACCATCCGGCAGGTAACCCAGCATGGCGTTGGGTACCGAGCCCAGTGCGCCATCCAGAATCTGAGAAACGGTGTCAGGACTTGCCTCCGCGATCGCCAGGGCTGCCAGGGACATCCCGCCACTGCAGACCTGATTGATGTTGTGGGCCTGATTCACCCACCAGTTTTCCACACCCGGCTGTTTGTTGTATGCCAGGATCCCAGGTCCCAGTCCATGCTTGAGGATCGCCTCCTCGATAATGGACTTCTCTCCTTCGGTGAGGTAATCGAAAAGCCAGTCGTACCCAATCCCCATCAGGGCCGAGATCTCCCCTACATTCAGAAAGTGCCAGGGGGCCCAGTCGGGGAAAGCGGCAGCCGCCAGCAGGTCTTGTTTGGCCCGGTGGGCATATACCGAATCCCCGGTTAGCAGGTAGGTCAGTCCGCAGTTGAAGACCCTGAACATGGAGGCCCTGCGCTGTGCCTTCAGGCGGGGATTGTCCTCCCCTTCCTGGTCAAATTCATATGCGATCACCGGCTCGAGCAGAGCTGAATCTGCATAATTGTGAACGATCTGTATCAGTTCGGCCAGCAGGGTATCGGTCTCTGCCAGTCCGCGGATCTCGTTCAGACGGTCGTTGTCCAGTAAAAGCCGCGGATGACCGGGCTTCAGGTTATCCAGGCTGAAATTCTGGCCCATCGCATTTGCTGCCAATGTGAAGATCCACAGAAAGAGGAGGGGTTTTCTCATAATTCGCCAGCAGAAAAGGTAAAGCATAGACAATATTACAAATCTGCCCTCTTTTTCAATCCTCCGACAGACACTGTCATGCATCTGTCATTGGTTTGTCCATTAGAAGTTCTCCCGATTATTTCTAATTTGCTGCAAAAAGAGTTCCATCCAGGTAAAATTCCATTGAAATGAACCATACAAAATTGAACGGCAGAAGGGATTTCTTCAGAAAAGCTGCAATGGTTGGGCTGGTACCGGTGCTGCCCTTCTCATACGGGACATCCCTCCCGGCAGGAACAATGAAAATAACCGGTGCCCATACCTACCGGATCGATCAGGGATACGACCGCATCCTGATTATTAAAATAACCTCCGATGCTGGCATCTCCGGATACGGGGAATGCAGCCCTAACAATACATGGATGCTGGAAACGCTTTTCCATACATCGGTCAAACAGCGTCTGATGGGGAAGGATCCTTTCAACATCGAGGCCATCTGGGAAGAGATCTATTGGGAGAACCACGATCTTGGCTCGGGCGGCGCACTTACGTACCTGCTGGCGGGGATCGACCTGGCGCTATGGGACCTCCTCGGAAAGGCTCTGAATGTTCCCGTATACAAACTCCTCGGGGGAAAACACCGGGACCGGATCCCGGTCTATGCCGGTTTCGGAATCAAAGGGGGACGGGTACCGGTGGAGGAGGCTGTGGCCAGTGCGGTCAAACTGGCTGAAAGGGGTTTCCGGACCCTCAAGCTCAGGGTTCAGATCCGCGAGAACAACATGGATCCCAACCCCGATCCCACCCTTCTGTACGCCAGGGCCATCCGGAAAGCACTACCCAATGATGTGGAATTTTTTGTCGATCCCAATGAGGGCTATACAGCCCAGAGAGCCATCAATGTGGGGCGGATCCTGAAGGAAGAGCTGGGCATGACCTATTTTGAGGCACCTTGTGCCGAGGAAAACCACCGCGATACCAGGGCCGTAACAGAAGCACTCGATTTGATCATCCTTGCCGGGGAAAAAACCTATAACCGCTGGATGCTGCTGGATCTGATCAACGAGGGGAATCCCGATGTGGTCAATCCCGACATCATCAAATCAGGCGGGATCACTGAAATGAACAAAATGGCCATCATTGCCCAGGTGTACCACAAATCGATGGCACCCCACAACACCAAACCCACCCTCGGAACTGCCGCCGCGGTCCATCTCTGCTGCTCCATCACCAATTTTGGCCCCTTCATCGAATTCATCGATACAGACCTGATGCCAACCATTACAGGGCTTTTCGAAAATAAAGTAGAGTTCAGCGAAGGGATGCTCCACCTGCCGGAAGGGCCCGGGCTCGGACTTGTGATCAAGGAACAGCTCCTGGAAAAGATCGCGGTAAAGCAATAGCAATTAACTTTCTTAATTATTTGAAATCCTACCGGAAATATTCTAATTTTGACAATAATTGTCAATAATATCATGGTCAAATCGGAGGGTTTTGGAGATCTCATCAGGAAATATCGAACGGAAATGCGACTACCGTTAAGGAAAGTTGCAGCATTCCTCGATATCGATCAGGCAATACTCAGCAAAATTGAAAGAGGAAAGAGAAAAGCGAACCGGGAACAGGTAAAGAAACTGGCTGAGTTTTTTGGTGTGGAAAAAGACCAATTGCTTGTGTCCTGGCTGGCTGACAGGATCGCAAAAGAGCTTGATGATGAAAAGAATTCCCTTGAAATATTGAAAGTGGCTGAAGAGAAAATACTCTATAAAAAGACTACCGAACGAACTGTTCTCCCAGATAAAGTCCTAAATATCAGGAATATACTAAAGCAATATACATCCGTGGAAAAGGCCTGGCTTTTCGGCTCTTTTGCCAGGGGTGAAAATACACCGGTAAGTGATGTAGATGTATTAATAGATGTTCCGGTGGAAACAAGGTTCACACTTTTCGATATTGCAGAGATCCAGGAGAATCTCAGGCATGCAATCAAAATAAATGTAGATGTGGTAATGCTCCGGGCACTGGCACCCAAGGTAAAGAAAAGGATTCAAAAAGATCTTCAATTGATCTATGAAGCAAGGGAAAATCGTGAATAAGGACCGGTTTGAGCACATCCTGCATTGCCTGGAAAATATCCAATCCTTTACAGAGGGTTATTCTCCGGATCAATTCCAGGATGATATTAAAGTTTATTACGCTTGTCTCTATCAATTTTCGGTCATCGGAGAAGCAATAGCAAACATTGACCATGAAATATTGAAAAAATATGATTATCCATGGCATCGGGTCAAATCATTCCGAAACTTCATTATGCATGAATACCATGCAGTGGATGCCCGGGTGGTATGGGATACTATCCAATTGATATTACCAGAATTCAAGGAAAGAATCCTTCTGATCCTGGAAGATGAGTTTTAATAATACATCGACCCTCAAGCGAACCCCAGAATAAATTAAAAAGTAATCACCCTGTCACTATCAACCACCCACTGTGTAAATTCAGCCATGGTGCTGATTTCGGCTCCTTCAATAAGCTGAATGTTTTTCAGGCCGCGGGCATCGGCACATGACCCGCAGATTTTAACTTTGGTGCCTTTGTTTATGGAAAATTTCAGCATTCTTTCGATGTTATAATATCCATTGGGAGTATTTTGTCCGGCTACCGCACAACCCGCTGCATCGGCCATCAGAAAAATCCTTACTTCCACATCTTCATGGGCCTTGTTCAACTGGTTGGCCAGGCGTAACCCGTTATATGCCTTTTCTGTTCCATAAGGCGCATCGTTAATCAAAATCAGAATTTTTTGCATGTTTATTTTTAAAAGGTTAATACAATTTTGTTCTTGCGAACCACAGCGTACAAATCGGCCAGTGATGAAAAGGTACAAACCTGCGGATTATCATTTTTCCGGCTCTGCAGACAGGTTCCGCAACCCTGAATTTCACCGCCCTTTTCCAGGAAAGCATCCACCTGGTTTCTCAAATCATCATTCTCATTCACCAGGATGTCCACTTCCACACCTTTCCCCAAAAGAAATACATGTACGGTGTCGCCCTGTTTTATGGAATGATTGGCCAGCCGGAAAGCATTCCAGACAGTTTCCACATCGTTGGAATATATCACCATTCCAATGGAAGTGGGAGAATACTCCTCCGGTTTCGACGTAAACTGTGCTGAAAGACTGCCTGACAGAAGCAGTAAAAAGATGGCAAGAGAAAGAATTGCTTTTTTCATGAAATCTATATTTAATGATTAATTCGTATTGCTAAGTTGATTTACAGCACTTGAAATGGCTTCCACTGCGTGTCCGATTTCCTCTTTTGTGGTGAATTTCCCCGTTGAAATACGCATCGTTCCGGCAGCTGTTATCCGGTCGGCATTCATGGCTTTTAATACAGGCGATATTTCAGTGGAACCGGTATGGCACGCCGAACCGGTTGAAAAACTCACACGGCTGCTAACCAATGACACCAGCGTACGTGCATCCACTCCGTCAAATGCAATGCTTAATGTATTCGGGAGGCAGTTTTCCAGGCTGGCATTCAGTTTAATGGTTGCCCTGCATTTTTCTTTCAGGCCCTCCAGCAAGCGTTGCCGCATTTGAAACAGGTGATCATGGTTGATCTCAAAATTTTTTATGGCAAGTTCACAAGCTTTGCCAAGTGCGACAATGAACGCTACATTTTCGGTACCGGGCCGCATTCCGCGTTCTTGTCCTGCGCCAAATAACAGGTTTTGCAGCTTCACTCCATCCCGGATATACAAAGCGCCGATTCCTTTTGGCGCGTAGAGTTTATGCCCGGCTATGGAAAGCAGATCCACACCCAGTTCATTTACATTGGTTCTGATCTTACCCAACGATTGGGCCGCATCGGTATGGAAAAGTATCCCATGCTTTTGGGTTATTTTCCCAATTTCATTAATGGGTTGAATGGTCCCCGTTTCATTGTTGGCGTGCATAATGGTGATCAGCGCCGTGTCGGGTCGGATGGCTTCTTCAACATCAGCCGGGGTTACCTTTCCGAAGGAATCAACCGGAAGCCAGGTAATATCATAACCCTGCTTTGCCAGATTCTTACACACCTCTGTAACTGTAGGGTGTTCCACCGCAGAAGAGATGATATGATTTCCCTTTTGTACGTTACCGGAAACTGCTCCCCGGATGGCATGGTTGTTCGATTCAGTGCCACCGCTGGTAAAAAAAATTTCTTCGGGCGAAGCACCTATAAGAGCCGCTACCTGAACCCTTGCTTTTGCAATGGCATCTTTGTTGTGCCGTCCTGAAGGGTTAATGCTGGATGGATTTCCGAAATGGTCCCGGATATAAGGCCACATTTCTTCTGCCACTTCCGGGGCAACGGGGGTAGTAGCATTGTAATCAAGATAAATGGGTATGTTCATGATTTCAGATTGATTCCAAGTGCCTTATTTTCCACTCGGGATATCCATCATTGAGTCTTCTGACTTTGAATCCATTTTCTGAAAGCACCTTTACTGCTTCATCGGCCAGGACACAGAACGGCCCCCGGCAATAGGCAATAATTTCCTGCTCTTTTGAAAAATCCTTTAAGCAACACAGCAGCTCATTCATCGGTACCGACACTGCCCCGGTAATATGACCCAACTCATACTCTGAAGCAGGCCGGACATCCATTAACAATACATTCTTGCCATTGATCATCGACTCCAGCTCCGCCAGGCTAACAGCATTCGTAGCGCGATTGTCTTCACGTTGCCGGTTCATCGTTTTTTCCAGTACGGCAATTTCACTTATTGCAAATTTTGTAATATGCTGGTAAAGTGCCAGTAAGTCATCATTGATGAGTGAATAATAAACATAATGCCCCTTCTTATGGGATTTCACGATGTTGTTGTTTTTTAAAACCTGCAAATGCTGAGAAGCATTGGCCACGGTAAGATTGGTAGCCTCCACCACTCCCTCTACACTTTTTTCGCCCTGCGAAAGCATCTCGATGATTTCCAGACGTGCAGGGTTAGCCAGGGCTTTCATCAGTTTGGCAAGCCCGTCGTACATGGCATCTTTAAATTCCCGGCCTTTCATCTATTGTATTTCTCTATTTCGACAAAGATAATTCATTTATTCTATAACTCTATTGAATATTTGATTTTGATTTTTTAGGAGTTAAAGACAGAACTTAAGTCTGCCTAATTGACAAATAAATCGAGAAGAAATAGAGGTGCTTCGTGGCCCATCTACCAGTCTTGGTCCGGACCTGGTCATCAGGACCGTTAAAAAGAGGGTGATGAAAGGGTGATCTTTGATCCCCCTCCTCCACTCAGTGTTTTATCTTCTTAAGGACCAAGCCTCCTTCAATCCGGAAAGATCCATAAAGGTTTAAGGTAAAAAACAAAATGTAATTATATAATGACCTCTTTATCATTATATATTTTTTATATATCTTTGTCAAACACAAATTGACAAATTATGGAAATAAATGCTCAGACGAAAATCGGTGATATCGTCAAAATAAATTTCAGAACAGCCAGGATATTTGAGGAAAAAGGCATAGATTTTTGCTGTGGAGGCGCAATCAGTCTGGAGGAGGCTTGTTCTAAATCGGATGTGGACATTCATGCCCTGTTGCCTTCATTAGAGGAAATGGTGGCTGCCAGCGATCCGGATAGCAAATATATCAATGGGTTAGAGCTGGACGAACTTTGCGATTATATCGAGAAGAGACATCATAGCTACATCAGGGAGCATATGCCGTTCATTCAGCAAAAACTACAAAAACTTTGCGACGTACATGGAGATCATCACCCGGAACTCTTTGAAGTGAAACAATTGTTCGATGGGGCGGCCGGAAACCTGAGCGCACACATGCAGAAGGAAGAGCTGGTGCTGTTCCCTTATATCCGTCAGATGATAAAAAAGAAAAAGGGTGGGAATGGAGCCCGAATAACCTCCGGAGGGATTCTTCAGCCCATCAGCCAGATGGAGGAGGAGCATCAGATTGAAGGAGAACGGTTCAGGAAGATCTCTTCCCTGACCTCCTCCTATACAACGCCTCCCGATGGTTGCAATACCTATCGAATTACCTATCAGGAAATAAACGAATTTGAAAAGGATCTGCACCGTCACATCCATCTGGAAAACAATATCCTTTTTGTAAAAGCTCAACAGCTGGAAAAGGAACTCACGTAAATCATTGATTTCGCGATACTGACCAAAAGCACAGCGAATAACAATCAGAATGGCAGATGGGAAGAGTTGCGAGATTGTACCGGAAATTACATAAGTGGCCGGGTTTTATATTATCATTTATCCTTCTTTATTACGGGATTACAGGGATCTTTATGAACCACCGGGAGTTCTTCTCCGGGGTGGATATCTGCCGGAAAAACCTGCCTGAAGAATTCCGTTACCTTCGTTGGAACAATGGTGCCCTGAAGGGGAATCTTATCGTGGATGAAGACAGCATCCTGGTCTATGGCAACATCGGTATTTGGGTGACCGATTCAACATTCCGGGATTACCACGATCTCAATTCCGGATTTCCAAACGGGGTTGACAACCGAAAGATTTTTGATTTGCACCGCTCTGCAGACGGACATCTGTACGCGGCCACTCAGTTTGGATTATATGCACTCGATCCCTCACGGAACCAGTGGCAGAAGTTTCCTCTGGAGGTGGATATTACTAAGTTTGTGGCCCTGGAAAGTGCCGGCGATACACTCTATGCGCTCAGCCGTTCCTATTTGTTCAGGGGTGTCTCGGAAGGTATACATACACAACTCCAAAGAATTGAACTCCCCGCCCCGGCAGACTTCATAAATGAGGTCACCCTTTTTGAAACAATCTGGCAGGTTCACTCAGGGGAGATCTTCGGCATTCCCGGGAAACTGTTTGTGGATGCCATGGGCCTGGTCACCATCTTCCTTTCCCTTACAGGGATCATCTATTTTCTTTTACCCGGCTGGATCCGGAGGCTTCGCAGAAAAAACAGGCCGGCCGACACCGTTATAAGACTTAACAAGTGGTCATTGAAATGGCATAATTACACCGGTGCCTGGCTATTTGTATTTCTGCTCATTCTGTTTTTTACAGGCATGTTCCTCCGCCCACCTCTTTTGATCGCTATTGCCAACGCGAAGGTTGCACCACTCAGATATTCTCACCTGAACCAGCCCAACCCATGGTACGATAAGCTGAGAGATCTGCTGTACGATAAGGAGAATGAGGTGATGCTCCTGTCCAGTTCCCAGGGGATGTATGCCATGGAAACAGGAGAAATGACCCTGAAACCTTATGATATTCAACCACCTGTAAGTGTCATGGGCATCACTGCTCTGGAATCCTTTGCAGGAGGGGCGTATCTGGTAGGCTCCTTTAGCGGACTCTTCCTCTGGGACCCGTCCAACCCGGAGATCTATAATTATGCCAGCGGAAGGGTGTTTTCGGGAAGTGTCACCGGACGTCCGGTGGGTGATTTCGCGATCACCGGTACACTGACCGATATAGATGGAAACAGGTACATGGTGGATTATCAAAAAGGGGTCCTTCCACTGTACCATGACCAACCGTTTCCCGGGATGCCCTCCAATGTGCTGGATGAATCCGGTATGTCACTCTGGAGCCTGTCACTTGAACTCCATACCGGGAGGCTTTTTGGGAGCCTTCTGGGCGATTTTTATATCCTTATCGTTCCCCTGACCGGTTTAACTGGCATGATCGTGGTCCTGAGCGGATACCTTCTCTGGAGAAAAAAGTACCGAAAGAAAAGTCAAGTATAATCCTGGAACAGGAAATACCCTATGGCCAGGAATAGCTATAAATTGCTGGAAAAAATTAGACTTATTAGGATTATAACTTTATTGCTAATTTTAATTCTAATTTCGATTTCCTTTAATGGAATACCTGGAAAAGAATAAGCAGTACTACAAATTCTGCTTTTACGGATTCCTGAAGAATCTGAGATTCTTTGATGCTTTTTTTATGCTATTCCTGGTGGAAAAGGGTGTTTCTTTTACCCAGATCGGGATACTTTATGCCGCGAGGGAGATCGCCACCAATGTGCTTGAAATACCTTCAGGCATTCTGGCAGATACCTTTGGACGCAAAGCCACACTGGCAGGTTCTTTTGTATTGTACATCGGCTCCTTTGCACTGTTCTACATCTTTAATAACTTCTGGTTCTTCCTACTGGCCTTTATACTTTTCGGTGTTGCTGAATCCTTCCGTTCGGGAACCCATAAGGGAATGATTATGGATTACCTGAATCTGAAGGGCTGGGAAAAGCATGCGGTAAACTATTACGGGCATACCCGTTCCTGGTCGCAGATGGGCTCGGCACTCTCTGCTCTGCTTGCCGGGTTGATTGTTTTTTACGGCGGAGACTATCAAATCATTTTTCTTTATTCAATTGTTCCATACCTGATCAATCTTTTCCTGATCCTTAGTTACCCCGGATTTCTGAACCAATCCATGGAACAAAATGAGGGCCGAAAAAGAACCAGAATCAGCATTTCGTTCCGGATGCTACTTGATATTCTGAAACAAAACCAGGTACGCAGAATCATCTTTAGTTCGGCAACTCACTCCGCTTTTCTGAAAGCGGTTAAGGATTACATTCAACTGGTGATGGTCAATCTTGCTTTGGTCATTCCCCTGATGAACCAGTTCGATCCAAAGCAAAAAAACGGATTCATGATCGGGGTGCTTTATTTCTTTATTTTTATAGGCACGTCCCTGGCATCTAAATTTTCATCTTTCCTGGCTGCAAAAAGTCGGCACAATATCGTCCAAATGACCTTGATATCGGGTTTTGCAGCAGGGGCAATCAGCGGTGTATCCTACCATTATAATTTCTGGATGATCTCCCTCCTGGCATTTGCCGGAATATACCTAGTTGAGAACATCAGGAAACCGATACTTACCGGAGCGGTGGCCAAACAGGTACCCAAAGAGATTTTAACCTCTGTAATTTCTTCCCAATCCTTATTAAGCACAATCATCACAAGCCTGCTGGCCCTTATTTTTGGTGTGATAGCTGACCACTCCGGGGTTGGGATTTCTCTCATGTCAGTCTCCGGTCTGCTCCTGCTTATCACTGCTTTCATACAAATTACAGACAAAAGTCATAGCTGATTTTTAGTGGAATATCACATCAACACCAGAGATTGATTTTTTCCACAAACCACAAAAACTTCAGCTATGAAAAACATGTATCGTATCATGGTTCTGATCATGTGCTTTACCATGATCTCCTGCCAGAAAGAGGAGCCGGAACCCAAAAAGAAAACCGGAACACTGCGCCTTAATATAGGGGTGTTAATCAGCGTCAATGAAAGGGCCAGTCTGTACAAGGCAGCGCCGACAATTGATGAATTTAATGTCCATATATATCGAGCGGACCACACCGAGGTGATCGCATTTGAAAATGTGACCGACATGCCTTCAGTCATTGAACTTGAAACCGGAGACTATTATGTGACTGCCTATTCTGATAATAACTTTCCCGCCGAATTTGAAAATCCATACTATTACGGATTATCAGATCCTTTTACCATCAGCAGCAATATGAACCAGGAGGTACAGGTCAACTGCCAGCTGGCCAATACCATTGTTACGGTAATTTATTCCGAGAATGTCATCAATAATTTTACCGGGTATACAACCACAGTCAATTCTGCTACCGGCTTCCTCACCTTCACCGCCGGTGAAACCCGATGGGGATATTTTCAGACTCTGCCACTGGAGATCGTGGCTGAACTTACCTATTTAAAACCCGACGGAACAGAAAGCACGAAGACCATGTCTGGCTCCATCCCCTCACCTGTTCCAAACAGGCACTATGAAATTGTTGTGGATGCATCCATTGACGAAGGGATGGCAACCTTCCAGATCACCATGGATGAAACCCCTGTTGTTGTCGAGGTAATCGATATTTCAGATGGCTCTTCCATTCAGCCAGCCGGCGCTATATCATACGGGGAGATCCTGATCACCGAGGTCATGGCCAACCCTTCTGCCCTTTCTGATACAGAAGGTGAATGGTTTGAAATCTACAATAACTCCGGCCATACCATCAACCTGCTGAACCTCATAGTAGGAAGGGATGATGCCAACATCCATACCATTACCGATCCCATCGAACTGGCTCCGGCAGCCTATTTTGTCTTATCCCGAACCGATCTGGCGACAAATGCCGTAAACGAGTATGTATTTGGTTCAGATATCACCCTTTCCAATACAGGGGCGGTTCTTTCCATCTATAATGAGGGCAGTGAAGCAGAACCCGGATCAGTGATCTTCGCCCTTGATTATGGCGCAGCCGGCTTCCCCGAAGGAACCGGTGCATCCATCAGCCTGGATCCAGGTTCGCTCAACCAGGTGAATGCCCTGCTTGGAAGTTCATGGTGCATCGCCACCTCAGCCTATATAACGGGTGATCTGGGGACTCCGGGGGAAGTTAACAATGCTTGTCAGTAAATGAATTTAGAGAAGAGGGTAACCCTTTTGAGCTACCCTCTTCCTTCCTTCTAAATAATAATTAAGGAACAGTTGGGATTCAGAAACAGATGCTATTTGCAGGTTGCCGGTCCAACGATGATTTCGTCAGTTAGCATGTTCCATGTAACATGTCCCATAAACTTGCTTCCCAAATTTCCTTTAAGGTGATAGGTCCAGGAATAGATTCCCTCACCCTCGTCTATCTTATCAACTTCCTTATAAGTGAAGGTTTCATCCGACCAGTCACATGTGCCCAGTCCCTTTGCCTGGTAAATGTGGGTTTCAGTATAATCCTTACTCACATGAACCACATAATGAAAATCAAGGTCACCGGAAACCGTACCCAAAATGGCGCCATCGCAATACACCTCAGTATAAAATGGCCAATTCCACCATCCCTGAAAGGATTTCGTATCGCTTTGTGCAGAGAGAGACATCATCGCTGCGCCTGCAAAGAGGCAAAAAATCAATAAAAAGCTTTTTGTTTTCATAGTTATAAGGTTTAGGTTTAAATACCCCAAAAGTTACCCCGATGATCCGGGAACCATTTTGCTCAGCGTCCTAATCATTTTGCTTAGCGTTTCAACATGTTGCATGAAATGCTTAGTTTTAAGGAAGCTTAAACCAGAAGAATGAAAAAACAACTGCTCCTTCCGTTGATCGCTTTGTGGCTCCCTGGAAACGGAGTCTTTGCACAAAATCCTTTCATTACCCATATCTACACTGCCGATCCATCGGCCAGGGTATTTAATGATACACTCTACGTTTATCCCTCTCATGATTCCGACACAGCCACCTGGTTCAGCATGGTGGACTGGCATGTATTTTCAACGACCGATATGGTAAACTGGACCGATCATGGAGTAGCGCTTTCTGTGGACGATCTGTCCTGGGCCGATCATGAGGCCTGGGCTCCTGATTGTGAATACCGAAACGGGAAGTACTATTTCTATTATCCTGTCGAATCCAACTACATCGGGGTGGCAGTGGGTGACAAACCCTATGGGAAATTTACAGATCCGCTCGACCGGCCCCTCATCACCAGGGAGACCCCGGGGGTTGTGAACAACCGTGATTTAATCGACCCTACCATCTTTATCGACGACGACAATACCCCTTACCTGCTTTTTGGTCAGAATGATGTGAACATCGTCAAACTGAATGACGACATGATCTCTTTCGAGGATTCGGTGCGAGTGATTAAAGGGACAGATGATTTTTTTGAAGCAGTCTGGATGCACAAGTACAATGGAAAGTATTACCTGTCCTATTCGGGCAGGGGAAAAATCCTCTATGGGATTGGTGATTCACCCTATGGACCCTTTCAATATGAAGGAGAGATCCTGGATGAAGTGAACAGCGGAACCAATCACCACTCCATCGCAGCATTCAAGGGAGACTGGTACCTGTTTTATCACAATTCGGACCTCTATTTCAGGCACAACCCGGATGTGGAACCGGTTTTAAACTGGGGAGG
>JAWOHR010000074.1:0-7383 GCA_046485075.1 Bacteroidales bacterium
ATAGCCCGGCACGGTGACCGGCCCGATGGCCGTCAGCAGCGCCTGGAGGGCGTAGAGGTCCAGGGCGACGATGCCGTCCACCGGCGGGTGGCCGTCCAGCTGCCAGAACATCTGGATCGTCTGGGCGGCGGTGGGAAAGTCGGGGGAAAAGTTGGCGTCGCGGATGAACCAGGCGCCAAAGCGCATGTAGCGTACATAGGCCAGGGGGGGCTGGACCTTTTCCCGACGCGGGTTGTCCCAGTCGTAAGAGCGACGATAGTCCAGGTCGACGATGCGGCCCTGGTCGACGGTGGCGATGCCCAGCGAGCCCATAAAGCCGCCGGTGGCGCGCAGCTCAAAGTTATTCTGCCCGATGATCAGGTAGCGCCGCGGCCCCTCCATGCCCAGGACAGTGCCGGCCTGGGGCAAAAAGGTGTCGAGCATGCCCAGGGTGCGCACCAGTGGCGGGACCACCTCATCAAACTTTTCCAGGAGCGGGCCGACGCGGGATGTCCGTGACCTTTACAGCATGCAGTGGATCTACCTTCAGAATCCGGGCATTGATTCCTCCCTCTCCTCCATTGACAAAATCGGCCTTCTGAATCCGGAACTCCTGTTTCCCTCTCATGGTGACGCCATTGATCAGCCGGTGGAAGATTTGCTGATGCTGAAATCGCGACTGGAAAGAGTGCAAAAACAACTTTCCATTGAAAGGGCCGGACGGTGGAACTGGTCAAATTTTGTGCAGGTATCAGACCATGTGATCCAGGATTGCGGATCCACTTCCCAGCTGATTATCTCGGCAACCGGGGAAGCACTCCTGTTTGACTGCGGAGAGGAGTTTACACCCGAAAGGCTTTCAATAGCCAAGCAGATGTTTGGCTTCCAACGCGTTGCCGTGATTATTCCAAGTCACTGGCATTTTGACCACATTGATGGCATCCCGGCCCTTGCAAAATCGGAGGGCGCAGAGGTGTGGGCCTGGGAGAAGCTGAAGGAACATCTGGAACATCCCGACAACTTCCTGGCCACCTGCTGGACAAACACAAGTTTTAAGGTCGACCGCGTATTGTCTGAAGGAGAAATCTTTGAATGGGGAGGCTATTCCTTCGGGGTGCATCACAATCCGGTTCATATGGAAGAACAGATGGGATTATCGGCCCTGGTGGATGGCCTTAAATTCTATTGGATCGCAGATGGCAGCTCCATCAACAGGGAAGGATACATGCGATCTTCCATCCATGGTTATAATGGCATATCAACCTATACCGGATTGATAAAAACCGCCCAATCCTTTTTTGACGCCGATCCATACATATGCCTTCCGGCCCACAGCAATGCATTTGCACTCCATACGAATACAAGGCACGAATTCAGGGAATGGGCCATGACGACCACGGAAGCCATCCGGAGCCTGCTGTCCCCCAGACACTCCGAGATGGGTTTCAACCCGTACTGGGCTTCATTTTATCCTGCGAAAATGATCACCACGCCCGGCAAAGAAACGGAGATGCTCCTTCAAATGATCAACAGGGAGAGCCACCCTGTTTCAGGTACGATCCGGATGAAAAGCTCTGATGAAATTATTTTCAGGAATCAAACCATCCCTTTTGTACTGGGTCCGGGTGAAAAAGGTGCCATACCTGTCATCATGAAAACCGGGAGAGCAGGCCGGTCCGGAACACATATCATCACTGCAGACATCACCTTTGACAATGAGCTTTTCGGGGAACTGCCACTGGGATATTTACAGATAAATGAATAGTTTGGTTGCACCGGACGATCACTGGGTCATCTGGACTTTTTTGGTTGGGATGGCTTTCCTGAGCCTCTTTCTCGAACAGAAATACAGGTTCTTCCGGAGAATCACGGGCGCCGCCACTGCGCTTTGCGCGGGAATGCTGGCATCCAATACCGGATTATTGCCCTTCGAATCAACCTCGTATGACATGGTATGGGATTATATCGTTCCCCTGGTGATTCCCCTGCTCTTAATAAAAACCGATCTTCGTGCAATTTTCAGGGAAACGGGCCGGTTTGCCGGAGCTTTTCATCTCAGTGCCCTTGGGACGGTTGTGGGTAGTTTTGTAGCGGTAGCATTGCTGCGTTCTGTCATTGACAATCTTGAACTCATTGGTCCGGCCATGACCGCAAGTTACATTGGGGGATCCATCAATTTTGTCTCCGTTGTGGCCATGTTCAATCCTCCCAGGGATCTGATCAATGCTACCCTGGTGGCCGATTCGGGAGTCATGATACTCTATTTTCTGTTCTTAATAACCTTGCCTGGTCTGTACCTGGCAAGGCGTTTATTCCCCATCACAGATCAATCCATTGAAATCGCCGGGACTAACCTGACCCGGGAGAGCGGAGATTACTGGAAACCCAAACCCATCGGCCTGGTCGATATCGGAAAATCACTGGCCATTGCCTTTATCATTGCCCTGATCTCTGTAAAAACAAGCAAATTTTTTAATGGTCCGGAGATGCCGGCTGTGGTAAAGATGTTACTGGGACAGCAATACCTGGTCTTAACGACCCTCTCTGTTCTTTTCCCGATTATTTTTCCAGAAGTTGCAAAGAAAATAGTGGGCAACGAGGAACTGGGTACTTTTTTCATTTTCATTTTCTTTGTGATGATTGGTCTCCCTGCAAGTTTTTCCAAAGTAATCCACGAGGCCCCCGTCATGATTCTTTTTTGTGCAATCATCCTTCTTTTTAATTTCATCTTTACCTTTGGATTGGGCAAGCTCTTTAAGTTTGAGCTGGAAGAACTGGTACTTGCCGCAGTGGTGACCTCCGGAGGGCCCATGACCGGTGTTGCGGCAGCCATTTCCAAGAAATGGCAGAATCTTATTTTCCCCTCCCTGATGTTGGGAATATGGGGGTATGTAATTGGGAATTATATCGGATACCTGGTCGGAATTGTTTTAAAATCGTTTTGACACCCATGGATAAAATAACCATTGACAAAATTGAGGTCATCGCGCTGAATATAGCCCTTAAGGAACCCATTACCATCTCATTGGGTACCTTTCACCTGGCCGAGAATATTGTGATTAAAATCCATGCCGGTAACGGGTTGACCGGAATCGGGGAAGCCAGTCCGGAAAGGAATATTACCGGCGAATCCCAGGCAGCAGGTTTTGAAGTTGCAAAATTGCTGGCAGCCGGGTTGAAGGGGAAGGATCCCCTGGCCATTGAGGATAGGTTACTGGATATGGAACACACCATTTTGGGGAATCATTCCATAAAAAGTGCATTCGATATGGCTTTATATGATCTTTTGGCCAAAAAAGCAGGTCTTCCCCTCTACCGGCTATTGGGAGGTGGCAATACCCGCGGGATATATACCGATATGACCGTCTACCTGGGTTCGCCTGAAAAGATGGCCAGGCAGGCACTGGACTATAAGAAAGAGGGATTCCCGACCATCAAGGTAAAACTGGGAACCACCTTCGGGGAGGATCTGGAAAGGATCCGCGCCATCCGGGAGGCAATCGGGATGGAGCTGCCCCTTCGCATTGATGCCAACCAGGGATGGGATACTGTTACAGCCATTCAGATACTGAAAGCGCTTGAACCGTTTCATATTGATCATTGCGAGGAACCCATTGCCCACTGGAACCATACAGATCTCCGGCGGGTCAGGGATCACAGTCCGATCCCCATTATGGCTGATGAATCTGTATTCGGCCCCCGGGATGCATTCCGGCTGGCCCGCATGGGTTCCTGTGATTATTTCAATATAAAATTTGCCAAGTCAGGCGGGATCCATAATGCCATCAGGATCAATGCCATTGCTGAAGCTGCGGGGATTAAAACCCAGGTGGGCTGCATGTCGGAGAGCAGGTATGCGCTGACTGCACTGTGTCATTTTGTGGCGGCCCAAAACAATGTGGTCTATTTTGACATCGATTCCTCACTTTCGCATGCGGAAGACCCTGTCACGGGAGGAATCCGGTATATGGGAAAGGGAAAATGGGAGCTTCCCGATCTTCCCGGGATAGGCGCGGATTTTGATTCCGGGTTCATTGACAGAATGAAAAAAGTCACCATCTGAAATACTTAAGGTCATGCATAAAAAAATAAAAGCTGCGCTGTTTCCCCTACCCTTGATTTTTCTTTTGATCACCTCCGGAGTCTGCCCGGGACAGGAGGTATCCGAGGCTGCATACGCGGTAAAGGAAGAGCTGGATGTAAAAGTGACCATGCGCGACGGGGTCAGGCTTTCGACCAACATCTACCGGCCGGATGCTTCAGGAAAGTTTCCTGTTTTATTGATGAGGACCCCCTATGGGAACGGAGGAGAGGGTAACCGTAACGGGCATTTCTTTGCACAACGGGGGTATGCAGTGGTGACCCAGGATACCCGGGGGATTGCAGAGTCCGAAGGGGTGTTTGATGCTTTTCAGGCAGAGGCTACAGATGGATATGACACCCAGCAGTGGGCCGGGGAACAGGCCTGGAGTAATGGTAAAATAGGCACCTTTGGAGGTTCCTATGTGGGATTTACCCAATGGATCCCTGCGCCTCTTCAAAGCCCCTACCTGGTCACCATGCTTCCGACAGTAACCTTCTCGGACTTTCATGATGTGGTTTACCAGAATGGCGCATTCAGGCTTGATTTGTTCACTCCCTGGAGTTTTGAAATGACGAATCCCTATACGGTCAGTGCAGAATATATTTCGGACCGGAGAGACAGTATCCTGATGACCCTCCCGCTGATTGAGCAGGACCGGGCCATGGGCTGGAGAATTTCGTTCCTGAGGGACTGGCTGTCACACCAGGAACATGACGCCTATTGGGACCGCACCAGCGTGGGAGACAATTATTCGAAAATAAAGGCTTCTGTTTACAACATTGGGGGCTGGTATGACATCCTGCTGGAAGGCACTATTCAAAATTATCTGAAAATGACAGCTCCTGAAATCGATCCTGAGATCCGAAAAAAGCAGAAGCTCCTGATCGGACCCTGGGTCCACAGCATGGGAAATCGCGAGGTGGGGGAACTGGATTTTGGAGAGGCTGCAGTTTTTCAGGGAAATTCATTCAGTCTGCGGTGGTTTGATAGCCAGCTGAAGGGAATGGACAACGGAGTGATGGAGGAGCCGCCTGTAAAGATTTTTGTAATGGGTATAAACGAGTGGCGGTTTGAAAATGAATGGCCCCTTTCGGGTACGGACTACCAGGATTTCTATTTCCACAGCAGGGGAGCTGCCAATACATTATCAGGCGATGGCAGCCTGGACACAAGAGAGCCCAAAAATGAAACGCCGGATCAGTTTACCTACAATCCCATGGACCCTGTTCCCACCATCGGTACCATGGGGCCTTATGACCAGCGTTCGGTGGAAGAGCGATCAGATGTCCTGGTCTACACCACATCGCCCCTGAAAAAAAACCTGGAGGTAACGGGTCCGGTGAAAGCTGTGGTTTATGCCTCCAGTTCGGCCGTGAATACAGATTTTACAGCCAGGCTGGTGGATGTCTATCCGGATGGAAGGGCCATCCGCATTTGTGAAGGGATCATCCGGGCCGATCACCGCAATGCCGGGGCACCTCCCTCGCCCATTGTTCCGGGTGAGATTTATGAATACACCATCGATTTATGGGCCACCTCCAATGTGTTTCAGGAAGGTCACCGGATAAGGGTGGAGATCTCGAGCAGCAACTTTCCAAGATTTGACAGAAATCTCAATACAGGCAACTATTTTGCAACCGATACCACGATGATCCATGCGCAACAGGTTATTTACCACAACCCTGCGTATCCTTCACGCATCATACTTCCGGTCATTCACAAATAAACACAGGTTTAAAATTCAATCCCATGAAAAACATCATCATCCTGCTTGCCCTGTTCCTGTTTTCAACATCCCTCTTCTCTCAAAATGAGCCGCTTCAGATTGTGGTCATCGGAGCTCATCCCGATGATGCAGATGTAACCACGGGCGGGACGGCCATACAATTTGCCAGACTCGGTCACAACGTGTTGTTCGTATCGGTCACCAATGGTGATGCAGGCCACTTTTCCAACGGGGGCGGTGCACTTGCAAAAATCCGCAGAAGTGAAGCAGAGGAGGCAGGGAAAAGATTTGGGGTAACCTACCTGGTGCTGGATAACCATGACGGTGAGCTGACTCCCGATTTGAATATCCGGTTGGATATTATCCGCTTAATCAGGGAATGGAACGCGGATGTGGTCATCGGACCCAGGCCCTATGATTATCACCCCGACCACCGGAATACCGCGATTCTTATCCAGGATGCAGCTTTTATGGTCATTGTTCCCAACATTGCGCCTGACACCCCACCCCTGGAAAAAAATCCGGTCTTTCTTTTCAACCAGGACCGGTTCCAGAAACCAAATCCCTTCACTCCTGATATTTCAGTTGACATTTCGGATGTTTACAAACAGAAGACCTACGCTGTTGCGGCCCATGAATCGCAGTTCTTCGAGTGGTTGCCCTGGCTCGCCGGTAACCTGGAGCAGGTTCCGGAGGAGGAGGAGGAGCGTCTGGAATGGCTTGGTGCACAACGAAAAAGGGAGATCACACCCGAAATCCGCAAATCCCTTGCAAAATGGTATGGTGAAGAGAAAAGTAAAAGGGTAACCGATGCCGAATCATTTGAGATTTGCGAATATGGCCGGATACCAGGTGATGAGGAGATCCGCCGGCTCTTTCCCATGCTGGGGAATTAAATTGATTATTGCTTTATCAGCGACTCGATATCTATCTTTAATTTGGGCAGATGATTCACAACAATACCCCAAATATTTTCATCTGAGACAGAATCATATCCGTGTATAATCTGATTCCTCAAACCAATAATACGTTTTGAATTCTCAATTACAAATAATGGATCTTCTTTAAGTATTCTGTTCATCGCCTCGCCTATAATCTCTAAATTCCTTTCAATTGCCCTTCTTAATTTGAGATCACTTTTATAGTTTTCATAAGTTTTGGGACTTTGAACAAAATATACGTCAATCTCATCAATGGCAAGTTTGATGTCATATAGGCATTTAAGCACTCTTTCGTTCATAGACAAGTTTCTTTTCCCGATCGACGATTCTTCTGAATATGGGATTTTTTATGGCATGATTTTCAACCAGATCAATTGGTCGGTTTAACAAAGCCTCCAATTCTTCCTTTAAGTCCATATAATTATCAAAGTAGTCGTTCAAATCGATCTTCCCAAATTGGATCAATAAATCCACATCACTTGATTCATTATATTCATTCGTCAGAAATGAACCGAAAATATATAATTCCTCCACTTTGTGTTTATCACAAAGCTCTTTTATAGCATTTATATTTTTATCAATCAGGTTCATATCACAAATATACAAAAACGGATCATCGTTTCAATTGGTTTCTTCGGAAATGGCTGTTTCGG
>JAWOHR010000128.1:0-10722 GCA_046485075.1 Bacteroidales bacterium
ATTAAGCCCGTATCCCTCGCAAATTTTGCCCCAGAGAATCCTGGCTGCCCTGATCTTTGCAATCTCCATGAAGTAGTTGGAACCTGCAGCCAGGCTGAATTGCATGGTTGCAGCCACATGGGCAGCATCGATTCCTTTGTCTGTCAGGATGGCCATGTATTCATTGGCCATGGAAAGTGTGAAGGCCAGCTCTTCTGTAAGGGTGCCCCCGGCCTCCTGGATAAGGGATCCGTTTACATCAATGATCCTGAGTCCGGGTGCAGTAATCCCCGCATCCTTTACCAGTATTTTAAGGGTATTAAAAGAGGCCACAGGAATCCCTGTGGTGGCCATTTTCCCGATAGGATCAGCACCCAGCAGGCCTTTCAGTTTCGAAGGATCAACCTCGTGCAGGGCAGCAATGGTTGCATAATTTTTGTAGAGTGCATCTGCACCCAGAAATCCCTGGAACAGGATTTCAGTTTCCCCCAGGGGAATCCCCTCAAGGAGTTTTTCAAGCATTGCCTTTCCCGGATTGGATACCTTATCCAGCTTAATCCTGATGGCCTGGGCTCCGCCTTTAAGAGCCATTTTTATACGTGCATTGGCCTCTTCCGCATCCTTTCCGGGGAAAATATCCTGGCAGATCAGCCAACCATTTGGGGTGTCTGATAACGGTTTCAGCGATCCGGTATGATCCAGGTATTTCAAAGTCGCCAGATCCTCCGAACGGTAGAACGGCTGTACGGGAATACCTTCATCGGTTTTCCACACCAGCTTATTCTCAAAATCTGCTCCCCTGAGATCTGTTTCAATTTTCTTTCTCCACTGTTCGGTGGAGATATCCGGGAATTCACTAAAAAGCTGCATTTTGCTTGGCTCTGTCATGGTACAAATTGGAAGTACAAAGAAAACACTTTGGCTTCATCTTACCAATGTTATTAAATATGATTCCAAATCATGGGAGACCGGCTGATCAGCATCATGCTGTAAAAGTGTAACATAATGAAAAAGAATTTCGTAATATTGTTATAAAGAAGGACCATTAAACCTGTTTTATGAAGCGCCTGTTTTTACTTTTCGCTGCCATTGCTTTAACTTATTTGGGCCATGCCCAGACTGTGGAAAACATCCGTGTAACCCAGGAGGGGGAACAACTTAAAATCACCTACCGTATAGGAGCCTCCACGGAATATCAATTATTCAATGTATACCTCTCCTGTTCCATGGCAGGAGGAACCAGGTTCGAACCCAAAGCCGTGATTGGGGATGTTGGGCAGAATGTCATTGGCGGAAAGAGTTATTACATGGTCATGTGGGATGTTTTTGAGGATGTGGATGAGGTAATTGATCCCAATATAACGCTGAGGGTGGAGCTGATCAGTGACCAGTCTGTACCGGCAACCAGGAATGCCCAGGCAGAGGAACCCATCGAGCCGGAACCACAGAAGCAGGAACCCGGAACTAAATTGGAGGAAAAGCCAGCCGTTGCCAATGAGGCAAAGAAGGATGATCCTTTCCGCAGGAACGGTTTCGTGGCATATAGCGGGATGACCGGATTTGGGATTCCAATAGGGATCAGCTTCGGTTCCCTGAACAAATGGGGCTACTATGTGACTCCGTTGAGAATCGGTATATTTACATTCGACTATTGGGATGGCTATAGTTATTCAACAGATTTTGACCTTCATATGGTTGTTGCCGCCGGGGCAACAAGACATATCGTTTCTGCGGGTCCCTACCGGCTGCACGGGTACGGAGGATTGGGGGGACATATGAGGGTGATGAATGGTTCCACCGATCCATATGCTAAGGCCCATTTTCTGATGGAAACCGGGATTGTGAACGTGATTGGCGGGTTTAATCTGACAGCAGGGATCATGTATTCGGTAGGGTATACTTACCCGGTTAATTTTGTATTTGGAGTAGGTTTTGTTTTCTGATTTTTCGGGTGATGAAAAAGTGGATATCTTTCATTGGGGTAATTGCACTGTTCCTGGCCGGATCAGTGACCCTGGCACAGACAGCCGAGGAATCGAGCGGTGTGGTAAAGATCTCCATGAAGAAGGAGAACACACAGCCCACACAGACCAAGCAGACCACCCAGCCAAAGGCTGATGAATTCACCCAGCCGACAACCATCCGGATGACGAAACAGCAACCTGTAAACCTCTCCTCTCCCGAATCGACGGGATTCAGCTGGATCAGTCCCGCTTTCACCATTGTGCAGACTGCCGAGAGCAATTATCCGATCAATGCCACTGTGACCTCCGATGAAAATATCCGCTTCATCAACCTGTTTGTGAATGGCCAGTTTGTAAAGAATATTATTCCACCGGTGCCCACCATCAGGCAGATGGTCATCGATGAGGTGATGGAACTGTCATTGGGTGCAAACCAGGTAAGGGTTGAAGCGATAACGGTTACAGGCAAAAAGCTGGAGAGTAGCCTTGAGATTGTTTATGATATTTCAACCGCAAAATACTATGCCCTGGTCATTGCTGTTCAGGAGTATGACGATTCCAACATCAACGACCTGGATCATCCCATTAAGGATGCCGCCCGCTTCATTGATGTGATCGAGACGGATTACAATTTTAGTAAAGAGAATGTGAAGTTTCTTGAGAACCCCACCAAAGCAGATATCATAGGTACACTGCATCATATGCGCGATGAGGTTACCAACGAAGATAACCTGTTGATCTATTATGCCGGTCACGGTCATTATGATGAGGAGATGAAGACCGGCTACTGGTTACCCAGGGATGCAAGCAGGGATAATCCTGTGAACTGGCTGCCCAATACGGATCTTACCAACTACCTGAACGTTCTGAAAACCAAACATACCCTCCTGATTGCCGATGCCTGTTTCAGCGGGGGAATCTTCAAGTCAAGATCTGCTTTCAACAATGCACTGGCAGTGGAAAAGCTCTACAAACTGAACAGCCGGAAGGCGATCACAAGCGGGGCATTAAGCGAGGTGCCGGATGAGAGTAAATTTATTAAGTACCTGATCATGCGGCTTGAACAGAATACACAAAAATATTTTCCTTCGGAGCAACTTTATACCAGTTTGAAGGATGCTGTAATGAGCAACAGTAACACGGTCCCTCAATATGGTACCATCCAGAATGTGGGGGATGAAGGCGGTGATTTTATCTTTATCCGCAAAGACTAAATCATCTTTGACGGATCCACCCACTTATCAAACTCTTTCCCGGTAAGATATCCCAGCGACAGGGCGGCCTCTTTCAGTGTAGATCCCTCTTTATGTGCTTTCTTGGCTATTTCAGCAGCCTTTTCATAGCCAATGTGTGTGTTCAGGGCCGTAACCAGCATCAGTGAATTGTTCAGATTCCGGGTAATCCGATCATAGTTGGGCTCGATTCCCACCGCGCAGTTTTCATTGAACGAGGCGCATGCATCACCGATCAAACGGGCTGACTCCAGGAAATTACTGATCATCATCGGTTTAAAAACATTCAATTGAAAATGACCATTGCTGCCTCCGATATTAATTGCCACATCGTTGCCCATGACCTGAGCGCAAACCATGGTAAGTGCTTCGGCCTGGGTGGGATTTACTTTCCCGGGCATAATGGATGACCCCGGCTCATTGGAGGGGATGATGATCTCCCCGATGCCGCAACGCGGACCCGAAGCAAGCATCCGGATATCATTCCCGATTTTCATCAGGCTTACAGCCAGGGTTTTCAGCGCACCGTGTGCCTCTACGATGGCATCGTGGGCTGCAAGGCCCTCGAACTTATTAACCCCGGTTATGAAAGGAAGTTCCGTAAACACAGCAATATATTTTGCAACCAGTTCACTGTACCCTGCAGGAGTATTGATCCCTGTTCCTACTGCTGTTCCACCCAGTGCCAGTTCGGATAGGTGTTTTAAGGTGTTCATGATGGCCTGGAGCCCATGATCCAGCTGGGAAACATAACCCGAAAACTCCTGTCCAAGTGTAAGAGGTGTGGCATCCATCCAATGGGTACGGCCGATCTTTACCACCTCCATAAACGCATCCGATTTTTCTTTCAGGGTATCCCGAAGCTCTTTTACCCCGGGAATGGTCACCTCCATAAGAACCTTAAAGGCGGCAATATGCATGGCTGTGGGGAAGGTGTCGTTGGAAGATTGGGATTTATTGACGTCATCGTTGGGATGGATCAGCCTGTTGCCTTCGCCAAGTGCATTACCCAGGATCACATGAGCCCTGTTTGCCACCACCTCGTTCACATTCATGTTTGACTGTGTTCCGGATCCGGTCTGCCAGACCACCAGAGGAAACTGGTCATCCAGTTTGCCTTCGATGATCTCGTCACACACCTTCATAATCAACCGGGCTTTATCCTCCTTGAGTACCCCAAGCTCAAGGTTTGTGGCTGCCGCGGCTTTTTTCAGGTAGCCGAATGCCTTGATGATCTCCAGCGGCATCCGGCCGTCGCCGATCTTGAAATTATCCTTTGAGCGCTGGGTTTGTGCTCCCCAGTATTTATCGGCGGGTACCCTCACCTCACCCATGGTATCCTTTTCTATCCTGTAGTCCATAAGTCTTTTTTTTTTAAATATACCAAAATGGCCGACAGAACAAACAGGAAATGCAATGTTGTTGGATAGGGGAATTTTACGAATCTGCTTTGGCCAGAAGGATCGTAATAAAATTGATCCCGTCGGGGTCGGTTTCAACTCCTACTCCGCACTGGGTAACATCTGAGAGGAGTATTGAATCTGCACCTGTAATGAGAAGGAGCTCGGTCAGGATCTGCTCCCCATTGTGGAAACCAGATTTCATCACCAGTCCGGATTTGTTATAGAATGTGTATTTTTCATCCAGCCTCGCCCAGTGTTCGTCAAGACCCTGGGTTCCCAGAGGCACCAACCCGGTGGCCATTTTGTATGACCAGAGCTGCGCCTCCTCTACCATCAGGTACTGGTGTACAAATGGTCCCGTTTGATCATGGGTCTCCCTGTATTCTTTTATAGAGTTGTAGATTTCGGTTTCGATGCTTTTGACCTGGACAAAACTGGAATTTTTGTCTTTACAGGAGAAAAGGATGATTGACAGGGTGGTAATCAGCAACAGACGCTTCAATTTCATAGCCTTCCGGTTTTGAATAGATTACCTGTAATTTAGAAAAAAGGTTGCTTACAGTGTTTCGAGGTTTTCAACCGGATCACCCAGTACAGCTTTGTATTTACCCTCAACAATCGGCCTCCGGATCAGCCTGGGATTTTCGACCATCACTTTGATCCACTCCTGGTCGTTCAGGTTGAGCCCTTTTAGCTCTTTTCGGAAATAGGCTTCCTGGGTCCGGATCATCTCCACCGGCTTTTTATGGAGCTTCATGAGCAGTATGGTCAACTCCTGCTCACTTAAAGGCTCCTTCAGATAATCTCTAACCTTGCATTCCATCCCCTTATCAATGACATGCTGCAAACCTGCACGGCTCTTTTTACACTTTGGATGATGATATACAGTATACATGATCGATGTTTAAACGATTATTCTTTTTCATCCGTTGGATTGTTCACTGGATCGGCATTCAGAACGAACATGCCCCGGCCGTGGGTGGCGATGATGACCAGGTTTTCGCGGGGGTGGATGGCCAGGTCGTGCACATAGGTGCAGGGCAGGTCGCCCAGGATATCCCAACTCTCTCCGGAATTTTTTGAAACGTAAACACCCACGTCGGTACCCACGTAGAGGATCCTTTTATTTTTAGGATCTTCGCGTATTACGTTTACCGGACCTGCAGGGATATTTGCAGAAATGTCTTCCCAGGTATCACCAAAATCGGTGGATCGCCAAAGGTATACTGCGGCATCATCATCACGGCGCCCCGTCTGGGCTACATAGAGGGTTCCAAAATCGTATTGTGAAGCAACGATACGGGATACCCATCTTTCGGGAAGTGGACCGGTACGGATATCATTCCAGGTTTCGCCCCCGTCTTTGGTTCGCCAAAGCCTTCCGTCGTCGGTTCCCCCATAGAGCAACCCGGGATTGAAAGTGGATTCCTCCAGTGCACTGATGGTCTGGTAGCTGATATCTCCCTGTTTTTCAGGATCATTGTAAGTAAGGTCTGGACTGATTCTCTTCCATGTACCACCCTGGTCGGATGATTTCAGTACATACTGCACACCATGGTAAACAATGTCGGGGTTGTGATTGGACAAAAGGGTGGGAGCCATCCACTGACCACGGTATTCTGGCTCATCGGGGAAGGTACTGTGAAGCACCCATTTAAAATCTTCCGGGTATCCATCCACGGTGGCACGGGCCAGTTTACCATAAAAAAGTGAGGCAAAGATGGTATTATGATCTCTCGGGTCCACTACATGGGTACTTCCTTCTGCACCCAGGGTATAATCCCACCGGGTGGGACCGATCCGATCCCTTCCGTCTGACAGATCCACCTCGCTGTAAAAGCTGTGATGATCCTGGATCGAACCATACACCCGGAAAGGCTCATGCATGTCATATTCAATATTGTAAAACTGAGCCAGGGGCAGCTCCTCAATCAGGTTTCTCCAATTCTCCCCTTTGTCGTACGTGACACTGATTCCCCCGTCATGGGCTGCAAGGATGTAGTTGGAGTTGTCGGGGTCGATCCACATGCCATGCTGGTCGGCATGGATCTTCTCAAGGATGGGCTCAGAGGTGGCTCCGCCATCGGAGGAGACGTTGATCCAGAGCCCCAGGGTGTAAACCCTGTTCTCGTCATTGGGGTCCACCCGAATCTGGCCAAACACCCAGCCATAGGTGCCCGAATGGCCCGACATATATTTTTTTGTCTCTTCGTTAAGGCCGCTCACCTGTTCCCACGAATTCCCGGCATCATTGGAGCGGTAAATGGTGGCCCCTTTGATCACATCTTTTTTGGGACGTCCATATGAATCAAGCTCTCCCTCCACAGCCTGAAAGGCCACTTCGTAATCATCCACAAATGCATAAACCACATCGGGATTGGATCTTGCCACATCGATGCCGGTTCGGCCCATGAATTTAGATTCGGGTAATCCGACAGACAGCTTCTCCCATTTCTTACCCCCGTCTGTGGTTTTCCAAACCCCGTTGTTTTTGTGGTTTTCATAGGTACGGGGATCGTTCCATTTCAAGCGGGTTCTTTGCCAGGTGGTGGCATAAATCACATCCGGATCACGCGGATCCATCACCAGGTCGTTCACCCCGCTTTCGGGACCCTTATCGAGTATTTTTTCCCAGGACTGACCTCCGTCGGTGGTCTTATACAGTCCCCTGTCCTCATTGGATGTCCATTCGTGACCCGATGCAGCAACGTAAACGATATCGGGGTTTTCCGGGTGGACCACTATTCTGGAGATGGTGAAGGTCTCTTCCAGTCCCATGTGGCTCCATGTTTCACCTCCGTCGGTGGTTTTCCATACCCCGCAACCGGGGTTGGAAGACCTGAATATATTGGCCTCACCGGTTCCCACCCAGACCATGTCGGGATTGGAAGGGGTTACAGCCAGGTCTCCTATGGTTGAAGTCCCCTGGTGTTCAAACACAGGTACAAAGGTGACCCCTTCATTGATGCTCTTCCAGACCCCCGATGAGGCGGTAGCCACCCAAATGGTATAGTTTTTCCCTTTGGGCCCCACAGCTTCCACATCGGTACAACGGCCACTGATATTGGTAGGTCCGATGAATTGCCAGTGAAGCAGCTTGAAGGGCGATTCGCTCCTCATCTCTTCGTGCTTCTCATACATGACAAGCTTATCGGACCCTTTAAGAACGGGTTTTTTAACCTGGGCAAAGACGATGGCCGGTCCCAGTATCAGCATCAACGAAAGGAATTTGGGATTCATGGTAGTTGAATTAAAGCAGGTTTAAAATTAATGATTTTTCAATGTGTTCAGTTTTTTGTAACTTATTTGCTTAAACGGTGGTTCCAGTCCACGCTAAACCTGCACTTATGAAAAAGATCTTGGTCCTGCTGATAGCCGGAGTGATGTTTTCCGGCACATTGAATGCTCAGATTCATCTGTTCCTTGATGAGCAGGTGTTAACCCTCCCCGACGGGAAAGTTACTGCCTGGGTATTTCCCGCTGCTGCAAGCCAGGAGGAGACCCTGAATGACTTGAGAGAGTACCTGAAGGATCGAAGTGATCTGAAACTGAAAAAGGATGGTGATGAAATGCTGATTGCTGAAAAAGTATCACTGCCTGCCATTTCCACAAAAAGAGGAGATCTGATCGGGTTATGCCGTACTACAGGGCAATCTTACTCCATGGCGATCATCTTCAAACTGGGGTATGATATCTCACTTTCCGTCGCCGAATGGCCCGCCGAAATGGAGAACCTGCATCAATATGCCAAATCTTTTATGACCTTTCACTATGAGCAGGTCTATGCACGGCGGATCAACGATCTGGAGAAGGAGATTAAGGATGTTGAAAAGAACAGGGATCAGACCGAAAATAAGATAGGAGGGATAACGGATAAAATCAACAATAACAGTAAAAAGATTGCCAAGGAGACGGATACCGCCAAAATCAATGCATTGCAGTCGGAGATAAATACCCTGGAGGCTGATATGAAACAACTGATGGATACCCTTCCCGGGCTTGAAACCCAACTTGCAAGCCTGAAAAGGAGGATCGATCAGGACCGGTCAGAATCCAGTGCATACCTGAGTACCATCGCGACTCTCTAGGGTTCGTAATTGCTGTATGGATTTATCAATCGTCATACCGGTCTATAATGAACAGGAGAAAATAAGGCAAGACCTGATAGCCGCCTCAGATTATCTTTACAGTCGCAAGATGCGCGGTGAGATCATTGTTGCAGATGACGGCAGTACAGACCAGACCTCTGAAGTGGTTGCAGCGACCAAGATTCATGAGGGGGTCTCCTTACAAATAATTAATAATAAGGTACATACAGGTAAGGGGCATGCAGTAAAAAATGGCATATTGCAGGCCCGGGCAGACCTGATCATGTTCATTGACAGCGGTAACTGTGTTCCCTTTGACAACATCGACAGAGGAATAGAATTGCTGAACAGCAATACCTGCCTGATCGCTCATGGTTCAAGGTACCATCCTGACAGTATAATCAAGAGGTCAAACAACCCATTCAGACGGATCATTTCATACCTGTTTCGCAGGCTTATCACGTTTATCGTACATATACCTGATGACCTGAAAGACACACAGTGCGGACTGAAGATCTACAGGAAGCATGTAGCCCATGAACTCTATGCCGAGTGCCTGACCGACGGATTTATGTTTGATATTGAGATCATCCTGCGTGCCCGTAAGCACGCTTATTCCATCAGGGAGTTTCCCATAGACTGGACTTCCGATCCTGACAGCAGACTCTCTGTGAGGCGCAGCTTGTTTAAAATGTTTACCGAGTTACTGGGAATTCGGAGAACCCTGAAAAATTAAAGATGGCGAGGGAGGGGAAGTGGTCTGACAACTTTTTGGTTTTGCTGTCTACAATGACTTCCATGGATGTCAAGTGTTTTGCCAGGCTTTCATTGGCAAAGGTATAATCGATTCGTTGCCTGCTGGCCACTAAGGTTTGATAAAACTCCTTGCTGTAACTTTTTTGCAGATCTGTGTATCCTGCCTTTTCAATGGACCCAATCACCGAATAATCAAATTGTCCATTGTCCAGGTTTCTGATGTGCTTGTGTTTCTTCTGAATCTCCCGGTAAGCTTTCAGCCTGTCACCGTCATAGACCAAAGAGTCCAAAGGTGCATATGAATTGAAATCACCTGTAATCACTATTTTTTCATCTTGCGGAAGCAGGGCTGCATGGGCCAGTATCTGTCTGATTTCAGCCCTTCTTTTTATCACTTGATGGGGAGAGAAGTGAATCACAAAAATATGCACATCAGCTATCTGTGCATAGATATAAGCATGCCACATATTATCAATGACTTTTTGCACATTTACGATCGGGAATTTTGAGGATAATGCAACAGGATATCCCTCGGTTTTTGACAGCACTGCATATTCGTGTCCGTACCTTAGTGCAAAGGCCTCCAGCTTTCTCTGGGTGAAATCATTCATCTCCTGGTAAGCAATGATATCAGGGTCAATGTTCTCCACCCAGGAGATATATTCATCCTGAATCAGGCTGTCATTTTTAAACCCCTCCAAAACATTGTATTGAAGGATTTTGAGTTGATCCTGTGCGACTAATGCAGGGGCGGAAAAGCATAAAAGCAGAAAGGAGATCAGGGATATAATCTTGAGTTTTTTCATCATATACCGGTATTTCAATTTGGTTTAAATGTATCGTTTTTCTACTATAAAAGCCTAGAGCCCTTCCTTCCCGAACTGGTACGCATCCCAGAGATCCTTCCGGAGATAGGCCCTGATTTCCACCCCGGGCCTGAGTTCCCGGTAGCTTTCAAAAAGGGGAACATAGAGATACCTTTCTCCCGGTCCGGGTTTCTCGTAAAGCTTTCTGATCAGATCTTGTTCCAGGGAAGGATGTATGATAACAAGCGGCGCTGCAGCTACACCGTAATCCATTTCACTAAAAAATCCAACAAGGGAGAATTCACGCAGGTACCAGGGCAAAGGCCAGTAATCGTTTTCAGGAAAGACCACTTCAATGGGCATCTCATGACCTTCCGGAACCACAGTGCTTATCATGTCAATCTCTCGGGCGATCTCCGGAATATCCGTCCCTGTCTGGGCATAAACATATGGATTACCCGTCTCTGCGCAATATCTGAAATTAAGCTGCATAC
>JAWOHR010000158.1:0-13654 GCA_046485075.1 Bacteroidales bacterium
GGGGGGTGTTCTACCCGATCACGCCCTCGACCGAAGGCGGGGAGATCTACCAGCAGTCGTTCGCCCAGGGCGAACTGAACGTGTTCGGGCGGTCCAAGATCGCGATCGAGTGCGAGGGCGAACATGCGGCGCAGGGGGGTGCCACGGCCTATGCGGTGGCGGGCCATCGCACGGTCAACTTCACCTCGGGCCAGGGCATCGTCTATGCCATGGAGCAGTACTACCACGCGCCTGGGAAGCTCTCGACGATGGTCCTCGAAGTGGGGGCGCGGGCGCTCACGAAGCACGCGCTCAACGTCCACTGCGGCCACGATGACTTCTACGCCGCGCTGGACACCGGCTGGACGATGCTGATGGGCAAGGACGCGCAGCAGGCCGCGGATCAGGCCATCATCCTGCGCCAGGTGAACGAGCTGGCGCTGAACCCGGGGATGAACATCCAGGACGGCATGCTCACCACCCATTCGGAGCGCACGTACCTGATGCCCGAGGCCGATCTGCTCCGCAAGTTCCTGGGCGCCCCGTAATCGAACCAGTGACCTCTTGCCTGTCAAGCAAGCGCTCTAAACCAACTGAGCTAACACCCCTGATGGAGGCAAAAATAGATAATTTTTTGTTTAATCCCTGTAGGCGGTCTTGTCAAAAGGCTCACCTTCCATTAATTTCTTTATCTGTTTATTGTTGAGCATGACTGACAACGAGATGTACCAGATGCCGGTGGACTGGAACTGGGAGTAATCCACTACCTGTCCGAAATCCGTTCCCCTGAAGTCGGTATTCAGGAAATCCTTCAGGTAGTACTTAAATTTGAGATTAGCGCCTCCCGGGAATTGAATCCCCGCAAACAGGGAGGGAACCAGGGGATTGACCCGGTCGCTGAACCACTCATTGTACTTGGTTTTATTGTCATCCAGGAACATCTTTTGCTTGTAGGCGAACATCCATTCGTACTCTCCGCCAGCGTACACGAAAAAGTTCTTTTCGAAGTCTCCAATTTTAAAACCTACCGGAATGCCCAGGGCGTAACTGCGTCGCTTGACCTTGGTTTGCTTATTCCAGTTCGGATTGGTTTCTTCAATGTTGCTGAATCCAACATTCTGGTAAAGGTCTTCGGTAATCAGACCCACGTTTCTGATGGAACCTCCGGCAAATAAACCAAAATGATCTGTCAGATCAAAATTCGCCCATTGCTGAACGTGGAAGAAGAGGGTAAAACGGGTGTTGGTATTGACATCGACGTTATTGAATTGCACATCAGCCCCAGAGAAAATGATCTCACCCCCTCCCGAGCGGTAAATGTCTACCTGTGCATCGGTATTAATTGAGGTTAGAGTCAGGATAATAGCCCCTGTTAAAGCGATTATTTTTATTTTGGACATGGATTACTTTTTTAAAATAACGTGCGAAATTAGTGAATTGTTTCGAGGTTTTGATTCATGACCGCTTCAAATCTTTGCATGATGATCCTGACCGTGGGGTGATCTGACCTGAATGGATGGTTGTCCATTTGCCGGACCGGGAGCACTTTGGGTGAGGTGCCTGAAAGAAAGCATGCCTGCAGGGTATCCAGCTCGTTCATGTAAACGGGTCTCTCCCTCACTTCCAGATGCTCGTCCCTGCAAATTTGTATCACGTATTTCCGGGTAATTCCCGGCAGAATTATTTTTTCAGGGGCTGTAATCAGCCTGTTTGAATCATCGATGAAAAATACATTGGACCGGCTTCCTTCAGTGATCTCCCCCTGCTTATTAAGCAAAATGGCTTCATAAGCCCCATGATCGCGGATAAACTTTCCCACATCTGACCTGAATTGGTCATCCCATTTTTTAATGCCGGGATTTGGGCGCTCATGTGGATAGACGACCAGATGGACACCGCTCAAATAGATAGAATCATCGAGATAGACCCGGGGAATGAAATAGCATAACAGGTTCGGGTTGGGTCCGGTCGATTTCTGAAGACAAATGCGGATGTTCCCATCTTTAATTGGATTTTCCTCAAGCAGGGATTTCAGGCTCTCCCGGATATAGGATCCTCCCGGGAAAACCAGTCCCGACTTTGAGGTGGAATGCCTGAGCCTCTCCAGGTGATCCTCCAGGAAAAGAAATTTTCCTTCAATGATGCGGATCACCTCGTAATAAATATCGGCCGACATGTCGGGTTGATACCCGGAGACATCGGCCGGATTCCCATTAAGAATGTATTTCTCTCCTAATATCTGTTTTGTTGTCATTCTGTCCTGATGGACTCGGCCGGGTTCATCCTGGAAACTTTGATTGATTGCCAGCTGACGGTGATCACGGCGATTGTTAATGATAATAACAAAGATAAGATAAAGGTCCAGAAAGGGAACTCGATCCTGTATGTGAAATTCTGTAACCAGTTTTTCATGACAAAAAATCCAACCGGCCACGCAATGATATTGGAGATCACGACCCATTTTGAAAACTGGAAAATGAACAGGGAGAGAATCTGGTTTTGAGAGGCCCCCATGACCCTGCGGATTCCTGTTTCCCTGGTTCGCTTGGCCGTCATGAATGCGCTGAGGGCCAAAAGCCCCAGGGAAGAAAGGAAAATAATCAGACCAGTAAAGGAGAGGACCAGGGCAAAGATGATTCTTTCCTCTCCATACAAAGTATCAAGTTCATCGGAGAGGTAGCTGTACTGGATCGGGAAGGCCGGATTAAATGCAGCCCTTTTCTCCTCTATCCAGGGCAATACCTCCTCCATCTGGTTACCCGAAAGACGGACCGACAGGGTGCGCATAAAATTGGCGTTGTCCTGGCAGGACATCACCAGGGGTTCCACGGGGTTATGCAATGAGCCATAATTGTAATCCTTCACAACCCCGATGATTTCACCCACCGGGTTGTTTGCGCCCTGAATGTTCACGCCCCTTATAAATTTTTTACCGATGGCCTGATCACCCCATTGCATCTCCTTCACAAGTGCTTCATTGACCACAAATGCAGTGGTCATGTCAGAACCGAATTCCCGGTCATAGAACCTGCCTTGAACAAGGGTAAGTCCCATCACATCCAAATAATCGAAGTCTACAAAACACTGGTTAAAGGCTTTTTCAATCATATCACCATTATTTTGTTCGGCAGTCATGACCTGTTTTCCGTAAAAGCGTCCGGGCGCCGTGGTGGAAATGCTGGTCTCCACCACATCGGGGTGCCTTTCAATCTCCTCCATAAAAGCATGAACATTATTTATAACTGCAGTGTCCTGGAGGCTAAGCATCAGAATCTGATCTTCATCAAATCCCAGGTCCTTATTCTGGATATAGTTCATCTGCAGGGCCACTACCCCTGAACCAATGATCATTACGGCCGAGATCAGGAACTGGACGATGACAAGGCCGCGCCTTAACCAACCGCGGTCTTTCTCGCTTACCCCGCTTCCCTTAAGGATGGTAACGGGATTAAAGGAAGAAAGATAGGTTGCGGGATATAGTCCCGACAGCAAACCTGTTACCAGTGAAATTCCAATGATAAAGGAGACTATGTAGGGTTGAAGCAGGAGATGCCAGCTAAATGAATTACCCGTAAGCGTGTTGAAAACAGGAAGTATCAGTGCTGTCATAAAGGAGGCTACAATGCCCGCTGTTATGGCGGTTGCCACAGATTCCCCCAAAAACTGGGATCGCAGGTGTCCTTTGCTTGCCCCGCCTACTTTCCTAACACCGATCTCTTTGCCCCTGCTGGTGGCCCGGGCAGTGGTCAGATTGGTATAGTTGATACTGGCAATAATCAACAGAAGCACCCCGATCACTCCCATGATGTAGACATAGTTCATGTTTCCCTTGGGAAGATCCCAGGTGAGCTCATCTTTCTGGAAGTGGACCCCTTTCAAAGGTGTCATCCTCAGGTTGAAAGAGGCATTGATCTGATCGCCAAGCTCTTTCATATACTTATCATAGAATTCGGGGAATTTTGAAAGCACCATGCCGGGAGTGGTGTTTTCGGCCATCAGGACATAGGTATAGGCGGTCACGTTCCAGAATGAGCCACTGCTGCGGTCATTGAATCTTTCGGTTCCGATCTGCTCCTCAATGGTGGCAGACGAAAGGAGACCGTTGAACCTGAGGTGCACATTGGAAGGGAGGTCTTTAAACACTCCCGTTATTGTATACTGACTGTCATCCAGTGTTTTCATGGATTCTCCAATCACATTGGAAGAGCCAAAGTATTTATGGGCCAGCGATTCACTGATCACCATGGTGAAAGGTTCAGTCAGGGCCGTGGCAGGATCTCCAAATAGAAAACGTACCGTGAAGATCTTAAAAAGGGTTGAGTCGGCAATCATGATGCTATCTTCCTTAAAGGAGGTCTCCCCCTTTTCAAAGTATAAATCCCTTCGTGGAAGAACCCTTGTCTGTTCCTCAATTTCAGGGTATTCATCCTTCAGGGTCGGCCCCAGCGGAATCTGTGTAATTGCAGTCAGATCCTGTTTCCCGCTTATGAAAAAATCCCCCTCAAGCCTGTAAATCCTTTCAGAATTTTCATTGTGGCCGTCATAATGCACCTGGTCCTGGATGTAGATGAAGATCAGAATGACGGCGCTGATACCAACGGCCAGACCCAACATATTCAGCAGGGTAAAGTATTTATCCCTGAGCGCATTGCGGAGCAGGGAGCGGACATAGTTCTTGAATAGTGACATGGAAGGGTGGTTAAATTAAAAGATTATTTAATTCCAAGCATAATGCCAAACTTTGTAATATAAAGAAAATCAGTTCTATGAATTGTTCTTGCACATCAATTAGTGTGCGGTTCCGGACACATGGGCATTCAAATTCGTACACCTGACCTACATTTTCTAGTTAGAATATAATTGTTATTTTTGCACTTAAGCGCGAACCCGCGTACCTGATCTGCATGAGCAAGAAGATTTTTTTTGTGGACGATGATAAGATGATTTTAAACCTGCTGGAGTATACCTTCCAGAGCAGGCATGATTATAATGTCATCACTTTTCGGACCGGTGAAGAGTGCTTAAGTAATCTTGATCAGCAGCCAAAATTGATCGTTCTCGACCATATCCTTTCAGGACCCGGTGAAGAACGGTTGAGCGGACTTGAAACCCTGATTGAAATTCGCAAATGGGATCAGGATATTCCCGTGGTGATTCTCACCGGGCAGGGTGACGATACATTACTTTCAGAGTTCATGGAAAACGGCGCTAACCGTTATCTTACCAAGGATGATTTTTTCATCGATTCGCTTATCGAGACCATTCAACAGATGGTTGTCTGATCAATCTTTCTTTCAATCCGCTAGAATTTATAATTTAAATTTATACTTTTGCATTCCCAAATTGAAGGATTGTGAGCAAGAGGGGTTTATATACCGTCCGCATTTCGGGATTAGCAGATGGCGATCACGATTTTTCATTTGAGCTGGATCATAAGTTCTTTGCTTCTCTGGAGCAGTCGGAAATTGAGAATGGGATTGTCAGGGCATTGGTAATCCTGGAAAAAAAGCCGGGGATCCTTGCGCTTCATTTTCATCTTGAAGGTGAGGTTGAAGTGGTTTGTGACCGTTGTCTTGAACCATTCATGACTGAGATTAAATCAGAGCAGAAGATTTTTGTGAAACTGGGTGAAACTCCCGGTGAAATAGAGGATGATGTAATCATGATCCACAAGGATGATCATGAGATTGAAGTCGGGCAGTATCTGTACGAGTTTATCATACTGGCACTGCCGTTTCAGAGGATTCATTCGGTGGATGAATATGGAGTTTCAAAATGTGATCCGGAGATGATCCGCAGACTTGAGGAACACCAGGGATGGGAGGAAAAAAAAGAGCAGACAGATCCCAGATGGGATACTTTAAAAGGAATAATTGAATAATAGACAATAGATATGCCACATCCGAAAAGAAAGACGTCAAAGACAAGAAGGGACAAAAGAAGGACCCATTATAAGGCTGAAGCCCCGACTCTTTCTACCTGTTCCACTACAGGAACGGTACACGAGCGCCATCGCGCATATTATGTAGATGGCAACCTTTATTATAAAGGTAAATTAGTAATCGAATCTGAAGCTAAGGTAGGTTAACTGCCCTGCCTCCCCGGGAGGCTAACCAGCTACCAATGCGAATTGGAATCGATATGATGGGGGGTGATTACGCCCCCGGTTCGACCATTCGTGGTTCCATACTTGCCCGCGAAGCATTGCCGGATCAAATAGAGCTATTCCTGTTTGGAGATCAGGATCTCATACGCCGTTATTCGGAGGAGCATCAACTGGATATTGTCGGGATGACCATTGTGCACACTCCCCATTCCGTGTCGATGGGTGACCACCCCTTTAAAGCTTTCAGGGAGAAACCGGATTCCTCCGTTTTTACAGGACAGAGGTGGATTGCAAATGGTTCAATCGATGGCTTTTGCAGTGCCGGTAATACCGGTGCAATGATGGTGGGAGCCATGCAGATTATCACCTCGATTCCCGGAATTATACGCCCTGCTATTGCAGCTCCCCTTCCCAATATGGTATTGAACCGCTCTCTTTTGCTGGATGTAGGTCTGAACCCGGATGCCCGTCCTGATGTTTTGTACCAGTATGGCACCATTGGTACCATTTACTCCAAATTGGTTCATGAAATTGCGGAACCCAAAGTAGCTTTGCTGAACATGGGACAGGAGGAGGAAAAGGGGAATATGGCCACAAGGAGTGCATACCAGATTATGAAAGATTCCCTTGATTTTGATTTTATAGGTAATTTTGAGGCCAATGAACTGTTCGTATCTGATCGGGCAAATGTGATTGTTACAGATGGGTTCACTGGAAATGTCGTTTTGAAAGAGGCCGAGGCCTTTTACAGATTGGTTGCTGCAAAAGGTGTTTGTAACGGTTATTTTGAAATGTTTAATTTTGAGAATTTTGGAGGGACTCCGGTCCTGGGTATCAATGGCTCGCTTATCATCGGTCATGGAGTCTCCACTGCAAAAGCGGTTAAGAACATGCTTCTTCATACTGTCGAAGTGGTGGAAGCGGGCCTGGTTAAAAGGATAAAAGAAGAATTGAACAGATGAGCAAAATTGAGGCTGGCATTACAGGGATCCAGGGATATGTTCCTGAATACAGGTTAACTAACGATGAACTGAGCACCATGGTGGAGACCACCGATGAATGGATCATGCAAAGGATCGGGATAAAGGAGCGAAGAATTCTGAAGGAGGGAGCTACTTCCGATATGGGTACAGAGGCGGTGAAGGGTCTACTGAAGAAAACCGGGACCAAACCCGGGGATATCGAACTTGTCATTTGTGCAACCATCACTTCCGATTATCATTTTCCTTCTACTGCCAACCTGATCAGCGATAAGGCCGGATTGGTCAATGCATGGAGCTTTGATATCTCAGCTGCATGTTCAGGATTTGTATTCGGGCTTCAGACGGCTGCTTCATTTGTTCAATCGGGTCGTTATAAGAAAGTGATCCTGGTGGGAGCTGATATGATGTCCTCCATTACCGATTATACCGACCGAACCACCTGTCCTCTTTTCGGTGATGGTGCCGGAGCGGTTCTTATTGAACCGGTAGAGGATGGACTTGGGGTGAGGGATTCGATCCTGCAGGTCGATGGAAGTGGAGTGAATCACCTTTTGATGAAGGCGGGTGGATCACTTCGTCCCCCTTCCCACGAGACCATAGAAAACAGGGAACACTTTGTATTCCAGGAGGGCCAGTCTGTATTTAAGGTGGCTGTATCCAAAATGGCGGATGTTTCGGTGGAGATTATGAAGAAAAACGGAATGTCGCCGGAGGATCTTCACTGGCTGGTTCCCCATCAGGCCAATATGAGGATCATTGAAGCTGTTGCACGACGGATGGGAATCCCCAGAGAGAAGGTGATGATCAATATTGAAAAATATGGGAACACCACAGCAGCAACCATTCCACTCTGCCTTTGGGAATGGGAGTCCCAGCTAAGGAAGGGCGATAACCTGATCCTTTCTGCTTTTGGAGGCGGATTTACCTGGGGATCGCTCTATCTTAAGTGGGCCTATGACGGAAAATCAGAATAATGATTAAATTAGCAAATCAAAGCTTACTAAAAAGGGAAGGAAATGGCAAAAATGGCTGAAGCAGAGAATACCAATAAGATCAATATGATCGGAGTAGGAACAACCATTGAGGGCAATATTTCTTCAAGTGAGAACATCCGTTTTGACGGAAACCTTATAGGCAACCTCAATACGAAAGGGAAGGTTTTTGTCGGACAAACCGGGAAAGTGACCGGTGAAATCAGGTGCAAGAACTGTGAGATTGAAGGAGTGGTTGAAGGAAGAATTGTTGTGGAAGAGTTGTTATCCCTTCGTTCAATGTCAAAGCTGTTCGGCGAGATCAGAACAGGTAAACTGGCGATTGAGCCGGGAGCAATATTTACCGGAAAATGCGAAATGGGTGGAAAAAAAGAGATCACAACCGGAACCGATTCAAAACCCAAAGAAGGGCAATAAATACTCCTCCGGGTTGAACGCCTTTACCCGTTATTCGGGTATGGGGATTCAGATGGTTCTCATCATCCTTCTGTTTTACTGGGCTGGTTCGAAAATAGATGAACGTACTGCCAATGAGAAACCGGTTTATACTGCTATTCTTACACTGCTGGGGGTTTTTGCTGCACTCTATATTACCCTGAAAGATTTTATCAAAAAGAGAGATGACTGATCATTTCAGGTACATCTGGCAATTACTTTTCCTGTCTTCAATCCTAATGCTTTCGGGTATGTTTCTTTTTCCCCGGCTGGGAATACCAGGGGAAGTTAAACCTTACACCATTACCCTGATTTCAGTTACCGGTATTAACCTGATCTCCTGGTTCATTCTGGCCAGGGGGGTAAAAAAGAACAACCATGATGGTTCAGTGGTGATGATCCTTGGGATCTCAGGAAAATTTCTATTTTATCTGATCTATATATTGGTATTCTGGCTGGTCACAAAAAATATCTCTAAACCATTTATCATTTCGTTTTTTACGTTATATTTAGTCTTCACTTTTTTATTGGCAGGAAACCTACTTAAGTTACTGAATAACAAATAATTAGAACGATCGTGAGCGCGAGATATTTTGCTATTGCCACTACACTTTTAATAGGATTTGCCTTATTCTCCGTTCATCCGGCTATATACAGTCAGGAGGGTCAACATGATGAACATTCCCAGGCCGGACCTGCAGGGCACGGTGAAACAATTGAGGAGGAGTTCAACCCCAGTGAATACATCATGGAACATGTGAAAGACACCCATGATTGGCACCTGATGACAAAAAAGGATGGCAGCCATGTAAGCATCCCTCTTCCGGTTATTGTTTACAGCAAGCATTCCGGGTTACACGCTTTTTCCTCGGGAAGGTTAGCCCATGGTCATATCCATGAGGGTTTCAGGATGGGTGAAGGAACCATCATGGTTGAAAACAGAAAGGGAGAGACAGTCGAAAAAAGCCTGAGCGGAAAGATTATAGAGGTGGATGAGCACGGGGAGATGGTTGAAGCTGGGCTTCCTCTCGACTTTTCCATTACCAAGAATGTCTTCATGATGATGTTATCGGTGGTGCTCCTTCTTATTGTTTTTCTCTCCCTGGCAAACGCTTACAAAAAAGCTGGGATCAGCGCACCGAAAGGATTGATGGGTTTTATTGAGCCGGTCATTGTATTTATTGAAGAAGATGTGGTCATTCCGAATATCGGAAAAGAAAAATATGCCCGGTTCATGCCCTACCTGCTCACGGTTTTCTTTTTCATTCTGATCAACAATCTCATGGGCCTGATTCCGTTCTTCCCATTCGGAGCCAATGTCACGGGCAACATTGCGGTGACACTGATGCTGGCCACTATTACTTTTATTATCACGCAATTCAGCAGTAATAAGGGGTACTGGAAACATGTTTTTAACACTCCGGGGGTGCCGGTTTGGCTGGCTCCGATTATGATTCCGGTCGAGATCATCAGTCTCTTTACGAAACCCTTCGCCCTGATGGTCCGTTTATTTGCCAACATTACAGCAGGACATATTATTGTATTGAGTCTGATCTCCCTGATCTTTGTTTTCAAATCCGTCTTTGTTGCGGTTCCATCGGTTCTGATGGTATTGTTCATGGATTTCATTGAAATCCTTGTGGCATTCTTGCAGGCATATATATTTACTTTATTATCCGCTTTATTTATTGGAATGGCGATGCCAGAGCATCACCATGATTAATTATTCATTTAATACATCATTATTATGACAGGTACAGTAGCAGCAATTGGAGCAGGACTCGCTGTAATAGGAGCAGGTCTGGGAATTGGAAGGATCGGTGGATCGGCAATGGATGCCATTGCCCGTCAGCCGGAAGCCACTGGTAAGATCCAGACGGCCATGATTATTGCAGCTGCCCTGATTGAGGGTGCCGCACTGTTTGCCATCGTGGTGGCCATGATGGGATAACATTGCACAAGTATTGAACGGACCTGTAACGGTTGGTTGCAGGTCCTTTCTTCAAAAAACAATTAAAACAAAATACAATGGATCTAGTCACACCAGGGATTGGCCTGTTATTCTGGTCAACGCTGTTTTTTCTGATTCTGCTTTTCATTTTGGGCAAGTTTGCGTGGCCGGCAATCTTAACGGCTATCAAGGCAAGAAATGAGAGCATTAAAAAGGCTTTGGAGTCTGCCGAGAGGGCCAGGAAGGAGATGTTAAAGGTTCAGGCCGATAATGAGAAGATTCTTGCTGCAGCAAAAGTGGAGAGGGATGCCATGATAAAGGAGGCCAAGCAGTTGAAAGACAAAATCATTGCTGATGCAAAAGAGCAGGCTGGTGAGGAAGCCAGGAAGCTGGTGGCAAATGCCAGGGAGGCGATTCAGGCTGAAAAGAAGGCAGCAATAAACGATCTGAAAAGCCAGGTGGCGAATCTTTCAATCGACATAGCAGAAAAAATTCTGAGAAAGAAACTGGAAGACAGCACAGCTCAGAAGAAGTTGATTAACACGCTGATTAAAGAAGCGGACCTGAATTAACGGGGGTATGAACGAGAGTCAGATATCGGTAAGGTACGCAAAGGCACTGTTCCGGAGTGCATCTGAAAAGCAGATACTGGAACAGGTAAGCAAGGATATGGAGTTGGTAGCAGTGACCTGTGATCTGGAGGAGTTTCAGTATATGCTGGTAGTCCCTACCCTGAAGCCCAGCCAGAAGATTAAATTGATGGAGACAATCTTTACATCGAAGATTAGTGAGACATCCCTGTCTCTGATCAAACTGCTTGTTCAAAATAAGCGGGAGATCTATCTTTCCGGGATTGCCAGAAATTTCAGAAGCCTGTACAGAAAGGCCATGAAGATCAGTTCGGCCATTCTGGTCACTGCCACACCGGTTGAAGATAAGGCATTGCAGAGTGTGAAAGAGATGCTGGCCAGGATTTATGATTCCAGGGTGGACCTCTCCACAAAAGTGGATGAGGAGGTTATTGGCGGATTTGTACTTACCATCGAGGATATGCAATACGATGCGAGTGTAGCCACCAGCATCCGAAAATTAAGAAAACAATTACTTCAAACAAGATAGAAAATCAGTAGTGCTATGGCGCAAATTAAACCATCCGAGGTTTCGGAAATTCTCAAACAACAGATTGATGGATTCAAAAGTGGCGTTGAACTTGAAGAGGTGGGAACGGTTCTCCAGGTGGGGGATGGGATTGCCCGGATTTATGGATTAAACAGTGTCCAGTCCAATGAACTCATCGAATTTGACAGTGGTGTCATGGGAATTGTTCTGAACCTTGAGGAGGATAATGTGGGTGCTGTTTTGCTTGGTCCAACAGAAAAGATCAAGGAGGGCGATTCAGTGAAGCGTACAAAGAAAATCGCCTCCATTGGTGTGGGGGAGAGTTTACTGGGAAGAGTGATTAATACACTGGGCGTACCCATCGACGGGAAAGGACCCATCACCGGAAAACTGATCGATTTACCCCTTGAGCGAAAGGCTCCGGGTGTCATATTCAGACAGCCGGTGAGTGAGCCTTTGCAGACAGGTTTAAAGCCAATCGATGCGATGATCCCCATTGGAAGGGGCCAGCGTGAACTGATCATTGGAGACCGCCAGACCGGGAAAACGGCCATTGCCATTGATACCATCATCAATCAGAAGGAATTTTACGAAAAGGGGGAGCCGGTATACTGTATCTATGTGGCTATCGGGCAGAAAGGTTCCACTGTAGCAAATATCCAGAAAACCCTGGAGGAGGCCGGAGCCATGAACTACACGGTTATTGTGTCGGCTACGGCTGCTGAACCTGCAGCACTTCAGTTTTATGCGCCTTTTGCAGGTTGCACCATCGGAGAGTACTTCAGGGATACCGGAAGGGCTGCCCTGATTATATATGACGACCTGTCCAAACAGGCAGTTTCATACAGGGAGGTATCACTTTTACTCCGAAGACCCCCGGGGCGGGAAGCCTATCCGGGTGATGTATTCTATCTGCACTCCAGGTTGCTGGAGCGCGCTGCAAAGATGATCCAGTCCGATGAAATTGCAAGGGAGATGAATGATCTGCCTGAACCGCTCAAACCACTGGTCAAAGGAGGTGGTTCACTCACTGCCCTTCCCATCATTGAAACCCAGGCAGGTGACGTTTCGGCTTATATTCCCACAAACGTGATTTCCATTACAGACGGACAGATTTTCCTTGAATCAAACCTGTTTAATGCAGGGGTTCGTCCTGCGATCAATGTGGGTATATCCGTGTCAAGGGTGGGAGGTAACGCCCAGATTAAATCCATGAAAAAGGTTGCAGGAACCCTTAAACTCGATCAGGCACAGTTCCGCGAACTGGAAGCTTTTTCAAAGTTTGGATCAGATCTTGATCCAGCCACCCTTGCAGTGCTGGATAAAGGCCGGAAAAATGTGGAGATACTCAAACAGAATCAATATTCTCCCATGTCAGTTGAGAAACAGATTGCTATCATTTTTTGCGGGACCAATGGATTGCTATCCAATGTACCCCAGACCAGTGTGAAGGAATTCGAGACAGAATACCTGGAGTATCTGGAGATGAAACATAAAGATTTACTGAACAGTCTTGCGCAGGGTAAACTTTCAGACCAGATCACCACTACCCTTGAGAAAGTTGCCAGGGAAATTGCAGAAAAATATAGTTAGACCTCATGCCAAGTTTAAAGGAGATACGTGAGAGGAAGGTTTCCGTGGCCTCCACCATGCAGATTACCAGTGCCATGAAAATGGTGTCTGCCGCAAAGCTTAAAAAGGCCCAAAATGCCATCGTACGGTTCAGGCCGTATGCTGATAAGTTGAAGGAGATTCTGGCCAGTGTCGGTGACAGTATCAGGGATGATGAAGACAATCAGTTTTCGGTCCAGCGTGACAAGGAGAAAATATTAATGGTGCTGATCTCCTCTAACCGGGGTCTTTGCGGGGCGTTCAACTCAAATGCAATCAAAGCAACCATTCACCGTGCCCTTACCACTTTCGATAGCCAGATGATGGCACGCCAGGTGGATTTTATTGTCATTGGAAAAAAGGGATGAATCTTGGCTGTGCGACCTAGCAATGCATGAATTGGAACGAATACATCAAGATTTAGGTGCATGCAGGACTATTCAGAATCCGATTATCGGAAGAGAGGACCTGCGAGTCT
>JAWOHR010000153.1:0-10187 GCA_046485075.1 Bacteroidales bacterium
CAGTGCTCAGTGACTTTTCCAAAATAAGTTACCTTTGTATCCGTTGAATCTATAGGTTCCAATTGGAAGTTGCGTGAAAAAACTTCATCTTCTGGTCATAAAGTCATTCGTGGGTCCGCTTATACTCACCTTTTTTTTCGTGGTATTCATCCTCCTGATGCAATTCCTCTGGAAATATATTGATGACCTCATTGGAAAAGGACTTGAATTTCAAATCATTTCAGAGTTTCTGCTTTATACCAGTGCCACACTTGTCCCTTTGGCCATTCCGCTGGCAGTGCTGCTGGCCAGCCTGATGACCTTCGGAAATCTGGCTGAAAACCTGGAGTTACTGGCACTCAAATCATCCGGCATATCGCTGATGCGCATCATGAATCCGGTCATTGTACTGACTGCCCTTATAGCAGTCGGCGCGTTCTTTTTCTCCAACCACGTACTCCCCTATTCGAACCTTAAAATGAGGTCGATGCTATATGACATTCAGCAGCAGAGGCCCGAGTTAACCATCAAGCCAGGAGTTTTTGATAACAACCTGGAAGGGTATTCCATCCGGATCGGTGACCGCGACCCTAAAACAAGCCTGCTTAAAGACATCCTTATTTTTGATCATACGGATAATCAGGGCAACATCAGTGTCACCATTGCCGACTCGGGCTACATGAGAATGTCGGCCGATGAAAAGCACCTCCTTCTGACCCTTTATAACGGAAAATCATATGTCGAACTTCAAAAAGAGAAGAAAGAAGGCAAACATATCAAAAGTTACCCATTAAGAAGGGACCAGTTCGATCAACAGGAGATGGTCATTGTGATGACCGGATTTGGACTGAACAGAACGGACGAAACGCTGTTCAGAAACTCATACTCCATGTTAAACCTGGAACAGCTTAACCATTTCGACGATTCGCTCTCCAGCGACCTGAATGAGATCCTTGACAGATTCAGGAGTACCATGGATAAGTCATTAATAGGAAAATCGAAAAACATCATGATCAAACCTCAGGTGTTCATTCCCGACTCCCTTGAGACGGTTCAGGAGGCCGGGGATTTTAATATCCAGCCTGTCTTCGTGGATACATTGTATGCCAGTCTGAATAAACTGGAACGCAGAAAAGCCCTCAGCCAGGCTATCAATTTTGCAAGAAGCAATAAATCAATCACCACCTCAAATGTGGGAACCGCCGAATGGAAAGTGGCAAGGTTACGGAGATACCAGAATGAGATCCACCGTAAATATTCCTATTCCATACTCTGCCTGATCTTTTTCTTCATTGGAGCCCCGCTGGGGGCAATCATCCGAAAAGGGGGACTGGGGATGCCTGTGATAACAAGTGTTCTGCTGTTCCTGATCTATTATGTCATCTCCATGGTGGGCGAGAAATTTTCCCGTGAAGGAATGGTCCCCCCATCCATCGGAATGTGGATCTCCACCATTATACTGGTGCCAGTGAGCATCTGGCTTACACAAAAGGCGGTCAAAGACTCGGTTATCCTGAATATTGAAACCTATTTCACATGGTACAAGAAATGGAGACTGCGAATGAAAAACAGGCTCCAGTCCTCATGAAAATAGTCTTACTGACCAATAAACTTCCCTATCCGCCGAAGGATGGAGGATCCATCGCCACCCTGAATATGATCACCGGATTATGCGATGCCGGTCACAGGGTTACCTGCCTCTCCCTTAATACGGTGAAACACCGGTACCCCGTAGAGAAAATCCCAACCTCATTCACAGAGAGGATCAGGTTTATAGGCATCCATTGTGACAGCTCCATCAGGCCGGTCAGGATGGTGCGGAACCTGGTTTTCTCCCGGGAACCATACATCGCTGAACGGTTTCATAATCCTGCCTTTACAAGGAGACTCAAACAGCTGCTGGATGAAGAAACGTTTGATATCGTTCAGCTTGAAGGACCCTATTTGGGACACTACATTGAAACAGTGCGCCAGGGAAGCAGTGCCGTGATCTCCTTCAGGGCACATAACGTTGAGCACAGGATCTGGGAAAGGAAAGCGGCCCATGAGGGCGGGCCCCTCAAAAGATGGTATTTCAGGAATATGGCAAAAAGGCTGAAGCGATTTGAACTTCAGGTGGCCCGGGATTCAAACTGCCTGGTAACCATTAGTCCCCTGGATGAAAAGGCATTCACAGAGATGGGGGTGAATAAGCCGGTGATCACCATCCCCACCGGTCTCAATCTGAAGGAATACCCCTTCGCTGAACTGCCCGGGGAATCGTCGGTATTTTTTATCGGGGCCCTTGACTGGCTGCCAAACCAGGAGGGGCTAAAATGGTTCCTCGACCATGTAATCGACCCACTGCATGAAGCGATCCCCGGAGTTACATTTCATGTGGCGGGTCGCAACGCGCCTCCCGGTTTTGAAAAACTGCTTTCCAAAAAACAGGTGATCTACCACGGTGAGATCGAAGAGGCGATCACATTTATGCAATCCTACCGGATTATGGTCGCCCCGTTGTTTACCGGTAGCGGGATCAGGATTAAAATTCTGGAGGCCATGGCGCTGGGCAGACCGGTGGTTACGACTCCCATCGGTATTGAAGGAATCCCGGCACGCAATAATGTAGAAGTTATGGTCTCCGGAGATCCTGAATCATTTAAAAACCAGATTATTAGACTGTGTAAAGAAGATGACACTGCTATGGGCATGGTGAGAGAAGGCCGAAAGCTCATTCAGGAGAATTTTGATACCTTTGAACTCTCAACCCGGATCACCCGGTTTTTCAACGAACAGGTATGATTTTACTTCAGGCGATATTCTGGTTCAGTCTTTTCCTGATCTTCCACACCTACGTCCTGTTTCCCGCCATACTGCAACTGCTTTCCGCCGGAAATAAACCGAAAGAAACTGATCATGAAAGGGTTGACGAGAATTCAAGCGACCATTTTCCATTTCTTTCGGTGCTCATTGCGGCATTCAATGAAGAGGAGGTCATTGAAGCAAAAATCAGATCGGTGCTGGATTCCGACTACCCGGCCGGCAGGGTTGAAATCCTGGCTGGGTCGGACCACTCGACCGACAGAACCAATGAGATTCTCCTTGAACTGGAGAAGCAAAACCAGATGGTAAAAGTCGTGGTTTTCAAACAGCGCACAGGTAAACCCGAAGTCATCAACCACCTGGCCCGGAAAGCAGGGGGTGAGATCCTGGTAATCACAGATGCGAACGTGATGCTGGACCGGGCCACTCTCAGAAACCTTGCGGGCAGTTTCAGGAACAAAGAGGTCGCACTGGTAGATACCCGCATGGTCAATACCAGTTTGAATAAGGATGGAATTTCCCACCAGGAGAAATTTTATATTGGCAGGGAGGTCAGGCTGAAAAACCAGGAAAGCATCCTTTGGGGCAGCATGATGGGACCATTCGGGGGTTGTTATGCTGTAAGGAAACAAAATTTTACCCCGGTTCCGGGCCATTTCCTGGTAGATGATTTCTATGTCAATATGTCGGTCCTGATGCAGGGCTTCAAATGTGTCAGCAACCTTAGCGCCAATGTATATGAGGATGTCTCAAACGATCTGAAGGAGGAGTTCAGGCGGAAGAAACGGATCTCAGCCGGCAATTTTCAGAATTTGCAAAAATTCGGATCGCTGCTATTTTCACGTCGCCCGGGCGTGGCTTTCTGTTTTCTTTCTCACAAGGTAATCCGATGGATTGTTCCCCTGTTGGTATTGATTTCCCTGGGCACATCACTTTACCTTGGTATTTACAAAATGCAACACGCAGCCGGCCCCCTGCCCCTGGGTAAAAACCTCTACCTGATGTTTGCCCTGGCCCAACTAATATTCATTTTCATCCCTGTTATTGACCAGATTCTGCGGAAATTAGGAATCCATGTTTTACCTTTGCGCTTCGTTTCACATTTTGTATTGATGAACCTGGCTCTGTTGGCCGGTTTTTTAAGATATTTAGGAGGAATAAAAAGCAATGTCTGGCAACCCACAAGGAGAAACCAAAGTAAAATTGAATCGCATTGATGAGGCTCTGGAGGAGATCAGGAACGGGAAAATAATCATAGTAGTGGATAATGAGGACCGTGAAAATGAGGGCGATTTCATTGCCGCAGCCGAATTAATCACCCCGGAGACTGTCAATTTCATGGCCACCCATGGGAAAGGGCTGATCTGCGCTGCAATCACCGATGAACGATGCGCAGAGCTTGACCTGCCCCTGATGGTCACCTCAAATACCAGCAGCCATAACACCGCATTTACGGTTTCGGTGGATCTGCTGGGACACGGTACCACAACAGGAATATCAGCCTCGGACCGCGCAAAAACACTGCGCTCACTGGTTGACCCGGCAACCAGGCCCGACGATCTGGCAAGACCTGGCCATATCTTCCCCCTGAAGGCAAAGCGGCAGGGCGTTCTGAGAAGGGCCGGACATACCGAAGCTGCAGTGGACCTTGCCAGGCTGGCCGACCTGAAGCCTGGAGGGGTACTGGTGGAGATCATGAACGAGGATGGAAGCATGGCACGTCTGCCCCAGTTAATGAAAATGGCCAGTGAATTCGGACTTAAGATTATCTCCATTAAGGACCTGATCGCTTACAGGCTCAATTCCGACAGCATCCTTGTAAAGGGAACAGAGGTGCAGCTCCCTACCGAATATGGCCATTTTATGCTTACACCTTTTATACAGAAATCCAACGGACTGGAACATGTGGCACTTACCAAAGGGACATGGAATGATGCTGAACCTGTGCTTGTAAGGGTACACTCCTCCTGCGTAACGGGGGATATTTTCGGAAGTCACCGCTGTGATTGCGGCGAACAGCTTCATGAGGCCATGAGAATGATTAACACCGAGGGCCGCGGAGTCATCATCTACCTGAATCAGGAGGGAAGAGGGATCGGGCTCTACAACAAGATGAAGGCCTATAAACTGCAGGAGCAGGGCAGGGATACCGTGGAGGCCAATGTGGAACTGGGATTCAGGGATGATGAACGCGACTACGGCGTCGGAGCAGGTATGCTGTATTCGCTGGGCATCAAAAATATCCGGCTCATCACCAACAACCCTGTGAAAAAAACGGGACTTGAGGGTTATGGCATGCGTATCGTGGAAACCATTCCACTGGAGATCCCCTCCAATAAACACAACCAGTTTTACCTGGAGACCAAGCGTGATAAAATGGGGCACTTCCTCAACATTGCCAAATACGATAGCAACAGTACGAATGAGCAGTAGATCACTGAGGATCGTATATATGGGGACTCCAGGTTTCGCCGTGGCTCCCCTTCAAAGACTCGTGGAAGCGGGCTATCACATCACGGCAGTGATAACGGCGCCCGATAAGCCTGCGGGCCGGGGTAAGATGATCCGCGGCTCGGCCGTGAAGGATTATGCACTGGCAAATGGTCTTTCCCTTCTTCAGCCCGAAAACCTGAAAGATCCGGGTTTTGTTTCTCAGCTCAGTGATCTGGCCCCCGACCTTCAGGTGGTGGTTGCTTTCCGGATGCTTCCCGAAGTAGTGTGGAGCATCCCTCCCCTTGGTACCTTCAACCTGCACGCCTCCCTCCTGCCTGACTACAGGGGAGCGGCTCCCATCAACCATGCAATCATCAATGGCGAACCCCGCACCGGTGTTACCACCTTTATGATTGATGCAAAAATCGACACGGGGAATATTCTTCTCCAGGAAGAGATCCCCATTGGTGATCAGGAGAGTGCAGGAGATCTCCACGACCGCCTGATGGAACTTGGTGCAGAGGTGGTTCTGCAGACGGTGAACAAACTGGCTGAAGGCACCCTGCAGGCCAAATCCCAGGAAGCCCTGATCCACCCTCAAAGAGAGCTGAAGATTGCCCCAAAGATTCATAAAGATACGTGCAAAATAGACTGGGATAAGCCGGGATTGGTGATTCACAACCTGGTACGGGGACTCAGCCCATATCCCGCCGCCTTTGCCTTCCTGGAGAAAGAACCCGGACAAACGGCACTCTGCAAAATCTTTACCACCAAATTCGAATCAAACTCCCACTCCCTCACCACAGGAAGCATACTGACCGACGGGAAAAGGGAGATGAAGGTGGCGGTTTGTGATGGTTATTTGCAGATCCTTTCACTTCAACAGGAGGGAAAACGAAGGATGAATACCACTGAGTTTCTTCAGGGAGTCAGCCTGATTTCCGGGATATCCCTGTTTTCCTGAGCTGTTTCAGGTGGAGTTCCTTTCCCTCGATCAGGTGATAATAGAGTTTAATGGCATTGATGAATTGTAGCTGGTAAGAACGGGAATACCTGCCGGAGACGAAAAATTCAAAATTATAATCCTCAATTTCACCCATGGTAACCTTACCGGGCTCCGGATTGTCGAAATATTCAAAAAAACGCTTCATCATAAAGAGGTAGCTCTTTCTCGATTTCTCAGAATAACCCTCCTTCTCCAGCAGCTGAAGATAGAGATCAAAATCGGGTCCGGCCAGGTGGTTCTCCTGTTTGAACCATGAAGAGATGGAGTGCCACCACTCCGGGGAGGCTCTTTTTGCCGATCTTTCCTTAAAAAAATCGATTCTGGTCTGCCTGCCGTCAGGTGGCAGAACCATCTTCAGATGCAGTTCATTAACCTCAGCCATCATTCCCAATTTTATATAAAGGTATGACACTGGAAAGCCAATGTAAAGTTTTGACAGTCAAAAACATTAACACGTTTTGAACAATCGGCCTGGTTCCCGTGTCAGAATATTTGAGTAATTTTCATAACCCTTATACCTGGAAATCATGGTAAAATTGACCACTCCGCTCCTGATCATGGCCCTTACCGTATGGGCATTCACCCCTGCTGCCGCTCAGAATGCCGGCACAAAAGATGAGCAATTCAGGGAGATGACCGCCCTGATTGAAAGCGGCCGCTATCTTTTCACCGTTCAGTCTGTTCAACCAACCGGGGCCCGCACTGTGCATACCACCCCAGGCTACACCCTGGAGGCCAGCGACTCCATATTCAAAGCTTACCTGCCCTATTACGGGAGAAGTTACCAGTCCGGTTTCGGCGGGGACGGAGGAATTGAATTCGAAGCGAGTCCGGAGAACCTTACCATTACGGTTAACGAGAAGAAGCAAATGATCCAGGTTCAGTTTGAGATCAGCGGAAAAAATGACAAATACGATCTCTACCTATCAGCCGGCTCCTCCGGATACGGTTCACTAAGCATCAACAGCCAGAACCGACAGCCCATCAGCTACAGCGGGACCATCGGACCCCTCAGGGAAGAATGACCTACTCGTCGAACCTGAACTGCATCTGGTCATCCGTGATGGGCTCCTCCACTGTTTCGAGCTTCAGAAGCGGTTCACGCTTTTTACGGCGCAGGTAAATCTCTGTACCTTCCAGCGGCTGGGCACCCTCGCTCATCAGGTTCATCCGGTAGAGCTGTTCCAGTTTAACTCCGTAAATTTGTGAGATCAAGTACATGGTCTCCCCTGTTTTCACCATATGAATCTCATTGCCCCTGGCAGCTTTCCGGCGTTTAGGCTGAAGGTAGATGATCTGTCCCGGTTCAAGAATTTCACCCTTGTAGAGGTTATTATACCTGTAAATCTCATTGTGATAAAGGTCCATCTCATCCCTGATCGATTCGGGAGTGTCGCCCGGCTCCGCCACAATATACTCGATCTGATTGTTCACTCGCACTTCCCTGGAGGTATTGTATTTACGACCGGATGAACCGGTTTCACCAGGGGATTCACTGCCGGTTTCACTGTCCATTCCGCCCTCCAGAACCATTAAATCATAGCGGAATAATTCATTCTGCTCAATGATCTGAATCAGCAGGGTAGCATAGTTGGGGGCAGTGGCATAACCTGCATTTTTCAATCCTTTGGCCCACCCCCTGTAGTCGTGGGGTTTCAATTCAAAAAGGCCGGCATACCTTGATCTGGTGGACAGGAACTGTGAGTGGTCCATATAGGATTCATAGGGAGAGTTGTAGGAACGAAAACATTCATGCTTGTCGTCATCGTCATAATAAATCTTCTTACCGGTCCACTCATGACATTTAATCCCGAAATGGTTATTTCCCCTGGTGGCAAGCGTACTGTTCCCGTTGTTTGATTCCAGACATCCCTGGGCAAGGGTGATGCTGGCCGGAATTCCAACCCGGGCCATCTCCTTCATGGCCAGTTCGGAAAAGGTTTTAATATACTCCTCCCTGGACATATTTTTTTTATTCTGCCCGTGCAATGGAATCTGCAACAATAAAATCAGCAACAGGCCTATTCTCCTTTTTCTCACCATCATATTCAAATGGTTTCATTGATTGAACCGGGGTAAAAATAGAAATATACCCATCACTTCCCCTTCATAGTTTTTAACAAACGCCCAATCATAACGATCGTTTATAACATTTTCATACACCAATGTTATAAATTATAATTTTATATGAAAACAACCCCGTCATGAAACAAAGGGCATTTACCATCCGCATTGCCGAGTACGACCGGCTTGACCAACTGCCTGGCAGGTCGGAGCTTGTTGAAAAGGCCATGGAAGCTGCCGGGAACGCATATGCCCCCTACTCAAAGTACCAGGTAGGGGCAGCGGTCCTTCTGGAGAACGGAAAGATTTATACTGGTAATAATCAGGAAAATGCAGCCTATCCCTCGGGAATGTGTGCAGAACGGGTGGCCATCTTTTACGCCGGGGCTCAAAATCCCGGGGTGCCTGTTGTCAGCATCGCCATTGCCGCATTTACAGAGGGAAAATTCCAGGAAAAGCCGGTACCTCCCTGCGGAGGTTGCAGGCAGGTGCTTTTTGAAAAGGAGTCTCAGGGTGGAGTCCCCATGGAGGTGATTCTTTATGGAACCCGGAAAATCCAGGTTCTGCGCAGTGCCTCAGACCTTCTTCCCATTCCATTTACGTTAAACAGCGTAATTTAAAGTTCCGGGGATCCCTTCTTCTTACTGAAAACAGGGAAAATGTCCATTTTCGGGTAGGGGGCCACAACCTCAACGGGCTCATTTCCTGTTTTCATAACCTCTTTTTAGACAGCTTTTCACGTCACTTATAATCAAATTTATAGATTCTGAAATTTGATATTGTCGGTTGTCCTGTTTTCGGTTGTCCTGTTTTCGGTTGTCCTGTTTTCGGTTGTCCTCTAATCTTAAATGCGTGTTTTCCTGCCTCGGGTGTCAGCCCCTGAATCTTCATCGCTGAAGCACCATAATCGACCGTATCTGCCGTATCCCTGCCTGAGGAACATGTTTCCCTGTCTGAGGAACATGTTTCCCTGCCAAAGGAACATTTATCCCTGTCTGAGGAACATGTTTCCCTGCCAAAGGAACACGGTTCTGCTCAGGAATTCCCCTCGCCACATCCTGAAATGTTAAACCAGGCCTTTTGCTGCCGGAAGACTGCCCAGGAAGTTTCAATTCATCGGGCTACTCATGGGAAAGGATAAAAATTACCTGGATACTATACTTATTTGGTGCTTTCGGGATAATAAATATTTTTCAAGGGTTATTTTTTATCCCAAACTTCACTTAAATCGTTAATAACTAAGCATCGTTTATCTATTTATGAATTTCCCCTCCTCCTTAAGTGCCAATTTTCAGGTAATAGCGCTTAAAGCCCACATTACCCGGAAAAGCAGTGGATAAACTAAGAAACAGGAGCTGGTGGACAAACATCCAGAGAAACACCCAGAGAAACACCCAGAGAAACACCCAGAGAAACACCCAGAGAAACACCCGGAGAAAATCAGGTGAAAAACCATCAGGGTTTCCCAATGACTATAACAGGAAAGGTTAAAAGCCTGGAAGAGATTGAGCAGATTTTTCGCCCTACCTGAGGTATCGCCCTGAGGTATCGCCCTGAGGTATCGCCCTGAGGTATCGCCCTACCTGATCTTTCGCCCTACCTGAGGTATCGCCCTACCTGAGGTATCCTCCAATTCCGGGAGTTTCCTCTGAAAGCGTGTAAACCATCGCGGGGCGCACCATCAACGTCATCTCGTTGGCAGGCATCGCGTTCGCCATCGGGATGACCGTGGATAACAGCATCGTGGTGCTGGAGAACATCGAGCGCCATCGCCGTCTGGGGCATCCGCTGATCTTCGTCGCGTTCGGTTAAAAACCACCAGAACAAAGGCAGCCCGATCAGCCCGGCCGCCATGAGCAGGTAGACGATGTTTTTGGTGTGGAGCATGAACTCCTGAAGC
>JAWOHR010000160.1:0-10517 GCA_046485075.1 Bacteroidales bacterium
TGTGAAGGAATTACAACCCATTGGGACTGCTGTGGCCTGCCTGATGGTCGAAGATGAGGATGACACTAATAGCTATACTTTTGAGCTGAAAGGGCCTTTCAATGCATCTGTATCGGATTATGATGTGCCACTGTTTTATTTAGATGAAGATACGTTAAGGACGGATGTAATCTTTGATCTGCATGAATCTGATACTGCATATGTGCTGATTGAGCTTGAAGATAGGTATGGTTTTCGAATGAGCCGTGCATTTACCATTCATATCAAGCGCGATCAGTCCGGATCCACCGGTTTCACACGCCTTTCCCTTGAGAATGACCTTGTTTTTCCAAATCCTGCCGGCGAATTCATCAATTTGAGGAATCCTCATCTGATCTCATCTTTTGAAATGTTTGAGGTATCTTCCGGCCGGATGGTGATCAGTCAGGAAAAGGTTGAAGGCAGGATGGAAGTTTCCGGATTACCCGAAGGGGCCTACCTGGTAGTCATCCGCAGCGAAGGCGAAATGCATGCACAGAAACTGCTGATCAGCCGTTAGAGCGAATCAAAGTAGACCATCAGTTTCACAATCGATTCATCCTGTTTAAGATCCAGTTTTTCCTCCTTAATAAACGAGGATATCTCATTTTCCTTTTCCGGAAAGAGTGAGATCATATATTTTTTTGAGTTCTTCGCCTTGTAGAGTGTATTCTCACCCTGCTTCATAAAGAGGATATCGTACTTATCCACAAACTCGTCATATTTCCGGTCCGCGCTGTAGCCTCCTTCATAATTTGCCTTGAGAAACTCTTTTTGATGGACTTTATAAACCTTGCTGGCCGCATCGTAAAGGATCCGGACGAAAACCGGTTCCGCATCCTCCCCGAGTTTAACAGGTACAAAGGTCAGGCTCTCACCCGAAACGTTGATCTGGAAGAAATCGACCGTATAGCGGTTTAGCAGCCTGATTACCTCCGATGCAGGTTCTTTGTAAGCGATTTCGTTCTCGAAACAGTTGTAATTCATTTGAGAAATCGCCACTTTCTTTTTACTGTTCAGGAATACCTCTCCGGGATACCACGTTTCGAATACATAGGGAGACCCCTTAACCCCTTCGTACCGGTTGTCAAAGGTCCTTACATTTCCGGTACCATCTGTGGAACCCAGCTCCCGCAGGTTCTCTTTTGCCTCATATTCCCCTTGAATACCGGCATTTTGCGCCATGGTTACGGCAGTAATGGCGATTCCCAGGCAGGTGATTGCTATTTTCATCGTCTCCTTTTTATGATAATATTCAAAGATAGTAAAGCTGTTCCCAAATCGCGAAAGGGTTCTGAGAAAAATGCAGAATCAATCCAAACAAGAGAATTCCCTTCGGCTGAAGGGTAGTTCACACACCTTGTTCGAAGCTATTTAATTAATTAGAATACAAGCAGATAACAGATTTTTTGCGCCCTTATTTCAGGATTATCCGGAACAGTTCACAGGTGCTTTTTAGGAGCGCCCTTCTGGAAGCCGCGTCGATATTGAGATCGCTAATGTTTTGTGTTTGCTATTCTTTTTATATATTTGGCCCCATAGAGTCAAGTGCAATTACTTATTAAACCTAAAACTTTAATCTATGAAGCGATTTGTTTTCGTATTGTCACTCCTGTGTTTGGTAGGATTTAATCTATTACAGGGACAGGGTGTGCAAGTCACGGGTAATGTGACCAGTGCCGATGATGGTACTGCGTTGCCCGGTGTATCGGTTGTTGTACGAGGTACAACGATTGGTGCAGTCACAGATTTTGAAGGGAATTATTCAATCACTGCTCCGGATGCATCAGCTACCCTGATGTTCAGTTTTGTGGGTATGCTTACCCAGGAAATTGCATTAAACGGACAGACAGTGGTTGATGCAGTTCTCGAATCAACCTCCACTGAACTGGACGAGGTAGTGGTTACTGCCCTTGGTGTATCCAGGGAAAAGAAATCACTGGGTTATTCGGTCCAGGAGGTGGATGGGGATGCAGTGAGCGGATCAGCTCAGTCGAACTTTGCATCTTCACTCTCCGGTAAAGTTGCCGGTGTCCAGATCAAGGGCGCAAATACCATGGGTGGTTCTTCAAACGTACTGATACGGGGTAGTACCTCCATCAACGGTAACAACCAGCCCCTCTATGTAATCGATGGTGTTCCGGTTGACAACAGCAACTATTCCACCGGTGCCGATGGCTGGGGTGGTTATGACTATGGAAACCTTGCCCAGGACATAAACCCCAATGATGTGGAGTCCATCTCCATTCTGAAGGGTGCAGCTGCGTCAGCGCTTTACGGATCACGCGCTGCCAACGGGGTAATCCTGGTAACTACCAAGAAAGGCGGAACCAAAAAAGGGATTGGTGTCAGCGTAAGCTCCAATTTTATGGTGGGTCAGGTTGACAAGTCAACGCTTCCGCAACAGCAATTTGAATATGGTGGCGGTTACGGACCCTTCTACGAGGACGAAACAGGTTACTTCTTCTTTGGAGATGTGGATGGTGACGGAACAAATGACCTGATCACCCCCACTTCGGAGGATGCCTCCTGGGGAGCCAAGTTTGATCCGAACCTGATGGTGGTTCAGTGGGAAGCATTGGATCCTTCTGCTGCCAATTACGGACAGAAAACACCATGGATGGCCCCGCCTGAGGGTCACCGCATGCCCTCTTTCTTTGAGAATAATACCAAATGGGTGAACACTGTTGCTTTTGACGGTGGAAACAAGGATGGCCGTTTCAGGGTGTCCTATACCAACTATAGCGAGAACGGGATTCTACCCAACAGCGAGCTGAATAAAAATACTTTGAACTTCTCAGGTAGCTACAACTTTGGGAAAAGGCTGACTGTTAGCGCCAATGTTACCTACAACCACCAGAAAACCCTTGGCAGGATGGGTACCGGTTATGACGGCATAAACGTGATGCAGTCCTTCGGACAGTGGTTCCAGACCAACGTTGACTTCGAGAACCTGAAGGAGTATGAGTCCCCGTCCGGATTGCACAGGACCTGGAACTATTCCTACTGGGATGATCTCTCCCCGATTTTCTTCGACAATCCCTACTGGGTTCGTTACAAGAACTACGAGGATGACTATCGCGACAGGGTACTCGGATATGTATCGGCTGATTATAAACTCACCGAATGGCTGACCTTTACCGCCAGAACGGCTGTGGATACCTATCATGATGTTCAGAACGAGCGCACTGCCATTGGTAGTACCGCCACCTCCGGCTTCACGACCCGCCAGAGAAATATGATCGAATCCAATACCGACCTGATGTTGAAATTCAATAAGAATTTCGACCAGATCTCCGTAAACGGACTTGTCGGAGCCAACTACAGGTTCCGTCAGCAGCAGAGAATTACTGCCAACACCGTGGGCGGACTGGTGGTTCCTGAACTCTACACGGTTTCCAACTCGGTTTCTCCCATGGGTGTTACTGAATACCTGGGAATCGGCGATGAGCAGAGTCTGTATGGTAACCTTTCCGTAGGATATGGAGGATTTGTATATATTGAAGGTACAGCCAGGGTGGATCAGTCTTCTTCACTGAAGGGTCTGAATCCCGAAGCTGATTACACCTATTTCTATCCCTCCATTGCCGGTACCTTCCTGATCCACGAACTGGGTGGAATGAAGGATATAGCCTGGATGAACTATCTGAAAGTAAGGGCTAACTATGCAAAAGTGGGTGCTGCCACCGATCCCTACCGTACGGTTTCCACCTACGACCAGAATACAAACTGGGGGAACATGTCACTGTTCTCTGTTGCCAACATACTTCAGAATCCCAACCTGAGACCCGAGTTCACCAACAGTATTGAACTTGGTCTGGAGGCCTTCTTCTTTGACAGCAGGGTAGGACTTGACCTGGCTGTTTATAAGACCAACTCTTTTGACCAGATCTTCAATGTGCCTGTTTCCAGGGCCTCCGGTTACAGCTCAATGTATGTGAACGGCGGTGAAATGGAGAATAAGGGGATTGAAGTGGCTCTCCACCTGGTTCCCGTAAAGAGCAATGATTTTACATGGAACCTGGATGTGAACTGGTTTGCCAACCGTAACATGGTCATTTCACTGGCTGAAGGTGTGACCAGTCTTCAGCTCTTCTCTGCATGGGACGTGAAAGTCACTGCCGATGAAGGTTATCCCTATGGCACCCTCAAGGGTACCGACTATGTATGGACCGACGGAAAAAGGACTGTATTGGACAATGGTTACCTGGCTATAGGTGATGATCCGCTGGCAGTACTGGGTGATGTTCAGCCCGACTGGAACATGGGTATCGGAAACCGTTTAACCTGGAAGGGAGTCTCCCTCTATGCATTGATCGACATCCAGAAAGGTGGCGACATCTACTCCGTAAATACCAAGTACGGGCAGGCTACCGGTGTATACGCCGAGACCGTAGGGAACAACCCCAAAGGCAATCCCATGCGTGACCGTGTTGCAGACGGCGGTGGTAATATCTTCGAAGATGCTGTCTTTTCCGACGGAACTCCCAACGATGTGTATGTCGAAGCATTCCGCTGGGGCCGCTACTGGTATTACAATAACTCACCCACAGCCCGTTACGTGTTTGATGCATCCTATGTAAAGCTTCGTGAACTTTCGCTCTCCTATTCACTTCCAAAATCTGTCCTGGGTGATTCATTCATCCGCGGGGTAGATATTGCCCTGGTAGGACGCAACCTGTGGATCATCAGCAAAAATGTTGAACACTTCGATCCTGAATATATCCTCACTTCCGGAAACGGACAGGGTGTGGAGCAGGGTGCCTACCCGTCGGTTAAGTCATATGGTGTGAACGTGAAGCTCAATTTCTAAGTGTTATATCTTTAATCAATACAGTTATGAAAATAAAGAATATATATCTGATGGTGCTGGCGCTAGGTTTGCTGGTATCATCCTGCGAGCTTGCGGATAATATCGATCCCAAAGCCGCAACGACGGTACCTGAAGAGGTGCTGTTGACCAATGCCCTCAGGGATGGTCTGGCCCTGATCGATAACATGAGCCAGAATACAAATGTGGGTCGTTTCCTTTGCCAGTACTCATCCCAGGTGCAGTATACCGATCCCAGTCGTTATCAATTCTCTGACCGCCAGATCCCCGATGGATACTGGAATACTTCTTACCTTGTATTGCGCGATTTGATGGAAGTCCGGGGTCTCCTGGATGCTTATCCGGCAGGATCGGCTGACTTCAACCTGGAAATGGGCAATAAGAAGGCCATCGTGGATGTGATGGAAGTCTTAATCTATCAGAACCTGGTGGACTATTTTGGAGATGTGCCTTACACAGAGGCCCTCGGAGGTTTTGACAACAAAACTCCTGCCTATGATGATGGCAGGGCCATCTATGATGCCCTTCAGGCCCGCCTGACTGCCGATATCGCTGCACTGAATGCAGGTGCTGATGCCGGCAGCTGGGGTAGTGAGGACCTGGTTTTCGGTGGAGATCCCGCCATGTGGAAGGCTTTTGCAGCCACACTGAAACTGCGCATGGGTATGCGCCTTGTTGCCGTGGATCGCGCCAAAGCCCAGGCCGAGGTTACTGCTGCCATTGCAGCCGGTCCCCTGGCCCCTGGCGAGTCCGTGCAACTCCCCTGGGTGGGTGTTACTCCCCATGTGAATACCATTTACCAGGTATTTGTGGTGGATAACAGGAACGACTATTCTCCCTCCAAAACCATTATCGACATCATGTTGAACCTGGACGATGCCAGGCTGCCTGCCTACTTCACCCAGGTGGATACCTCCACTGAAGTTGGGGTAGAGAAATGGGTTTACAATGGTCTTCCCTATGGTTTGGTGGCCAACAGCGGGTATTCTCAGATCAGTCACTACAGTGACGCGATGTTTCAACCCGACTTCCCGGCAACTTTTGCCTGTAATGCCGAGGTGGAGTTTCTGCTTGCAGAAGCTGCAGCCCGTGGGTTGACCGTGGATGGCAAATCTGCCCAGGAGCACTATGAGGCTGGCATAGCAGAAAGCCATGCTTTCTGGGGTGTGGAGATGGATCCCGCATACCTGGCAGGTCCGGATGTTGCATGGGATGCAGCCCGCGCAAAGGAGCTGATCGGTACACAGAAATGGCTGGCACTCTACAACAGGGGTAATGAAGGATATGCCACCTGGCGTATGTTCGACTGGCCAGTGTTGGCTGAGGGAGAGGAATTGACCTATGCCGACATTCCCATGCGTATGCCTTTCCCATATAATGAGCCGAGTTTGAACTTTGATGCCTACACCGCTGCAGCTGCAGCCATTGGTGGAGATAACGTTCGCACGCTGCTCTTCTGGGATGCAGCCATCAGCACCCAGACTCCCTCACCCGGATTCTAAGTTTTAGATTTAATATTTCTCTGAAGAGTGCCTCGCAAGGGGCACTCTTTTTTTATTATCTTTGTCCACATCTTTTTTTTCGGATTTAAGTTTGTTTTATGAGCGATTATTCCATCACCCATTTACGTGAATTAGAGGCAGAAGCGATCTATGTGATCAGGGAGGTAGGGGCGCAGTTTGAGAAGCCTACGCTGCTTTTTTCAGGAGGGAAAGACTCCATTGTGATGTACCACCTGGCACGCAAGGCTTTCTGGCCCCAGATCGTACCTTTTCCCTGCCTTCATATCGATACGGGGCACAATTTTCCTGAAACCCTGGAATTCAGGGATCAGATGATGGAGTCTACCAGCGGACGGGTTATCGTGCGGCTGGTTCAGGATTCCATTGATGCGGGTAAGGCAGTGGAGGAGACCGGTGTGAATGCCAGCCGGAATGTGCTTCAGACGGTAACCCTGCTCGATGCCATAGAGGAGTTCAAGTTCGATGCTGCCCTGGGCGGGGGAAGACGCGACGAGGAGAAGGCAAGGGCGAAGGAGCGGTTCTTTTCACACCGGGATGACTTCGGGCAGTGGGATCCGAAAAATCAGCGGCCTGAACTATGGAATATCTTTAACGGTAAGAAACACATGGGGGAACATTTCCGTGTCTTTCCGCTGAGTAACTGGACCGAAATGGATGTCTGGCAATACATCTATCTTGAAAATATTGATATCCCCAACCTCTATTTTACCCACAAGCGGGAGGTGTTTAACCGGGAGGGTACCTGGCTTGCAAAAGCCCCCTTCATGCAACTGAAAGACAGCGAATATTATGAGCTGAAGGATGTTCGCTGCCGAACCATCGGCGACATCAGCTGTACGGGTCTTACCCTTTCCACAGCCAATTCTCTTGAAGATATCATCCAGGAGGTGGCTGCAGCCCGTTCCACCGAACGGGGAGGCAGGTACGACGATAAACGTTCCGAAGCCGCCATGGAGGACCGGAAGAAGGAGGGCTATTTTTAAGTCAGTAAAGTCTATAGAATATGAGTAGCAAAGCGAATCCTGCACCGGGATATTTGGATATGGAACTGCTGCGGTTTACCACGGCAGGAAGTGTGGATGATGGAAAGAGTACGTTGATAGGCAGATTGTTATATGATTCCAAGGCCATTTTTGAGGACCAGATGGAACAGCTTGAGCTGGCCAGTGAACGCAGGGGAGAGGAGCAGGTAAACCTGGCGCTTCTCACCGATGGCCTGAGGGCCGAACGGGAGCAGGGCATCACCATCGATGTGGCCTACCGTTATTTCGCCACCCCCAAAAGGAAATTTATCATTGCCGATACACCCGGTCATGTACAATATACCCGGAATATGGTTACCGGCGCTTCTACGGCAAACCTGGCCATTATCCTGGTGGATGCCCGTCATGGTGTGCTTGAACAGACCATCCGTCACTCCTATATTGCCTCCTTGCTGGGGATCGCTCACATCCTGATCTGCGTGAACAAGATGGACCTGGTAAATTTCAGTGAGACGGTGTTTGAGGATATTCAGCGCCAGTTTGATCCTTTCAGGAAAACCCTGAATCTGGGAGACGTGCGGTTTATTCCCATCAGTGCCCTGAAAGGGGACAACGTGGTGGAGAGGGGGTCAAATACGCTCTGGTACAAGGGCCGGACCCTGCTTGAAGAACTCGAGACCATCGACATTCGCAGTGATGCTGATTTTGTGAACCACAGATTCCCTGTGCAGTATGTGATCCGTCCCCAGCGAGAGGAGTTCCATGATTACAGGGGGTATGCCGGACGTGTGGCAGGAGGGGTATGGAAACCTGGTGAAAAAGTTGCGGTTTTGCCCAGTGGTATTGAATCCACCCTGGTGTCGATCGATACAATGACAGGATCGCTGGAGATGGCTTTCCCGCCTCAGTCCGTAACATTCAGATTGGCCCACGATATTGATATCAGCAGGGGTGATATGATCGTTCCTGCACATCAGAAGCCCAGAATTGGCCAGGAGATCGAATTGATGGTCTGCTGGCTTGGAGAAAAACCGATGGTAGTCGGAGGGAAATATGTCATCAGGCATACCACCTCCGAATTGCGGGGGATTATCCGGGAGGTTCAATATAAAATGGACATAAACACCCTCGAGGAGAACCGCGATGATCAATCGGTAGCCCTGAACGAAATCGCACGGATCTCCATCAGGACTTCAAAACCGGTATTTTACGATTCCTACAAGCAGAACCGTATTACCGGAAGCATCATCATTATTGATGAGGCCACCAATAACACCGTTGGTGCCGGGATGATCATTTAATCTGCATAGACTTTACGATGCGGAGGCGATGGGTATACTCCCCCTTCTCAACACAATAGATTCCCTGTTGATCCAGGCGGTCTATCCGGACCTGCTCAGCGGCATGAATGATCTTTCCTTCATCCAGGACCATTCCCACATGGGTGAACGGTTCATCTCCGTTATGGAAAAATGCCAGGTCGCCTTTTCGAGCTTCATGAATAAAATGGATGATTGAACCGGCAACGGCCTGACCACTGATGGAGTGGGGAAGGGAGATGCCCATGGCCCTGCAAAGCAGCTGTACAAGTCCGGGCGCATCCATTCCAAATCCACAACGGCCACCCTCAAGACCTGGGATGGAAAGAAGCCCTCTTCCAACCTTTTCAGGGTCAATATTCACCCCCGGGACAATCCACCCCTCATCAGATTGCTTCAAAAACCGTTCTCCCTCCAGTTCGGTGGCTCCCGGGCCGGAGCGCTTTAAAACCGAACCTGCCGGAAGGAGAAGCGGTCTGTCATGCATGGTATCCATCACCCTCACACAGGGATGAACCACCATCCATTCATCCGTTTGGGCCTCCTTTTTACTCCCGTCTGCCTCCTTTGCGGGTTGAATGCCTCTCCGGTCCACCCAGCCTTCAATGTGGTCCGAATCGGTCGCGATGAACAGCCAGGCGCCCTCTGTTTTCAACAGGGTGAAACGCTCGCCGAATAAAACCTGTGAAACCATCCCGGCCCGGGGGGAAGGTTCCCTCCTGACTGGCAGAAATCCCTGGTATGATATACCTCTTTGCATCATTTTATAACTGAAGGACAAATGGCATGTTGATTTGCCGGTGTTGAACAAAAATACAATGTTAGGGTTAAAAGTAAAAAAGAACTCCTATTTTCACTTCATGAATCGAATGAAAAGCTTCATCAGGTTCTGGAAATCGATCCGGATCATCATGCTATACCTGGTAAGCATCCTGCTTGTTTACTTCATGTTTCCCCGTGAGGGTAAATTCCAGTTTGAGTATTCGAAGAACAAACCCTGGATGCATGAGACCCTTGTGGCTCCTTTTAATTTCCCAATCTACAAACCTGAACAACAGGTACAATTGGAACGGGACAGCCTCCTGAAGAATGTACACCTCTATTTTTTTTACGATTCACTGGTGGGAAACAACATGGTCTCTGCCTTTGAGACCGATTACAACCAATCGGTTTTCTCGTTGGGAGCCGGAATGCCCGTTTCAGGTTCCTGGGCGGCAACGGGAAGCATGATTTCGGAAATCCTTCACGACATTTATAACCGGGGGGTGATCGAGCGACACCCTGTACTGGAGGGGAGAGAAAATGATTTACTGCCTGTAATGGTTGTTCGGAATACCATGGCGGTGGAGCAAAGGTACCGCGATTTTTACACCGAACGTACTGCCTATGAGCACCTGATCAGTGAGATTGGAAAAATGAGAGAGGTATCACTGGCTGCACTCAACAACCTGACCATGCACAACTACCTGCAACCCAATCTCTTTTATGATGAGCAGAGGACCGCCCTGGTCAGGCAGTCGGGCCTGGAGGGACAGACCATGACACAGGGAATGGTACAGGCGGGCCAGCGTATTATTTCCCAGGGTGAGCTGGTATCCAATGATAGATTTCAGGAGATTGAATCACTTCGCAGGGAGTATGAGTCCAACCCAAATGTGGGGAAAAACTACCTGGTGGTCTATCTTTCCCAGTTTCTTCTGATCACCATGATCTTCATGTCACTTTACTGGTTTATCTATTTCTTCAGGAAGGACATCTATTCCAGCTTTCGTCATTCATTCTTTACATTGGCACTGATCGTACTCATGGTCGGACTTACCATGGCGGCCTCCACCAACGATGC
>JAWOHR010000099.1:0-30935 GCA_046485075.1 Bacteroidales bacterium
CCCGAGATTCTAATTGGGAGAAAAAAGTCATCACTATTTGTGCATTCTTGTGATCAGTCTGCCGCTGCTGCCTCAAGGACAGTTTCTGGCTCGATCGCGCCGCGTACCGGCGGTTTGAAGACTAGAAAAATAGTGTTCAGAACGATGCCAGCCACAGCGCCAGTAGCGATCGCTGGCCAGCCGTTGGGGAACAAGTTAGCCATCAGCGGGATTGGCAGAAAGCCACCCGGAAAACCGATATGACCGCCAATGCCGACGACCATAATGACAGCCCCGATGGCAAGCTGCTTGGGGTCAAATAAGTTTACCTTATGTGACATCATCAAGGCAATCCCTTGCATACCGATCACACCAAACAAGTAGATCGCCAGACCCCCGCTGACAGCCGTGGGCACACTCTGAATAACACCCGCCAGGGTGCCGCCGCCCAGTGATATTGTAGATTTCGCAAATTGAACATTAGTTGTTGATCCGCTAGCTAATCCACTATACTTTTCCAGTACTTCGCCACTATAATTGTGATATGCAAGCGTGAATCTCAAATTTAGCCAATCAATCTTTATATCCTCTATGCCAATTCCGATTATGTAGCCTGGATTTATCAAATATTCTGATTCTATATGTCCATCTTTCCCAAAATCAAAGAGACGATTAATGCTATAACCCCCAAAAAGATCAATGCTTTGCCCAAAAAACAAAGTAGACCTTACAAGTAAACCAATAATGATTATCGATCTTAACCTGAAAAACATGATGATATCTATTTAAAAGTGAGTGACACGCGTAGCGGTCGGTTTTGGTGAATTGTTACAGGCTTTTAACGGTTTTAATAGCTTTCGTGCAATGATTAGATCGCGATTCAGTAACTGTTTCACAGAAGTATATTCCCGGGGGTAAATGATTTGAAATTTTCAAGTACCTGTCAATAGAACTGTTTTCGTGCGTCCCCAATAATGTCCCCTTAACGTCATAAATCCGAATTTGGGTAATCAATTCATCTGAGGAGATTTCTAATTCTCCATAGTCGTTAAAGAACACAATGGTTGGCTCGACAGTGTATTCTTCAATGTTGTTACTAATAAACTTACATTCCTCCGGCCAAAATCCACCGATGTAATTGCAATATCCTTGATAAATCTGGACTCTTGCTGATGAATACACTCCTTCAAGGCAAGTTCCATGATACCAATTAGGGATATTATTTTGATAAACCGGACCATAGGTACTACCAATCCCTTCAATCCAGGTTAGACTCCTTTCTACTGTATCCGGGCCAACCATAAGAGTGTCCATCAAATTTAGAATCCACCTTTTACGATGGCCTGCAAGAGTGGTAATGGTATCTACCATTTCAACAATATATGTGGCATCAATGCTATCCAGAATTTCAATTTGAAATGTATCACTTTCTGAAAGTGTGAAGTCATACAATAGTTCCTTCTCACCATCATTTAGGAACCAACACAGGTCTCGCAACACCATCCTGAATTGGAAAGTAGTGGATGATACTCCTGACTGTAGCCTGAAAATGAAGCAACCAGAAATAACGCAGTGACGATTCGAAAATTCATGATTAAGTGTATAAATGCCTATCAATAAGCCCTTCAGGAAGTTGTCAGGCAGCGAGAAGCCGAAATGTTGAGATCCTAGGGGCCATGCAAGACCCCGGTTGCCATCAGGATTGTCGCCAGATCCGCGATATAGTGAATGACAATCAGAGGGATAAGTCGCCGGCCCCAAAGGGCGAAGACCACGGGGAAGCCGGCGATGGCTGCAGTGGCCGAGATCAGACGCCAAGCCAGATAGGTGCCATCGGGGATCAGAGGAATCGCGATGTGCTGGAGCCCCCAGAAAACGATAACAACGACAATGGCGATAGACCTCTTGCCTGTGAGGGCCACCAATCGGGGGAGCAGGAATCCGATGTATACAAGTTCCTCGGTGACGACCCAGAGGAGAGGCCATACGAGTCGGGCATAGACAGTGGCGGAGGCCGGGAGATCAACAATCGACACGATCGGCGGGACGGGTGAATCGTAGAATGCCTGAGTTACGACCGAAGCAACAGCCACCGTGGGTAGCACGGCGAGCATGTAGGGAGGGATCCATGCAAGCTGTCGAACGGCAGCCTTAAGGCTTTGCACGCCGAAAAGGTCCAGAAGGGTCATGCCCTCCCGGCGCGTCAGAAAAACGAGAGCGGCGAGACAGAGCAAATCCGTAATCGTGCTGTAGACCGGCCACCACGAGGCTGCATCGTGCCAGGCGGTCAGAGACCCCTGGAGGGCAAATACGGTGGCAGCGATAGCCTGAGCGACGAGGGCAAAGACCAGGCGGCCAGGGAGGAAAAGGAGCACCGGCCACCACGCACGGCGATACTCCGCATACTGAATGGCGATGGCTGAGGGTGAGTTTTTCGTGCTGGATAGGACTGTTGCTGTCACGTTCGGCTTTTGTCTAAAAGAATCGGATGTTCTAGTCAACTGCATCTTTATGAATGGATGAAGCAGAGTTGAAAGGACTTGCCTGTGCAAAATCAGGCAGGTAATGATCCTGGCTCTCAAGTTCCTGAATATAAGCGTTTTCGAGACCAAGTCCAAACGCATAATCTATGACCTCATTATATTCGTCTTCTGTCAGAGCCTGGTTTATGCTAGGATAATTACGTGCCTTAAATTGAGGAGAATATTGTGCCATGATACTTACAAAAGTATCCGGAGATAAATCTGCCAGAAATTGGAGACATCTTTGGCTGTTACCCAGGTAGTTGGGCAATACCAGATGCCGAACCAGCAACCCCCGTACCGCTATGCCTTTATCATCCATTTCCAGGTGTCCGACCTGATCCAGCATCTCTCTGAGAACCCCGGGAACGATGTCCGCATAGTCGTCCACCGCGGAAAACTGCTTTCCAAGTCCATTTTCCAGGTATTTGATGTCTGGAAGGTAGATGTCCACCAGTCCCCGGATCTGCCGCAGCGCCTCCACTGAATCATATCCGTTGGAGTTGTATACAACCGGCACAACAAGTCCCTTTCCCCTTGCCAACTCAATAGCATCAGCCATCTGGAAAATCATATGAGAAGGCGATACAAAGTTGATATTATGGGCACCTTCATCCTGAAGGTGCATCATTTCATATGCAAGCTCATCTGTTGTAAGAGTTCTGGTGTGACCCTGTTGAAACTCCTGGCTGATCAGATAATTCTGGCAAAACACACAGTGAAGATTGCATCCGGTGAAAAAAACGGTGCCTGAACCCCTTGTGCCTGAGATGGAGGGTTCTTCTCCAAAATGCAGACCGGCATGAGAAATCTGAATACTGGCAGGGATCCTGCAAAACCCGACTTGCCGTTCAAGTCGGTTAACCCCGCATTTGCGCGGGCAACATTCACATCTTGTCAGTAGAACTGTTAATGGCCCGTTCATACCGCTACGTCACCTTGATGGTTATTTATTATAGACCACACTTCGATGAGCTATTTTGATGACATAAACGATTAGTTTGTCATCCTCTATCGAGTATACTATTCTATATTTACCTTGCCGAATTCTATATCGCTCTTGCACAGACAGTTTTTCACAACCATGCGGTCTTGGATCGGTTGAAAGTGATTTGATTTTGGAAGCGATTCGCTGGATGTCTTTTTTTGGAAGCCTCGCAAGTTCCTTGGCTGCCGAACTCTTGATTAAGATTTTATAGTTTGCCACTAGCTTTTAACTTCTTTAGAACTTCCTCGAAATCAAGGTTAGATTCATCCTTCCTTTCCTCAAAGGCAAGCAAATCATCATGGTCCTCTGCAAGGCTAAGACGTACAGCAAGGTTGACCAGTTCAGATAGTGTTTGGTCACTTTGAGCTGACTTAATTTTTAATGCCCGATGCAAGTCAGGATCCAGGTAAACTGTTGCCCGTTTGGATTCTTGTGTTCTCATAGTGCAAAGATACGCAAAAACATTAAAACGTTTAAACGCTTACTAATAAATAAATTTAGGCGATAACGGTGAAACATATGCCGCCATATCGTGTCACGCACTTTGCCTTTACTGCAAAGAGCGTGACAAGCGTAAAGCCCCTTAGCGTTCCTTCTGGCATATCACCTGGATGGTTCGGAATGGTTGTATAACGATTTGTTTTTGAATTTCGCCAAATTTCATGACTGCCCGCGGCCTGACGATGAAACTCAAATCCAAACTTCTTTAGGATTTTGATTATGTCTCTGTACTTGAATCTTCCTGAGCTTCAATTAGCTTTTTAGCCACGTCTTTAGCAATTTCAATTGTTTCTGAGATAGTTCTGCCTTGAGCGATTAACCCCTGAATACTATCAGATGTAGCTAAATAGTAGCCCTCTGGTAATTTCTCTATATGTAAGTTGACAATACGCTCCATTTTATATGCTTTGTTTAAGAGTTCGAAATTTTGCATTGGTGATATGTTATGAATGCCGCAGTTCCTTGAGTTTTGTTGCAGTTCCTTGGTTTTTTTTGCAATGGTTTTCTCTGGTTTTTGCACTGCTTCGCCACCTCACTCCCATCAGAAGGAGTATTGATCTCCTGGCCATATGGTCTTCAAGTTATGAAAAAAAGCGATTAGGACTGGTCAAGGTCAGTGAGGTAATCCTTCCCAAAACAACAAGTTTTCGTATGTTTGTATTCCTAAAAAAAAGAATTTCGTGAAAAAACTTTGGCTCGTTTTATTGCTTGTTGGATCTGTTTCAGTAACAGATGCCCAGATTTATCAGTTTCGTGGACCTGAAAGGGATGGAAAGTTTCCGGAAAGCAATCTTTTGAAAGAGTGGCCGGAAGAGGGTCCGGAATTGCTGCTGGAATTTGAAGGCATTGGAGAAGGCTGGTCGTCGGTCATCTCCAATGGAAAATATATCTATGCCACCGGAAAGATCGATAGTATGGATCATTTAACCTGTATTGATTTCAATGGCAACCAGCTTTGGCAGGTTGCCTACGGCAAATCATGGGATCAATCCTTTCCCAATACCCGTAGCTCTCCCACCATTGAGGGAGATCGGATTTACATCATCAGCGGGGTCGGGGAACTGGTCTGTCTGAATGCTGAAACCGGGGATATCAACTGGAAGATCAATGTGGACCAGGACTATCAGACCGAATGGCATGACTGGGGTGTAGCCGAATCTCCGCTGATTGTTGGTAACAAAGTCGTCTGTTCCCCGGTGGGCGCCCTGACAACCTTTGTAGCTTTTGACAAAATGACCGGGGCAGAGATCTGGAAAACCCCCGGTACCAACGGTCAGCGTTCTTATGTATCGCCCATCCTGAGCACCTTTTACGGCAAGGAGTATATATTGGGAGCATCCGCCAGCGACCTGTTCATTGTAGATCCGGAGAATGGAGAAATCCTTAGCTCCTACAAATATTTCGACCACTCCGTATGGGAGTGGCAGCCCAAGGGAATGATCTGGGCTAACTCCCCGGTGGTGAAGGACAACATGATCTTTTTATCCATCGGATACAACTATCCGGCCAAAATGCTCAGGGTCAATAACGGGGTAGGGTCCATTGAAGAGGTCTATACCAGTACGATCCTGGACAACCATCACCACGGTCTCATCGAATTGGATGGCTACCTGTATGGATCATACTGGATAAGCAACGGTACCGGTGCTTGGGCCTGCCTGGACTGGAACACAGGCGAAGTGATGTACGATGAGAAGTGGAACTCAAAAGGGGAAATGGTGTATGCCGATGGCATGCTCTATGTATATGATGAAAAAAGGGGGAATGTGGGTCTCGTGAAACCCGATCCCTCCGGTTTCAAAGTCGTCAGTTCATTCCAGATCGAAAAAGGGAGTGGCCCCCACTGGTCGCATCCTTATATCTTTGATGGAAAAATATTTCTGAGGCACGGGGATGTTCTGATGGTATACAGTTTGGTGCAGTTAGTTTCCTGAACCGATTGCTGCAGATTGCATTTGCAGGGCCGAGCTGTTAATATTGACCGTGCCGGCGAACGGCCTCAAACATCGCTATGCAGTTCTCGGGATTAACCCCCTGGTGCAATGAATTTGATGAGCAAATGATCAAACCCCCGCCTGCGGCCCCATCTTCAATGGTCTTGAGAACGGCCTGCTCAACCTGCTTTGTAGTCCCCCTGGGCAGAAGATCCACGCAATCGATGTTCCCCAATAAACAGATTCTGTCGCCGCAGTAGTCTTTTACCTTTTTCATGTCCATGCCAGCCTGAGGCTCCAGAGGATTGATCCCGTCGTACCCGGTTTCAAGAAGAAGGTCCAAAAGGGGCCAGAGGTTACCGTCAGAGTGCCTGACCACTTTAAGCCCTTTTTGATGTGCCCGTTCAACAATCTGCCTGTTGTAGTAGTTAACAAATATTTCGAAATGTTCCAGGGATATCAGGGGTCCCTTGTCCATTGCAATATCATCTTCAATGACCAGGACATCAAGACCAGCTTCAACCAGAAGGTCCAATTGGGCAAGACTGTATTCCAGCATCATTTTCGCCAGCAAATGGAGAAATTCAGGATCAGTATATACATTCAACATGTAGTTTGTCATTCCAATCAACCGCCAGGATCGGACGAAAATGCCCCTCATGAGCCAAAAAGTCGCCTTTTGCCCTTTGAACCGCTCCACTGCAAGGTTTAAAAGGCCCAGGTCTTCTTTTCTTGGAACAGGGGGAGTGAAATTTTTTAACTCATCAAGGTTTTTTACAGGGTGGCCAACAGGTACGGGAATGCCGTAGTCTGATAGCCTGTAGACCACTCCGAATCCATCTTTGACATGGAGCTCATCAATTTTCTCTTCATGGCCGATTTCAAATGTCGTGATGCCGTCAATATCAAAGTGCTCATGGATCATGAAAAGCGTGTCTAAAAGCTTGAATTTATCCCTTTCATTCATAAGCCTGAAATCCTGGGACTCAGGAAGACCTGTAGTCAGATGTTTTCCAATTCCGATAATGGGCGCCTCATTGATACCGTGGATATAGAGGGGGATGCAATCCGGCTCCCTCACCTCCAGAGCGGTTAGTATTCTTTCTTTTCCATTCATATGTTTTGTTATCTCTGTTTGATCGTCCAACTTTCGCAATTATTCCTTATTTTCAAAAAGGTTTGAATAAAAATGCCTGACATAATCTTCCGGTATCTGATCAACAGGATAGGATCCATGCATCAGAACATGGATCCACCGGTCGTCCTTTTTTTCCAGAACACCGGTTTGAAAAACGTTCTCTAAACAAGATTCCCTGCCTTTAAAGGAACCACAATCATCCAGATAGCATGAATACCATGCTACATCGCCGGAACTTGAAAATACGATGCGCAGGTCCTTAAACTCAAAGCGTGTTCCACGGAAATCAGGGTCCTTCCACTGTTCGGCATAAATCTTAAAGCTATCCAGGCCGACAACCTGGCTGTTTGAAAAGAGCCAGAAATGAAACATATTGTCGTCCCATAGGCGGAACATGGCATCGAAATCCTTCTCGATAGCCCAGCCGATCGATTGTTCGATGGTCTTTTTCACCGCTTCATATTCTGGCGATGTAGTCTCTTGAGAAGCCCCTCTTTCGGCAAAACCGAATGAGAAAAGCAAAACAAAAGAAATCTTTATAAGCTGTTCTTTCATCATTTTTACCTGTTTTAATAGGATTGATCTCTTCTTGTTTTAATTGGACGAAAAGTTAAGATTTATTTGCGTAACTCTCTGTCCGGGTTTTTAGGTTAAAATCACTATTAAATTAACTTATTTGGTAACTTACAGGAGACTTGTGGAATTATTAAAATTTAGAGAACATGAGAGTCTTATCCAACATCCGTAATGCAATCATAACCTTTGTTGCAGCAGGGATCGTGCTTGGCGGTTGCGGGAAGACAGCGCAACAGGGCATGTTGGTCCCCGATCCGGATCACGGGGGACTGGTGCTTCCTCCCGGTTTTGCAGCATTGAAAGTAGTGAATGACCTGGGTCCTGCACGGCATCTGGATGTGGCTGATAATGGAGATATCTATGTGGCGCTGAATAATATGAGCAAAGGTTCGGGAGCTGTGGCCCTCAGGGACACAACCGGCGACGGCAGGGCCGATGTGATCTCCTATTTTGGAAGTGTTTCGGGGACAGGGATCAGGCTGCACAAAGGATTTCTTTATTTCGGAGCCGATACCGCCATCGTGCGTTATCCTATGCCCACGGGTTCCTTAGTACCCGATGAGAATTACCAGGTGGTTGCCTCAGGATTTCCAAACGAACATCAGCACGAAGCAAAACCCATTGATTTTGATTTGGATGGGAATATGTATGTAAACGTGGGAGCCCCCGCCAATGCCTGCATGGAGCAGATGAGGACCAGGGGATCCCCGGGTATGGATCCGTGCCCGATCCTGGAATATGCCGGCGGGATCTGGCGTTTTAATGATGATAAACTGAACCAGGATCAGTTGGCCGAAGGGTTCAGGTATGTGACGGGTATCCGCAATTGCGTTGCATTGAGATGGAACCCGGTGGCAAACAAACTATATGCGGTGATGCATGGAAGGGATCAGCTGAACCAGTTCTTCCCTGAATTGTATGATGAGCAGGCCAGCGCCGATCTGCCTGCAGAGGAATTCCTGATGCTGGACGAGGGAGCAGACTTTGGATGGCCCTATTGCTACTATGATCCGTTTAGCCGTTCCAAGGTACTGGCTCCCGAGTACGGGGGAGATGGTGCGGTTACAGCCCGGTGTGAATCCAAAACCGATCCGATCATGGCCTTCCCGGCACATACGGCCCCAAATGACCTGCTGTTCTATACGGGTGACCAGTTTCCGGAAAGATACCGCAATGGCGCTTTCATTGCTTTCCATGGTTCATGGAACCGGTCCCCCCTTGAACAGGAAGGTTATTATGTGGTGTTTGTCCCCATGGAGAATGGATTGCCTTCCGGCGAATGGGAGGTATTCGCAGATGGATTCTCTGGCATGGAAACAGTCATGAACCCGGGCGATGCAAAGCACCGTCCCGTTGGACTGGCCATGGGGCCGGAGGGATCGCTGTATATCTCCGATTCGAGAAAGGGAACCATCTGGCGGGTGATCTACACAGGGGAGGAGATGTCTGCAAGAGATATTACTCCCGCTATTGAATCGGGTGTAGTGATCATGGCGGATCTCCCCGGTGAACAGGTTTACAGGATTGCATGCCAGGTCTGCCACCAGGCTGACGGGAACGGGGTTCCCGGTATGCATCCCCCGCTCAGGGGCAATGACTGGGTCAACGGCGATAAGGAGCGACTGATCAGGATCGTGCTGGAGGGCATGAAAGGGGAGATCGAAGTGAACGGGGAGATCTATAATCACGTGATGCCCCCTGCATCCCACCTGGATGCCACACAGGTTGCTGATGTACTTTCCTTTATCAGGCAATCCTTCGGAAACGATGCACCAGAGGTTACTGTGAAGGAGGTACAGGAGGTTCTGGATCGCGAACGCCCGGCAGCCAGGCTAAACCAGTAAAGTATTCAATTTATAAACCTTTAGGCCATGCAACTGATTACCGAGGTAGAACTCCACGAATATCCTTTTCGCATCGATCACCATACTCCCTCGCTTTTCATGGGTTCCTGCTTTACCGAGAATATCGGCAGGCTCATGGAAAGATGGATGTTCCCTCTGACCGTAAATCCATTCGGAGTAACCTATAACCCGGCTTCAATATCAAGGCAGCTGGAAGCGCTTATGCAAAAGGAGGCTTATGTTGCTGAGGAGCTGAATCACCACAACGAACTCTGGTTTTCTTTTGACCATTATACCGGGTTTTCTTCACCCGAAAGGCAAAATTGCCTTGAAGGAATCAACCGGACTTTTCTGGATGCAAAAAAAGTACTTCAGCAAGCCAGTGTGCTTGTGATCACCTGGGGGACCTCATGGGTATATCGTTATAACCCAACAGGAGAGGTGGTCTGCAATTGTCATAAGATTCCATCAGGTCAGTTTACGAGGACCCGGCTCTCGGTCAATGAAATTTTGAACCTTTACAGCGATGTGATAACCAGGCTTTTCGATTTCAATGCCGGTTTGAATATCCTGCTTACGGTAAGTCCGGTTCGCCACTGGAAAGACGGAGCTCACGGAAACCAGCTCAGTAAAGCTTCCCTGCTTCTGGCGACCGAGGCCCTTGAACTGAAGTTTCCCGGAAAGGTAAGCTACTTTCCGTCCTACGAAATGACCATGGACGAATTGCGTGACTACCGATTTTATGCTGATGATATGCTGCACCTTAACTCCATTGCAACCGGCTACATCTGGGAAAAATTTCAAAAAGTCCTGGTGTCCGGTGAGTCACAACAAATCATTGGCGACCTGGAACCCTTGTTGAAAATGGAGGATCACCGCTCCCGGGAAAACAGCAGCATCGCCCATGAAAAAAGCCTTAACAAACGCCAGGAGAAACGAGCCGGACTCCAGGAAAAATATCCTTTCCTGAAATGGTGAAGATTTTGTTTAACTTTTTCTTTCTTTTAATGAACAAATTAATACAACTGGCGTTTTGACAGAGTAAAAAAGCACCACAATGAAAATTACTAATATCATTCTGTCCATCCTGATCACCATGATTCCTTTATCGGGCATTGCCCAGCAGGGTACCATAGAGGGGAGGATTTTCAATGCTAAAAACAACGAGCCGGTGGAGTTTGCCACCATTGCCATCTTCGGGACCACCATCGGATCCATCAGCGATCTGGATGGAAATTTTCTTTTTACGGGACTGGAACCCGGTTATGTAGAGCTGAGGGTTTCCTCCGTCGGATTTGAGACCTATGTTTCAGAGGCAATCATGGTTACAAACGCCAAAAAAGTATTTATGGAGATTCCTCTTGAGGAAGCAAATGTGCAGCTTGAGGAGGTGACCGTAAAGGCCTCTCCGTTTCGAAAGATCAAAGAGAGCCCGGTTTCGCTTCAGCGCATCAGTATCGAAGAGATCGAAAAGAGTCCGGGTGGGAACAGGGACATCTCAAAGGTGATCCAGTCGTTTCCCGGGGTGGCATCTACCCCGGCTCAGCGAAACGATGTGATCGTTCGGGGGGGTGGACCAGCTGAAAACGTTTTCTACCTGGATGGGATAGAAATTCCCAATATCAACCACTTTGCCACCCAGGGAGCCTCGGGCGGACCGGTGGGGATTATCAATGCCGATTTCCTGAGGGAGGTGAACCTCTACACAGGAGCCTTCCCGGCCAACAAGGGAAATACCATGAGTTCGGTCATCGACCTTTACCAGGTGGATGGGAACCAGGACAAGCTGAATTTCAGAGGAGGGGTAGGTGCCTCTGACCTCTTTGTGACCCTGAATGGACCCATTGGGGATAACACCACATTCATCGCCTCCTATCGCCGGTCCTACCTGCAATTCCTCTTCCAACTTCTGGAACTTCCATTTCTTCCCACATACAATGACTACCAGTTTAAACTGAAGCACCGGTTCAATGAAAAAAATGAGATCACCCTGGTGAGCATCGGATCGTACGATATAAACGAACTTAACCTGGAAGCCAACGAAACGGAGGAGCAGCAATATATCCTCGGATACCTGCCGGAAGACTTCCAGTGGAGTTACGCCATCGGAACGGTCTATAAGCATTTCAGGCAGAACGGTTATGATACCTGGGTATTAAGCAGGAATTACCTTCACAATGAGTCGCTCAAATACCAGGATAACCTCATGGAGGATCAGTATTTGAACCTGGAATACAACTCGGATGAAATCGAAAATAAGTTCCGCTATGAAAACACCTCCACTTACAAGGATGGATTAAGGGTAAATTATGGAGCCAACCTGGAATATGCCAAATTTTACGCCAAAAATTTTAATAAAACCTTTAAACTGGGCCAGCCGGTCACTTTTGACAACGAGGCAACTTTTGATCTCTTCTCATGGGGTGCATTCGGACAGGTGAGTAAGGATTTGCTTGCCCAGAGGTTGGTACTCTCGTTTGGATTAAGGGCCGATGCAAACAATTTTAACGACGACATGCAAAACATCATAAACCAGCTCTCTCCCAGGATCTCGGCCTCCTTCCTGCTCACCGACGGGTGGTACCTGAACTTCAACACCGGGCGCTTTTACCAGATGCCGGCATATACAACCATGGGTTATGAAAACCCGGAAGGAGAAATGGTCAATAAACCCGGAATTACCTACATCCAATCGGACCACATCGTAGCCGGCATAGAGTGGTTGCCCAATGCCGAATCAAAGTTTAGTGTGGAAGGATTCTATAAAAAATACAACAACTACCCGTTTTCACTTGTTGATTCCATATCACTTGCCAGTAAAGGAGCCGATTTCGGCCTGTATGGTAATGAACCGGTGGAATCCATCGCCCAGGGGAGGGCTTATGGAGCAGAATTCCTTTACAGGAATAAGGATCTTTTTGGGGCCAACCTGACCCTCTCCTATACCCTGGTGCGAAGCGAAACCTTGCCTCAAAAGGAATCGCTCACAGATCTGGGATGGATTCCTACCACCTGGGACAATATACACCTGCTCAATATATACGGCTTTCGGGCATTCAAGAAAGGTTGGCAGTTTGGGTTCAAGTGGCGTCTTATAGGCGGCCAGCCCTACACCCCCTACGATTCTTACACTTCGTCACTGGTAGAGTATTGGGATGTGACCGGATTCCCTGCCTTCGATTACAACCAGTATAACCAGCTCAGGTATGAATCATTTAATCAGCTTGACATTAGGGTTGACAAAGAGTGGTATTTGTCGAGAATAACCATTAATTTGTATCTGGATATTCAGAACGTTCTGAACAGCAAAACGACAGGCAGCACCTTCCTGGTTCAGAAAAAGGATACAGAGGGCAAACCGATTTTTGAAGAACCTTCCTATCCAGGAGAACCGGAACGTTATAAATTAAAGGAGCTGGAATCTACTGTGGGAACCTTGCTACCAACCATTGGTATTATCATTGAATTTTAAACTTACGAGCCATGAAAAACATTCTCACGATTACAGCTTTGATGATGTTTGCCGTTTCATGCAGCACTTCAAAGGTTCCCGTAAACGAAGTTCCCGATCATATCTCCTCAAATCCCAATGGCAACGGACCTAAACTGGAGATCGAGATGACCCGGGGTGAGGGCCATAACCACCCCCTGATGGCCATCTGGGTTGAGAGCGAGTCAGGGGAGTTCATACAAACACTTTTTGTGGCCGAATCCATCGGCAGGGGCATCTTTGAACACGGAGATGCTTCCAAAGGTTTCTGGATGCCGGGAGAAATTCGCCGTCCAGCCGCACTGCCCCGTTGGTCGCACCAGAGAGGAATCAAGGCCGAAGACGGACTTTACCTTCCCACTCTGCGCGACCCTGTTGCAGATGCCTATACGGGTCCGACACCCGGTAAAAGTTTCATCCTCCACACCCGGCTCGATGAACCAGTTAAAGGAACGTTCAGGGTGCTTTTTGAGATCAACCAGCCCTGGGACTGGAACGAATACTGGACCAACAATAAGTACCCGGGAGATGAGGAGTACAAAACCTCCTGTCAGCCCGCACTGGTGTACATGGCCTCCTTTGACTCCGGTAACCCGGGGGAGGAGCATGTGATGAATATTATTGGCCGTAGTCACCATTCAGGAGCCAGCGGTGATCTGTATAGCGACCTGGAGACCATGACCACCGCCCTGCACATTGCTGATAAGATCGTTGTGAAGGTTGTTCAATAACCGGTTTGTGTAACAAAAATGAATCAGGTTCGTCTTATTCCTAAAACAGGGTGTACGCACCGTCCGTAAACGTACAGGTGCGTCTCAAAAGTGAACACTTTACAGATGACCAGGAAACTTACATTTTGCTCTTTTACTGTTTTTTACCTACTTTGGCATATGGATTGTTTTTTGAGTCACATCAAATTAAAAACGCAACCTGATGATTAAAACCGTAGACCTGGTAAAGGTTTTTCGCACCGACGAAGTTGAAACAACCGCACTGAACAATGTAAATATTGAAGTTAAAGACGGAGAATTTGTGGCCATTATGGGCCCTTCCGGATGCGGGAAATCAACCCTGCTCAACATCCTGGGACTGCTGGATAACCCTTCAGGCGGTTCCTATGTTTTTAATACAACAGAGGTGGCCAACCTGAGAGAGAAAGGGAGGACCAACCTCCGTAAAGGGAATATCGGATTTGTATTCCAGAGTTTTAACCTGATCGATGAACTCACCGTGTATGAGAACATCGAGCTCCCCTTGCTCTACCTAAAAATGAGCGGTTCAGAGCGAAAGAAAAAAGTGGAGACTGTTATGGAAAGGATGAAGATCAGTCACAGGAAAAACCACTTTCCACAACAGTTGTCCGGCGGTCAGCAGCAGCGTGTGGCCATAGCCAGGGCCGTGGTCACCAATCCAAAACTGATTCTTGCGGATGAACCGACAGGAAACCTGGACTCGGCAAATGGCTCTGAAGTAATGGCACTCCTGACCGAATTGAACGAGGACGGAACCACCATTGTCATGGTAACACACTCCCCAAATGACGCTGAGAAGGCACACCGGATTATACAGTTGTTCGACGGACACGTGGTCACAGAAAACATCCATAAGAAACTATAAAGAAATTCAGTGCTTGAAGGGGCCTTCTCAAAAGGGATAGTTCCTTTATATTCAATTTTTAGGGATGCTTAGGAAGTAACCTGGCATTTTTTACGCAGTAAATAAGCACGTTACGAATAAGCATCCCTAAGAAAAAAGAAGGGACTTTTGAGACGGCCTTTTCTTTTTTATCATTATTTGCATTCTACCATAAACATAATTTGGCTATATTCGTTACCTATTTGAGTATAACCAAATTTACACCTGAAAATGAAACATTTGAAAATTTCAATGGCCTTGGTTTTCTCCATCCTGATCCTTACCTCCTGTGGAAGCAATCAGAAGAAGGAGAAACAATCTGATACGACTTTTGACATGGCCGATTACATAGCCACTGCCGAAGCCATAGACCCCAACCTCAATAAGGTTGACCAGGTTTTTAAAATCCTGGACCTGGTAAATGCCGAATATAACGATGTTCTGACCAACGATCCCTACAGTGCGCATAACTATAAGTTCTCCTACTCCATCGCTGCTGTCAACCTGGGGGTCTATATGACCGATATCCTTTATCACCATTATGGGGGAAACGATGAATCCCTGTACCTCTCCTTTGCGGCAGCCCAGGAACTGGCCAAATATATTGGTGTTCAATCCGAGTTCGGAGCATTTACAATCGAGGGCATGACCGGAACCACCGTGAACAGGGATACAATTTCCCGACTGTTCAACGGATTACTCAGGGACAGTGAAAAATACAACAATGAAAAGGAGATGATTTTTGTTCATACCTCTTTCCTTGTGGGCTCATTCGTAGAAAAGGTCTTTATATCCAGCAATTTGCTCGCTGAAAAACTGGCTGGCAAAGAGCTCACCAAAGAGCAGGAGGCCGATATCAGGGAATTACTGGTCATTTACCTCAACCAGCTCAATCCATCTACCGGATTACTGGCCGATGCCCTGGAAAAACAGCAGGATCAGTTGCAGGGGATGGTGGCTATCACCACTTTCGAGAGGCTTAAAGAGCTTTCCGAAAAACTGAAGGCGGTAAAAACCACACTGGCAGTTGCTCCCATTAGTGAGATTGCTGCAAATCAGGATCTCCAAACCACATTTAGTCTGATTTCAAATTTACGTACGGTCATCATTACAGCAGGAGAGTAAGCTGACCGGGATTTTGAAAATTGTTAGTAAGAGGCTGTCTCATTTGGGCAGCCTCTTTTTGTTTACGGACATTTTCATATATTTAAGGTGACTTTCACCTGAAAGTAACCCTGATGAAGAAATTCCCAAATCAAACCCTGTTATGAACTTTCTCGGAAACCTGATCTGGCTTCTGTTTGGCGGATTGGCCACTGCAATTGGTTATTTCCTGGGGGGAGTGGCTATGATGGCCACCATTATTGGCATTCCCTTCGGATTCCAGATGATCAAAGTCGGCTCCCTTGCCCTGTGGCCCTTCGGTCGTACTTTCTACGTAAACAGGGGAGAGCTTCCGGGATGTCTCTTCACCCTTTTGAACATTTTCTGGTTTTTCATAGCCGGATTATGGATTGCCCTGATCCATATTTTTTTCGGCTTCCTGCTCTCCATTACCATCATCGGCATCCCCTGGGGTATGCAGCATTTTAAACTGGCAGGATTCGCCATATCCCCGTTCGGAAGAAGCGTGGATATTGTGGGCTGAATCAGGTATCTGAGAGTTCTCCACCACCTAACCAAAATCTTAACAATGAAAAAATCCCTGATCACCCTTTCAATTTTTGCATCCTTTTTTCTGTTCCTGTCCTGCAAGCAAGGATCGTTCCAGGAGACCGAACGGGGTGTTATGATCTCCCTTCCCTCTTCCGGCAAGTCAGCTACGCAACTGATTAAAATAGAGGTCGTGGAAGAAGATATCTTCAGGGTGAGTGCCGTACCCGGAAATGAATTCCCCCAACGAACCAGTTTGTCGGTACTACCGCAAACGGGAGTACAATTCCCGTTTACCGTCACCCCGTCTCCCGGGGTGGTTGAGATTTCGACCTCTTCCATTAAAGCCCGGGTAAATCTCCTGGACGGACAGATTACTTTTTCTGACAGCAGCGGCAAAGTCCTTTTGAAGGAGCTTGCCGGGGGTGGTAAATCCTTTGTTCCCATTGAGGTGGACCAACGCAGAGGATACTCATACAGGCAGGTTTTTGAGTCGCCCGAAGAGGAGGCATTTTTCGGACTGGGGCAGCACCAGAGCGACGAGTGGAATTATAAGGGTAAGAATGAGGTGCTCTATCAATATAACACCAAAGTTTCCATACCCTTTGTAGTTTCAAACAAAAACTACGGAATTTTATGGGACAACTACTCCCTTACCAAATTTGGGGATATCAGGGACTATGAGGAACTTTCCCAATTCGGACTATTCGATGCGATGGGAAATGAGGGGGGGCTCACCGCAAAATATGTTACTGCATCCGGAGAGATTTTCATCGATCGGAGCGAATCGGAAATCAATTTCGAAAACCTTGAGACCATTAAAAATTTTCCGGAAGGTTTCCCATTCGTCGGATCGACTGTCACCTGGGAAGGAGAGATCGAAAGCTCAGAGTCCGGTGAATACGAATTTAAACTTTATTATGCAGGGTATACCAGGGTATTCATGGATGGAGTGGAGGTGGTACCAGAACGGTGGAGAACTGCCTGGAATCCAAATACCTATAAGTTCAGGGTAAAACTTGAAGCAGGCAGGCGGGTCCCGGTTTCGGTGCAGTGGAAACCCGACGGGGGTGTCTCCTATATCGGATTGAAGGTCCTGGGCCCAATCGATCCGGAGGTACAGGGATTACTTTCTCTATGGTCGGAAATGGGGCAGGAACTGGACTACTACTTTATCCATGGAGCAAACTTAGACGAAGTGATTGGAGGTTACCGTTTCCTTACAGGCAAGGCCCCCATTTTGCCACAATGGGCCTATGGATTCTGGCAAAGCCGTGAACGATACAAAACCCAGGATGAGATCGTGGGAACCCTTGCCGAATTCCGTCGCCGGCAGATCCCCATCGATAATATCGTACAGGACTGGTTTTACTGGGAGGAGGATCAATGGGGCAGTCATGAATTTGATGCGACCCGTTTCCCCAACCCGAAAAAGATGATGGACGATATTCACCAGATGAATGGACATGTGATGATCTCTGTGTGGCCCAAATTTTATCCGCAAACCGAACACTTTAAGATGTTTGATGAACAGGGATGGATATACCAGAAGGCCATCAAAGACAGCATCAGGGATTGGGTCGGCAAGGGATATATGGGTTCGTTCTATGACGCCTATTCGGCAGGTGCCCGGGAATTGTTCTGGGGGCAAATGAATGAAAAGCTTTACTGCCTTGGGATCGATGCCTGGTGGATGGATGCATCGGAACCTGATATTCTCTCCAACGCAAGCCTGGAATACCGGAAGGAACTGACAGGCCCCACTGCGCTGGGTCCTTCAACCGAATTCCTGAATACCTATGCACTGGTTAATGCAGATGCAATCTATAACGGTCAGCGAAAGGCGGACCCGGATAAACGGGTGTTCCTGCTCACCCGCTCGGGCTTCGCAGGCCTGCAGCGTTACAGCACTGCAACCTGGAGTGGCGACATTGGTACCCGGTGGGAGGATATGAAAGCACAGATTTCAGCAGGATTGAACTTTGCCCTTTCGGGGATCCCTTACTGGACCATGGACATCGGCGGGTTCTGCGTGGAGCGCCGCTACGAGATGGCAACGAATGGAAGTGAGGACCTGGAAGAGTGGCGCGAACTGAACACCCGTTGGTACCAGTTCGGAACCTTTGTTCCGCTCTATCGTTCACACGGCCAGTTTCCTTTCAGGGAGCCTTTCAACATTGCACCTGAAAATCATCCTGCCTTTCAATCCATCGTGAAATACAATAAACTCAGATACAGGCTGATGCCATATATTTACTCACTGGCAGGACAGGTCTATTTTGATGACTATACCCTTATGCGGGGCCTGGTGATGGATTTTCCGGATGATGCAAAGGTCACCGGGATCAGCGACCAGTATATGTTTGGCCCTTCCCTGATGATCTCTCCGGTATATGAATACAAAGCAAGGGAACGGAAAGTCTATTTTCCCAAAGGTGCTGGCTGGTATAAGCTAGAAACGGGGGATTACATACCGGGGGGAGAACTATTGGTGGTTGCTGCACCCTATGATCAGATTCCCATTTATGTAAGGGCGGGTTCCGTCATACCCGTCGGACCCGATATCCAGTTCGTAGGGGAAAAACCGGATGCGCCCGTCACACTCTATATCTACGGAGGTGCTGATGGCAAATTTACCCTGTATGAGGATGAGGGCCTTAATTACAATTATGAGAAGGGGGCATTTTCAAAAATCCCTGTAGTTTATCATGATGCTTCAAAAACAGTGGTCATCGGCCAGCGCGATGGATCATTCCGGGAGATGGTTTATGAACGCGAGTTCAGGGTGGTCTATATCCATAAGGACCAACCGAAACCACTGGATTTAAAAGTACTTCCCGATCATAATATTACCTATAACGGAACTGAAATAACTATAAAACTATAGCATGAAAATGAATCGATTCAAATCTTTGAAAATTGCAGGAACTATCCTGCTGGCGGCATTCATCCTGAGCGCATGTACCACCAACTGGCCGCAGTTCAGGGGACCGGAAAACAACATGATTGCAAAAGGTAAGAACCTGCCTGTCGAATGGGGGGATAGTCTGAACATTCGTTGGAGCCATGCGCTCGAAGGGGATAGCTGGGCATCGCCGGTGGTTTGGGGCAACAAGGTATTTGTGACTACCTCAATCCCGGTAAGGGTAGCCCCTGAACCAGAGCCCCGTGAAGGTGACCCATCCGGTGAAACGGACCAAAGCTTCGCAAGTGAATTGTACCGATGGGAAGTAACCTGCCTGGATCTTGAAACCGGGGAGATCCTTTGGAAACAGGTGGCATTTGAAGGAAGTCCGCGGGTAAAAAAGCACAGCGCGCATAACTATGCGGCTGAAACCCCTGTAACCGATGGGAAAAGATTGTATGTCTATTTCGGGATGACCGGCATCTATTGCTATGACCTGGATGGAACCTTGCTTTGGGAAAAGGACCTTGGAGCCTATAAAACACTAAATGAATGGGGAAGCGGCTCCTCTCCGGTGATTTACGGGGATTTACTTTTTATCCAGGTTGATAATGAAGAACACTCCTTCCTGGTAGCACTTGATGCAGCAACCGGAGATGAAATCTGGAAAGCAGAAAGAGACGAAAAGACCAATTACAGCACCCCTGTGATCTGGAAAAACAATATACGGACAGAACTTGTGGCAGGTGGGCAAAAAGCACGCTCCTATGATCCGCTTACCGGAGATCTGTTCTGGGAGCTGGATGTGGCCGGGTACTACAATATTCCCTCACCGGTTCCCGACAACGATTTTATCTACCTGGGCAATACTGCCTGGCGTGATATTCCCGGTACTCTCTTTTGTGTCAGGGCGGGTGCTGCCGGAAACATTACTCCACCGGAGGGAGAAACCAAAAGTGAATACGTGGTATGGTCCGATACAGCATCTTCCCTGGCCAATCCATCACCTCTTCTCGTTGGGGGCCTCTTGTACATGGTCAGCAGCAGGGGTGGGATCGTGACCTGCCTGGATGCTGCTTCCGGTGAGCAGGTCTACCAGGAAAAAATGGAAGGTGTAGCGAGTTGCTGGGCAACTCCGTGGGCCCATGGAGACCGGATCTATTTCACCGATGAAAAGGGGGTTACCCGCGTGTTCAAAGCGGGACGGACCTTTGAACCGTTGGGAGAAAACATCCTGGATGACAAGTTCTGGACTTCTGTGGCCATCACCGGGGATGCCTACCTGATGAAGGGTACCGGGAATTTATATTGTATCGGGAACTGATGAAAACTTCTTTTTTACCTCTGGCAGGACTGGTCTTCCTTACCCTGTTTACGGGATGCAACCCACCTGTGAATGTTTTGGTAGTAGTTGGAGGCCACAGCTTTGACACTACTGATTTCTTCTACCTTTTTAACTCCATGGAGGGGATTAAAATGGATTCAGCTTATTATCCCGAGGCAATGGAAATGATGCGGTCGGGTAAAACTGATGCCTATGAGGTTCTTGTGTTTTATGATTATATGGCGGACCTTCCGGCGGCTGACTCATCGGTCTTTCAGAACATGACCAGGCAGGGAAAGCCCATGCTATTTCTGCATCATACCATTTGTTCCTTCCAGCTATGGGACGGATACGGGGAAATGGTTGGTGGAAAATATGTAATGCCAGGCCCCGGAGTGGATCCCGGGGATGTTTCGGACTATAAACACGACATCGATATGGAGATAGAGGTGGTGGACACAGGACATCCGGTTACGAAGGGGATGGAGGTCTTTACCATTCACGATGAAGGCTACTCCAACATCAGACTGGCTCAGGATATCACTCCTCTTCTAAGTACTGATCATCCAGAAAGCTCCCCCCTGGTGGGATGGACCAAAACAAGCGGTCAATCCACCGTGGTTTACCTCATGCTGGGGCACGACAGGCAGGCCTATCAAAATCCTTATTTCACCCGGTTGGTGAAACAATCGATTTTCTGGCTGGCAGACCAGTAACCCTTAGTTAAAAAGCTGGGGGACAAACTCCGAGAGGTAGATCCGCCAGTTTTTCCAGATATGACCCTCTTCGGTCTCACGGTAGGTATGGCTCATCCCCATTGCATCCAGCTTCTTCCTGTATTCTGCCACATTTCTATGGAGAAAATCGGTCCTGCCTATGGCTATCCAGTATAGTTTATACCCGTTCTCCATCTGTGTTTTAAGGGTTTCGTCCATGTCAGCGTACACCCTGGAAGATGCATCCTGGGGAGGCATGATCGCTGCTGAAAAAAGTCCCACATAATCAAATGCATTTGGGTAATACCTGGAGATATGAAGAGCGTGAAAACCTCCCATGGACAGACCGGCTACGGCACGCGATGCCTTTTCGGCCTTCACCCGGTAATGGGTCTCTGCGAAATTCACAATATCCAGAAAGGTCTCCTCATACCTGCCGTTCATGGTTCCCGGAATCATGAATAGTGGTTTGTAGTAACCCCGGGTCCCTTCACCGGGAGCTGCATCCTGGATCACATTCCCGTTGGGCATGACTACAATCATGGGCTGCGCCTTACCCTTGGCAATCAGGTTGTCCATGATCTGTGATGCCCTGCCCAGCTCCATCCAGGCCTCTTCATCCCCACCGGCACCATGGAGGAGGTAAAGTACCGGGTACTTTTCCGAGGAGGTCTCATATCCCGGGGGAGTATAGATCGTGATCCGCCTTTTCATGTCAAGTCCGGGGGAGTCGTACCAGTGTCTTGTTACTGAACCGTGGGGGACATCATTGACCTTATACAGGTCGGCCGGCTCTCCTTCAATCAGAAAGATGTTGGTATTGGTGGATATATCCCTGGTCAGAAAGGCATTGTTGGGGTCATTAACCCTCAATCCGTCCACCAGGAAAGCATAGCTGTAAAGCTCCGGCTCCAGGGGATCTGTGGAATGGATCCAGGTCCCCGTCTCATCTTTTTCCATGTCTACCGAGCCTGGTACCCAGCCCTCCATCGGCATCCAGTCGCCGGTTAATCTAACCTCCCTTGCATGGGGGGCTGAAAGGCGAAAAGTAACGCTCTTGTTGTTGTTGATCTCAGGAGAGATCATCTCCTCTGAACCCCAAAGTGCCTGCTGCGAATATGCAAACAACCCGCTCAGGCTTAGTGCCGCAACCATAATGATAGCTCTGTTTTTCAAGTGATATATCTTTTTTAATATTATGGATTGGTACCAATATACGAACAATTCATCACTGGATTGCGCAGTAAAATTGGTATATTAGCACCTAATGGGCAATAAATGGATACACTGGGGCATGATTGGCACAGGAAATGTGACCGAGCGCAAAAGTGGCCCCGCTTTCAATAAGATCCCCGGGTCGAAACTGGTGGCCGTGGGAAACCGGAACCCGGCAAAGGCAATGGATTATGCAAAGCGGCATGGGATAGGGACCTGTCATACCCATCCTTTTGATGTGATCAGCGACCCTAATGTACACGCCGTCTATATTGCCACACCCCCGCTGTCACACCCCGAATATGCCCTGGCATGTTTAGATGCAGGAAAACCGGTTTATATAGAGAAACCCATGGCGCGTACCTATGAAGAGTGCAGGACCATCAATGACCTCGCTATGCAAGCCGGAGTTCCGGTCTATGTGGCCTACTACCGCAGGTCGCTGGACTATTTCCTGAAGATCAAACAGATTGCCGATGAGGGCCTGTTGGGAAAGGTCCTGCATATCAACATGCAACAGTACTTCTCTGCCAGGGAAGAAGATACCAATCCTTCCACCCTGCCCTGGCGGGTGATCCCGGAGATCTCAGGTGGTGGCTATTTCCACGACGTGGGCTGCCACGCCCTGGATATCATCTTTTATATTTTCGGCGATCCGGAGCATGTAACCGGACACTCAATCAACAGAGGCGGCTTTTACAAGGCCGACGACACGGTGGGTGCGGTCATTACCCTGCCCGGACAAATACAGTTTACCTGCAATTGGAGCTTTGTGACCCCAGAACCTTTCCGGAAAGACCGGGTGGTCATAACCGGAGAGAAGGGGCAGCTTAGCTTTTCTGTTTTTAGCTTTGAGCCCATCGGGCTGCTCCTTGATGGTAAAGAACAGTGGATGGATATCCCACCACCCGAACACATCCAGATGCCCTTGATTCAATCCATCGTTAATGAGTTAAATGGAATCGGATCGTGTCCCTCCACCGGAAAAACCGGCGCTGTTTGCAGCAGGGTGATGGACCAAATCTGCATATAACCCCGGGTTGTTAATAACTCAAAGTCCAATGTTAAAACTTGCGGATAAAATGGGGTATGATCACCCTTCCCTGCATTAGGATTCAAATTTAAAAAGCCTCAACTTTATAATAGGAAACCGGTTATGTAACGGGTTTGGCACTATTCTTGTTTCTTAATAATAAATTAACGCGTTCCACGCATCCTTTTTCATTTTTTTCGGTCTTTATAGTAGAGTCATGAGTAGCAACACAAATCAATTGAATACTAATTACACACTCATATTAGGAGCAGAAGGATTGCTTGGCAAATCACTGGCCCGTGAAGTTGCCAGGAAAAAGTGCAACCTGATCCTGGTTTCAACCACCAGTTTGGATCTGCAGCGGTTTGCCATCGAATTGCAGTTGAAAGAGGATATCCAGGTAGAAGCTATCAGACTTGATCTGGCGCGTAAGGATTCCATGCATTCCTTCATCGAAAGCATTCGGGACCGCTATGAAATTCGAGCGCTGATCAATAACATTACCTGCGACTGGTCGGTGCCCCATAACAAATGTATTTCTGAAATTGCAAAGGAAGATTTCCTTACCAGGTTCAGGGGGGTTGTATCGATCACCATGGGGCTTCTTCCCCAAATGAAAGCGCTCTCTGCATCATATATACAACATATCATTCCATTTCCATTTAAAAAGGAGCAACTCAATAACAGCATGCATCAATCGGTAAGTAAAATGTATGCATTCGCAAAAGAGCTGGATGAAGAGTTGAAAAATACCGGGGTTTCTGTGAGCATGGTGCACCCGGTTCCAATGAATAGCCTTATCCGGGAATTTGAAGTATTTGACGGACTTGCCGGTGAGATTAATTCCATGGCCACACAACTTATCGCTGCTAAAGCTGTAAACGGAATGCTCAGGGGCGACCGGCTAATCATCCCCGGCTTCCGGAACAAGATTCGTTATTACCTGAGCCGCCAGGCTAACTCGTTTCTCCGCCGTGCTGAAGAAACCCTGGGATCCTCCCTTCAACCGGTATAGTGCTCAGAAATCAGTGCTCAGTGCTCAGAAATCAGTGCTCAGTGGTCAGGGGACAGTGCTCAGTGGTCAGGGGACAGTGCTCAGTGCTATTCATATCGGAGGGACATTCCCGGATTTTGCCTGCTGGCCCTGAAGGCGTGTAAACTCACTGTGGCCAGTGCAATGATAAAAGCCAGGGCACCTGCCACTGCAAAAACCCAGTAGGATATCTCAATCCTGTAAGCAAAACTTTCCAGCCACCGCCTCATTACCCACCAGGTAAAAGGCCAGGCAATGATGTTCGCGATCAATACCCATTTTGTAAAATCAATTGAAAGGAGCCTCAGGATGTTTGCAGTGGTCGCGCCATTGGTTTTCCGTATTCCAATCTCCTTGGTCCGCCTTTCAGCCATGAAAGAAGAAAGGCCAAAGAGCCCCAGGCAGGAGATGAATATGGAGATACCGGAAAAGAGGTAAAGCAGGGACTTTGTTTGCTTTTCATTCTGGTAGAGCTTCTCATAGTGCTGGTCCAGCACATCATACTCAAAGGGGATCTCGCTGATCTCCTCTTCCCATTTATCCTGGAGAAATTCAATCATTTCTTTAAAATCCGAACCCGAGAACCTTACGCTGAGGAAATAGGGCTCCCTTTGCCCCATCCCCAGGTGCATCAGGGCATGCGGCCTGACCTCCATGTGTTTTGACTCCCAGTGATAATCCTTCACCACCCCGACCACTTCATAGGGCTGGTTCCGGTCGTTAAATACATAGGTAATGTGACCAATGGGATTCTCCAGTTCAAGGAGTTCGACTGCTGTTTCGTTGAGTATGATTTTCGCAGTGTCGGCAGGAAAGTCCTTTGAAAAATATCGGCCCAGCACCATCTCCAGTCCCATGGTTTCCGCATAGGTTTCATCAGTGAGGTTTACATTGAGACTGAAACTTTTTTCCATTCCCTCGGCGCCGAAACCCCAGTTGGTAATCTGATCGCCGGGTACATTTGCGGAAGCAGATACCTGTATGATTTCAGGGTTATTCCGCAATTCCTCCTTAAAGGATTCAATGTTATCCAGGTAGTGGGCATACTTCACAAGAATTACCTGCTCCTTATTAAAGCCCAGTGATTCATTCATAATCAGGTGCATCTGTTTCTGAACCAATATGGTAGCGGCGATCAGAAAAATGGCCACTGAAAACTGAAAGAGCACCAGGATATTCCTGAACCAGCTCCTCGATTGCCGGACACCTTTATATCCCAGTGAATCCATGGCTGTGAACTGACTCATGTACAGTGCCGGATAACTGCCGGAAAACAGTCCCACAATGATGGCCAGTCCCAGCAGTCCGGGTATAACCAGGAAATTATCCAGGTAATGCAACTGCATCTCCCTGCCGGTGAAATTTTTAAATGGCCCCATGATGGATTCCACCAGTCCCATGGCCAGGATCAAGGCGATAAAACTCACAATGATGGCTTCGCTGAAAAATTGTCGCTGAAGTCCGCCCCTGCTGGCTCCGTTGGTTTTTCTGATACCCACCTCCCTTGCCCTGATGGAAGAGCTGGCCGTGGTAAGGTTCATGAAATTGATGCAGGCCACAATCAACATTAGAATGGCGACCACCGAAAATATCCTGATATAGGAGAGATTTCCATTGGGCTCAAACTCCCCGTTCAAATCCGAACCCAGGTGTATATCCCTGATATGTTGCAGGTACAATTTCCAGAAATTTTCATCATCTGAATAGTCTCCGTAATGACCGCCGAACAGGTACTTATCCACAAAAGCCGGCAGTTTGGCTTCCAGGAGATCAACCGGGAACCCGGGCTCAAGCCTCATGTAGGTCTCGAAGTTGTTGGCAAACCAGTTTTCATCATTATAGAGGCCCTCCCATGAAATGAGTGAAATCAGCATATTGAAATGAAAATGAGATTGATCGGGAAAATCCTCATATACCCCTGCTACCGTCAGTGCCAGGGTATCCATGATCATGATTACCTCCCCGATGGCAGAGGTATCCCCAAAGTACTTTCTGGCAGTAGTCCCATCCAGTATCACCTGGCCAGGTTCGCAGAGTACCTTTTCAGACGACCCCTCCCTAAAATTCAGGGTGAAAATTTCGGAGAAGGATGAATCCACCATGGCCGCCCTGGGTTCATCATAGAAGCGATCACCGATCCGTATGGTCTGAGGCCAGTCTGCGATCCGGGTAACGGCCCTGATTTCCGGGAACTCGTCATAAAGGGCAGCGGGCATGGGGGCCGGAGTCCATGTTTGTCTGATCACTGTACTGCCTATCCTGGCATCCACAGCAATCCGGTAGATATCATCATAGTGAACATTGAATTTGTCATAGTTCAGCTCATGATTCACAAAGAGCATGATCATGACAAAACAGGCAATTCCCGTGGCCAGGCCGGCGATATTCAGGATGGAGATCAGCAGATGCTTCCGGATATGGCGAAAAGTTACTTTGAAATAGTGCTTTACCATGGGCCCTGATTTTCAGATCTTAATGCAATAGCTGTACCATCAAATATATCTTACAGTATATGTGATCATTACGAATATTGAACCCTGTTATGATTCCATCCTGAATGCTCGGTTTCGAAGCATATCACTGTTCGGTTTCAGGGCAGTTTGCATGATGTTGCCGAAATCCATACATTCGTTAATATCAATTTGTATGAAGCCGGCAAAAATTCTGATCATCGATGACGATCCCGATGTGTTGCTTTCTGCACGCATGCTGCTGGAGCAGCTGGAATTCGATGTCTCCTTGCTCTCCGATCCTGAAAAGATCCTTCCCAGGCTTAAGAAAGAACGGTTCGATGTTGTTCTGCTCGATATGAACTTTCAGCGCGGTCATACTGAAGGGGTGGAAGGGATCAGCTGGCTGGAGAAGATTAAAAAAGCGGATCCCGGGATCGTGGTGATCCTGATGACAGCCTTTGGGGATGTGGACCTGGCAGTGAAAGGAATTAAGGCAGGAGCCTTCGATTTTATTCTGAAACCCTGGCAGAATGCCAAACTGCATGCATGCATCCTCTCCGCTTTGAAGCTGAAAGAGAGCATGCTGGAAAAGGAGAAATACCGGAATGTGGCCGCTACCCTGGGAAGTGACGATGACCTTCCCTTTTCGCAGATCATTGGCGAATCGGCAGTGATGCAAAAGCTGAAGGAGACCATCAGGATCATTGCTCCAACCGATGCCAGTGTCCTGATCCTTGGGGAAAATGGTACCGGAAAGGAGTTGGTGGCCCGTTCCATTCACCGTCACTCCAGGCGGAGGAACGAAACGTTTATGGGCGTGGACATGGGTGCAATTCCCGAAACCCTTTTTGAATCAGAATTGTTCGGACATAAAAAAGGTGCCTTCACGGGTGCGTTCCAGGATAAACCTGGCCGGTTTGAGATGGCAGAAAAGGGGAGCCTCTTCCTGGATGAAATCGGTAACCTGCCGGTAATTTTGCAAACCAAACTGCTCACTGTACTCGAGCAGCGGATGATCATCCGTATCGGGTCGGAGCAGGCAACCCCAATGGATATCAGGGTCATTTCAGCCACCAACCAACCCGTGCACCAGATGGCCGAATCAGGTGCCTTCAGACGCGACCTGCTCTACCGGCTAAATACCATCGAACTGGTAATCCCGCCCCTGAGGGAACGGGTTGAAGACATTCCCTCACTGGCCGGCCATTTTTTAAACGAAGCTCTCCGTAAATATGGGCGCCCCTCCTTTGGGATCAGTAAAAAAGGGATGAAACAACTGCAGCAATACAGCTGGCCTGGTAATGTAAGAGAGCTTCAGAATACCCTTCAAAGGGCTGTGATCATGGGCGAAGGTAATCAACTCAGGTTCGACCAGCTTGGTACAAATCCTTCCGGACCTGCAAAACAGCCCACCCTGAATATTGAAGATAACGAGAAACATCTGATCAGCCGGGCACTGCTGACCAACCGGGGTAATGTAACCCAGGCTGCATCCGACCTGGGCATCGACCGCAACGCCCTCTACAGGAGAATGAAAAAGTATGGCCTTTAACAGACAGTTGATCCATATCCCGGTCAGGCTGGGTTTAATCTTCACAGCAATGCTGGCCCTTGCCTTCATGATCGGGCAGGAAGCAAGGCTGTTCAGTGTGGTTGCAGTCGTGCTTTTCCTGGTTGTGCTGATCGCGGAGCTGTTTCATAAGATTACCCGAACCAACCGGGTGATTGAATCGCTCCTGGAATCGATCCGGTCGGAAGATTATAACCGGAACCTCAGGGAGCGCGTAAAGGGATTGGGTTATGATACCCTGGCCGATTCGGCTCAGTCCATCATTACAGCGATTGCCACGGCAAAAATCGAAAAAGAGACCCAGTACCAGTACCTCAGGTCCATCCTGGAGCTTATCCATACGGCCGTTCTTACCCTGGATGAAACGGGTGATCCACAGCTGATCAATCCTCTGGCTCTGAATATCCTGGGTATCTATCATACAAAAAACCCTGCATGGAAAACCATAGAAAAAGCATCTCCCCGTTTTGCCGAAACCGTGAAGTCAATGGGGGAATCGGGCCGGAGGATGATCCGGCTTTCCGGTACCCCTTCCGGAAAACAGCTGTTAATCCTGCTCAACACTGTGAAGGTAGGGGGAAGCCATGTGAAGATCATCACCTTCCAGGATATCGAGCCGGAGATTGAACAGAAGGAGCTGGAGTCGTGGCAAACCATCAGCCGTATTATGGCCCACGAAATCATGAACAGCCTCACCCCTCTTTCGTCCCTTACCGAAACCGGGATTATGCTGCTTGAACAGGAGGGTCGCCCAAAGAAACTTGAGGAGCTATCTCAGAATACAATCGACAACCTATACACTGCCCTGAAAACCATCTCTGGCCGGAATGAAACGCTGACCAGGTTCATCAATAACTACCGTCAGTTTTACCGGCTTCCGGAACCACATAGAAAAGAGATCAGGGTGTCGGAGCTGATATTTGACATTACAGGGCTGTACCAGAATTGCTGTGCAGAAAACGGTATTACCTGCTCCATTCAGCCGGGCCCTGAAAACCTGGTGATTCTGGCCGATGACGCCCAGCTAAAACAGGTTATAATTAACCTGATTAAAAATGCCATTGAAGCCCTCAAAGATATCCCTGAACCGAGGTTGGGGATCGCTGTAAAAAGGGTCCTGAACCACGTTTCGGTGGAGATCTCCGACAACGGTACCGGAATTCCCCCGGCGAACCTGGATAAGATATTTGTGCCCTTCTTCTCCACCAAACAGGATGGATCGGGCATTGGCCTGAGCCTCTCCCGCCAGATCATCAGAAACCATGGTGGTCAGATTTCAGTGGTATCAGAAGAGGGAAAGGGTACCACCTTCAGCCTCTCCCTGCCGGTTGAATAAACAGTTGCTTATGGTTCTCTTTCCATTAAAATTCAAGACTGATCCCCGCCTGGATATTCAGCGGATTTCCCGGAGTGAAATGGATTTCAGAAACCGGTACCGGCTCATTGTAAAGCCTTGATCGGGTGTCGAACTGCGCTTCATTCCACTCGCTGTTCAGAAGGTTTTCAACCTGTATAAAGAACCTGAAACCCTGAATCCGGTATGCAAGAATCACATTCCCAATGAAATATCCCAGGGCCTCCACGCTATTCTCTTCATTGGCAGGCCTGTCGCCTATAAACCTGTATCTGAGGGCCCCTTCAAAACCGGAGGGGTGTTGAAAACTAACCCCCCCCTGTGAGCTGAACCTGGGGGCAAGCGGTATATAATCAGCTCCCTTTGGCTCATTTACGTACCTGCCATCTGAAAGGTTCAGGTCGAGGTCTGCCCATATCCACTTTGCTAGTTGCACCCTGAGTTCAGCATCCATCCCCACCCTTCGTGTCTCCCCGCTGCTTTCGGTGGTACCCTCATCACCCACAAAGACAAGCTCCTCCTCCAGGTGAAGATACCATCCGGCAATGGTCGCCAGGAGAGGAGTACCGTTTCCGACCCTGAACCCGACTTCGGCACCGCTCGCTCTCGGCAGCGTTTTCATCCCCGAATGCTGGGAATAGATCACATCACGGGCATCATTAGAGTGAAAACCGGTCCCCCCGTTCAGGTAAATATCCAGTGACCGGACGGGACTAAAAACCAGGTTCAGGTTGGGGCTCAGAATAGCCGACTGCTCATAACCCGAACCATGGGGGATCGCTTCATCGGCTCCCATGCCCGGATCCAGGTGATCCGTTACATCAAAAACAAAATAGTCACCCCTCAGCCCAAACTGCATCCGGAACCATCGACTGAAAATAAGCTGCTCCTCGAGCCAAAAAGCCATGTTCGATTCCGCTCACAAAACGGTGAGGAGGGGCCTTGCGTTCTCATGAGATGTTTCACGGCCGTCCTGCCGTGGCTCATGAGTTTCCTGCTTTCGTTCATTCCGTCCATCATCCACAATCTTTGTCACTTGAGGCATGCAACACCATCGCCCAGGATACGCCTG
>JAWOHR010000122.1:0-4044 GCA_046485075.1 Bacteroidales bacterium
CCCGAATCGAGAACATCCCTGACTACATTATTTACCAGCCGCCTGTAATGGTGGATTCTCCCCGGGGTTACACCCGGAATGAAGGTCTCCCTGCCTGTCCGGCAGTACTCCCCAAGCTGCTCCTGGATCCTGGCTGTATTTTTATTTAGTTTCATGTTCAACCCTCCAGTGTTTACCGATCAGCTTCTTCAAATGCATCAACTCTGCCTGGAGCTGATCCAGCTCCTCAAAATTGTAGTCTCTTTCCAGCAGAACCGGAACCGGGTTCATTCTCCGGATCGTCCACTCAAACAGTTCGTATACCGGGTCGGCGATGGGCTGTCCGTGGGTATCGATGATCAGGTCCGGTTCAACCTGCTCATGACCTGCCATGTGGATATAGGCCACCCTGTCCAGCGGAAGCTGACCGATGAAATCCCTTGCATCATACTGGTGATTAAAGGCATTCACAAAGACATTATTCACATCCAGCAATAGATTGCATCCTGACTTTTCCACGATCTCACCTATAAATTCAGCCTCGGTCATCTCGGCAGCCACGGGCGTATAATAGGATACATTCTCGATGGCCAGCGGTCTTTTAAGAAAATCCTGCACCTGCATGATCCTGTCTGCCACATGGTCCACTGCATCCCTTCGGAAAGGGATGGGAAGCAGATCATAAAGATGGGCATTCTGACTCTTGGTATAACTCAGGTGCTCGGAAAAGATCTCCACCCGGTTCTCATCCAGGAAGGTTTTCAACTCCCTGATAAAATCCCAGTTCAGCTCCTCGGGACTCCCCAACGAAAGTGAAAGTCCGTGACAGGTTACCGGGTAGCCGGCAACTGCCTTTTTAAGGGTACGGTTCCAGTTCCCGCCCACCCCCATCCAGTTTTCAGGCGCAAACTCGAGGAAATCGGGTGTGAGCACCCTGCTGTCCAGAATCTCCTCCGAGATATCCCTTCTTAATCCTATACCCACTTTTCCATTCATGCTCTGAGTTTTTAAAGAAGAGCCCCGCGGTTTCGCGGGGCCCCTTTTCAGACCGGATCAACCACATCAACCCTTACCACACATGGTTACCTCACCACACATCCGGTCCGGTTTACAATTAAGCTCCGCATTTCCCTTCACCGCATTTCCCTTCGCCACATTTGGCTTCCTTGCTCTTCTCCTCTTTGGCTTCGGTTTTGGTTTCAGTCTTGGCGTCTGCATTTTTTACATCTGTGGATTTTGTTTCAGCAGCCTTAGCTTCGGTTGTTTTTGCTTCAGTACTCTTCGCCTCAGTGTTCTTTGCTTCGCTTTTCGCATCTTCTTTTTTGCCATCCTCACCGCACTTCAGTTCACCAACCTTATAGGCAACAGCCTCTGAAGCGTAACTCTGGCTGGAGTTTACATCAATCAGGTAACTGCGAACCTGCGATCCCGATCCAAGGTCGTTATAGGCCAGTATATCCATACCTGCCAAAGGCGAGGCTACAAGTGCTGTGGTCAGCAAAGCTCCTGCAAAAATAGATGCAGAATTTAAGATCTTTTTCTCTGTTTTCATGATTCTAAATTTTAATTAACTTGTTTGTAGTGAGTCTGTCGTCAGGTAAATGGAATCCTTACAAAAGGTGTGCTTTTTAACAACTATTTGGCATTTATCTCCTTTAGAACGGTGTGGAGAATTTCGGTCCTGGATTCCTGCGGGAGGTGGTGATGACAATTATCGGAGGTGCACTCCTGCCGATAGTGATCAACCGCCCTGTTGAGTTGATTGATCTGACTTTCATACTTCCGGCAGAGGTGGCAGGAAAGCATATGAAACTTCAGTTGTATCCACCTTTTGAATCCCAGGCGGTTATCGATCCGGTAAGAGATCAGGAAACTGGCCTCGTCGCATGCCATCATATGCCTGCTCATGAAAACCATCAACTTATACCCTACTTTCATAACAATCCATTAAAGCCATTTACTTTCAATACATCCGCGCATTTTTAACCGGGCCCTGTGCAACATGACCCACAAATTGGACGGTGTAATACCCAGTTCCTTACACACCTCATCCGATTCAGTCTCATCGATCATCTTCATGATGAAAACAGTGGCCAGTTTGGGCGGGAGCAACGAAATACATTTCTCGATGATGCGCATCAACTCGCTCTTTTCAAGCTCTCCCTCCGGCATCAGGGAGTGAGAATGGGGCCCTCTGCCTTCAAGCCAGTGTCCGCGAAAAGGTTCTTCACCACCGTAATAATCACCATCCCGGATTTCCTCCGGGTAATCACTCATGGAGCTCTCCCGGGAGGAGTAGTTCCGCCGGTAGGTATCGATAATCTTCCGTTTCAGGATGGAGATAAGCCAGGTACGCTCGGAACTCCGGCCCTGGAAACTCTCCCTGGACCGAAGTCCTGACAGGAAAGTATCCTGCACCAGGTCGCCCGCCTTTTCCGGGTCGTTCACCCTGACAATGGCATAGTTATAGAGATAATCGCCATGGCGATCCACCCATAATTGGGGCTCAAGTGTATGTTTTTCATCTTCCGGCATGACCTCAAGAAAGAACAATATATGAAAAACTGCTGTGTTCTTCAGGAAATTGTAATTTTGTGTTCTTAAATTCTAATCAAAATGAAAATCGTCGATACAACGGGGCTCACTTGTCCCCGGCCGCTGATCATGCTGAAAGAGGCCCTTCTGGAGGTAGAACCGGGCACTCAGCTGCAGATCATCACCGATAACCAGACTTCACTGAAAAACCTTTTGTCCTACCTGAACGACCAGGGCGAAAGTCCCGATGTGAAAAGCCAGGGTCAGGTTCATACCATCACAACCCTGAGTCCCGGCATCCGGAATGCCGAAACAGATCCGGCAGCCTACTGCACAACGGCCATCGTAAACAGCGATTATGTGGTTTGCCTGAAGAGCAACCTGATGGGTGAAGGTGACCCTGACCTGGGGAAAATGCTTATGGAGACCTTCATGGAGAACCTGAAACTGCAGGATCAGCTCCCCACCCACGTGGTCATGTATAATTCGGGTGTAAAACTGGCCATGAAAGAGTCGCCTGTTTGCAGTTCTCTTTCAGAACTTGAGGAGCTGGGTTGCAGAATCATGCTTTGCGGCACCTGTATTGAGCATTACAACCTTCAGTATGAAATTGGGGTGGGCATGATTTCCAACATGGTATCCATCACCGAAATACTGGTCCGGACAGGCCACGTTGTGACTCCCTGACCGGTGGTAAATCCCTATTCATAAGTAACCCATCTCCATGAGCAAACCTTTCGACCTTCTGACCACCATCGAGTATGGAGGGTGCTCGGCAAAAATTCCGGCCGGATTGCTCTCCGAGATGCTGAAGGATTTGCCGCTGAATAAAGATCCCAACCTGATGGTGGATGTGGAGACCCACGACGATGCCGGGGTATACCGGATCAACGATGAAACCGCACTGATCTTTACCACCGACTTCTTTCCTCCCATCTGCTCCGATGCGCGGGAATTTGGTGAAATTGCCGCAGCCAATGCCCTTTCGGATGTCTATGCCATGGGGGGAACCCCGCTGCTGGCGCTCAATCTGATGATGTTCTCCCATCACCACATCCCCCTGGAGGTTTTTAGGGAGATCCTCAGGGGAGGCGATTCCAAAGTCAGGGAGGCGGGCGCACTAACAGTCGGTGGACACACCATTGACGATCATCCCCCGAAATACGGACTGGCCGTGGTGGGCACCGTTCACCCCGGAAAACTGATTACCAATGCCGGGGCAAAACCGGGCGACCTGCTGGTGCTGACCAAATCCATCGGGACCGGTGCGCTGGTATCGGGACAAAAAAACGGGCTCTCCGGTGAAAAGGAGTACCGCGCAGCCCTGGAGCAGATGAAATCGCTCAACAGGGAGGGTGCACTGGCAGCAGGGAAATACGGGGTGAAGGGGATGACCGATATAACCGGCTTCGGACTGGCGGGACATGCCCTGAAGATGGCCCAGGCCAGCAGGGTGAGTTTCAGGATCCGGGCCCGCCAGATCCCGTTGCTTCCCGGAGCCTACCGGATCTTTGAAAAAGGGAGCATCCC
>JAWOHR010000141.1:0-76492 GCA_046485075.1 Bacteroidales bacterium
CCAAAAGCAAGAACATCCTGCGGATTGGCAGCCATCCACTTCCCGGATGGCAAATCGTCCCGGGCCTCGTGCAGGTCGGTTACGGTAGCGATGAAAAAGTTTCTGATTTCCGGGAATTGGGCATTTGCGATTTCGCCAGGATATTTTTCTTTCACCCGTTCCATAGGAGTGACCATATTCGATTGCCCGGAGCAAAACCACACATCGCCAAAGAGGATGTTCCTGAGAACGATTTCATTTTTCCCTTTTAGGGTCAAATCAAATGGCCCCCCGGCTGCCTGCGGGGGAAGAGTGATCTCCCAGTTCCCAGCATGGTCGGCAGTAGTCCTGTATTTTTTACCATTGTATTTCAGACTAATCTCCTCTTTGGCAGAGGACCAGCCCCAGATCCGGTTGTTCTGCTCCCTCTGCAGGACCATTCCGTCGCTGATGATCTGCGGCAGTTTTATCTGTGCGGATGCAGTACCGGATAGAAATATCTGAAGTACCAATGCGCTAATCAGGCTTGCTTTCATGATGATCAAATATAGGGTAAATTAGCAAAATGCTCTTATCATAAAAAAGGTTGGTTGGAGGTGAATCATCTTTTAATGACTATTTTGTGAAACACAATGAGAACACTCTTATCAGGAATCATTATTTTCCTGGCTTTTGGGACCAGTGCTCAGCAAATCAGCCCCCTTCTGGTGGGAACCAACCTCTGGTATAACGATCCGGGTGAACAGGTATGGAACCTGACCCGGGAGTGCGGTGTGAAGACCATCCGGATCGGAGGCCACGCTTATGACAAAAACCTGCCATCGGATGAGACTCTTTTGGAGTGGGTTCAAAAGATCCAGACAATCGGGGCCGAACCCATTTTGCAGGTTTCCCAGTACCAGTCTGCTGATGCTGCTGCTGCGCTGGTCCGGTTTTTCAACGTGGAAAAGCACGAGGGTGTAGCCCCGGTAAAATACTGGAACATCGGCAATGAACCCTGGCTGCAGTCAGGCCGTCCGCCACTTTCCACCATGGGTGATTTTGTGGAAGGTTATTTCAAACCCATTGCAGCTGCCATGAAAGCGGTGGACCCGGCCATTAAAATCTACGGACCTGATTTCTGCGATTATTTCGATGAACCTTTCAATGACTTGTTTGGCGGGAAAAACGACATCTCGGGCAAAGTCCCGGGCAAGGATTATTACTATTGCGACGGCCTCTCCTGGCATCGTTATCCCCAGGGCGATGGCGACCCTGCCGTGGAAGGAGCAGGCGATTTCCTGGAGCGCATTGTGAAATCCAAAGCTAAAACAGACGAGGTAAATGCATTGCAAGGGCGCACCGGGAATGATGCACTGATCTGGGGAATTGGAGAGTACAACTCCAGGGGGGGCCCGGAGGTGCACACCTGGGGGAACGGGCAGATGTTCGGGGCGGTGCTTGGATGGTGCATGGAGTACGAAGCGGCCTATGCTGCCAGCTGGAGCATGTTCGAACATGGAGGCGATCGCAAAGGGTCCGATTTCAGCCTGATCGACGGGGCGCATATGATTCCCAGGGCATCATACCGGCATATGGAATTTGTGGCAAAATATTTTACAGGAATCTTCCTGAAGGGAACTGCGTCCGATGATGATTTCCTGGTGTATGGCGCAAAGGATGGTGATCAGCTCAGCGTCATGATCATGAACAGGGGTTTTGGCGACATCAGGGAATATACACTATTCCTAAAGGATTCGGTTGTAACCGGACCAGGATTGACCATGGTTGTTCAGGGACAAAGTGCGGAAGTGTATCACGACATCATTGGGCCACGTACGACACAGGTACTTGTTTTCAGGGGAGATTCAATAACCAGAATTAACTATTCCAGTGACGATTTCGAAAAGGAGTGGTCTCCGGGTTATTCAAAAAAGGAAATCATGCAAACAAGAACAAAACCAATCCGTCCCATTACCCCGAGGCAACTCCCGGAAGATGGAAGATTTGTTAACCTGGAGTCATTTTATAACTTTTCTTCAGGTGAAGAGATTCATGGCAAACCCGCCAACACCATTCCCATACCCTCAGGAATCAATGATTTTATGGGGGTGAAATTCGATGCACGGGGTATAATCCAGCTGGCCAGCAACGTTTCATATAAAAATTCCCATATTCACTATCCCAAAGAGATAATGGGAATACCTGTGAATCATTTGGCCGATTCGTTATGTTTTCTGCAATCATCGGCCTGGGAGAGCGAAACGGGGAGTGAGGTTGTTCACATTGTGGTCCATTATGCCAACCATCAGAAACAGACAATCCACATAAGGCACAAGGTGGAAGTTGCAGATTGGTGGGTGAACCCTGGGAATTCAATATTTCCTCCCGGAGCAGAACTGGCATGGGAGGGTTCAAATCCCAGGGTAGAAGAACTGGGCCTGGTCTTGAAATTATACCGATATACCTGGGTAAATCCTATGCCCGGTGTGGAGATCAAATCCATCGATCTGATTTCGGCCATGAATGATACCGGTTACATGCTTTTTGGCATAACTTGCTTGTAGATTATTATATAAATCGATATTTAAAATGAAAACTTCGCGGTATATCCTTTTGGCTCTTGTAAGCCTTACTTTTCTCACTTCCTGCAGCCCTTCCGGCACTAAAACCGGGGAACCGGATTCCATCATCCTGGGTGTCAATGCCTACTCATTCAGTGACCTTCTGATGGCAAAAGATGACCGCAACAACCAGCAGGTCTATACACTTTTTAACCTGTTGGACTGGTGTGCCGACCGGGGAATCAGGGCGCTGGATCCTACAGCCTATTTCTTCCCTACCTACCCGGAGGTTCCATCGGATGAATACCTGGAGAAGTTTAAGAATCATGCAGCCAACCTGGGCATTGCCATTAGCGGAACGGGGATCCGTAATAACTTTGCATCACCCGATCCGGCGGTTCGGGCAGAAGGGGTGGAGCTGGCCAAAAACTGGATCGTTGCAGCTTCCAAATTGGGAGCCCCTGTAGTGAGGGTTTTTGCCGGCGCTATCCCGGCAGGATATGAAGATAACTGGGAAGTACCGGCGCAATGGATGATCGACTGCTATAAGGAGTTAATACCCTATGCGGAACGATACGGTGTAAAAATCGGCATCCAGAATCATGGCGATATGCTTCAGACAGCCGAACAATGCATCTATATACTGGAAGCGGTCGATTCCAAATGGGCTGGCCTGATTTTAGATACCGGAAGTTTCAATACCGAAGATCCTTATGAGGATATTGCTGCCATGATACCTTATACCATTAGCTGGCAGGTCAAGGAGAGCCCCGTGGGTATCGGGGGGAAAGAGAAAACCGATTATGTAAAGCTCATCAGAATCATTAAGGAAGGCGGTTATTCAGGATATCTGCCGGTCGAAACACTGCTGGTCAGGGGTGTCCCTTACGATCCCTTTGCCCTGGTGACCGGGATGCTGGAAGAACTGGAATCGGCCATAAAGAAAGTAGAAACTGAAAAGTAAAACGGCCTAAGCTTTTTTTGATTAAACATTTGTGGTTTTTTGTTGTTTTTATGGGATCGAGGCACCAGCATATATAACATTATTTGAAGCAGTTTCGTTGACTCTTTCCGGATGGCTTTATGCAGCCTTCGTCATTCTCATTCTCTCTCTTCTTTACATTATCAGAAGGTATGAAAAGGGCCGCCAGGATTTTAAACTCAGGGATGAGAAAAGCCGAACCTTAAAGGCTGAGTCGGGTTTTCAAAAATCCCGGCGGGATTACCTGGAGGTCCTTGACAGTATTCAGGACGGCTACGTGGAGACGGATCGTCAGGGGATCATTACCCATGTGAATCGTCCTTTTCTGGAAGAATTGGGTTTAAAAAACAGGGATGAGCTGATTGGTAAAGTATTCTGGGATATTACCAATAAGAAATTTGCCGGGGATGTCTCCGATAAGTTCAGGATACTTTTCAAAAACAGGCAGGCTCCCGATCGTTTCGAAACCAGGTTTCATGGGAAAGATGGTAAACATTTCATCGGAGAGGCTGCCCTCTCTCCTGTCTTTGATCAGGAGGGCCTTGTAGGAGCAAAGGCCACCATCCGGAATAATACCTTGCGATTTAACGCGGAAAAGGACCTGGCAGTCCAGAAGGATTTTCTCGATGAACTTCTGCAGCAAACCCCTGTCGCCGTTGTAATCAGGGGTACGAACCAGGAAATTTCCTTTGTGAATGCCGCCTTTGAAACGCTTTTTTCCTATGACAGGGAAGAAGTGATTGGAAGCAAACTGGAGGATCTTTTGTTCTCACCCGGAACCGGTGAGGAGATGAAAGAATGCGCTTCCATCTATACTCGGGAAAAACTATTTATGATCGGCCGCCGGAAGACCAAAGAGGGCAAGCTGATCGATGTTGAGGTATATGCACAGCGATTTTTTGTGGGCAGTCAGAACTACGGCCAACTGATTTTCTATCATGATATTTCCCTCAGGGTTAAGGCCGAGGAGATTTTAAGGATGGCAAAAGAGGTGGCAGAGCGGGATCTTGAGATGGGCAGAGAGATGCAGTCGGGATTTTTTCCGCAGGTCCTGCCCGGGATCCCTGCCTGGGACATCTTTGCTTATTTCAAGGCAGCCCGGCAGGTTTCCGGGGACTTTTATGATGTATTTCCCGTTGGGGAAAACGGGTATTACGGAATTGTAATAGCAGATGTCTGTGACAAAGGGGTGGGCGCTGCCCTGTTCATGGTACTCCTGCGCTCCCTGATACGATCCTGCAGTGAGCAATATCAGGGCGAAATTCCGGCAAAAGATCTGGTGCATCATATCGTGAACCATGTTAATTCTTACATCGTAAACACCCATGGCCGGTCCAATATGTTTGCCACGCTTTTTCTGGGAATTTTAGATCCGGGAACAAACCGGCTCTCTTACATCAACGGGGGTCATGATGCTCCGGTTCTAGTAGATGCGCAGGGGCATATCAGGGACATGCTGGAGCCAAGCGGTCCCGCCATAGGATTCTCGACAGACCTGGCCTTTAACGTGGAAGAGCTTGAATTTCTGCCGGGCGACATACTGATTTCCTTTACAGATGGTATTACAGAGGCAAAAAATATGGCCGGTGATTTTTATACGGATAAGCGCCTGTTCGCACAGGTGGCCGAAGTATGGCCATCGGCATTAAGCGCTGTGAAACACCTTGAGGTGGATGTGAACATGCACATTGGAGGGCAGACCCAGTCTGATGATATCACCCTGCTTGGCCTGCGCAGGTGCCAGCCAGGCGAAGTCGTTTGCCACAGCTTTCGTCAAAAAGCAGAGCTTGCCAATCTGCCCCATTTCAGAAACTTCATCCTGGAAGCCAGCCGGGCGATGAAGCTGGATTCCATAATCACAGAAGCCCTTCAACTGGCAATCGACGAGGTCTGTTCCAACCTGATTATTCATGGTTATAAGGATTTGGAAACCGGAGAAATATGCCTGTCGGTGAGGAAGCTTACAAATGAAATTGAGGTGCAGGTGGAAGACAAGGGGCACCCTTTTGATCCTGCAAGACTTGAGGCTCCCGATCTGAGTGATGATTTGGACAGGAGAAAGATCGGTGGACTTGGGATTTATTTGGTGAGAGAGATGGTGAATGACATGAGCTATGAAAGCAGGGATGGCAGGAACACGCTGACCTTAAAAATGAGATACAAGGACGAGATAAATAACTAAAGAGGATTTTATTATGGAGATGGAATTGAAAGATGTGGAGGGCGTTGGTGTCATTCACATTCGTGGGGAGCTGGACGCATTAACTGCACCCGAACTTAACAGTTTTTTTGATACCCAGGTGGAGGACAAGTACCTGAAGCTGGTTGCCGATCTGGAGGGACTAAGCTATTCGAGCAGTGCAGGCATCCGGGTATTTCTGGGCCTGGCCAGAACCTGCAGGCAGAAGGGTGGAGATCTTTGTTTTGCCAGGCTCCAGCCCCGCGTGGATAAGATTTTTAAGCTGAGCAAATTCGACAGAATTATTAAAATCTTCCCGGAAGTGGAAGATGCGGTCAAGAGTTACAATGATTGATATGACAGATTCAAAAAAAAGAGTGGCACTGGTGATCGGATCCGGGGCTATTAAATGTGCTGCTTCAATCGGTATGTTCCAGGTGCTTGAAGAGGAGAATATTGAAGTGGACCTGGTGGTGGGTTGCAGTGGCGGGGCCATTTATGGGGTTGGCATAGCTGCCGGCATGGAGCCGGATGAAATTCAGCAGGTTTCAGATTCAACCTGGACGAGGAATTTAATGCAGGATTATATGGTGAATCTGAAAGCTTCAAAGGACGGCTCCCTCATATTTACCGAGCGGAGTGGCCTGGTCAATGATGCCTATCTGAATGAAAAACTTCGGAATATTGCCGGGGGAAGAATGTTTTCTGACCTTAAAATCCCCCTGATTGTGGTTGCTACAGATATGATGGACGGAGAACCCGTGGAGTTATCCAGGGGTGATATTTTTTCTTCGGTCCGTGCCAGCCTGGCCATTCCCATGATTTTTCCGCCCTGGGAAGTGGACGGAAAATTGCTTGTGGACGGTGCAGCATCTAATCCCCTGCCCATTGATGTAGCCATTCAGAATGGTGCTGATATTGTTTTGGCCATGGGCTTTACCATCGATTACCGCAGTCGCTTTCGATCGATAACCGCGGTTCAGGAACAGATGACCAGCATCTATATGAATAATATCTTTAAAAATGCTTACGCCTTTCATAACCTGGCGCACCACTCTGAAATCTTTCCCATCATTCCTGAGTTTGATAGTACCATATCCATGTTTGATATTCACAAGATGCCCCATATTATTGAACAGGGCAGGAATGCGACGCTTGAACAGCTTCCTCATATTAAGCGCTTATTGGGCCAGGCCTAATTTAATGAGGGTGAAATGTGATCCGGGACCAGGTTTTCAGTGGGCTTTATAGATTTCAGGTAAAGCTGCCTGGGAAAAGCAAAACATTTGAAAAATGTTCTTATTTTGAACGGAATTTAAACAGACGCCATGAGAGATTTTTGCAGTTGCTTCAGAGATATCATATTGCCAGTCATACTTTTGCTCCTTCTTACAGGTTTTGTGAATGACGGATATGGACAAAAGGTTAAGATTGAGGCAGAGGGAGATCTGATCTGGGCGGATGAATTTGACGGGTCAGGGGAACCTGATGCTACAAAATGGGAGCGGCAGGAATACAACCGGAGAAATAATGAGAATGGACCCGATGGCTGGTGGAGCAAGGAGGATTCGTACCTTGATGGGAACGGAAACCTGGTCATTCGCGTTCGGCAGATCGAAAATAAAAACGAGGATACCGATTCCTGTGATTTCAGCGTCGGAGCACTCAGGACAAAAGGCAGGTTTGAACAACTCTATGGAAGATTCGAAATCAGGTGTCAGTTACCCACCCAGCCCGGCTGGTGGGTTGCATTCTGGATGATGCAGGGAGATGTTGGTGCGGTTGGAAACGAAGGCGTCGACGGAACGGAGGTGGATATCATGGAAGGATTTGGGTGGACCAACTTCATTAATTATGCCTTTCACTGGGATGGATATGGCGAAGATCACAAAAGCACAGGCAAGAAATTGTCTCCGGCTGGGATTCGGGAAGGGTTCCATACTTTCGCGATGGAATGGTATCCAGAGATGTATGTTTTTTACATTGATGGGGAAGAGACCTGGCGATCGAAGGGGGGCGGGGTGTGTAACCAGCCAGGTTATATAAAGGTAACTGGTGAGATTTCAACAGAGCCATGGGCCATCAATAACTATTGGGCAAATCATCCTGCCGCTGCAACCTACCCTGACTCATTCCTGGTGGACTATGTGAGGGTTTATGAACTTGGAGAATATCAATATCCGGCCCGCATAAAATCAAGAACTTCTTCCGGGAATTATGACATTTTTCCCAATCCTGTGAATAAGCAGTTCAGGGTAAAATGGGATCCTCTGCTGCATGAGGGGTTGCCATCTGTTTCCATTATGAATATTGCCGGGCAAATGGTGAAGTCGTTTGGACCAATCGAGAACAATTCAAACCTGTTTGTTGATGATCTTACCGCCGGTCTTTACTGCCTTTCAATCCATCATGACGATGCGGTTGAATGCAGGAAGTTTTTTAAGGAATAATTTTTTAAATTGCAATTGCCAATTCACAAACTAAACCAAATGAACCATAGCACCATGAAAAACCACTCCCGTCGTAGATTTATAAAACAAACTGTTTTTGGAGCAGCCGGTATTGCTGCGTTGCCTCTTTTCCAAAGTTTTAAAGTGGGTGCCAATGACACCATCCGAATTGGTATTATCGGGCTTGGACAGCAGGCCATGAACCTGATGATGGGTTTTGCCCGGATTCCCGGGATTGAGATCGTTGCCGGTGCCGATGTATATGGCATTAAGCGGGATCGTTTTCAGCAACGCATGAAGGGGTTTTACCAGGAGAAGGGGGTTTCAGTTGAAGTAACAACCTATAAAAATTATCAGGAAATACTAGATAGAAAGGACATCGATGCGGTGGTTATTGCCACACCCGATCACTGGCATGCCATTATTGCCATTGATGCCTGCAAGGCCGGCAAGGATATCTATCTTGAGAAACCCCTTACTTTCACACTAAAAGAGGGCCTGGCGGTTGTAAAAGCTGTTCGTGAGCACAATGTGATACTCGGAGTGGGAAGCCAGCAGAGGTCCGACCATAATTTCCAGCATGCAGTAAATATGGTTCAAAAGAGTGCCATCGGTGATTTAAAGCTTATCAATGCCTTTGTGGGTCCGCCTCCGGCACCCTATAATCTTCCTGAAGAGCCGATCCCGGCCGATCTGGACTGGAACCAATGGACGGGACCGAATCAATATGTACATTATAATTCACATTTGAATCCCCCGGTATCAATAGATCCTCCGGTGAATGAAGAATACTGGGCCCAATGGAGGTATTTCAAAGAGACAGGTGGTGGTTTTACCTGTGATTGGGGAGCTCATAATTTTGACATAGGACAATGGGCACTGGGCAAAGACCGTGGTGGTCCGGTTGAGATTATACCAGCGGGTTTCATTGAGACTGAACACCTCACCTATATCTATGATAATGGGGTGACCATGACCAACCAGGCATGGGATGAGGGGAAGACCCGTGGAATAAAATTCTGGGGGAGTGACGGGTGGATTGAGGTTTCCCGTGGATTGTATGCCGCATCCGACGATTCACTGCTTCCTGCAGGATACAATGACAAAAACAAGGGCCTGAAATATGAGTCGGGTACTTCGCACCTGGATAATTTCGTGGAATCGGTTCGGGCACGAAAAGAACCTATCGCCAATGTGGAGACCGGGCAAAGGACTTGTGCCACATGTATCCTTGGAAACATTGCCACCGAATTGGGAAGGCCTGTGAGGTGGAATCCTGAGACACAATATTTTGTGAATGATCCGGAGGCTGAAAGGTATTTTCACAGGGAGTACCGGGTGGGTTATAAATTGTAAAGGACTACCGGCTGGCAATTCGCAGATGTTAAAACGGATAGCCAATGGCCAGGTAAAACTGGGCGCCTTTGAGTGCCTGGTTTGATCCGAATTGCCAATTTATACCCTCTGTGGCATAGGGAGTTCTTAAGGGGAAACCCAGGTCGGTCCTTAACACAAAGAAGGAGAAGTCAAATCGCAGACCAAAGCCTGCCCCCACTGCCAGCTCATTATAAAAGTTATTAAAATTGAATTTTGCACCGGGCCTGCTTTCATCTTCATAAATCAGCCAGATATTTCCCGTTTCAATGAAGAAAGCTCCTTTTATAATTTTTGATAAACCAAATCTGTATTCCAGATTGGCCTCCAGTTTCATATCCCCGGACTGGTCGATATACCCGGTAGATTCCTCGTGGTATGATCCCGGACCCACGTAGCGGGCAGTGAAGCCCCGAATACTGTAAGCTCCTCCGCTGAAATACTGCTCCACATAGGGGATTACACTTGAATTTCCATAGGGAAGGCCCACTCCCGCATATAACCTGGCCACAAGCCTTTTATTCATGCCATTGAAGTAGTACTTGAACTCTGATGTGACTTTTGCAAATTGCGAATAGATGGTGTTAAAAACCGTATAGGGCCTGTCGGCTTCTGTCTTACCCATCCCTGCCAGGAGGTCGAAAAGGTTCCCCGACAGGTTTAAGCCCGTCTGAAAGAAAACATTACGTGGTTTGGTTTGATAGGTGTTATCATAGGTGAAACCATACCTCGTTCCAAAAATAAACTGTTCCTCAAAACTTTTCCGGATGTAGATATTGTCATTTACCACCGAATCGAATCCGGGAGTGGTTTCAAGCATGGTTACCGAATTCAGATACAAAGGGGAAACAGAGTATTGCATCTTCCTGGTCTTGCCCCAGGTGTAATTTAAATTCATTCTCGAAGAGAACATTCGGTAGTAGGCAATGCGGTTCAAAAGGTTAAAATCGAAATTCAAAGATGTTTGTTGCACCATGAGAGGTTTGTCACTTTTCCAGCTTTTGGGGATAAGACTCTGGGGCAGTGTAATACCGGTAGTTAATCCGAGATCGTAAGAGAAGGAACCTAATTCACTTCCTGATTTATCTCCCCATTGCCATTCCATCCCTCCGGTTAAGCCAAGGCTTACCTTTTCAGCACCCTTAAAAGTGTTGTTATTGGAAACCCCAACCAGCAAATGTGGACCTGCATATCCGGTGGACTTGGTTACCAGATCGGCCTGAATATCCAGATTAATGTTTTTGGCCAGGGTCAAATCGATGGTGACATCAACCTGGTTAAGCAGGGTATCGGTGGTTGATTGCATGACGGATACCCTGACATAACTGAAAACTCCCAGATTATTGAGGCGCGAGATGGTGTTCTGGTAAGCCGAGTAGGAATACTTTTCACCCTTTTTAAAATAGATTGCCCTTGATAGGGCTTCGGGTTTTAAATGAACGCCCGATGAAACAATCTGGATATCCCCGTAGAGGGTGGAATGGAGTGTTGAATCTTCACTTCTGTCTGGTTTGGAGATCTGTACAAGGATTTGGTCAATTTTATAAGTGGAAAGAACAGCCGGCGGAAGGTCCATTTTTCTTCCCACCACCAAATCCAGCAGATTTTCTGCCACAGATGTATCTGCCACAGATGTATCTGCGGTAAGGGTTATAAGGTCGGATGAAAAAAAGAAATATCCCTCATTTTGAATGCCTCTGAACAATTCTTCTCTGGCTTTTTTCAAGGATTCCAGGTTGTATTGTTTACCCGGTTTAATGTTGCTGTTAAATTCATACTGAGTGATAAGGGTGTCAATTTTCTCCTGAGGGGGATTGAAGAGGATTTGATTGTATACATAGGGTGGAGCAACTTCAACAAAGTAGGATACACGGGCTTTTTTTGGATTCTTGCTATTTTTTTCAATCACCGGCCAGGCACGGGTACTGAAATAACCCTTATCAAATAGTTCACTTTCGATCTTTTGGGCCCTGAGCTCGGGATTGACTTCAGAGACCAGGACGGGGGATGAGGAGAGGGTTTTAAAAAGCCAGTTACCGAACTTGCTGCTTTCTTTAACTTTCCAGTAGTTGTGAATCCAAAGCCCGACGGGAGGCAGGACGCGCCGGCCCAGGATCCCGTTATTCACTTTATAATCAGTGATGGACTTAACATTTCCCTTCACGGTTGCAGTGCTCTCTTGTTGTTCCTGCTCAATAATTTCAATCTTTCCCCTGCCTGTATAAAGAAGCTCATCATCAGTAAGGAAGCGGGTGTTTGAACAACCAGCCAATACCAGAATCGATATAATCGGCCATATGGATCTGCCTGGTTTCATTTCTCTTTTTTCTTTCGCCTCCAGATTTCTTTGATATTCCAGTACCTTTTCCTGAAGGTGATTCCCACCCCGGTTTTTACCACCTCTCCTTCAAAAACATCTTCATACGAACGCTCGTTGTACACTTTCAGGTACCTGGAAGCAGCTGAATCAAGCTGGTATTCCAGGGAAATATTATTCAGCGAAAAATCAGAAGCTCCCGGCTGCTTATTGAGATCATTCATGCGGCCGGAAACCCTCATTTGTGCCCTGTCGTCTGCAAATGTTTTCTTGACATCATAAGAGAGGCTTGTTTTAGTCTCTTCTCCCCCGCTGGTTGTGGCCTGGACATAAGTATTGACCCCAAAAGAGATATCAATTCCCTGCAAGGTGGTTTTGGTCAGTGAATTCAGTTGGGCAGCCACCAGTTGATTGACCTGTTGGGTCATATAGCTCGTGGAGGTGGAAATACCGGGCAAATCAATGGTTTCGAAAAGCAGGATGGTAATAGCCTGCCGCATTTGCTCTTCTGGACTCAGGGTATTGATAATGCTCATCAAATACTGGTCTGTAGTAAAAATGTTGAACACAACACCGAGGTCTGAAAGGTGGTTGGAAAGTTTCAGGATCACATCAATGTCCAGATTCCGCACCTTACCATCCACCGGGTTTGTATAGGAACTGGCCACCCTGTTGGATGCCTCAAACTTCAAATCCGGATTATCAATCCTTCCGTCCCAACTCACATGACCCCCCTTAGCTATTTTAAACAATTTATTTGGCCATCCCACCAGTTTTAAATTAGCCTCTCCCTGATTGATCAGATAGGTCCCGGAAAGGGAATACTGGTTGTTATTCAGCATCTGAAAGTTTAATGCTCCTCCTCCTCGGATGCTTAAATCGATATCATACGCCCATTTTGACAAGTTGAAATTTATCCGGGTAGAAGGATCAATTTCAAGGATGGTTTCAATGGATGATTCGAAAATTTTGGTCTGGGGCACCGGAAAAGGACCGGGTAGCGAATCCTCTGGCGAGGAACTCACAAAATTCACATATTTTGCACTCTCCGAAAGGGAGAGATCCTCCGTATAACGATAAAATATTTCAGAGCCCCTGGCAAGAAGGATATTGCCTTTGATGACTGGCTTTGAGAGAGGACCTTTTATGAAAAGGCGTGAATCCAGGAAAATATCTCCGTAGAATGAATCCGTTTCATCACCCGAGGTGTTCATCACCTGAAGACCGGAAGATTTTATATCCAGATTTGCAGAAACCTTCCAATCATGATTTATGTCAATAAAACCATTAATGTCCAGGGTGTTTTGGAGAGAGTCCAGGACTTTAAACTCATTAAAAACCAATCTGTTCCCTGAAAACTGTAAACTTTCATCGGGCAGGCTGTATTTAGAATTCAGGGTATTGATCCTCATAGAAGCATCCTTGAAGTGGAGGGAACCCTCCATTTTCCCATCACCTGAACTGGACAGATTGAAATGACCCGAAAGAGTTCCATTTAAATCTGAAACGACTTTAACGATAAAGGGCTCAAAAACAACGAGAGGAAGGGAGGTGAAATCTGTGGAGAGGCTTCTGGATTCACCCAGGTTTTTCACATAATTTAGTGAAATTGTGGATGAGTCAATCCTGGTCAGCATGTCGATGGCAAGGTTGCCTGCGGTATCTGTTTGTATATCTCCATTAATGGAAATGATGTCAAAAGCTAAATCTTGCCAGCTTACTTGGTCGAATTGCAGATCCGTATGCAGATTTTTGACTGTATTCTTATTCACATCATAGCTAATCAGACCGGATATGTTGCTGGCCGGATGCCCGGGTAACAGACTTGTCCGGATTACAGATTCTAAAAATACATGATCAAACCGGCAAACATATTGATGCTGGCCATCCACCTCTCTGGACAAGAGTTGAATTTCGGAGTTGCCTGTTTGCATTTTTAAGCTGGGATAAACTTTATGATCCTCGAGATTGACATACAGCAGGGTTGGATTCTCCACCTCCCACAGGTGACTATTCAGTAAAATTTGTTGTTTTGGAATATTTAAAACAAACAGGTTGCTATCCAGATCCGATGCCAGCGCAACATCATAGATGACCTTACCCTCATCATCCATAACGGAGAGTTCGACGGAACTTTGCCAGTTGTCATACTGACCATTCAGCAATATATTATTTGCAGGATTTTCAAAAAAGCGGTTCTTGCTGGCAAGCAGGTGAAACTTCATTTCTCCGGCTGAATCAATGGCACTCGCTTTCAATTCACCGATTTCAATACTGCTAACTTTCAAATCATCTCCTGTTACATTAAAATTCAAACTTTGATCCGAGGCTCGGTTGGTAAGAGAAAAGTCCAGATTCCCAAAGTGTATTCCGGTATCCTGCAAAATCATTCCAAGGGCTTCATGATATGAAATACTTCCGGTAATATGGGTGGCTGGCAAATGGGAGATCCTGGTGTCCCGATTTGTATTCGTTGTATCTATGAAAGTCGACAGGTAGGTTCGATAATGCTCCATCAGGGAACCCATTTCTACCATGGATTGGCCGATGAGGACCTCAGTTTTGAAAAAATCGGCTTCCGCATGAAGGTGGCTTTCACTTGAATCGCTGGTGAAAACAGCCTTTAATTGACGGATATTTGCCTGCTCCATGGGGCTTATCAGCTCAATATTTTGCAGACTGATTTCAGATTCAAGCGAATGCGGTGTTTTGTTAAACTCTGCGGTAAAGGTGCTCTCCAAAGATAGAGGGTCTTCTGTAAGATGTAATATGTCTAGCTGTGCAAAAATAGTAGCGTTTGCATTCAGGATCAAAGTTGAGTCGCTGCGATTTATGGCGGTGTAAAGGGCAGTTTTGAGACCCGGATCATCCACCTGGAGATTAAACTCATAATATTCATAAGCCAGTTTACCTGTGATGCTGGTATTGATATACTGGTAGTCATTAAAGCTCAGTGAATCGAGTAATATGGAGACTCCTGCCGATAGTGAATCCAGGCTAAATCCACTTCCGGAAGAAGTTGCTGATCCACTTAGCGCTCCTAATGATGTCACGTTCAAAAAGATCCCGGGCATTAAGTGGTTGAATGTGGTATTCAAATCAAAGGTTTCATTTTTAACATCGATGACCCCTGAAAGACCCACCTCGCCCAAATTGCTCTTCAACAGAAGCTTGATACCCGAATATCCCAATGAATCGGATATGTTTCCTTTCACCGTAAGCGGCGCAAGAGCCGAATAATTATTTTCTGTCGTAAGATCTCCTGTTAATTCTTTCAGCCAGGTGCTGTCGGAAACTGAGAATTCCAGGCTCAGATCAGCACTGGCCTTATCTGGCTGAAGTGGATGTTGTGCATATCCATCCAGACTCAGGCTGAAATGGTCTTTCTGGGAAAGATGAAAACCTGAAAAACTGATTTTCGATTGGTGCAGTCCAAAAGCGCCGTCAATGGCAATAGGATCCTTTGAAAGGGTTGTAAGGGTGGGGATCTCCTTCAGATCATTCATGAAGAAGAAGATATCCTTCAGGGATAGCCGGGTGTTTTTAAATGATATATGAGCATTACGTATGCTATCCGGATTTTCAAGTATCTCAAAAATGCTTCCCGCGGCATCACCCTTAAACTTTGACTGACTGTTTTCCGTTTCGAAGGAAAAGTCGAGATGGGCCGATTCCTGATCTGAAGCAAACTCTCCTTTCATTTGCTTGAGGGTAAATCCATTGTCCAGTCCGAATCCCAGCTTTTTAACAATGACCCCTGCACGCTTTTGGTTTAGCCGGGCATCCACCAGATGCAGGTCTTGCAGGGTAATGTGGCTACGGGCGGCCGTATCAGAAGTTTCAGCATAGGAATACAGGCCCCTTGATACCTTTATATTTTGCAATTCTGTTTCATCAATGATTATATCCCAGGGGAAAGCAGAGGGTGGTGGCTTTTCAAAGTTTTCAGATGATTTAGCAGTGAGGCCCGAGAGGATGGTGGCAGCTGCCCCGGTAAGCTTAATGATATCCACATCAATTTCTTTGTTGGCAAAATCCGTTTTTCTGGCCCGGACCAGCCCTTCCGGGAGAACCAGATTCAGGAAAAAACTGTCAACCTCATGATTAAAAGTAAAATCCAGATCGCTCAGTTGAACTTTCTTAAACCCGTATGTCCATGGAGTACCCCTGTTTTCCCCGGGAGGGATTAAACGTGGAGAGAGTTTGATTTCACCATGCCCGGATTTCATATCAATCCCTTTAAAATCTATGGACTTGTTTTCCAATGATAAATGAAACCCGGTCAATTTAACTTCCTCAATCTCCTCGGAGATGTGAATTCCGATGGGAGGGTCCATCATTAAGAAACTGATATTCAGCAATTCCCCCCTCTGGATGCTGATCTCCCAGAAGCTCTTATTTTCTTTCGGCTTTTCTGCCTCCAGATTGTTTTTTTTGGAAAATGCCCTGCTAATGTTCAGGCCGGTGTTGATTGAGTCATTGGTCAGGGTAACGAGGACACCCCCCAGGTATACCTCTTTCAATCTTACTTTATGCTTTAAAAGGGCATGAAGTGTAATGCGGGCTTCCAGATCCATGGCGCAGATGATTGTATCGCCCTCCGGGCCGGAAATGGTGACCCCTTCAACTTTAACTTTGTTTGGGAGAATAGTCCTGACAGCTTGAATATTCAGGGGAAGTTCCAGCCTGTTAAATAAACCGTTCACCTGTTTGGAAACAAAGCGGTCTGAGAAAGGGAGGTTGATTAAAAAAAAGAGCAGGACTACAAGGCCGATGGTTGAGATCAGGAAAACCGTTATTACCCTTATGAATTTTCTCAATCTTTTCAACTCAGGAGCTTTCCGCTAAAAATACGAAATCATCATTGGATAATAAGGATCTTTTTTGAATCTGATCTGCGGGAATCTGAATTAGCTTTCCCCGAAGTAAGGCCGGGCAACATTTTGAGGGATTTACCGTATATAAATAAACATGAAAAAGATGAAAGGCATGAAAGGAAGGATCATTAATATTGCTGGATTTGTAATGTTGGCAGTTTTTTATACTGCTTGTTCCGATTCGGAAACAGGTGGTTTGGCGAATGTACAGTTCAGGCTGACAGATATGCCAGGAGAATACCAGCAGGTAAACATCGATGTGCTTTCTGTGGAGGTGAAAATGAATGATAGCCTGATCAGCCTTGCTACCAATCAGGGAGTTTACAACCTGTTGGAATTTGTGAACGGGAAAGACACTCTTTTGGTAGATGACCGGCTTCCATCAGGGTATATCAGCCAGATCCGCTTGATTCTGGGAGAGGATAATACTGTGATGATCGACAATATAATCCATGATCTGACCACACCCAGCGCACAGCAATCAGGATTGAAATTAAATGTTCATGAAGAAATTATTGCAGGGGAAAGCTATTCCTATATAATTGATTTTGTGGTGGAAAAATCAATTGTTGAGACCGGAAGCGGAAAGTTTATACTAAAGCCTGTAATAAAAGTATATACAGAAGCAGTGACTGGATCAATCCATGGAGTCGCTCAACCTGCCGAATCAAAGGCTTTGGTAATGGCCGTCAATGATGAAGATACGATGAGTACCAGTGCCGATAACCTATCAGGAGCATTTTTAATCCGCGGCCTCCCCGCGGGTACTTATGATGTGCACTTTTCTCCTGGCTATGAATACCTGGATACCACCATTTACAATATAACTGTTGTGCCCGGTCAGACCTCAGAATTGGATACCGTTTTCATTCAGTCCCTGGAGTAGTCAGAAGCCTGATGCCATCGCTTTCAAGGGTGATGACTTTCTGTTTGTAAAGTGATCCGATGGATTTTTTAAATGCCTTTTTACTGATTCCCAAACCGGAATAAATCTCCTCCGGTGAGCTTTGATCTGTCAGGGACAGAAAACCTTGATTTTCTGTTAATTTTTTAACAATCAATTCGGTGTTTGCATCGTTTGTCTTCCGGTACCCGGCTGCCTGTATGGCCACATCTATCTTTCCGTCTTCCCTGATTTTCTTAATAAATCCGGGAACCTTGTCCCCGATTCTAAGGCTTGTAAAAATTTCATTGTCAAAAATGAGACCCTTGTGTATGTTGTTGATAATCACGGTATAACCAAGGTCTGTTTTTTGCCAGATCAGCAATGAGACCTTTTCTCCCTCTTTTACGCTGATCAGATCATTCTGGAGAAATCTTTCAATTCGGTTACTGGCATATAAACGATCTGTTTTCTGATCCAGGTTCATGTATACAATATACCATCGTCCTTCCTCCATTTTTTGTTTCTGCTCCCGGAATGGAACCATCAGGTCCTTTTCAAGGCCCCAATCCATGAAGGCGCCCACAGCTGAAACTGCATTTACTTTTAACTGGGCAAATTCATGAAGGGCTATTTTCGGAATAAGGGTTGTTGCGACTTTTCTCCCTTCAGAGTCACGATAAATGAAGACCTCCAGCTCACCTTCGGGTTTCATCTCATCACTGCAATACTTATTTGGCAGCAAAACCTCTTCACCTGTTTCATCTCCCAGGTAGAGCCCGAAAGAGGAGCGTTTGATTATTTTTAAGGTGGTTGTTTTTCCCTGTTGGATCATGGTGTAAGAATATTTCACAAGATAGTTATACTGTGACTTTTGCAATGCTCATTAAACATTATTAAATTACTCCTATAAATAATTGGTTATGAAAAGAAGACAATTTTTGAAAGTATCCCTGGCCGGATCGGCTTTTCTTTCTGCATTTCCATACGAACTTCTGGCAGGTGAGAAAAAACTTTACCCGTATGACCGTGTAAAACTGGGCAATACCGGTATTGAAATGTCAAGGATGGCTATGGGGACCGGAACCAGTGGTTTTGGTGGAAGCTCCAACCAAACCAGGCAGTTGGGAATCAAAGGCGTTTCGGATATGTTAAGGGCTGCATTTGATGAAGGCATTAATTTCTGGGAGAGTGCCGATCAGTATGGATCACATCCCCATCTTAAGGAGGCTTTGAAAAAAACCAAACGGGAGGATGTGGTAATTTTAACTAAAACAAATTCATCCTCTTATGAGGCGGTTAAGAAAGATCTGGATCGCTTCCGTATGGAGCTTGGTACCGATTACATGGATGTGGTGCTTTTACATGCGGTGACCGATGGAAACTGGAACAGGAATATGAAGGGGGCGATGGATGCTTTAGAGGAAGCCAAGAAGGCTGGTTTAATAAGGGCACACGGAATTTCATGTCATTCGCTTCAGGCACTGGAGACTGCTGCTGATGAGCCATGGGTGGATGTTGACCTTGCCCGGTTTAATCCGGGAGGGGCAAAAATGGATGCTGATGTGGCCACGGTGCAGAAGGTGCTTACCCGGATGAAGCAGAACGGTAAGGCGATTATCCAGATGAAGGTATATGGGGCAGGTACGCTGGTTGACCGGAAGGACGAGTGTTTACAGTTTCATACGGGGTCCGGTTTCATCGATGCTTTTACCCTGGGCATTGAGAGCGTGGAGCAATTGAAAGATGTACAAAAGAGACTTCCTGAAGCAAGTGTCAGGGGATAGGTTTATGGAACAGCTTACTTTGACGACACCGGCCCTCCTGTTTTCAGCGATATCCCTTTTGTTGCTTGCCTATACCAATCGCTTTTTGGCCTATGCCAACCTGGTAAGGGGACTGCATGCGAGGTACAAGGAGAATCCGGATAGTATCATCGTCGGACAGATCCAGAACCTGAGAAAAAGACTGGTGTTGACGCGTTCCATGCAGATGCTGGGTATCGGAAGCTTGCTGTTATGCGTTCTCTGTATGTTTCTGGTCTATATTGATCAGCAACTTGCTGGTGAAATCATTTTCGGAATTGCCCTGGTCTTGTTGATTATCTCCCTGGGAATTTCGATAAGGGAGATCCAGATTTCAGTGAAAGCCCTTGATTTGCACCTGAGCGATATGGAGATTTAGCAAGAACGTTTATGCGCCCAGGGATTTGAGGGCTTCAAAAACAAGGATGGCAGGCCATACGATTGCCTTCAGAAAGCCAAGTACACCCATCCAGAAACCTACGGCGTTTGAAATGAAATAAACAGCGGCACCAATCAGGCCAACCCCGTATACAGCGCTGGTCTGGGCATTGCATTGAAAATCTTTTTTCATGAGTAGTACGTTTTTTATGTGGCGGAAAAACTTCTTGTTGCTAAAATAGGTAATTTAAACACATGGTTCATTCAGGTTTAAAATTTTACTTTTGCGGATCCATCAGGGGAGGAAGGCAGCTTGCCTCTGATTATCAGAGAATCATAGAGATGCTGAAACAGCATGGGCAGGTTCTTACCGAACACCTTGGAAATGATCAGGAGATTGAGGCCAAAGACAGGATTCTAACCGATGGCCAGATTCACGACCGGGATATGGATTGGGTCCGGGAATCGGACCTTGTGGTTGCCGAGGTTACCATACCCAGCCTGGGCGTAGGCTACGAGATCGGCAGGGCCATCGAGCTTGGAAAACCGGTTCTCTCCCTGTTTCGGTCTAAGGCCGGATATTCCCTTTCTGCCATGATATCGGGCAGTGAGGGGGTTACCCTGCTGGCTTATGACAACCTCGATGAATTGCCGGCTCAAATCGGGGATTTTATCACTGCCCGGGCTCCTTCCTGATAAAAAACTTTAAAGACATGTTGCAGAAACGAATCATTCTGGAGATTAAAAGTGTTTACACAGCCCATGCATTTATGACCGGCTCCCGGACCCTTGTAGGAGCAGGATCTGAAACGGAACCTGTGGTTCAATTATACGATATGACTGCCGGAACCGTTGAAAACCTTTACCAGTGCCCGGGAGGAATGATGAGCCTGATCCCTGTGCCTGGCTGGCCTCAGTACATGGTATCGGTCATGGGACTTTTCCCTCCGTTTATCGGGAAGGACGCAGCGCTCTTTTTGCATCGGAAGATTGGCGATTCTTGGATGAGCTCCAGGGCAATGGATCTGCCTTTTGCACATCGATGTGAGTTTCTTCCCAATTCCCCGGGGAAAATATTAATAGCTGCCTCGGTCAGTAAATTCAAGGAGAATCCGGCCGACTGGTCGATGCCGGGAGAGCTTCACGCTATCCGGTTATTGGGAGATCCATCCGACCGCTGGGTATCCGAGGTAATCGATTCGTCGCTCTTCAGGAATCACGGAATGGGGAGGTACCTGATTGACGGTACGGAACGGTTATGTGTTTCAGGTGTTGAAGGGGTATTTTCCATTGAGCTTTCACAAGGTGGATCCATAGTGCTTATTCCCATTTTCGAAAAAGAGGTAAGTGAATTGACTTTTATCGATCTGGATGGTGACGGTCAATCTGAGCTGATCACCATTGAACCCTTTCATGGCAATATTCTCAATATGTACAAACGGGATAAGGGGGCATGGAAATTGAAATTCAGTGCCCCGCTCTCATTTGGACACGGTTTGAGCAGCGGATTTTTCAATGGTGAACCTGTGGTGGTTGCCGGCAACAGGAAGGACTCGTTGAACCTTGAAATATTTACTATAAATAATATTGACAAAGGATTTGTAAATAAAACTGTTATAGAAGAAGGTGTTGGACCCACGCAAACCCAGGTGTTTTCTTTTGGGAACGGTGATTACATACTGAGTGCCAACCAGAAAAAAAATGAAGTAGCCCTCTATAGCGGATCGCTGACAGACGGTTAACTGGTTACGGACTTATTGGGTTAAGTTTTTCTTTTCACGGTGATGCCGGCCAGTTTTTCGTGATACTGGATCAGACCGCCATGGTCATCCTCACCTTTCCCATCAGCTTTCAAAGCCTTCATAAACTCCATCACCTGTGTGGTGAGAGGAATGGGTGCATCCGTTTCAAAGGCGGTATCCCTGACATTGACAAGGTCTTTGGTGTGCATCCGAATGGGTCCGCCGGGTTTGAAATTTCTTTCGAGTATCAGGGGCATCTTGGCATCAAGGACTGTGCTACCGGCCAAGCCCCCGCGGATGGCCTGGAACACCTTTTCACTATCCACCCCGGCTTTTTCAGCAAATACCATGGCTTCTGACATGGCTGCCAGGTGAATAGCCACCATAATCTGGTTGGCCAGTTTGGTGATGTTCCCTGCACCGATCTCTCCCATCCAAATGGCCGATGCTCCCATACACAAAAGGATCTCTTTTGCCTGTTCAAAGACCTCCTCTTTGCCTCCCGCCATAATCGAAAGTGTTCCGTTAATGGCTTTCGGTTCACCTCCACTCACCGGAGCATCAAGCATCTCTACCCCTTTCAGGGAGGCTTCCCTGCATATCTTTACGGCAGTTTTTGGCGCAATGGAACTCATGTCAATGATCAGTGTTCCTGGTTTAGCTCCTTCCAGTACACCGTTATTTCCCAGGATTGCCTCTTCTACCTGTGGGGAGTCGGGCAGCATGGTAATAATCACTTCACTGCCGGCAGCAACATGAGCAGGATTCTGACCTTTAAGGGCACCCATCCCGACAACCTCCTCCAAAGGCGCATGGCGGATATCATACACTGTAAGTGAATAACCTGCATTTATCAGGTTAATTGACATTGGTTTTCCCATCACCCCCAGGCCAATAAACCCGATGGCTTTTTTTCGAAGGATCATGATTTTTTCATCTTCATGATGTCATTGTGGTGGGAGATGACAAGTTTTTCATACTTCTCCCGGGAGCTTTTCCGGTACTCTTCGAACTCCTCCTGGATGATCTTTAATTCATTTTTTGTATGGTTGGTCACCACATAACTACGTTTGAAAAGGAGGAATATAAAGACACCGCCTGTGAGAAGCCCCAACACGATCACCCACATCACGGTATTGTAAGCACCTTTCTGAACCTCCATCCCGAGGAAAACAAAACTATCTTTTGTCCGAATGGCCTGATCCCTTTCGGTCTTGGTCCTGGAGAGATTGGTGTTGAGTGACTCAATTTGGAACTCCCTTTCACTCAGTTCACTGTTCAGCCGGGCCACCTCCAATTTCTCTTTATTGAGGGAGTCCAGGGCATTTTTTTTAGCTTTCTGAAAAACATCTTCCCGGATGGCCCTGAATCCGTCGTAGACCCTGGTTCGATTCTGCACAAATTCAAGTTGAGCATCAAAAGAGGCAGAGTCAAGAACAGTCAGAATTGCTTCGGATTGAGCTTTCAGGGATGGTGCTATACTGATGACAATTAAAAAAAGCATCAGATTCAGTATGGATGTACGACCGGACTTGTTCATAATCATAGTTAATGGTTATACTAACATTAACGAAGTTATGAAATAAATGTGATGCAGATCCGAAAAAAAATCGATTCTACTCATATTTGAGGGTGTCGGCAGGATTCATTAATGAAGCCCGGTACGCCTGTATCGAGGTGACCAACAGTGTGATCAGCAGGGTTACCAAAGCTGATATCACAAATACAAACCATTGCACATCAATGTGCTTACTGAAGCTGTTCAGCCACCGGCTGATCCCTAACCATGCCAGGGGCCAGCTCACAAGGATGGCTATCAGGATTAACCAAAGGAACTCCCTGGAAAGCAGGGAATTTACATCTCTTAGTGTGGCGCCGTGAACCCGCCTGACAATGATCTCCTTGGTTTTGCGTTCCACCATAAAGGAGGTAAGTCCGACTAAACCCAGGCAGGCAATCACAATGGCAAGGATGGTGAGGAGAATGGAGAGCTTGCTGAATTTGCTCTCATCTTTGTAGAGTGCGTTCAGATCTTCATCCAAAAATGAGTATTCGAAGGGGCGTGTCGGGGCAAAGTACTCCCATTTCTCCCGGATATATTTTAATACGGAGGTGTAGTGGTCCGTATTTACCCTGATCGCCATGTACCGGGTGAGGGCTGCTGCACCCCGGGGATTCTGAAGCATATCGAGTACGAAGTTATCAATCGGCTTATGAAGCGACAGCGCATTAAAATCACTGAACACTCCTATGACCCGCTCGTTACCATCAGAGCGGATTGCCTTGCCAATGGCCTCCTGGTTTGTCCATCCCAGGTGCTTTACCATGCTTTCATTGATCATGATTGCATCGGAAGTATCGGAGGGGAAATCCCTTGAAAATCCTCGTCCTTCTAACACTTCAATCCCAAATGTTTCGATGAACTCATACCTGACCAGGAAAGCGGGGTACCAGAAGGGCTTGTCATCGAACATTCCTTCGATCACAAAGCTGCGGGTGTTGTGGTTGGCTCCGATAATGTCCTCCATCCCAGTCACATGGATGATATCAGGATGTTGCTTCAGCTCTTCGGCAAACGCATCGAAGTGCATGGCAAGGTTAAATTTTGTGGGAAGCAGAATCACATGATCCCTGTTAAATCCGAGGTCAGCCTTCCTCAGGTAGTTAAGCTGGGCGTATGCACTGATGGTACCAATGATCAGGGCAATGGAGATCAGGAACTGTAACACCACCAGGGCTTTTCTGGCGACTCCCCTCCCGCCGCCAACCGACAGGGTATCCTTCAGGTGACTTGTATTTTGCGAGGAGAGGAAAAAAGCCGGGTAGGATCCGGATAGCAATCCCACAAAGAGCAACAAACCGAGTCCGATGAGGATACTTACCGGCTTGATCACGATGCCGGGATCGATCATTTTTCCGGTGAAATTGTTAAACAGGGGAAGCAGGATCTCAACCATGATTGCCGCCAGCAGGAGGGCAATGAAAGTAAGCATAATCGCCTCACTCAGGAACTGAATCACCAGGGATCGTTTTCGTGCACCAATGACCTTCTTCATCCCAATTTCCCTTCCTCTTCCTGAAGAGCTTGCTGTAGAAAGATTCATAAAGTTGATGCAGGCGAGGATCAGGACGATCAGACCAATCCCACCGATTATTTTCACATAGGAGCGCTTTCCGTTGGGATGCATCTCATATTCATGGTGTGAATTCAGGTGAATATCTGCAATGGACTGGAGATAGAGGGTGATATCCTGGTTTTGAAAGTCGGGGTAGTGGGCCAGGTAAAAATCAGGCATACGTGCCTCAAGCTGTTCGGGTGTGATGTGATTGTGCAGGGTGATGTAGGTCCAGCAGGGATTCCAAATCCAGGTTTCAGGCATACGACCGCCATTTAATTCACGAAAGGTTGACATGGATCCCAGTATATCAATGGTGAAATGGCTTTGAGAAGGAAGATCCTTCATCACCCCGGTAACCTCTATGAGCGGCCCCTCCTCCACGTGCAGCGTCTTTCCCATGGCCGGTTTATCCCCGAAATACTTTCTGGCAGTGGTTTCTGAAAGCACCACGGTATTGGGTCTTACCAGGGCACTCTTCGGATCCCCCTCAATGAGCGGGAAAGTAAACATTTCAAATACATTGGAATCGGCCAGGAAGAACCACTTTTCATTGTATTTGATTACATTGAGGCTGTCCTCGCGGTTTTCAAACAGGAATTCAGAAACCTGGAAATCAAAGAAACGAACCATCGATTTCACCATGTCGGGATACTCCTCTGCCAGGGCAGGACCAAATGGGAAGGAGCAGGTGGCCGCATCTTCGTTGATGTCATTTGAATTGTATAGGCGGTTGACGCGGTAGATTTGCTTATACCCCTCATGGAACCGGTCATATTTCAGTTCATCAGCGACATAGATCAGGATGAAGAGAAAACTTGCAATTCCAATGGCTAGTCCCGCAATGTTTAAAAGGGAGTAGTTCAGGTGCTTCAGGGTGTTCCTGATGGCAATGGTAAAGAAGTGTCGGAGCATGGGGAAATGGTGTCATTTATAAACACTCTTCCCAAAAGTCTTACCAATATACGTAAGTAACATTAAAACAGATAAATAGACCTTTACAGAAAGGCATTATTGTGCCCCGTTTCGTACACCATTCGTACGATTTCGGACACTATTCGGACCGTTACTGCTGTACGGTTCCCAGGAATCCTCCGGTAATCCTGGTCAGCTGGGTTTTAGAATCAATAAGATTGAAGATGGACTGGAGGCGCCTCAGGGCAGCATTCAGATATATCAATTGTACATCCCTGTAATTGAAAGAGTTAATTACACCTGAGCGATATTTTTCTTCGGAGATGGAGAGGTTCAGTTCAGCCGCTGTCATATTCTCATTGGCCACATTCAACAGCTCCAACCTTACTTCATAGTAATCGGCCAGGTTGAACAACTCATTGGTAAGTGCATGCTCCATTTCTGAAATCTCAACCTGCGCAATCTCTTCATTGATCCGGGCCACTTCCACCGATCTTTTCCTGACACCGGCGCTGTAAATGTCATAGGAGAGCCTCAGGGTTCCATAGGGGGAAAGTGCTCCGCTGTTGGCAGTCGGCTGGTCCATGGTGGCCGTTAGGACATCATTGAATTCTACCCCGGTTGCGAGGGAAAGTGTGGGGGAGTAATTGGCTCTTTTAAGCGAAGTTTCATTCTCCATCAAAAGGAGGTTGGTGTACTGATTTTTCAGGGTCTGGTTGCTGGCCTTCATTTTATCAAGCAAATCGGCCAGCCTGTATTGGGTGGTGTCGGCCTCGAACGATTCACTGAATGTCCAGGTGGTGGTGGGCGATTCACCCAGGAGAAAGTTAAGGTTACGAACACTGTTTCTCACCACTACTTCCTGGTTCATAAAGTTGGCCTTGTCGGTCAGATAGACATTCTGGGCTTGCAAAACATTATAGGTAACCGATCCTCCCAACGATCTTCGGTTGAGCTCATACTGATAGCGGTCATCCGAAAGTTTCATCACAGTTTGCAGTACCTTTAGCTGCTCGTGCTGCAATAATACCAGGTAGTACCCCATGATCACCTCTTCGATGGTGGTTTCAATCACCACCCCCAATCTTCCCTCGGAAAGTGATTCCAGGTTATCCAGTTTTGTTTTTGTAATGTTAACCCTGAATCCGTCGAAAAGCACCCAGTTGAGACCTACCCCGGCTAAAAACCGGCCCGTGTAGGAATCACTTTTTAAATTATAACTGTTATTGGCAGAGGCGTCAAATCCAACGGTAGGGTATCGCCCCGCGTTCCCCGGGTTATTATTGATTGCAGCGATCTCATTGTCTGCATTGGAAATGATCAGCCCGTAGTTGTTCTCAAGGGCTTTTTCAAGTGCCATTGACAGGGTGAGCACTTCCTGGGCTTCAACCGGTTGAAAGATCAGGATTCCTGCAAGCAGTACGAGGAGTTTATTCAATAGGATCATCTTCTTTTTTTGTGATTTCAATGGGTATTCCATTCCATCTGCCCCTGTTGCTTTCAAATCTGAGTTTCCGGTTGTTCTGGAGAATTGCAGTTTCAACCTCTTCATTGGTAGGTTTAACTCCTGTCCACAGAAACCGGGAGTAAACCCTGAAGTCATTGAGCAGCATGATCAGCACCGGGAAGAACAGCAGAATCAGTACGGTGCCAAGCGCAACACCATATGCCAGGCTGATGGCCATGGGAATCAAAAACTGTGCCTGGATGCTTTTTTGAAAAAGCATGGGGAAAAGTCCGATGGAGGTGGTAAGCGAGGTGAGTATAATGGGCCGCAATCTGACCCTTCCCGCCTCCTTAACCGCTTCGACAACCGTTTTTCCCTCCAGCAGCAGTCCATCGAATTTGGCAAAGTAGACGATGGCATCGTTGATGATCACTCCCGACAGCGCAACAGCTCCCCACATGCTCATCATGGATAAGGGTTGTCCGTGCAATCCGTGTCCCCAGGCAACCCCCAGCAGGGAGATGGGGATCATCAGGACAATGATAAAAGCTTTAGGTACACTTTTGAAATGGAGCACCAGGATCATGAACATGATGGAAAAGGCCAACAGGTAGTATTTTCCGGCCTGCCCCATGGCCTCCTTACTGTACTTCTGTTGTCCCTGGTAGATGTAGCGAATGCCGGCAAACTGGGCTTTAAGTTCAGGCATGATCTCTTGTTCAATCTGGTCCAGGATTTCGGGAACCGATGCAAGGGGATCAATGGTTTCGGCCTCCACCCTGATCTCCCTCGAACCGTTAAACCGGTTAATGGCCACCGGTCCGCGCTCCATGTGGTAATCAGCCAGCTCGGAAAGGGGAAATTCACCACTGTTGGTCTTGATCTTCATGTTCTCCATCTGTCCCAGTGTAAGCCGGTCCGATTTTGGATATCGGACCCAAACCCTGAGTTCATCTCTTCCCACCTGCAACCGTTGTGCCTGTGCACCATAAAAGCCCTGCCTGACCTGGCGGGCAATGGTGGCTTCATCGAGTCCCAGGAAGTATGCCCTGGGTTTAAGGTCCAGCCTGATCTCCTGCTTCCCGAGGGCGATATTCTCATTTACATCTTTCAACTGCGGCATCTCATTCAGCCGGGCGAGCATAAACTCTTTGGCCTCTTCCAGCTCCAGAAGGTTTTTTGACATGAGTCCGATTGATACTGGTGAGCCCCAACGGTTTCGGCCCGCTACTGTGAATTTACGGGCTTCCGGTACCTTCCCGATTTTCTGGCTAACCCGGGTGGAGATGTCCCTCCCCGACAGTTCATAACCTTCCAAATCGACCGGGTATACATCAATGCTGCCTGCGTGTGCACCCCTTTCCTGTCCTTCGAAGGAACTTCCAAGACTTTTACTGGTTCGTTCGATGATGTCATGATCCAGTCCAAGTTCCTCTCCAATTTCATCATTTACCTCCCAGATTGCCTTTTCAAACTTATCCAGGAAATCAAGGGTCTGTTTCTCGCCGTCGCCGGGGGTGAAGGCCACATTCAGGCTGAAGCTGTCAAAATCGACCATCGGGAAAAAGGTGGTTCGGATGTGCCCGCCCAGGAACAGACCGGCGGTGATCAGGATCAGTGCAATGGGGAAACTCACCGCAATATAACGCCATTTGACCACCCAGTTGAGGAAGTGGGTGTAAATCCTGTCCCTGAGCCATATGATGAATTGTTCAAAGTATCTCCTGAGTCCCTTATCCTTGGCTTCCAGACTTTTACGGCTCAGCACCCTGTCACTGGAAAGGTGAGCCGGGAGCACCAGAAGGGCTTCGAAAAGTGAGAAAGCAAGGGCCGCGATGACCACAATGGCCACATCAAACATCATTTCCATCCTGGTTCCTGTGAGCAACAACAGGGGTGTAAAAGCCACAATGGTGGTGGTCACTGAAGTCATTATTGCCGGAAGCACCTCCATGGTGCCATCAACGGCTGCGTGCATGGGGCTTTTTCCCTTTTCAAAGTGGAGGTAGATATTTTCCGCGACGACGATCCCGTCATCCACCAGGATTCCGATCACCAGGATCATTCCGAAGAGCGACTGAAGGTTGATGGTGATGCCGATGAAATGGGCTGCGATAAACATGGCCAGGAAGCTGAAAGGAATGCCCCAGGAGACCCACAGGGAGAGCCTGAAACTCAGGAACATGGAAAGGGAAATGATAACCAGGAACAGACCCAGTAAACCATTCCTGGTAAGCAGATTGAGGCGGCTCTGCAGGATATCCAGGAATGCACGGGATACAATGATCTCAACCCCCTGGTTCCGGCTGTTGAATTCATCGATGTAGGAAAGGGCATATTTTGTAATCTCAGCCAGGTCCTCTTCAGGCAATTTTTGCACATCGATCGAGACAGAAGGTTTGTTGTTTGTCCACTGTTTGTTGGGCGAATCTGCAAATTTTATTTTGACATCAGCCACATCCCGGATATGGATAAAGGTCCCGTTGCTTTCACCTCTCAGGATGATGTTCCCAATTTTATTCGGATCGGCACTCCTTGAACGCAGCCGGATCAGGTACTCCTCCTCCTCCGATTTGATTTCCCCTCCCGAAACATCCTGGTTATTATTCTGGATGGCCATTACAATTTCGTCAAACGTGATGTTGTACCGAAGCAGCTCCTGCTCCTTGATCTCTACCGAAATCTCCGGTTGGGGATATCCTGAAATGCGAATCTGGCTCATCACCCCCGAGTTCAGAAAATCCTCCTCAATACGCTGGGCATACTCCTTCAATGCCATCAGGCTGATTTCGTGTTCATCCACCGGAATAAGTTCCATTCTTATTGCTCCTGCCCTGGAGCGGTTTTTGGCAACGATGGGCCTTTCGGCAGCCGTTGGAAGAGAGGAAATCCCATCCACGGCATTTTTAACCTCCTGCAGTATTTCGTTAATGGGATATTCACCGGTGGTTTCGATGGATACCGAGCAACTGTTTTCGCTTGAAGTGGATGTGATCTCCTTGATCCCGATCAAACCCCTTACGGCCTCTTCAATCCGGGTGGTGACACCCTCCTCCATTTCTACCGGGGAAGCACCCGGGTAGAATACAGAAACTGAAAGAAAACGACTCTCTGTTTCGGGAAAAAATGATTTTTTCATAGAGAGCATACTCACCCCGCCGGCAAGGACCACCACTGCGATAATGAGGTTGGCGTAAACCGGGTACTCAACAAATCTTTCGATGATCTTTCTCATGATCAGCTTTGGGATTTCCTTTTGGTTGCTGTTTCTTTTTGTTGCTGCGGCATGGGATCATCGCTTTCGATCTGGACCATGGTTCCCTCTGATACGTTGATCAATTGTTGTACCACCACTGAATCTCCTTCGGGGAGGCCGTTGAAAATGAGGGTCCGTTCGTTTTCTTTGATCACATTGATTTCACGTCTTGCCAGTCGGCCATTATTGATGATAAAGACCTCATTGGAGTTGAATACAGAATTTCTTGGTATCTCCATGACCCCTTCAATGGGTCTTACGGGAAAGGTGGCCAACAGGTACTCGCCCGCAAGAAGCGGCTTAATTGGATCGTATTGGATCTGGATGAATATTTCCTGCGACTGGGTGTTTTCATCTACATATTCACTTTTCCGGATTACCTTTCCTTTCCAGGTAAGGTCCCTTTTTTCAGAATGGACCACGACCGGGTCACCGATGTTGACCCAGGTTGCATCCATCCGCTTCAGGGGTACCTCCATTTCCATTTCGTCGGTACGTATGGCTGTGGCTACCCTGCCCCCCATGTTGGCGTAGGCGCCCGTTTCCAGGTACACCTCCTTGTAGGTCCCGTTAAACGGAGCTCTGATCGTCCTCCGGTTCAACTGCAGCTCATCCCGCTGAATGTTATAATACTCGCTGATCACATTTCGGCTGGCGAGAAATATTTTCAACTGGTCGTCGGCGATTTCAGGGATGGGAGGCAGCGGGTTGTCCACAGAAATGGAGGAGAAAAACGACCTGAACTCCTCCTCCGATTCCGGGAAGTCGATTCTCATGTCAGGCAAAATTGAGGCCAGTATGTTTTGATACTGGCTTTTCCGGGCTTTCAGGGAAAGAATTGCTTCGTCGGGGTAGATGATAAAAAGTACATCTCCTTTTGAGAAGGAGGCGCCTTTTTTCAGAGCCACTTTTCCCGGCTCGATACTCCCGGCTGCTTCGGCGATGATATCCACCTCTGCCACTGATGCAAGCCGGCCGGTTTCTGAGACTTCTGAGGCAATGCTGGTGTACACTACAGGTTCAAATTTCACAAACCTGCGGGACTCAATAGATCTGAGAACCGGGGGGGCCTCTTTCTGAGCTTCTAAAAATCTCATTAATCCGTAGGCAAGCCCAAGGATGAAGATCACGCTGGTTACGATGACAATTCTTCTGTCTATTTTTCTCATTTTCTGATTAAAAACAAAATAAAGTTGCAAAGATAGGATTTTAGACAATGAAAAAACTGAAAGGTTTATCCAACCTTATGTTTTGAATCCTCCCTTTTTTTAACTTCTTTTGTACTATAATTAGAATTGATCTAAATAAAAATAAACATGAGTTGTTGTGGGGAAAGTTGCAGCTGTGGGAAAAGTGAACAGTCTGTGGTGAAGGAGAACATACGACTTGTACAATTGCCGCTGGAAGGGACAATGCTTCCCACTTTCGATTGGTCAAAGGGACTGGATCATCTTTCAATGGAGGTGGAGCATGTGGAAGTAAGGTTTAAGAATGGCCGGAAGGCATTCTTCAGAAATGTGGCTGGACTTGAGCTTTCAAAAGATGATCGTGTCATTGTTGAATCTGATGATGGGCATGATTTGGGTACGGTTTCACTTTCCTGTGAAGCAGCGAGAAAAAAGTTCGAACCAGAGGGCAATGGTCAAAGCCCTTTGAAAAGGGTCATTCGAAAGGCTTCCGGGAAGGATCTTGAAAAGTGGCTTAATGCAAAAAAGGGAGAACTCGGTGTTTTGCAGGAGGCAAGGAAGATCGCCAATGAAAGGGGATTCAATCTAAGCATAAAGTATGTTGAATTCAGGGGCGATGGGCGCAGGGTAAGCATTTACTATACGGCCACCGAAAGTGTTGATTTCATTGATCTTACCCGGAAATATGCTACTGCATTCAGGGTAAACGTTGAAATGCGACAGGCAAATTAAGATGAAGCAAATTTCGTGCAGTCTAAAGTATTGAAGCAGTCATTGTGGGCGAAACTGCCTGTTCAATTCCCTCGAGGATCACATTGGCGAACCAGTTCCGGTCCCGTTTATCAGGAGCAAATGATACCGGAAGGTAGTGCTCTCCATAACCGCGGGCCAAACCCTTGTCATCGACTCTTTCCACAAGTACCCGCTGCTGTTTCCCTACCATTGATTCCATGTAGGCCTTACGGTTTACAAGGGTCAGGGCTCTAACCATCTCACTTCTTTCATTTTTAATCCGCTCGGCCAGTTGATCCTCCATCCGGTCGGCCCTGGTTGTTTTCCGCCTGGAATAGCGGAATGTATGAACATGACTGAATTTTGCCTCTCTGACCAGTTCAAGGGTTTTTTGAAAGTCCTCCTCCGTCTCACCTGGGAAGCCTACAATCACATCGGTTGTAAAATTAAAATCGGGTATCTCGTTACGGAATTTTTCTATGATATTCATGAATGATTTAACCGTATACATACGCCGCATTTTCAGGAGAATAGGGTCCGATCCGCTTTGGACGCAAAGGTGCATGTGCGGTGTCATTTTGGGATGTTTGAACAGGCGGTGGAATTCAGGTCCGAAACCATCCGGTTCAAGAGAGGAGATTCGCACCCTGAAGTCGCCAGGGAGTTCAAGAATTTGCTCGATAGCCCCTTCTATGTTGAGTCCGCCATGATCATAGCGTCCGATATTTACTCCGGTAATGACAATCTCTTTAAACCCGTTGTCAATCACCCTTCGGACATTCTCCAGGATCTGGCCGATGGGACGACTCAAAGCCCTTCCCCTGACCGAGGGGACAATGCAGTAAGTGCAGAAATTATCACATCCATCCTGTATCTTGATGGCAGTGCGGGTATGGAGGCTTTGATCCACCGTTTCGAATCCAAATACGTCACGTGAAAATGAATCGGGATGAACAATTTCCCCTTTGAAGTGGGCATCAACCAGGTTGACAATCTGACTTTTCCTTTCATTGTCAACCACATAGGTGACATGGCTGTTGGATTCAAGTTGCTCTTTGTGGTGGTTGGCCATACAACCGGTGACCACCACGATTCCGTTCTGGTTTATTCTGGCTGCCTGGCCGATCGTATTCCTTGATTTCTGGTCACTCTGGTTTGTTACGGTACAGGTATTGATCACTGTGATATCAGCCGGTTTGGAAAAATCGACTACCTGGTAACCGGCCTGGTAAAACTGGGTAACCAGGGCATCGGTTTCATACTGGTTCAAACGACAGCCCAGTGTTTTAAAGGAGACTTTTTTCATGACTGCAAATCTAATCAATCTAGAAATAGACCTCGGTAAATATCTGCTTTTGGGATACTCCCTTCGTACGCAGTATATCCATGGCATCATAGATCATATTGCTGTTTCCACAAAGAAATACCCTCGATCGGGAATCCAGGTCGGTTTGAAGAAGGAAATCAGTCACTCTCCCGGGATAATCCCCCTTCTCACCCCGTGAGGTGCAAATCGTGATTTGATCCCTTTTATAATCGTCCAGATCGTACGCCTCTGTAATATTTCTTACTCCGTGAACGATGGAGTAGGGGGTATCGGGGTAGGATTTTACAAAACTATGAAAGGGAGCCAGACCTGTTCCGCTGGAAATAAAAAGTAGTTTTTCCTGCATGGGTTGAGCTGCACGGGTCAGAAAAAAACCACGCGGACCCCTTACCTGAATTTCTTCACCCTGGTTTATATTCTTCAGCTGTCTGCTCACCAACCCGTCATCGACCTCCTTAATAAGGACCTCCAGGAAGTCGTCATGAATCCCGCTATAGATGGAGTATTCCCTGAACTCCTTTGCTCCCGGCAGTCCCAGGACCAGGTGTTGACCGGGGACAAATTGCATTTCGTTTCTTGAAAATCTCAATACGTAAGTGGATTCGGTCAGGTGCCTGACCATGGTAACCACAAAAACCGTTTTTTCAACCTCAACACTCATCATCTTTAATTTGAACTAATAAATCATAACAAACAGAGAGAGATTTTGTGCTATGTGTTAACTTGGTCTTTTCTAAAATCACCTGTCATGTTCAGAAGAAATGATGTCATTGCGATTCTATTTTTACTGGTGACCCTTACAGGTTGCGGGGCGAGACAACCTTACGGATCAGAGAATCCTGCTCCTCCAAATATTATTTATATCCTTGCGGATGACCTGGGATACGGAGATCTGGGTTGTTACGGTCAGGATAAATTCTCAACTCCGAACCTGGATAAACTTGCCCTGGAGGGGATCCGGTTCACCAGGCACTATTCGGGAAGTACAGTCTGTGCCCCCTCCCGTTCTGTTTTAATGACCGGGCTGCATACCGGTCATACCCCCATCCGGGGAAACCAGGAGGTAATCCCCGAGGGACAATTCCCCCTGCCCGATTCAGCCCTGACCCTGGCCGAGATGCTTCGGGGAGCCGGATATGTGACCGGGGCCTTCGGCAAATGGGGCCTCGGGTTTCCAGGATCAGAGGGTGATCCCCTGAACCAGGGATTTGATAGTTTTTATGGATACAATTGTCAGCGCTACGCCCATCGGTATTATCCTGATTACCTCTGGGAAAATGATAAAAAGGTATTCCTGGAGGGAAATAACTGGACCAAAACGACAACCTATGCTCCCGATCTTATCCAGGAGAAGACTCTCCAGTTTATCAGGCGGAATAAGGATACTACCTTTTTTGCATATCTACCCATTGTGATTCCTCATGCAGAGCTGATCGTTCCGGATGATGATGTTTTCAGGAGTTACCTGGGGAAATTTCCGGAAGTGCCTTACCTGGGTGGGCCGGGAGCAGATTATGGTTCGGGGATGGTGATTGCCAGCTATTGCAGTCAGGAGTATCCCTATGCCACTTTTGCATCAATGGTTCAACGGATCGATACCTATGTGGGAGAGATCATGGCCACTCTGGAGGAACTTGGGATCGCTGAAAATACTGTGATGATCTTTTCCAGTGATAATGGTCCCCATGAGGAGGGTGGAGCCGATCCCGGTTTTTTTAACAGCAACGGTGGATTGAGGGGAGTGAAAAGGGATCTGTATGAAGGTGGGGTGAGGGTGCCGATGATTGTAAGCTGGCCCGGAAAAATAATGGGAGGCCAGACCTCAGATCACATCTCTGCATTCTGGGATGTGGTTCCCACTGTGGCCGGAATGGCAGGATTTGAACCCCCTTATACCGACGGGATTTCCTTTCTCCCCACGCTCATTGGAGGGGAGCAATTAAAGCACAAATCACTTTATTGGGAATTCCATGAACAGGGCGGTAAACAGGCCATGATCATGGATGGATGGAAGGCAGTGAGGCTTGAGGTGGGCAATGATCCTGAAGGAGCACTGGAACTTTACAACCTGGAAAGGGATCCCTTTGAACAGCAGAACGTGGCAGAAGTGTATCCCGACCTTGTGATGGAATTTGAATGGGCCATGAAAGAAGCAAGGTTTTCGTCCGGGAAATTTAATTTCGGGAAACAGTCTTTATCCGTTGAGTGAGGGGTGTGAGTCCCTGGTCCTGCGAAAGGTGCAATTTTTCATGGAGCAGATCTCACAGGTATAATCCCTGTAGGTCACCTTCTTTCCGGCACCCACCATTGCGCTGATCGATTTGATGGGTGACATCAGGCATGATTCAGACAGGTTAATTCCACAACTCCCTTCAGGAAACAGGCCAAATAGTTTTTGCTGCTCATCCACTTTCCACCCGCAGTAACCCGGACTGTAACGGTTGGTGATCTTAAGTCCTGCCATGGAACAGCTCTCTTTAATAGAATCGTGAACATACTGGGCTGTTGCTTCGGTAAGCATTGATCCTATCAGGTCTGCAATATATCCTTCCAGGTATTGTCCACTTGCGATCAGGGATCTGGACAACTGTTCCGGTCCGGGTCCGATTGTGGCCAGAAAGAAGATAATCTGTGAGGCTCCTTTTACCATTTTCACGATGGTTTTGCCTGTATGGAACCGGGTTTCCGGAATGGAAATCTCCTCCATATCCTTTGATGGAATGGCCTCCCTGACCACAAATACACCTTTTGGCTCTATCAATTCACTGCACGTACCGATCAGGTTTTTGATAACCTGAAGTGTATGTTGATCCATGGCCTCCCCATGGCCGGGCATATAGGTGAGGAGATCTGCCGGGTCGGCGTGAATCATCTTTTTTTCAATATCCAGAACCGTGTAATCCAATGAGTTTGTCATGATATTTAGCAGGGAACAAAGCTACGGGAATTGGACAGATAATGTTAAAATAATCCTAAAAAAGATCCTCAGGCATGTTTCCTTGGGCGACCTGTTTACTTTTGCACGGAATTACGTGTAAGGTCGCCCGGCCTTTTGCGTCAAAAGAAGCAGAATAATAATCAGGAGAATCAGAATGGCAAGATTGAATCAATTGGTTTGCCCGGTATCTACCGAAAGGGTGGATGAGAACCGTGTACGGACTACAGCCTTTGGTATGTTGACCCTTATGGGATTGTTTTTTATGACCAGAAATCCGGTATTTCCGGGCATCATGATGGTTGATTTCTACATCCGGGCGTTTACCAGGTTAAAATACAGTCCTGTCAGTTACCTGGCTCAACTTTTTGTAAAGGGCATCGGAACCGAGCCGATCTGGATTGATAAGGCTCCCAAAATGTTTGCTGCAAGGGTTGGATTCTTACTTACTTCTCTCACCCTGGGAGCATCCATCCTTGGATTGCCTTTGATGGCCACGATCACCGGGGCCACCCTGGTTTGTTTCTCTTTCCTGGAGTGCGGACTGAATTTCTGCGCAGGCTGCTGGGTATATACCTTCGTGGTTTTCCCTCTGGTACGTAAAAACGGGAAGTTTTAACCTACATTTGTTCTTATATCAAATTGCCGCAGCTTATGAAAATCTTGAAGGGGATTATTCTATCTTGTATAATCATTTCTTTTCTACCGGCTGTTGTTTATGCACAGGATATGACTGAGAAGTCCGAAAAACTGGCGGTCCTTTGGGTTTCAGGAGACAGGGATGTGGCAGAGAAATCGTGTCTGATGTACACTCATGCTGCAAAGAAGAATGGGTGGTTCGATGAGGTGGTCCTCATTGTATGGGGTTCCTCTTCAAAACTTTTGGCTGAGGATGAGGCGCTCCAGGAAAAGGTAAGGACGATGAAAGGCGACGGGGTGATCCTTGAAGCATGCATTACCTGTTCCGATCAGCTGGGAGTCACACAGGAACTGAGGGACCTGGGAATTGATGTGAAGGGGATGGGAGTGCCACTGACCCACTACCTGAAAAGCGGGTATCATGTGCTGACGTACTGATCTTTCTGCCATTATGTCCGCTTCGTTCAGATGGCTTGATTATTGGACAGGTTCCTGAAACGATGTGAATGATCAATGTCCACCAGATAAATACGAAATACAGGCGATTGTGTAACCTGGTCTCTGCGCGCCGGGTCAAAGATGCGCTGGATGTGCTCAATAGCCTGGTCAGCGAATCGGGATTCAGTGATTTCTTCATACAACAGGAGTACCTTGCGCACACCTATGAGCAGATGCTGAATTATATGCTTGAGGGAGTACAGGATCCTGAAAGGGATAAGGTTTATCACAAGCTGCTCTCCTCAATAACAGAGCTGGCCGACAGGGTCAGGGATCTCCTTATGGAAAAGTACTCGGGCTGGCACACCTATATCCTGAAACAGGAGATGGAGAGGAAACTGGAGCTTACCGGCAAGAAAGTGATCGAGACCATGGACGACCTCTCCTTTAAAAGGGAACTGGATGAAATCATTGATGAAAACCGTGTTTCACCCGGGGCAGACGAAGCACGCAGAAAGGAGCTTTCGATGGATATATTCAGGCATCTCTGGCTGAGTAACCGGTATAATGAGGCTGAAAACAGCCTCTCCGCTGCAATACTTTCCTGCAGGGAATTTCTTTGGTATGAAAAAGCACTTTTTATCAGCGGAATTCTGCTGTCCGGTTTGAGGTACTGGGACGAGCAGAAGATACACCGGCTCATTGATTTTGCGGAGGAGCATGAGCAGGAGGTGGCGGCCAGGGCCGTTGTTGCTCTGGTGATCATGCTATACAGGTATGACGATCGAATTGAATTCTATCCCAATATTTTACACAGGCTGAAGTTGCTGAAGGAGGATCTGAATCTTGAACAGAGTCTTGAGAAGATTGCGTTGCAGTTGATCCGTACCCGAGATACGCTGGAAATCGGCAGGAAATTGCAGGAGGATCTGATGCCCGAAATGGCCAAGCTGAGACCTAAACTTGAGGATAAGTTGAAAATGGATGACATCAGCGATGAGATGGATGGAGGGAGAAACCCCGATTGGGAGTCCATGTTCAGCGAATCGGATGATCTTTACAGGAAGGTCGATGAGTTTATGAAGTTGCAGATGGAGGGTTCAGATGTCTATATGACCACCTTTGCACATCTGAAGCAATTCCCTTTTTTCAACGAACTTACCAACTGGCTGATCCCTTTCCACAAGGAGAACCCCGATTTGTCCGAAATCTATGCGGCCCGAAACGATGAGTTTGATCCGGATATTTTTGTGGACGGGTTGAAGAAGACGCCCTTCCTGTGTAACAGCGACAAATACAGTTTTATCCTTAACCTGAAATACCTTCCACAGGAACAAAAGAGGATGTTGTCCAGTGCATTTTTATTGGAGATGGAGAACATGCAGGAGTTGTTGGCGGATGAACTGCTTACAACCGGAGATTTTACGAGGAAAACAGTTTACATACAGTATATCCAGGACCTCTACCGCTTTTTTAAGATATCCCCTTTCAAGAATGAGTTTGAGGATGTCTTTGATGGCAAACTGGATCTCTACCGCTCCTATTTCTACACTGAGATTACGGAAGACAACTCTATCACCAGGAATATTGCGGAGTACCTTTTTGAGAAGGAGCACTTTGAAGAGGCCCTCGACATATTCAAAATGATGTTAAAATCAGAGCCCAACGACAGGGAGTTACTTGAAAAGGCAGGTTACTGCTATCAGAAGGAGGGGAATTTCAAAAAGGCCATTGAATACTATTCCAGGATATCGTTCCTCGGGGAGCAAAACCTCTGGACCCTTAAAAACCTTGGGATCTGCTACAGGAAGGAGAATGAATACAAATCAGCTCTGGAGGTATATGAACAGGCAGCTGCGCTTCAGCCTGACGATATTACCATTAAATCCCTGACCGGGTATTGTCATTTGAAGCTGAGAGATTACCAGACTGCCCTGAAACATTATTTCAAAATTGAGTATCTGAATCCGGGCGACCAGCATATCCTGAGACCCATTGCCTGGTGCTACTTTGCAATAGGTGAGTTAAAAAAATCGGAGAAGTTCTTTCAAAAGGTATTTGAGCTTAAGCCCGGATATTACGATTATATCAACTATGGACACGTATTGTGGGCTCTTGGGAAAAAAAGGGAAGCCATAGAGCTTTATATTCAGTCCCTGAGGGACCTGCAATTTGAGATGGAGGATTTCCTGAGAACTATGGAGGAGGACCGGTCATTGCTTATTAAGAACGGTATCAATGAGAAAGATATCCCGCTGATGCTGGATTATCTGCACTACAGACTTGTTAATTAGGGGAAATAAAAAAAAGCGGTCCGATATTGAAGAAAAAAAGCCATGGAATTCAACCCGTCTCTATGAGAATGGAATGTTATCGAACCGCTTATATGATCGTATCGAAAGAACGTCAGTGTTGAAACAAATATAGGTAATTTTGTCCTAAGTTGTATCTCTAAAAGTAAATAAAATCTGGCTCTTTGTCAAAGATCAGGGCTAATAAGTTGTTTGCAAGTCTGCTTGCCCCGATTCTGAACCTCTCGGAATTCAACCAGTCTGCACCCAGGATCTCCTTCACGATGGCATAATAGAGAATGGCATTTTCTGCATCTGAGATTCCCCCCGCCGGTTTGATCCCGATTTTTTTCCCTGTTTTGTTGTAATATTCACGGATCACCTGACACATGACCACCATGGCCTCGGGTGTTGCTCCTGCAGGGATTTTACCGGTTGAGGTTTTAATGAAATCGGCACCGGCACTGATGGCAAGAAATGAAGCCTTTCGGATCAGGGCGTAATCCTGCAGGCTACCCGTCTCCAGAATGACTTTAAGAGGAACATCACGGATTCGTTCCTTGATGGCCTGAATTTCATATTCGACATATTCATAATCCTCCATGAGAAATTTACCTACCGGCAGAACGATGTCAATTTCATCGGCGCCCTGTCCCAGGGCTTGCTCTATCTCCATCACCTTGATGTTGGTGAAGGTTTGAGAGGCCGGGAAACCACCTCCCACCGATGCAATGTTGATCAGCGGATTGATCAGGTGTTCTTTTACCACATGTACCAATTCGGGGTATATACAGATTGCCGCCACAGACGGCATGGAGGGGAAAACATCGGTGAGTCTATTCACTTTATCACACAACTGTGTGACATTCAAAATGTTATCTCTTTCACTCAGGGTTGTGAGATCAATGAGACTGAAGAGTTTTTTAAGCAGCTCCTTCTCCCCGGTTGTGGGTAGGTCCGACCTGATCTTGTCAAGTAGAAATCTGACTTCTTCCGGTTGGACAGTCATATTAAAATCGGTAAAGATCTTCATAGGGGTGAATTCGCTACCTCAATTTATCATTTTGTTGGTGACGGTCAAAATCCCTGGTGCTTTTTTTATGGAGATTCTTTAGAAATGCATCCTCCAGGTCAATACCAGTCTGGTTGGCGATGCAGATCAGCACGAAAATGACATCGGCCAGCTCATCGGCCAGGGCTGCCTTCCCCACTGTAGCCGATCCGGTCGATTGTTCTCCATATTCCCGGGCGATGATACGGGCAACCTCACCAACCTCCTCGGAGAGAATAGCCATATTGGTAAGTTCGTTAAAGTACCTGACCCCGTATTGCCGGATCCACATATCGACCTTTGTCTGTGCCTCCTTTAAACTCATTACTTTCTGTCTTTTGTGTCTATCAGAATGGTTACCGGTCCGTCGTTGGTTAGATTCACCTGCATGTGGGCCCCGAATTCTCCTTTCAGCACTTTTTTCCCTAAATCAATCTCCATCTGAAGGATAAATTGATGATAAAGTGTGATTGCTTTTTCAGGGCTTGCTGCTTTTATATAGGAGGGCCGGTTCCCTTTTCTCGTACTGGCGTGCAGGGTAAACTGGCTGATGATCATCACATCACCGCCCAGGTCGGTTATTGAAATATTCATCACCCCCCCGGAATCATCGAAGATGCGCAACCTGCTGATCTTCCCGCTTAACCATTGGATGTCCGATTCTTCATCGGATTCTTCAATCCCGATCAGGATGACAAGCCCGGGACCCATGGTCTGTTTGAATTCCCCATTGATCGTCAGATGGGCGTTTGAAACCCGCTGAATAACAGCCCTCATGAAAGATTATCGTTGACCAGCCTGAAAAGCGCGATCCGGTTAATGGGTTTGGAGATGTAATCGTTGAAACCGGCCTTCATGCATTTATTTCGATCCTCAGAAAGGGTGTAGGCTGTTTGTGCAATAATAGGAATTTCAGGGTGCTGTGATTTAATGATCCTCATGGCTTCATAACCATCCATCACCGGCATGTTAAGATCCATCAGGACCAGGTCAATATCCCCATGATGGTTCCTGATGATATCAACCGCTTCCTTACCGTTCTTGGCCCTGATGATTTTAGCCTCAGTCTTTTTAAAGATGGTTTTCAGGTAATAGAAATTGACCTCTTCATCTTCTGTGATCAGGACCACCCGGTTTTCCCACTTGTAACTCTCATAATCCGGCTTGTTATAATTCTCATAATCCGGCCTGGACATTATCTCATGTGGGCTGCTCTTTTCCATGACATTTTCTAACATGTTGACAATTACTAATTAAAAGCAAATTAGAATGGCAGTACAGGATAGTTTTTAACAATTTGGTAAAAGGGCGAAAGTGGGGTACGAAAGGTTAAAAATTCCACTTTAAACGCAGAAATCCGAATGTATTATTCTCCCTTGAAGTGGCTCCGTAGGGGTTATCAAACCTCGCTGTGAAGTATTGAACGATCAATGATAATACCAGGTTATTATTCATGGAGAGGTCAACCGAGGGACCCAGGTAAGCTCCCTGAATCCCGGGATACCAAAGGGTGGCAAAACTTCCGTTCAATAAAGGGGTGATGGGATAGGAGAGATTTGCGAAAAACGACCAGTCGGTAAACCCCAGGTTTTTCGCATCCAGGTCAGCTGAGTAGAACCGGAGAAAGCCGGACAGATCCATCGTTTTGGCAAATGCAGAGTACAATCCTTCCAGCTGAATCGTAAGTGAGTTGGAAAACGTGTAATCAAACCCGGCCGACGCCAACAGGTATCCGGTGGTGTCGGTGAATTGATCCAGGTCCCTGAAATAACTCATCTCACCACGGAATGAAACGGGTCCGGGGGTTCCGCTCCAGCCGGTTCCAAGAACCAGGTCTGTTTCCTGGTAAACACCACCCAGGAACTGAATATCAAATCCAAGGGTGTTGAAGCGAAAGTAACCTGCCGCTGTCACCCGGTTTGCACTGTCGATTTTCGCAGCCAGTTCAATAATGGATGCATTTCCGGTGTAGTACTGGATTCGGAGGGCATCACTTCCGGGACGTTCAGGGTAATCCACTTCGAAATAGGAGTAGGAATTAAACAGGTCATTTGGATTCCAGACAAGGGTTTGTCCCCAGTTTATACGTTGTCGTCCCGCCTTGATCTCCATGTTTCCCAGAGAAAACTGGAGCCATAACCTGTCCAATGTGGAGGCAAGGGCATATCCGGTAGCATCCCCCAGATTCCCACTGGACAGGAAGGTCATATCCAGCCAGCCCGGGTCCTTCCCTAACGCATCCTTATATCCGGGAATCTTTTTAAGCGTATTCCCGGTAATAACCCTGCTTCGAAACTGCAGATTTCCAGTTAACCAATCATTTGGATAGTACATCAGGTTGAACCTGTCCTGCAGGGTATTCTCCCAGAGCCAGCTGTTGTCTATATGGAAAAATGATTGCATATCCGACAGGTAACCTTCCATTGTCAATTTTTTCTGGCCATTTAAAGCGACCATCCCCAAAAGAGGAAAGAGAATAAGGAGAAGTGGTTTTTTCAAAATGGCCTCAGTTTTTTCTTTCATCGGAGATAACCTGGCCATCTTCCACTGTAATAATGCGCCGGGCCTTTTTTACCACCCTGGCATCATGGGTGGAGAAAATGAAAGTGATCCTTTCATTCCGGTTCAGCTCCTCCATGATATCCAGCAGGGTTTCGGTCGATTTGGAGTCAAGGTTTGCTGTAGGCTCATCGGCCAGGACGAATTTAGGTTTTGAGGCAAGCGCCCTTGCAACGGCCACCCGTTGCTGTTGTCCTCCCGATAACCTCGAAGGCCTGCTGTTGGCCCTGTCCTCCAGTCCGACGGCCCTGAGCAGTTCAAAGGTTCGCAGATCGCGATCCTTTCGCTTCCATTTCTGAAGGCTCATGATAAACTCCACATTCTCCCTGGCGGTCAACACAGGGATCAGGTTGTATGACTGAAATACGAAACCGATATTTCGCATACGGAAATCAATGAGTGCCGAAGATTTCAGTGTGGCCAAATTGGTGTTGTCAACCAGGATTTCTCCCGATGTGGGGGAGTCAAGTCCCCCTATCATGTTCAACAGGGTAGTTTTACCCGATCCCGATGGTCCGACGATGGCGGCAAATTCACCTTTTTCGAAATCCAGGGTAATCCCGTTCACAGCATGCACCCTGACTTCGGAGCTGTTGTATATTTTGTGTACATTATTAAGTTCTAATACTTTCATTTTTTTCTTTTTATTCAGTTCTTAATGCTTCAGACGGATCAAGGCGCAATGCCTTCAAGGCCGGATAGATGGAAGAGAGAATTCCGGTGATCACGATCAGGAGAGCGACCATCAAAGAGAAAGAGGTAGAAATGACAGGGTATATATGAGCGGTAAAGCCCATGGCTTCAAACCCTTCCGTAAATGTGGTAAAATTAATACCCTTTTTGGCGGTCAGTCCGATCAGCACCTGGCTGATGGTCATACCCGTGACTCCACCCACCAGGGAAAGGAAGACCGATTCAAGCATAATCATACTAAATACACGTTTCCTGTTCATTCCGATTGCGGTAAGCATCCCCAGCTCTTTGGTTCTTTCCAGCACCACCATCAGCATGGTATTGACAATACCGAAAGCGAGTGCAGCCAGGATAATGACCATGAAAATGGCATAAAACTGCTGTATCATATCGGTCATCATGGCCAGGTCGGGTTGAATCTCCTTCCAGTCCATGACTTCCAGTCCCGGCAGACTGCCTTTTAAAGAAACAGCCACCTCTTTGGTTGCTTCAAGGTCCTCGAGCCGGATGATCATCTGGTGAAACTGGTCCGGAGCCAACCCGGTAAGGGTCAGGAGATCACTGTTTTTGACCAGCACCTGGCTCATCTCGAACATGCTGTTCCTGATATCATAGATCCCGGCAATCCGAAAGAGCGCACCCGTCAGCATCTGATCCTTGTCCAGGAAGGTTAGTGTCATTTTTGAGCGCTCCCTGAATGACCAGGCCTCCGCCTGGATTTTGCGGCCCCAGCTTTGCTCCTCTTTCAGGGTGAGTACACCTTTGATTTCATTCTTAAATGCCTTTTCACTTTTGAACCGGACCCCTGAAAACTGGCTGACTTTTTCGAGAATCTCAGCCGGGATGTCCATGTTTTTGAGGTTTTCCAAAACCTCTTCATCGATACGGTAACTGATGATGTTGAGCTGCTTGGCCAGTTCGTGGCCAATGTAAGCCATATGATTCCTGCTTTCGGTTTCAAAAAAGTCACCTGTTCCGGGCAGGGTGTTTTCATAGAGACGGAACACCTCTTTTTCACTTTCGGGATCGATTCCCAGGATCTGAACACCGGCACTTTTGGTAGCCGTATTAGCCATACCGGTGATGATGGTCCGGCTTGTAACCGAATGGATTCCCGGGGTTTCGCGGATCCTGGAAAGTACCCGATCCGGATGTGCAATGGTCAGTTGAATATCGTAACGATCCCTGAAGCCCGGTTCACTGATCTGTATATGTGAGATTTCATCGTTCAGGGCAGCATCAACGCGTTGTGCAACGGCTCCGTTCATCACGGCAACTGCGAAGACACCCCCGAAGATTCCGATGGTGACGGAAAGGATCACCACCAGGCTCCGGACCTTGTTTCGCCATACATTTTTCCAGGCTGTTTTCCAGATCATTATCTTCTCTATTATGCTCTTAAAGCGGTTACTACCTTTAATCCGAAAATTTTCCTTATGGGATATCCGATGGCTGCAAGAACCATGCACAAAACGATCAATATTTGCCAGATGTAATAGGTACCGATACCCCAGAATACCATCTTTGGTTCCATGCCATATCCCTCGAACAGAAGCGCCGTCTCCCCTTTGAATAAAATAGGGTGTTCAACGCCATAGAGAATCACGAAAGTACCCACTGCGACTCCCGCCATCATTCCCATGAATCCGATGAGTAACATCTCCAGGGTCATGACCGAGGAGAGTTTTTTCTTTTGCATCCCGATGGCAACCAGCACACCAAATTCCCTTTTTCGTTCGGCAGTCAGCATGAGCACGGTTCCAAATACCCCGAATGCAATCACCAGGTAGAGTATTCCAAGCATGATTTGTCCACTTTTATTGTCGGCATCCATCTGGGAGACCATTACCTCGTTCATCTCTCTCCACTCAATGATTCGTTGTTTTCCCGAAACCTGGTCCGTAAGCCTCTTCACGGTCGCTTCAATAGCCTTGTCTTTATTGTTCTCTACCGCCAGCGCGAGGGAGGTGATGTTGTTTTCCGCGTTAAAGAGTTCCTGGCATATATCCAGTGGCAGGTATACGATTCTATGATCAATATCGGGCAGGGGAATTTTAACAATCCCTTTGATTTCATATTTTCCGGCAGCGGTTGAGGCATGGTAACCCTGGCCAATCAGTACGATCGTATCGCCGATCTCAAGCTGCAGGGTGCTGGCAAGATTTTCTCCCAGCCAGGCCCCTGGTTCACCCATTTTAATAGTACCGTTTTCAAATTTTGTGTATTTCCGGATGACCGGCATCCATTGGGAGATTTCACTCTCCCTGATGCCCAGATCCAGCTGCAGCCGGGATGCATGGGAATAGGCGCTGTTCATAAAAAGGGATGCCAGCTCTTTTATTTGATCGGGGAGATCGGGATCCTCTCTTATCTTTTCAACAGATTCAGGGGATAACCGGTATTTGACCATTTTTTCAGTGATCTTCGAAAGGGAGTTCTCTTTTTCAGGGTCGACCCCCATCACCAGCACGCCCTTGGTCTGGGGTCCGCCGGAAGCCAGGGCAAAGGATTCGAAACGGGGTATGGTTGCCATCACATTTTCGTCGGCAAGTACCTGCTGATCCAACTCCGGAGTATAGGGAAAGGAGTGATCCACGCTCTTCTCATCCCAGAAGCCGGGGTGTTGTACCTGAATATATCCAGAATAGGAATCGATGGCATTTTTGTACATATGGTCGTACGAACCCAGTTGTAAGGAGCGCATCACCAGGGCAAATACCACAGCAAAGAATATGGAGGCTGAAGTGATCATGGTGCGCCTCCGGTTTCTCCAGAGGTTCCGCCACGCAAGTTTGAAATTACTCATAAATAGAAAATGATCATACTTTGATTAGCGAACCCTTTTCATGTTCTGTTGCGAGAAGAAGCTCTCTTCCATGGGATGGTTGAATTGCACCTCCTTCATCTCAATCACAGTCATTTGTCCTTCCTCCTGGGCGGGTACAAGTTCTATCCTGCAAGGGATCAGACGTCCATCCATCAGTTTGATGTCGCTTCCTGTTTCGGTCCGGACCAGGAAGCCATCCTCATCGTAGAGTTCGGATTTAATGAAGAGAAAATCCTTCTTATCAATCCACCTGATCTGGTGACCCCAGACAACGGAGGCATCTTCCCTGGCCACCATTTTGATCTTGTAACAAATGCGGCCCCCGATCTCCTCTTCCCCAACGATTTCATGGTCATAATCGTTGACTACCGAAGACTCTTTCAGAATATCGTCGTTGGTGTAGTCGGATCCCATCCAACCCTGTGACATCATTGAAGGAGGAAGTTTAATCAGCCTTCCGATCACAGGGTTCCAACTCCACATTTCCTGCTCTCTTTTCAGGAAAGACTGTCCCTTATCTTTCGATGGAGCCGTAATAAGGGTCATACTGTATGCCTTCCCGCTGGTCCAGTTTTTGAATTCGATGGTACGTTCCCAGGTGGGCCTCACGATGGTCATGGCCATTGTATTGATACTGGTTTTTTCCCCGTTGAATTTTTCATCTGCTTTTCGGATGATCTCCCCGGGGGACAACTCCTGTGCCCATCCCGGGATCAGGGTTCCTGTGAACAGGATCAGCATGCAAAATATTTTTCTACTTCTCATGGTGTTGGTAATCCATCAAAAGATAAATCATTGAACCCTCTATTTCCAAATATTTTTTAAATTAAATGAGTTAAACTGTAACTTTCCTTTTTCAGGCTCGTCCTATTGACACCAAGCAAAAGGTATTCATGACGGTAGAGGAGTACAACAGGGCAGTAGACACATATGCTGATAACCTTTACAGGTTTGTTTTAAAGAACCTGAAAGATGTGCATATGTCGGGTGACATCGTGCAGGAGACCTACGAGAAGTTATGGGTTAAGCTGGAGGGGGTATCTTTTCTGAAGGTAAAAACTTACCTGTTCACAACCGCCTATCACACCATGATCGATTTTATCCGGAAAGAGAAACGTTTCTCTGGAATCGATCCAGGGGAGGGCATAGAACCTTCCCATTCGGGTCACTATTCAGATCTGGGGGAGGTGCTTGAAAGGGCTGTGCATAATTTGCCTGCTGACCAGAAGTCTGTCGTGATGCTGCGGGATTATGAAGGATACTCCTATCGTGAAATTGCTGAGATTACAGGACTTTCAGAATCACAGGTTAAGGTATATATATACCGGGCAAGGATCTACCTGAAGAATTATATAGGAAGCCTGGAGCAGGTTATCTGATAACAGATGGATATAAACAGAAATAATTACGAAGCCTGGCTTCTCGATTTCATTGAGGGGCGCTTATCTGTAAAACAGGTTCAGCAGGTACGTGATTTTCTCTTGCTGAATCCCGATTGCGCCTCGTCCCTGGAAGAGGTTGAACCATGGATGCTTGAAGTTGAGAAAATCTCTTTTTCAGGTAAAAATTCTCTTCGCAGAGAACTGCCCGACCAGAATTCGACGGTATCGGGGACAGGGTTTGATCTTTTTTCCATTGCCATGCTCGAGGGCGATTTAACCCATCACCAGGAGATCGATTATCTGAGGATGATTGAGGAGGATGATGAAAAAATGAAGGAGTGGCTCTTTTGGAAACGGATCAGGCTGACGGGGGAGACCATCTCATTTGACCACAAAGCAGCTTTGAAGCGAAGGAACCCTCCCCGCTTCAGGGGATTCTGGATCAGTGGCGCCGCTGCCGCTGCGGTTTTAATATTGTTTTTCAGCCTTTTCAGGATTGACCAGGGTTTTAATCCCCCTGCGGTTATTCCCCCTGCGGCCAATCATTCACCTGAAGAAGCACCAATCACGGTGGAGGAACCTTCGATTGAACCTGCACTTCTTGCAAGCAAACCCGCGATTCTCTCTATGAAGAAACACCAGGATCCTCCTGAACTGACCGGTCAAAAGATGGATACAACCCCCATTGCGGGAATGAAGACCGACCTGCAGGTCAGGCCTTTGAGAGTGGCCATGCTGAAAAATGATCTCATGAAGCAACCCCGGCAGGCCAGCTATGACAGGATTGAACCGCTTGATCTGCCTCTTCAGCCCTTATATTCAGAACGGGTGGAACCGGACCAGTTGGAGGAAGAGGGACTGGTGCGGACCTATCGAGAATTCATGGAGGAGAAGGATCTTTCGCTCCTGACCATAGCCAGTGCAGGAGTGGAGGGTATTAACCGTCTTGCCGGATCAGATCTTTCCCTGGATGTTTCGCGCGATCAAAAGGGTGAAGTGTCGGGATTCAGTTTCAGATCCGCAATACTTTCGGTCGATTCTCCCATCAGAAAGCAGAATGTTCCCCGTTAAATGCAACCTACCTTCCGGGAGCTTGTCTTTAAAGCAAAATTAAAAGTGAAAAATATGAGAAAAGTTACGCTCGCAGGACTCATTCTGCTTATGGCCATTGCCTCCTGGTCTCAGGAGAGAGAATATAAAACAATCGTTGATTTCAATGATGTGAGGATTTCCGGAATGGGAGGGGTATTCATGCAGTTTACAGCTGCCGATGGAGAATTTGCCCACATGCTGGGTGGTGGTGGTGCGGTACTGCTCGGGGATTTCTTTTTCGGTGCATACGGACTGGGTCTAACCAACCAGATCCCTGTGGATCGTCCAAATTTACCGGATTATCAAACGGGAGATAAACTCACCATCAGTCATGGTGGCTTCTGGCTGGGATATTCCCTGTTTGGTGACCGGGCCATTCACATGAACTTCTCTTCCCTGGTAGGTTGGGGAACTTTGGGTGTCCGCTCGGAATATTACCCGGAAAATCTCTGGCCGGATGGTATTTTCGTCCTGAGCCCAACCATGGAGGTTGAGCTGAACCTGACAAAGTTTTTCAGGCTTGGTGTGGGGGCCTCCTATAACATCTATACTTTCGTAGATCTTCCCGGATATACGGCGTCTGACTTCTCTGCCCCGGGAGGGTTCCTCAGCTTTAAATTTGGCTGGTTTTAGCAGATCATTGATCATAATAACCGGAAGTCTCTTCCCTTCCTGAACCGCCTATTTTTATGTACTTTTGATAAAACTATTGGTGTTTGGAAGAGGGAATCGTCATAAAATCAACAGGTAGTCAGTATACAGTAAAATTGGCCAACCATTCGGTTATCCGGTGTGGCATACGGGGCAAATTCAGAACAAAGGGAATCAGGGCCACCAACCCGGTAGCCGTTGGAGACAGGGTTCGTTTTGAGAGGGGGGTAGATGGGGAAACGGGGACCATTGTTTCAATCGGGACTCGTACCAACTACATCATCCGCCGATCCTCCAACCTCTCGAAAGAGTATCAGCTTCTGGCCTGCAATGTAGACCTGGCCTGGCTGATGGTCACCGTTATATCCCCCAGGACCTTCACTGCATTTATCGACCGGTTTTTGGTTTCTGCCGAAGCCTACAGGCTCCCGGTGATCATTCTTTTCAATAAGATAGATCTTTATGGAGCGAAGGAGATGCACGAGATGGAGGAACTGCAACAGGTTTATTCCCGTGTGGGCTACCGTTCTCTGAGATTATCCCTTCAAACCAAAGAGGGACTTGAAGAGGTTCGTCAGGAGATGAAGGGAAAGCTAAATGTGATTGCCGGGAATTCCGGTGTTGGAAAATCAACCCTTATCAATATCCTGGATCCGGCTTTCAGGCTTAAGACAGGAGATCTTTCAGATTCCCATCAAACCGGTAAACATACCACAGCCTTTGCTGAAATGTTTGAACTGGATTCGGACATAAGGATCATTGATACCCCGGGAATCAGGGGATTCGGAACCATTGATATCGAAAGGACCGAACTCTTTCATTTTTTTCCTGAAATATTTCAGGCCAGTAAAAAGTGCAAGTATCATAATTGTATTCACCTGAATGAACCGGGGTGCATGGTAAAGCAGGCGGTTGAAGATGGAATCATCAGTGAATCAAGGTATCTGAACTACCTGATGATGCTGGAAGAGGAAGATGGAAAATATCGGTAACTTTGCTAAGGCATATGGAAAATAGTTTATAAGTTTATGCGCCAACAGTCAGTTGTTTATGATCAAAAATAATGTTATATCGGGTCTGATCCTGTTCATCATACTTGCCCTGAACGGGCTTACCATTTATAATATCAATAAGCGATATGTTGACTTTCTGACCGAAACACTGCTGATGCAGTCACAGCAGTGTGGCGAGTATATGGAGAATACCCTTTTGCAATTCTCAAGCGATATTAACCAGGAGCTGGACAGATATACCTATTCTGAGATTTTTGGCGATCCGGGCAAATTCAGGGAGGCCACCCAAAGCCTGCGCCTTTTCTACACCAAATACAGGGATTTGATTACCAATATTTCGGTGTTTGACGACAAAAAGAATTTTTATTCCCTTTACCTGGATACAGAGGATAAATTCGGGAAGAACGACTATTTCCTGGTGGATAGTTTCCCGCGAAGATACCAGCTCGATCTTAATTCCCGTCACCGGGTTGAACAAAATGGATCTGTTTTGAAGTACTACTATCCCTATTTCGGTGATGATGTGGTAAATGGAAATGTGATGGTTGAGGTGGATATTGAACGTTTTGCCGCAGGTATATTTTCCCTCTACCCGGTCGGAAAAACGGTTACCTGGCAATGGATCCTGGATGCAGGAGGAAAGGTCATTATTAACAATTTTAATAATGACTCCATTGCGATTGGCAATATGGAGGAGCTGACCGATAGTATTGCACATGAGTCCTCCGGAATTATGGAACATTATTTTCTTTCCGGGGGAGGAAGGGAGAAAGCATATACGGCTTACTACCCTTTAAGTATCTACTCAAAAAAGATGGGGGTAATGTTTTCAGTCGCACGAAGGCAGTATTTCGATTTCTTTTTGCACAGGAATCTTCTGGTTGCAGTTTTCTCACAATTGTTGGTAACCGGCCTGGTGGTATACCTGCTCATCGGATTGGGAAAGCAGAAGAAAAAGGAAAAGCGGCTGAAACTTTCAGAAATCATTCTTAGGCAGATTATTGAGCATTACCCTGTGGGTATCATGATTATTGATGAAAATAATATTATCCGCAACATCAACAGTGCTGCGCAAAAGATGCTTTTCCTGGGTAAAGCTGATAACCTGGTGGGTAAGGATTTCAATAAACAGTTCCTGATCTCCAATAAGTATTTGTTAAACGACAGTCCGAGTCCTTTCCTTGACGATTCTCACTACCTCTATTACGAGAAGGATGGGATCGAAACGGTAATTTACCGGACCGAAAAGGTAACCAATATCGGTGGGGAGGAGTTGAAGCTGATCGCCCTGATCGACGTATCCCCTCTTGAAAAATCGAGAAAGGGGGAGGTTGCAGCCAACAGGGCTAAATCGGATTTCCTGGCCTCGATGAGTCATGAGATCAGAACCCCGATGAATGGAATTATCGGGATGGTTAACAATGTGTTGGAGCAGAAGAATCCCAAAGAACTGAAAAGCAAAATCGAGGTCATTAAAAAGTCTGCCGAACTTCTGATGACCATCATCAATGATATTCTTGACTTCTCGAAGATTGAGGCAGGTCGCATGATGCTTGAGGAGATCCCCTTCAATCTTTCTGACGAGCTGGAGCTGGTTGGGGAATTGTTCAGGCCCCTGGCAGAGGAGAAGGGACTGGTGCTGGAGATAGAAATGAAACCTGATGTTCCAAACAAACTGATTGGGGATCCCTTCAGGTTAAGACAGGTGATCTCTAATCTTGTGAGCAATGCGGTAAAGTTTACAGAGAAAGGAAGGATCATCATCAGAACCTCTTTAACGGAATCTTATAAAACGCAGGTAAATCTTCTTTTTACAGTGGAAGATACCGGGATTGGAATTCCACAGGACAGGATCAAGGAGATCTTCGGGAGCTATACTCAGGCAAGGGGTTCTGTTACCCGTAAATTTGGAGGAACCGGACTGGGAACTACCATTTCAAAACAGCTTGTTGAGCTGATGCATGGTGAGATTTGGGTGGAGAGCCCTTCATCTATTTCAACCGGACAGGAGTTTCCCGGCTCCAAATTCAGTTTTACAATAGATGCATACTCCAACGAAAGAATTCCCAAAGATTTCAATTATGAGAAAATCACCCATTTAAGCGATATCAATGCACTGATCCTTACCAAAGAGTCGGATCCCAACAAGAATACCATGGCAAGAATGCTGGAGAGATTCGGGTTAAAGGTGATTACCAAGATCTACCAGGACAGTACGATGGATAGCGTGATTCACCATATTCAAATGAAAGAGGGGGTGTACCAATTGGTAATCCTTGTGGATAAGAACCAGCTGGACGGATTTGCTGTTGCTCAGGAGTTACAGAATAAGCACCTCACCGGAAATTTTCCCATTGTGCTGGTTAGTTCAAATGATAAAACGGGCAACTACAAAACCTGCCGAAAACTGGGCATCGATTATTACCTGATTGAACCATTTGAAACCAAAGAGGTTTATGATGTACTTTCTGAGAATTTTCCTGGAATCGTAGACCAGAAAAGCCTTGTGCCTATGCTCAATGCTCTGCCTGAAGAGCTTTCAATTCTCCTGGCCGAGGACAACCTGATTAACCAGAAAGTGGCCCAGTCGATTTTCAAAAATATTGGCTATGAAATCGACATCGCCAGGAATGGAAAAGAGGCTGTTGAAAGGATGGAAAAGGGTAAATATGATGTGGTTTTCATGGATCTTCTCATGCCTGAAATGGATGGATACGAGGCCACAAGGCAGATCCGGAATTTGGGCTATACGCTTCCCATTATCGCCATGTCGGCCGATGAGGATGATGAAACACGAAAGGCTGCCTTTGAGGCAGGGATGAACGAATATGTCCGCAAACCTGCCCGTGTAGAGAACATTAAACAACTGCTGATCAAATTATTTTCAACAACCATTTAGAACCATGCATTCACACGATTTGGAATACAGGATTATCGGTGATGATATCCAACTGGTAGAGATTGAACTGGATCCAATGGAGACAGTGATTGCCGAAGCAGGATCTATGATGTATATGGATTCGGGCATCGGTTTTGAGACTAAAATGGGCGATGGGTCGGACCCCAACCAGGGAATGATGAGCAAGCTTCTCTCTGCAGGGACGAGGATTCTGACCGGGGAGTCTCTTTTCGTGACTCACTTTACAAACCTTGAAGGGAGGAAACAACGGGTGGCATTTGCTGCACCTTATCCCGGGAAAATTATTCCCGTGGATCTGGCTCTTCTTGGAGGCTCCCTGATTGTACAGAAGGATGGGTTCCTGTGCGCGGCCAAAGGAACCCGGATCAGCATTACACTGAACAGGCGAATTGGCACCGGCCTGGTTGGAGGGGAAGGTTTTATTCTGCAGAAACTCGAAGGAGATGGAAAAGCCTTTATGCATGCGGGCGGAACAGTGATTGAACGCCGCCTGAACAATGAATCTCTCAGGATTGATACGGGATGTGTGGTTGGATATACTCCCGGGATTGATTTTAATATAGAACCATCGGGGAGCTTACGTTCCATGGTTTTTGGGGGTGAAGGAATCTTCCTGGCTACACTGAGGGGCAGCGGGACGGTCTGGTTGCAATCCCTGCCCATCAGGAAACTGATCCAGGCCATCTCCCCATATGGAAGGAATATACGTAAGGAGGGACAGTCCCTGCTGGGCAATTTCCTTGAAAGATAAGGGGCGGGAGTAAAGGTATGGCTGAAGTGATCCAGGCAGAGCAATTCCTTAACCTTGCTGAAAAGCACCCGGTCATTGATGTACGTTCGCCTTCAGAATTCAGCCAGGGGCACATCCCAGGCGCCCTGAATATTCCACTCTTTTCGGATGAAGAGCGCCGGGTGGTGGGCACCGCCTATAAGCAGATCAACCGGGAGGCCGCCATGTACAAAGGGCTTGATTATGCAGGTAAGAAGCTGGTTGCGCTGGCCAAACAGGGTGAAAAGAGTGCTGGAAACGGAAGAACACTGCTGGTTCACTGCTGGAGGGGGGGAATGCGGAGTAAAAGTATGGTATGGCTCTTCGAAACCATGGGAATCCAATGTTACCTGCTGGAGGGTGGATATAAGTCCTACCGGAATTTCCTTCTCACCCGGTTTGAACGACCGCTGATGATCATCGTTCTTGGGGGGCGGACAGGCAGTGGGAAAACCGAAATCCTTTATCACCTGGAAAAGATGGGAGAACAGATTATCGATATGGAGGGACTTGCACATCACAAGGGTTCTGCATTTGGCGCACTGGGAGAGGTTCCCCAACCCACCACCGAACAGTTTGAAAACAACCTTTTCCTGGCTCTCTCCCGGCTCCACCCGGATCGGTTCATATGGATAGAGGATGAGAGCAGAAATGTAGGAAGATGTGCGATCCCGGGCCCGTTTTATCAACAGATGAAGGAGAGCAGAATAGTATTTCTCGATGTTTCCAGGGAGTTAAGGGCCGTCCACCTGGTTAAACACTATGCCGGGTATGAACCTGAGGCATTGAAGGCTTGCATCCGTAAAATTTCAAAAAGGCTGGGAGGGGACAGGACCCGGGAGGCGCTGGATTCGGTGGACCGGTCCGATTTTAACAGTACAGCCATGATCACCCTCCAATACTACGATAAAACTTACATGTTCTCCCTGGAGAAGAACCACAAGGAGTATGAAGTAATCAAATCTGAAAGGATTGATCCTGCCTACAATGCAGCGATTCTGCAAAAATACATCCATGAAGCGAAGATCTGATTTCGAACTGCTGGCCCCTGCCGGAAGCTATGATTCCCTTGAGGCAGCTGCACAGGGAGGTGCAGATGCGGTCTACTTCGGGATCGGGCAGCTGAACATGCGGGCCCGTTCCTCGGCCCATTTCAAAGTGGATGACCTGCCCCGGATTGTCTCTGTTTCTCAGGGCCATGGAATGAAGAGCTATTTAACGGTGAACACCGTCATATTCAACCATGAGCTGAACCGGATGCGGGAGATCATCGATCGCGCTGTGGAACACGGCGTAACTGCCATCATTGCATCCGACCAGTCGGTGTTGCAGTACTGCAATAGCGTGGGGGCAAAGGTTCACCTTTCCACCCAGTTGAATATCAGTAATATTGAAACCCTTAAATTCTATTCAAATTTTGCTGATGTAGCCGTACTGGCCCGGGAACTGGATCTGGTGCAGGTAAAAGAGATCTCTGATGCCCTTCTTTTGGAAGAAATTAAGGGCCGGTCGGGCGACCCTTTCCGGATTGAGATGTTTGTCCACGGTGCCCTCTGTATGGCTACTTCCGGGAAGTGCTATCTGAGTCTCCATGAGCATAACCATTCAGCGAACCGGGGAGATTGCTTTCAGGTTTGCAGGCGGGGATACAGGGTTACAGACAAGGACAGGGAGGTGGAACTGGATATTGATAATGAGTACATCATGTCTCCCAAAGACCTGAAAACCATTCACTTTCTTAATAAGGTGCTTGACGCAGGAGTAACCATTCTGAAAATTGAGGGCAGGGCACGGTCGGCCGACTATGTGAAGACGGTGACTAGCTGTTACGATGAAGCGATTCATGCATACCTTGACGGGAGCTTTTCGGCGGAGAAAATAGAGGCTTGGGATGCAAGGCTTGCCACTGTATTCAACCGGGGGTTCTGGGACGGTTATTACCTGGGTCAGCGTCTGGGCGAATGGAGTGAAGTTTATGGTTCGAAGGCCACACTGAAAAAGGTCTATTTGGGTAAAGCAATCAACTATTTTGATCGCATTGGGGTGGCTGAAGTGGCCTTAGAGACAGGCACTCTTCAGATAGGCGATGATATTTTGATTACCGGCCCCACCACAGGTGTTATCGAAACCCGGGTAAGGGAGCTAAGGGTAAATGAGGTAAACGTGGAAGTTGCGGTGAAAGGAGATCGTTTCTCATTCCCGGTCGGACAGGTGGTTCGCCGTTCTGATAAAGTTTACAAGCTGGTTTCTACTTCCTAAGCATAACCCTGATGATGGTACTCTCTCCGGGATCGGATGAGAGGACAAAGATCCGGCCGTTATGATAGGTCTCAACAATTCTTTTGGAGAGGGAAAGCCCAAGCCCCCACCCGCGCTTTTTGGTGGTAAATCCGGGTTTGAAAATGGTCTTGAACTTTGAGTTGGCGATCCCCTTTCCAGTATCCTCCACATCAATGATCACATGGTTATCGGTCTCCACGGCATGAAGGATCACCCTGCCTTTTTCGCCGATGGCATCCGTAGCATTTTTACAAAGGTTCTCGATGACCCATTCAAACAGGGTCTCATTCAAAAAAACTTTGATCGGTTCATCCGGAATATCTAACAGGTACTCAATGTTGGCCGGCCCCCGGGTTCTGATGTAATCAAGACTGCCGGAAAGGATATTTGAAAGGTTTGATTCCACCAGGGTCGGTTTAGACCCGATTTTCGAAAATCGGTCGGTGATTTTCTCAAGCCTGTTGGCATCTTTCTGAAGTTCGGACACCGTTTCCGGGGCCAGGTCCGACTGTTTCAGAATCTCCATCCAGCCAAGCAGGGAAGAGATGGGAGTCCCCAGCTGGTGGGCCGTTTCCTTCGACATTCCGGTCCAAACCTCATTCTGTTCGGCCGTTCGGGAGATGCTGAATGCAATGTAGGAGACCAGTATAAAGAGGATGATCACACCCAGTTGAACATATGGGAAATAGATCAGTGTGCGCAACAGAATGGAGTCCCTGTAATGAAGGTATTGTTTTTCATCCGGACCCAGGTTGATCACCAGTGACTCGTTTTCCAGTTTTGCATGCTCAAGCTGTCGCTGCATATAGGCAGGATCTTCCGATTTCAGAGAGTCCAGGTTCTTATGTCCCAGAATATTACCCGACGAATCAGTAAGAATAACCGGAATGTGGGTATTGCTTTCGATCACGGAAAAGGGAAAGGCCAGATCGGCATCGAAGTCAGCCTGGTCCATGATCCGGACCGCTTCAGCCCATAACTCCATTTTTTGCCTTTCAGTAGTCTGGATCTGTTTGACCAGCCTGTTGGTATACCATAACGACCCAACCCCTATGAGTACTGCGGCAAAAAACAGGATTTGCTTCCACCTTTGTTTTTTACTGTATATGTCCAAATCGGGTCAGGTTAGTTTTATTCATCAATAACGAATTTAGTAGCTGGTTTATTCTGAAGGGAGTCGGATTTTTCCCTTTTCTTGCGCTTCAGGATTTTTTCGGTCCCCGTTTTTTCAACAGTTATGGTATCCTGTTCAAATGAAAACTCAAGCTTTAAGGACTCATCCACCGCCGGTTTCTGCCTGATCTCCTGGTCACGGTTAAATAATCCGAGCTCCTCATTCAGAATTTTTTTGAGTTCTGACCTCTCTTTTTTCATATCCTCCCGGATCTTTTCGGCTGCTTTTTCCCGGTCTATCTCCACCTTTGCCCCGGAACCTGTATCATAAATTTTCAGAAACAGCGTGCGCGTATCGGTTTCGTCCTCAGCAATCACAAATTCACTGTTTTTTGACTTGCGTGCCTTTCCATAAAGGATTTGGGAAAGTTTAAGTTTGAGCCTGTATTCATAAGTATTATTGAACTGATGAGTTCCCGAAGCCGAAAGATCCATGGCATTGGATTGGATATCCATCACAGGAATGACTACCTGGCTATTGCTGATCAAAATGGTATTTTCCAGTGTATTAAAACGGATATTCCGGAGCTCCTCCATCTCAATATACCTGGAAAGAGCCATAATCGGGGCAAAATTGTTTAACTCCCCATTTCGGATGACCACCTCATTTTCACAGAGAATCGATTCCGGAATGATGGAAAAGGAGCGGTCGAACCGTGAAGAAAAGGCCGACCTGCCTGAGATGGTTCCCTTCAGGTGGTCGTAAGTAAGCTGATGCTGTCCAAAGTTGTTGAAAGCCTCGAATAGTTCTTGGATATCCAGATTGAAGAGGTTTGCATCCACATTTGAAAGAATAGTTCCTTCCGGATCCTGTACCATTCCAAAGGAACCCCTCAGTGTCCCCTGCATGGTTTGCATGATCAAAGAATCCACAAACAAGGAGGGCGAATCAAACCGGGCAACACCCCTGACATTTTCAGCCACAAGTTTATCCTTCTTGAAATCGTTAATGACAAAATTCAGTTTCATGTCCAGATTCTCCGGGAATTTGAAAGACGCTTTCTTGCCGGAACCCTCTCCCGGTAATTGGTCGAGTACCTCCCGGAGGTCCAGTCTGTTCGATCGGAAGTCGGCCGATGCCACCAGGGTCTCCTCACCAAGAAGATAAGAGATCAGGTTTAACCCGGTACCGGAGATATTGAAATCAGATGATCCGAATTTTCCTGAAAAGGAGGGTTCCCAGAAGTCATTGTAGATTTTTACAGATCCATACAGTCCTGTAAATGGAATATTATCCGGGTTGATTCTTAACATAACATCCTCCAGGGCAATACCACCTGAAATATCGAAGGCTAGAAATTTTTGCCCCTTGGGTTTGTCCCGGTCATACGAACCGGTAACCCTGATATCTGTAATCACCGATCCCTCAACCTGGTCAAGGGGGATCGACGGATACCAGGCCAGCCATTGTTGTGGATGCAGGTCTCCCTTGAGTTCGAACGAAAAGTCGGGGTCAAAAAAATTATGGATTTGTCCTTTCCCCGAGAAATGATCTCTGCCAATGACTGCACTGAACTTATCAATGGTTAACCTGGTAGTCACCGGATTAAATTGTCCCCCGTTGGAATAGGAGCCGGACAGGTTCAGATTTTTAAGTGAGAAGGGGACTCTTTCCCAAAACAGGTTGGCATTGTTGGTTTGAAATTCAGCTTCGATACTTGGTCTTAGAGTGGAGCTTACCATACCCGTAATCCTGGTGTAGAGTTGAAGAATCCCATTCCCCCGGATCTCCTTAAGCTGGTTGCTCAAATGACTGGGCAAAAGGTCAAGGACCTGGTGGATTTCAAGATCCCGTGCTGCAGCAATGAGGCTTAATTCAGCTCCATTCCCCCGGTGTACCGTTATCTTCCCGTCCATATCGGCCACAATCCGGTCTATCTGAATATGACCGGTGTTTATCGTTAAAACAGAATCCACCACAACCATGTTCAACCTGGCCTGGATATCGCGTTGTGAACCATAAAGAATCCCCTTGTTGGAAATCTTCTCCAGGTATCCCTTCAGTGATCCCCTGACCTGCGTGTTGCCATTTGAGAACCGGCCATTCAGTTCAAGGTTATCGAGGCTCCCTTCTGCCTCGATCTGTTTGGCCAGGTTTATCATTCTGACATTAAATCCTGAAATCCTTAACTGTGAGATATCCACATCACTTCCATGGCCCTCCTTTTTCTTCTGCTCCCTGGTCAATATGTAATTCCCCTCACCTTTGGAATCGGTCAGCAGCAGCAAGGATCCCTCACTGATCTCAATCTGCCTGATCTCAAATTTCTTACGAATCATACCCCGCAGACTGAAACTAATACTGACCGATTCGGCAGTGAGCAGGGTATCGGTGCCAGGAATATCAAATTCCAGGATATTGCAATGATTACTCGATGTGACTGTTATGTTTTTAAGAAGGAGCGATGTGTTTGGAAATTTGTGGAATACCCTGACGGAGGCCTCCTCCACTTCCACTTTGGTGTCGAACCGCTGGTTGACCATTTCCATCACATGTTCCTGAAGTTCTTCCCCGTAAAACTTTACCACCACCACGCCGGTGATGGTGATCAGAAGCAGGATGATCAGCACAAATGCCAGAAAATACTCAAGTATGATCCGCAGCTGGCTTTTCATCTCTATTTCAGGAATATACTGAAGTCATGTTTTTGATCCAATTCCACCGGGTTCTCCTGGTAACGAAAGAACCGGACGGAACGATCACCAATCAGTTTCATGGATTCCCCCTCCACCCGGAACATGCAGCCTTCTCGTAATCCGAGTACTTTGTCGCCTTTATTGGCTGCCAGGTACTCCATAATACGGTCCTCCCGGGTCTCCCCGGCATGACCCGGAGGGTTCTTATCGGTGTAATGAGGATTGATCTGGAAGGGTACAAGGTTAAAAGCATTGAAACTGTCGGGTTCCAGAATGGGCATGTCATTGGTGGTTCGGATGGTCGGGCAGGCCACGTTGCTCCCTGCACTCCACCCCACATAGGGTGTTCCGGCAAATATCTTTTTTCGAACCGGTTCAATAAGGCCGTTATCCTGTATCATTTTTATGAGCTGAAAGGTATTTCCTCCTCCAACCACAATAACTTCGGCTTCCTCAACAGCTTTAACAGGATGATCGAAGTGGTGGATGGATGTAATCGAATGACCTATTTCATTAAAACGCGCTTTTACCCTGTTTTCGTACTCCTCAAAGCTGATGGTCACCCCAGCGTAAGGAATAAAAAGACAATTCAGGGATTGATCACCCAGGAAATCCCGGATCCGGTACTTGGGATAGTCGAGGTATGCTTCACCGGCATTGGTAGAGTTACTGATCAGTAAAAGCCTCATGGATTGAGTCGGATTGATTTATCGCAAAGTTAATATTTTCATGAAGCAGTCCATCCATAAAAAAACCGGCCGGAAGGGAATAATCCCGAATCCGGCCGGCCTGACGGTAATTGGAAATCTCTGTTTAAAAGGTAAAGGCAAGCCCCACAGAGAACGGGTATAATTCGGGACCCATTCCAGGTTTAAACAGGGAGGTCATATAATAGTCCGCGTAGATGCCCACCCCCTTGTACCCAACCCTGGCGGTGACCCCCCAGCGAAGAGGCGAAAGGTTGAAATCACCCTTGTTTTTCTCCTTGGAATGATCACCCGCTTCAGTGTATTTCATTTTCGTATTGGACCAGAGTTTTAGCCCTCCGATGACCCCTGTCGATATGTGTATATTACCACTTCCCGTGGGAATATGGAACTCCAGCAGGAGGGGAGCGGTCAGGTAGGTAATGTTCATTTTGGATTTTGTGATGTACCCGGCATACGGGGGAACATATTCCACAATATCCCCGGTTTCAGGATCCTTCATGATGCTGTTCTGACCGTTGAAATTATAGTTGATAAACTCAAAGCCCAGTCCGGATACAAGCCCCACATACTTAGTACCCAGTGGAATTCCGAAATCGACTATGTTCAGATTCCAGTTCCACGATTTCCCGGTGTTCAGATCCATGTACTCCTCTCCGGCAGGCAGAACCAGGGAAAGATCGGGCGTCATATAGTTGTTCAGTCCCACCTCAAGTCCGGCCCAGTGAGCCTGGAACCTTTTCTTGTGCTTGTGATCGGATTTGTTTCTTTTCTCATCCATGTCCAGGACATTAATCCGGACCCCGTCGCCATCCTCTACAATGCTGATCCCCTTGGAGCCTAGTCCCACGATGACTGTGTCGCCATTCTCCTCAACAATGATCACCTCATTTTGCCCGAGGGTAACCCTTGTCTTTTCGGGTGTCTCTAAAACCTCCAGCCTGCCAATCACGTTGGTTGTATCCTCAGCTTTCTTGTTACCCGGATTACCAATCGCTTCATCAATCGCTTTCTCAACAGCTTCCTCTTCATTATACTGATCGGTTTCTTCAATCCCGGAGGGTATTTCAACGGCTTCCGGTGCTTCCGGTGCTTCCGGTGCTTCGGGCTCCTGGGCCATAACCGGGATAAACAGGGCAGCTGCCAATAGAAGGGTAATTATCTTTTTCATCCTATTTAATATTTTAGTGAATTTGAAGGTAGGACGAAAAGGGGTGCGGGAAAGTTACACCCTTCGGTTGATTCGGGTTATGAAATGGTGGTAATTCAGACGAAAGTGTGTCTTCTAAATCTCAAAAAACTCCTTAAGGCTTCCGAAATAATAGGTGTTCCATCCATGTTCCATTTCTTCAAAAGCCTCATCAGGAATATTGGTGTGCAGGAGTTCGATTCTGGTAAAATGCTTCTCGGGCCTCAGGGTGATCGTAACTATCGATTTAGCTTCCTGTTCCCCGAAGTACCACTCCTGAACAATCTTATGGTTTTTTTCAAAACTCAGATTTTTCCCCGAAATATCCCCGTCAAATAAAGTAAATTCACTCCCTTCTTCCTCTTTCATAGTGGTTTCTGCCCCTGTCCACAATGTAATGGAAAATGGATTGGTCAGGGCAGCATAGATCTCTTCTGAGGTTCCTTTGATGCGGAAATATTTATGTAGTTCTTTCATGGTGCACTATTCTGACCAAAAATAGGGCTTTTTTTAAGGAATAGGAGTCCGGCGCAACCCTTTATGCTAAATAATCATCTTTTTTATGTTAATATTCATCTATTCAGTAAATTGTTATCATTATTCTGCATCATGAAAAGAGTCCTGTTCCATTTCGCAATTGCCATGATATTCCTGGTTCAACCAGGATTTATTCTGGCACAAAGCAATTTTTCGGGTGAAGCATATATGCAGTTCCGGGAATCACACAGGAATTACAGCGCGTCTGAACTGATCGGGGATTATCCGCCCAAAACCACCTACTACGCTTCACGGCAGAATCCGGTAAATTTGAAGGATATTCCCTGGTACGATTCGCTGGACAATCATTTTCAATTCACGGCCGATGAGCAGGCTTTACTGAGGAACAATTTTTTCATGGTTTCGGAGCGACTTGAGACAATGGACTGGTCCTACGCTTTTATTGATCTCTACAGCAGCGACCTGCCCCTTTTTTTAAGTTCCGATTTTATCCTCTCCACCCTTCATAATTCATATGATGCCATCCTTCAAACCATCGAATGGCAGTTTCTGGAGCCCAACCTGAAGGAGCTTCTCGGCTCAATGTATGGAGATGTTTCGTCGCTGGCCGTTAAATATGGAAGCGATCACCGGTTCGATGAGGTATTAAAGGATGTCGATCTTTATATTTCCGTGGCCCGGTCTCTGGCAGAGGGTGAGGCGTTCTTCCCTCAGCTGGATACTCCTGAAAAATATAGTGAGGTGTTGGCTGCGGTTGCAGCCGAAGATATGGTTGACATGACCCTCTTTACCGAAAGTAAGCTCAGGCATCTTGACTTCAGCCAGTTTACTCCCAGGGGACACTACAATAAGCCGATCTATACAGGGGGCGTTGAGGTTACCCTTGAAAACTATTTCAGGGCCATGATGTGGCTGGGACGGATCGATTTTCTGATGACCGCCCCTCCCGGTAATCCATGGGAAGATGCATGGACAGAAGATGAGTTAAGAAGGATGCAGCTGGGAGCTCTTTTGCTGAATGAACTTCTTTACGGAACAGAAAAGTTTGACAACCTGACCAAACATGAAGAGATCATCTCTTTTATGGTCGGACCCGACGATAACCTGACACCGGGAGAACTGAAGGTGCTTTCAGATGCCTCCATCTCTTCTCCGGGAGAGCTGTTCGGACAGGAGAAATTTGAATCTTTTTTGGAGGAACTGAATGCTTCGGATGATTACGGTCAGAAAATCATGTCCAACTTTTTTTATGTGGACCCCGATACTTCAGATCCGGGAAAACTACCGGTATCGTTTAAGCTGTTGGGACAGAAATTTCTGGTGGATTCGTATGTTTTCAGCGAATTGGTATATGACCGGATTATTTATAATGGAATAAAAATCTGGAGGCCCCTTCCCGATCCGCTGGATGCCATGGCCGCACTGGGCAATGAGGATGCCCTTGCCCTGTTGGAAGATGAAATGGAAACATACAAGTATGCCTCTAACATGGCCGCCCAGAAATACCTGATTGAGTCGTACGATGCCGAATTCTGGGAGCAGTCTCTTTACAATTCGTGGCTGGGGGCCCTGCGCACCCTTAATCCTGTAAAAACTGTACAGGGGTTGCCTTATTTCATGCAAACCACAGCCTGGCACCAGGAAAAGTTAAATACCCAACTTACCTCCTGGGCACAGCTGAGGCACGATAATATTCTCTATGGAAAGCAATCCTATACCGGGGGAACCGGTTGTTCCTATCCTTATACCTATGTGGAGCCTTACCCTGAATTGTACGCAAAACTGGCACTTTTTGCAGAGAAGGCGGGGGTATTTTTTGACCAGGTATTTGCAGACCAGGTTGTGGAATGCAAAGAGCGTATCGTAGCCTATTACCAGGGGTACGGGGAGATCATGCGCAAACTGGAATCGATTGCACAAAAGGAGCTTGGACATCTGACTCCATCAGAGGAAGAGATTACCTTCCTGAAGACCATGATCAATGGTTATATGGCCTCGGGGCCTTCAATATCAGGCTGGTATACCGATCTCTTTTTTGACCTTGAGAAGGCACTGGGGTTTGATTTTACCGTGGCAGACGTTCATACACAGCCCACCGATTTAAATGGCGGCATTGTGGGTAATGTGTTGCATGTTGGGAATGGAAAGATCAACATGGGTGTTTTCCTGGCGGAGAACACCTGTAATCCCGGTCAGTATATGGCTTATGCCGGTCCGGTCTCCTCCTTTCACCAGGAGGTTCAAACCAATTTCACCAGGCTGACCGATCAGGATTGGGAGGAATATTTCTGGAGTGATCAACGTCCTGAGCGTCCCGACTGGGTCTCTTCATACCTGCTAAACAGGGATGGCGCAAGATATTCCCAGGGTCGTGAACTTAAGGGATCACTCTATACAGGGACCGGTATCTCTCCGGAGAATCAGGCCCGGCAACTGGATTATATGATCCTTTTCCCGAACCCGGCCTCGGATGAAACAGCACTCAGGTTTGTATTGAACCATGGAGGAGATCTGGGCGTCGAGGTGTATGATGCTTCAGGGAGGTTGACTTACAAAAGGGTACACCCGGGACTGGTTCCTGCAGAACATCGCATCCCATTACCGGTAGAGCATTGGCAGAGGGGCCTCTACCTGGTCAGAGCCCGGATCGGAAACCAGGTTCTGGTAAAAGAGCTGGTGGTGCAATAAATGCACTATTTCACAGGCTTGTAAACTTCGGAGATTTCAATTTTTACGATGCGGTATCCTTTCCAGACCTCGATGGCGGCGAAGACAATACCCAGGAAAACAGCAAACATGCCGGCATAAAAAAAGGCAACAATGAGCCAGTCAAATCCAGGGGTGTTCTTGTTGATGGTGACCCCAATCAGTACAGAGCTTACGATAAACAGGGCCACCGCCATGGAGTAGCTGAATACGGCGGTACGTACCAGTGAAATCCTTTCGATCAGGTGACTGATCTGCAATTCAATGTTGCTAAGCCTGCTGCTTTCAATCTCATCCACCTTTTCCATATGAAAGATCTTGCGTTTCTCTTCATTGAGCAGCCTGATGCGGTTCACAACCAGGCTGTATTTGTTGTTCATTCCAAGCAACAGCAGTCCGCAGGCTGAAATCATCACTCCCGGGGCAAGCATTCCCTGAATCAATTCAACAATAGGTGTTTCCATCACAAGCAGGTTTGAGGCTGCAAATTTTAATAAATATTATGGAATTAGCAAGGTCCCGGCGGTGGATGGGACAGGGGCCATGCAGGAGGGATGGTTACTGCTCATCCAGGAAGAACAGCTCTTCCTTCAGTGCGATGATCCGGTCCTCCACAATGGTCCTGATGGAAGCACCCTGACCGGAATAATCCTTTTCAGGAAGTTGGTTCAGTAGTTCGATATAGCGTTCATATACCTGGAGGGCCTCCCGTGATCTGTGCAGGCTGTTATCGAGGATAGATGCCATGAAGTAAAGAGCCAGCGGATTTAATGTATCGGCTTCAAATGCTTTATTGTAAAGCTCATAAGCCTCCTCATATTTCATTTCAAGCCGCTTTATATTTCCCTCCTCTGAATAGATCCGTGAAACAATGGCCGGGTCGGGGCGCATTAATTCCAGTGAACGGTTCAAATGGTACATGGCCCTCTCCTTTTCAGTAGTTGTAGCCAGGCTTGCACCCAGGAAAAAGTGATTTTCAGCATCGGAGGTGTCCCTCTCCACTGCCTTTTCCAATGATTCGATAGCCCCGGGAAAATCTGCGGTCAGGTATTGACTGATCCCCTTGTATTTGAATGTGAAGGCTGTGGAGTCTCCAAATTTTACGGCCCTGGTAAACTCTTTAATCGCTGCGTAGGGTTCTCCTGTTTTGTAATGGGCGTATCCTTTCAGTTTACTGAATTTAATGCTTGTGGAATCGAAACTCAGTATATGTTCACAAACCGGCATTGCTTCCCACGCCTTCTTTTGCTGGATTTTCAGATTGGCCAGCGCAAAGGCGGCCTTCTGGTTATCGGGGTAATGCCTCCAGGCTTTCTCATAGTATGCAATGGCCCCGCTATGGTTGTCCCTGTTGAGGATCTCTCCCATCATCATCAGGCTCTCCATATGGAGCGAATCAATTTCAAGGACCTTTCCAAGCGCCTCCCTGGCCGATTCATATTGCTGTCGGAACGAAGCTATTTCTGCCAGTCTGAACCATGAGGATACATCAAGGCTATCCCGCTTCACCAGCTCAAGGAAACCCTCCTGCGAGCGGACATAATTCCCGGCCTCGAATTGCTGTCCGGCCAGCATTCTGAGTAACCGGGTATCACCGGGGTGACTGACCAGGGCGGACTGTAAGGATTCAATGGCCCTGGCAGTCAGACCCAGCTGTACTTCCGATAACACCTGCAGGTAAAAAGTATTATACGCGGTATCACCCGATTGAATCAGGTCGCCTGTAATTTCCAATACCCTGCCATACTCACCCGAGTAATAAAGCTCAGTGGTTGATTCCTGACTATGAATAAGGGTAAATGGAAAATATATGAAAAACAATAAAAAGGGAAAGAGGAGTCGCGGTCTCATTTGAAAGAAACAACCACCGGGAATGCTCCCGGTGGTTGCGGTAGGGGATTATTGCAGGACAAAGTTAATGGGGAAGGTAAACATCACATTTACATTCTTTCCGGACTGCTTTCCTGGTATCCAGTCGGGTGATCCGGTGACAACCCTGACCGCCTCATCCTTGAGCATCTGGATGTACTTTTCGTCGGGTGTCACTGCATCTTCCTGCAGGGAGCTGTAAGCAACCACCACCACTTCATCAAGCGGCTTGGCTTCCAGTTTTGCAAGCGTCTCCTGGTCCGGAATTACCACCTTGCCCTCATTGGTTACCAAAAAACGGACAATAATTCTTCCGGTGACTCCATTTGCACTTGCTTCCTTGGGATACTTCAGATTATGCGCAATGTATTTGCGGAATTCGATGCCGGGATCGCCACCGTTGAAGGAAGGCATCTCTTCCACCACGTAAAAGACCTCCGTTTCGGCGGCTGATTCCACCATGGGAGCAATGGGTTCATCTGCTTTCACACCCTCTTTTTCCGTGCACGATACGAAAAAGAGTGCAATGGCGATGAACGGGAGAAGCAAGGCGAGTTTCCACCGGCTTCCCAATTTATAATTCTTGTTTAGCATGTTGATTCGTTTTTTAATTTGACTGCTGAATTGATTGGAAATGGAAGCGCTTCCTATATATTGATTCAATATTGACAGTTGGTATTTCAGGGGATCGGTACCCTTTTTCAGAACAGCCGAGTCGGCCAGGTATTCAAGATTTTGAATCACCGACCTGCGGAAAAGCCATGCCACAGGGTTGAACCAGTTGATCATGACAAAGAGTTCGGTGAGGATACGGTCTACCGAGTGCCACTCCTTTTTGTGAATACCTTCATGTTCAAGGATATGACGGAATGATTCATCATCAGGGGCATCGGGATCGATGAATATATAACCAAAAAAAGAGCTGGCATGAAAGGCCCGGTTGACCAGCAGATGCGTGCCATCCACAGTAAGATGCGGGGAGGATGTGGCTGCCAGAGTAACACGTACCAGTTGATGAAGGATTTTCAGAATTCCAAGTCCCAGAACCAGAAAATAGAGGTACATGGCGGCCCGGCCCACGAGTAAGGTTGTCTGAGTTTCGCTTTCAGAGGCTCCTCCGATCACAGTGACTCCTTCCAGCGAAATGGAGATCGGAGCGATGCTTCCGATTGGAATTTGGACCTTTTCCGGGACCAGGGGCAGGAGCAGCGGCAGGATCACCACACCCAGGAGGTAGATTCTGCGAACCACGAAATTCCTGTCCCTTTCAAAAAAGAGTTTGTAGGCTACAAAAAGTATTATCAGAGCAACATTTAGCTTCAGCAGGTATATGAACAGGTTATTCATGGGTATCGATTTTGTTTTTTAGCTCCTGCATCATCGTGATGATCTCATCGGCCTCTTTCATATCCATTGAACCGTTTTTACCAAAGTGCGAGAGAACCTGTTTCATGGAGTTGTTGAAGTAGTTCTTCATCAGGCTGGAGAATCTTTCATTACGGTACTGTTCCCGGCTCACCAGGGGATAATACTGGTGCGATTTGCCAAAGTTGTGGTGATCCACAAAACCTTTCTTCTCCAGAATCCTGATAATCGTGGAGACTGTATTGTAGGCCGGTTTCGGTTCGGGAAATTTCTGAAGCAGATCTTTCACAAATCCCTTTTTTTCGACCCACAGGATCTGCATGACCTGCTCTTCGGCCTTTGTTAATATGTTCATCATTTCAATGTTTGTATCGAATCTGCTTTACAAATGTAAACTAAATAATTAGTTAAACAACTAAAACATTAGTTTATTTAAAATATTATTTCAACTATTTAGAAAGGTATAATGTAACTACTTCAAAAACAATAGAAAGCGTACTGTTTTTATTTAGAATAAATATTTATTTACGGGTTGAGGATAAAATGCTGAGTCTATTGTTATAGAAATCACATCAAAATTATAATTTTACCCCTTCTTTTTGTGAATTGAATAACAGACTTCTTAATTAACTTAAAAACAGAATATTACATTAAATTATTCTTGAGCTCATGGAGATGATTATTGAAAATGAATTAGTTAGGGAACTGGCCAACAAGCATGGCCGGACCCGTGAGAGCCTCATTCCAATCTTGCAGGACCTGGTTGTTCATAACCGGTTTCTCTCCAAACAGGATATGGTCGATGTGGCCAGAGAACTGAATATTTCGGCGGCTGATGTATTTGGGACAGCAACTTTTTACACTTTCCTCGATACAGAACCCCGGGGCAAATATGTGATCAGGATCTGTAAAACCATCTCATGCGCCATGAAGGGTAAAAATGAAATTCTGGCAACCATTGAGGAGATTCTGAAGATAAAAATTGGTGAGACCACTCCCGATCGCAGGTTCAGTTTGCTTGAAGCCAACTGCATAGGTTGGTGCCATAAGGCACCTGCCATGCTGATCAATGATACGCCTTATACAGAGCTTACACCGCCAAAGGTGACAGAGATATTGAGGGAATACATAAAGAATGGTCATGGAAAACAGCAATAGCATGAATACAAAACATATAAAAAGGGTAGATCTTATTTTTGAAAAGGTCGAATGCAGGGAAATCCTGAAGAAGATCGCTGATATGGATCCCGATGCCATTTGCCAGGAAATTCTGGATTCTGACCTGAAAGGCCGGGGTGGTGCGGGATTCCCCACCGGGATGAAGTGGAGGTTCACAGCCAATGAGCAGGATCCTGTAAAATATATTGTTTGTAATGCAGACGAGGGAGAACCTGGAACATTCAAGGACCGTGAAATCCTCGACCAGGTGCCTGGCAAGGTTTTTTGCGGTATGGCGATTGCCGGTAAGGCCGTTGGTGCAAAAAAAGGATATGTTTACCTGAGAGGGGAGTACAAATTCCTGATCCCTAAACTGAACACTGAATTGTTGAAGTTTCATCATGCCATGGATGAGTTCAATCAGAATTTCCACATTGAAATCCGCCTGGGGAGTGGTTCCTATATCTGTGGAGAGGAGAGTGCATTGTTTGAATCCATTGAAGGAAAAAGAGGGGAACCCCGGAATAAACCTCCCTATCCAACCACATCCGGACTTTTTGGTAAACCAACCTGTATAAACAATGTGGAGACCCTGGTGCATACGGTAATGATTATGCGATATGGGGCACCCCATTTCAGGGAGATTGGAACAAAAGACTCCAGAGGTTCAAAGGTATTCTCCATTTCCGGAGATACCCCTAAAGCGGGTATATACGAACTGGAGCTGGGGATGACCGTGGATCAATTTGTAAACGATTTTGGTGATGGTGATACCAAGGCGGTTCAGGTGGGTGGCGCTTCAGGATTCTGTGTGCCCAGGAAGAAATTTGCAGAGACCATCATCGGATTCGAAGGGGTACCAACAGGAGGCTCCATGAAGTTGTTCAACTCCTCCCGGTCCATGTATAATGTGCTTCACAACTACCTTGATTTCTTTACCGAAGAGTCCTGCGGACAATGTACTCCCTGTCGGGTGGGTTGTCAGCAGTTACTGAAGGGAGTGGAGGCTGTCAAGCGTGGAGAGAAGAACTCCAAATACCTGGATGAGCTGGTCAAACTGGCAAAGACCATGAAGCGGGCTTCCAAGTGCGGACTGGGGCAATCGGTGGGGAATGCATTTGGATCCATCGTGGAGAACTTCAAGGAAGAGATTATTTACTAATAGAAAATCGAAAAAACAGATATCATGGTAAGTTTATCCATTAATGGCATGCTGTTGAAAGTTCCCAAAGGAACGACCATCCTGGAGGCTGCCAAACAATTGAATTTCAGGATACCCACTTTATGCCATCACGACGATCTGTGTGTGGCCGGAAACTGCCGGGTTTGTGTGGTTGAACAGCTGGGTGCAAAATCACTTGTTGCTGCCTGTGCCTCACCGGTTAGTGATGGAATGCAAATCCTGACCAACTCTTTGAAAGTTCGTTCGGCACGAAAGCACATCATCGAATTACTGCTTTCGGAACACAATGCCGATTGTACCAAGTGTTATAAAAACGGGAAATGTGAATTGCAAAACCTGTCCAATGAGTTTGCCGTTGGGGACCACATATTCCTGGATCTTAACGCAATCAAGAATTATACCATTGACCGGTTCTCTCCTTCCATTCAGAAAGACGATAGCAAATGTATCCGGTGCCAGCGATGTGTAAGAACCTGTGAACAGCTGCAGGGGGTCAATGCCCTTACGGTTGCCTACAAGGGGGACCACCAGAAGATCAGCACCTTTGAGGATCTCTCCATGGCCGAGGTAATTTGTACCAACTGCGGACAGTGCATCAACCGGTGTCCAACCGGGGCCCTGGTGGAGCGGACCTACCTGGATGAAGTCTGGGATGCCATTCTCGATCCCACCAAGCATGTGGTGGTTCAGACCGCACCGGCTGTCAGGGTTGGATTGGGCGAAGAGTTAGGCCTTGAACCTGGCAAAAGGGTGACGGGTCAGATGGTGGCTGCGCTGAAACGACTTGGTTTTGATTCGGTACTGGACACAGATTTTACAGCCGACCTGACCATTGTTGAAGAGGGTACAGAATTACTGACCAGGCTGAAGAAAGCGCTGGTGGATAAGGATGCCAGTGTTGCACTCCCCATGACCACCTCCTGCTCTCCCGGATGGGTCAAATTCATTGAGCACACTTTCCCTGAGTACCTTCCTAACGTTTCCACATGCAAGTCGCCGCAACAGATGTTTGGAGCCCTGGCTAAAACCTATTATGCCCAGACCAGGAACCTGAATCCTAAGGATATTGTGAGTGTCTCGATCATGCCATGTACGGCAAAAAAATATGAGGCGAACCGCCCAGAAATGCGCTCAAGCGGTTACAAGGATGTGGACTATGTTCTGACCACCAGGGAACTGGCGAGGATGATTAAACAGGCAGGTGTGGATTTCAATAAACTGAAGGAGGATACCTACGACAGTCTCATGGGATCATCAACCGGAGCGGCAGTAATCTTTGGCGCCACCGGAGGTGTAATGGAAGCAGCCCTGAGAACTGCGTATGAAATTGTGACCGGCAGGGAGGTTCCTTTTGAAAATCTGAACATTACTCCGGTTCGTGGCATGGAGGGCGTCAGGCAGGCTTCGGTACTGATCGAAGATTGCAAGGAGGAGTGGAGTTTCCTCAACGGCGTGGAACTGAAGTGCGCGGTTGCCCACGGACTGGTCAATGCACGTGAGCTGATGGACGGGGTAAAAAGTGGAGATATCAATGTCCATTTCATCGAGGTGATGGCATGTCCGGGCGGATGCCTGGGCGGCGGCGGACAGCCCATACCCACCAATGAGGTGATCCGTAAAAAGCGTACCGAGGCTATTTACGCCGAGGATATGTCAATGGCCATCAGGAAGTCTCACCTAAATCCTGAAGTGATTGCGTTATACAAAGATTTCCTCGGGGAGCCCCTTGGACATAAATCACACGAGTTGCTTCATACCCACTATACCGAGCGGGTAAGGTATTAGGAACACCAGCCCAATATAAATATTGAAAGGGACCATCTATAAAGGATGGTCTTTTTTTCAGGACAACTCAAATAACTCCAAGGCCTCTTTTTGCATCAGAACCCAAATGGAGTATACCCCCTTGGCAGTTCCAATGGGTACGTTAAGGCAATTGATGGCTGAAATGATTATCACCAGGATACGGGCCCAGGGCTTGTATGAGAAGAGGCCAATACCCCCGATGATTCCCAGGGCTGCAAAGAACATGATGATTAAAGAGAGTGTGCCGCCCAGGAAGGAGAGGATTTCCTCCGCCAGGGGTTCATCAGGTACAAATCCCTGGGCAAAATTGAAGATAATAAATACCGTCAGGGCACCAAGTAACCCAAGAATTCCAAATCCAATGTGGAGTGCACCCACAAATGTGATGTGCTGTTTCATGTTTCTGTTTTCCATTTTTCTTCGTATAAAATTGTGTTAATCCGCTTCATACAGTTTTATGAATTCATAGGAGTTCCCGCTCCACTTAAGAAAAGCCAGGAATGAAGAGCGGGAGATTACCAGTGTGGAGGTATTTTCGTTGGGATGAAAACTGATCCGCTCTGCTTTTTCCAGTGCCTCATCCAGGAAAAGGTGGACGTGGTGTTCGTTGTCGTTGATAAGCCCGAAAACCGAAACCGAGCCCCCTGTCAAACCCAGGTATTTTTCCATGCGGTTTGGGGAAGCAAAGGATATCTTTCCCTGCTTCAGGCGCTGTTCCAGATCCCGGATATTCAGCAGGCGGTCGTGCCTCAGGATCACAAGATAGTGCCTGTTCCCCTTATGGTTTCTGAAAAAGAGATTCTTACAATGGGTAGCATCGATCTGATTCCAGTAGGGAAGGGCTTCCTCCACGGAGGGGACAGGAGGGTGCTCGTGCAATTCATAATCGATATTCAGCTTATCAAGTATCTCAATTACCTTTTCTCTTTTATTCATAGGCTCACTGTTGGGAGCGTATCAGGTTGCTCAGTTGAACCCGGTTCTTCACTCCGGTTTTTGTGAAGATACGGTGCGTGTGATCCTTGACGGTTTGCAGGGAGATAAATAATCCATCGGATATTTCCTGGTTGGATAGCCCCTTGCTGATCAGCTGAATCACCTCTTTTTCCCTTTTGGAAATTTCAAATTTCACGGCGAAGGAATCCAGCAATTCTTCAAAATCCGTATGGAGCGTGGTGGTATCACTATGGTATTTTTCCAGGTAGAGGCTCAAAAAAAGGATGGGAATCAGGTGCCAGGAAAGAAAGAACATGATGAAAATATAGGAGAACCATTCATGCAGTCCGGAGAGCAGGAAGGCCGTGCAGGTCAGGATCATGTAGAGCAGGTAAATCCATCCTGAAAAAAGCGCAAACCTGCGTTGATGGTAAACCATTTTTCGTGAAAAAATTATGGACATTACGAACAGGCTAAAATAGCATAGGATGAGAGATCCTGAAAAAATCCACCGCTGAAGCAGCATGAAGAGCCGGAGATCTCCCTGACCAAGGCTGGTGAACCTCACCGCCCATATTCCATATAATAAAAGTCCCAGGAAGGCAAGGAAAAAATAAGCAATGGTAAATGACTTCCACACTTTTCTCGACAATAGCTCCGTGAAACCCCTGATAAGGGTATAGAGTGAAAGTGACAACAAGGGTATTCCGGGAAGTGTGGCAAAAATACGGCTTTTTCGGATGGTCTCCTGATCTGCTTCCATGCTTGCTAAAAGGTGTTCAAGAATGCCTGCTCCAATCAGGCTGTAGGCCCCGAAAATATAAAGGAAGACCAGGTAATAGAAATAACTGCTTACAAAGGGCAGGTGATACTTTCGCATGAGCTGGTAGGCAAGAAATATGCTTATGGCACCCGCCAGAAGAGGTATAAAAATGAGTATGAGTTTGAGCGATTCAGCCATTCCATTTCGGTTCAAGGGTCAATATACAAAATCAAACTTTCGTAGCGGACACGGTTCCGGCCAACTTAGGTAGGAAAAATGAATTCACTACTTAAGTCTGTAGGATGTAATAACTCCGGGATCTACTTTTGATCATACAAATTAAATCAAAACGTCATGGTAACAATTCTTAATAATCCGGAAACTGAATTCATCCCCGAAGCCTCTAAAAGTTACAGCGCCGGCTGGAGAGTCATTGGTATTTATTTTATAGAGCTCCTGGTCATCGGAATTATCTATTCCATATTAACGGGCCCCATAAGTGTCATTCAATTTCGCGATGACCATTTTGAATGGTACATGGTACCCCTGATTCTATTTGGAATGCTTTACGGAATTTTTGTGGCCGGCCCCATCGGGTACGGAGCAAACTGGGTGTTTCTGAAAGCCGTCAGGGGTGAGCGCGTCGAGGTCAGGGATATGTTCTCAGTCTTTCAACGTAATTACTGGAATGCAGTGCTTGCGAATGTCGTGGTTGCGGTAATTGTGGGAATGGGATTAGTGATGCTGATCGTTCCGGGCATCATCTTTGCATGCCGCCTGGTCTTTGTTCCTTACCTGGTAGTGGATAAAGAGATGGATGTGATGGAAGCCCTCAGGGTGAGCTGGAACATGACCCGCGGTTATGGCGGACAAATATTCCTCATGGGGCTGATGGCCTTCTTCATTGCCATTGGCGGACTGATAGTGTTATTCGTGGGTATTTTCGTCTCCATCATGTGGATTAAAGCATCCTTCGCGTCCATGTATTATGCTGTCGAACAAAAAGACGGAATCCCCGAGTACCATTATCCGGGGCAATAGCTCCTGATAGAGCGAGGACCTTTTAAAGCCTGATCCGATAATCTATAATGGAAAAGAGGTAGTATTTCCAGTTACAATTGTCTTTGAAATACTCCCTCAATTTTAGAGATGCACGCTAATATCACGCTAGCGGTTTTTTTGAAATCTTGTGTTACCCTTGTGGGATGTACTGGAATCGAACCAGTGACCTCTTGCCTGTCAAGCAAGCGCTCTAAACCAACTGAGCTAACACCCCTGATGGAGGCAAAAATAGATATTTTTTGTTAATCCCTGTAGGCGGTCTTGTCAAAAGGCTCACCTTCCATTAATTTCTTTATCTGCTTATTGTTGAGCATGACTGACAACGAGATGTACCAGATGCCGGTGGACTGGAACTGGGAGTAATCCACTACCTGTCCGAAATCCGTTCCCCTGAAGTCGGTATTCAGGAAA
>JAWOHR010000170.1:0-2540 GCA_046485075.1 Bacteroidales bacterium
TTTTCTTTTTTAGTTATAATTCAGGTCAACACTTGATATAAACCTTAAAGTGCAAAATAAGTTCATCAAAATACATGCCTTCTTTTTTTCGGATTAAAACGAAAAAGGATAAACCAATGACGAAAATGAATTCTGATTGCCAGATTTTGTAATCTTTTTATTGTGACCAGACCGGAATTAGATCTGGTTGATGCAGCAAAAGAGGCACTCGCCACTGAAAATACATATCGTTTTGGGTAATATTTTTGTCGAATAATAATAAGCAGGTTATTGTTATTCGATAAATTTTTGTTGTTATTTTTAAAAAACAACCATAACAACATTTCCTGGAGTGCTTTCTTAAATTACATTCTCCCCTGGAATAATCTTAAAAATGCCGTAAATCAAAACCGTAACTCTCTTCCGGAACCTTCGGGGAAACCCGGAATACCAAAACCAATTGTGCCAATTCCTACAATCATTTCGTATCTGTTTACTTCTTCATTGGGATTGAAATCAATTCCAATTACCATTGTAAACAGACATATTCCGCTGCCTGGGGTGGTTTGCTGCTGTGTTTCGGGATCGATCCAGGCAAAATCCGACGGGAGAAGAGTGAATGAAGGATTCAGGGAAGTACCGTGAACAGTTATCTGTATCCTGTCACCTTCTTTCAACGATATATTTTCAAAATTCTGAACCTCCTGTGCATCCTTTGCGAGAACAAAATTGAAAGTGCTGAAATTAATATTTACAGCTACCGTGAGGTACGACATGGGAGCATCAGCTCCATCGTACACAACTGCAACCGCACCCATGGTGCCGCCTTCTGTGTACTCGGGAGGCTGAGATATGCCACCGGACTGAATCGCGGCAAGAACTTCGGGATCGGTTGTGGTTTCAGCAATTGAATTTCCAAGATCAGCAACCTCCTGCTGGTCACAGCCATTTATCAGGAGTTCTGATTCCATACCTGCGATCCCCTGGCTGATTCTGCCCAAAGGTGATCCCATCTGACCGGCCAGGCCAATAATTGAAGAAACAGCATAATCGGGATTGGTCAGCTGGCATAAGGCAGCTTCAATAATAAGCTCGCTGCTGATCCGTGTGGCTTCATCCTCCAGATCCTGCATTTCCTGTTCAATCTGTTTCGCGCCTGCATAAGCTGCTGCAATTAACTGATCGTTGCAGGGGATTCCGTGCTTTTCATTGACCGACTTCATGAAATTGCTCAATAAACTGGTGAACCGGGCAGACATCGACTGGCTTTCTGCTACGATCTCCCTCAAACGGGACAGACTTTCAGCCATAAATTTTTCATTGCAGACCGTATCAGGCTCCTCTCCTGCCATTTCACTTATCATATCGTCAATGCTCACACATTTTCCGAGCTCCTCTATCATTTCATAGCCTTCAATACAGACGCATTTCTTCTTCTCCGGGCTCCATTCCTGATTTTCTCCGCATTGAGGCTCCTTTTCATCCTCTCTTTCTGCAACTGTGACAACAGCTTTTGCCTGCAGATTCATATAAGTCACTGTAATGCTCTGCTCACCAGCTTCTGTATCGTCGGTTACGGCAAAACTATTGGTTCCTGAACTCCACGAGGTAGACTCCAGTTCCGTGACATCGGTATTGCTTTGGTCTTCAAAAACGGCAATCGCCCTGAAACTGGCACTTTCCCCTGCTTTAAGATTTACTTTATTCGGAATGACAATCAGGCTGATGGGAGTTTTTTCATTCATCTGTTGTCCTGCTGCCTCAATTGCTGCCTTCATCATTCTTATCTCTCCAAGCAGTTCCTTTAGCGCTCTGGCATTACTTTCGGCTGCTGTCCATGCAATCGCCTCCTCAATATCAGCATTTCTTTTTGCCCATGCCAGAAAACTCTGATGTAAATAATCCCTGTAGTAACGTGCTGCAAATGAAGGCCCAAGTTGATTCCTGGCATACTCCGAATGCTGGTACATGAAAGGGGCGCCTTGTTCAAACTGTTCAGCAGATTCCCAGAACTCTGTCAATCTGCTCTCAAGGAATTTTCCCATATCGCCTTGCATCGACGGATTGGCCCAATCCTGGATAAAACCCGGGTACTTCTTCAGAAGATATGAGCTGTATTTATTCCACCAGTATTCATTATACTCATCAAGAGTGGTGTTGATAAACTTATCCAATGAGTAATTGATTATGCCCGCGCTTAAAATTGCGGCATTAAAATTCGGGAAATCAGCCAACATCCAATCCCTTACTATCTCAAACGATAATTGAACAGACTTAAGTTTTGCTCCACCGTCACCTTTCAATGCTTCAGAGATGCTGGAACACAAGTTGTAGTATTTTAATCCTTCGCTGATTTTACTTGCATAGTTTGACACATTATGAAAAGCAGTTGTGACATTCTTTTTTACCAGCATCGGTACATTCTCTATCTTATAAGCTCCCCAGCCGCCGGGATGGTCGACCAGGGCAAGAAAGTCCTCACTCTCTTGGCGCAGAATAGCGGGATTGTTCTCGGTAATTCCGGAGATAATCTGGGTGATTTTTTCTATGTTTGCCGGCAG